>CAVOLB010000132.1:0-66670 GCA_963696655.1 uncultured Alphaproteobacteria bacterium
GAGACCGCATCGGTGGCCGAGGCCCTGGGCGGCCTGCGCAGCCGCGACGCGGAGGCCTCGATGGGCCTGCCGCGCTTCCCCGGCGGCGGGCTGATCCTGTCCGGCGCCAACGCCGCCAACAGCCTGCGCTCGGACGCCGTGCGCTACGTGGCCTGCGACGAGGTGGACGGTTTCGAGTGGCAGGTCGGCGGCGAAGGCGACCCGCTGGAACTGATCGAAAACCGCCAGCGCACCTACTCGCGTCGCAAGCTGCCGCTGGTCTCCACGCCCACCCAGCGCGGCGGCTCGCGCATCGAGCAGCGCTACCAGCAGACCGACCAGCGCCGCTACCACCTGCCCTGCCCGCACTGCGGCACGCTGCAGGTGATGGGCTGGGCCAACATGCACTGGACCTGCCGCACCGTGGCCGCCGCGCCGGGCGCCGCGAGCGGCGCGAGGTCGTCGACGCGGGTAGCGCGCGCCGCAGTCGCCGCACGCGTACCAGGCGTCGACGACCTCGCGCCGCTCGGCGGCGCCCGGCGCGGCGGCCACGGTGCGGCAGGTCCAGTGCATGTTGGCCCAGCCCATCACCTGCAGCGTGCCGCAGTGCGGGCAGGGCAGGTGGTAGCGGCGCTGGTCGGTCTGCTGGTAGCGCTGCTCGATGCGCGAGCCGCCGCGCTGGGTGGGCGTGGAGACCAGCAGCAGCTTGCGACGCGAGTAGGTGCGCTGGCGGTTTTCGATCAGTTCCAGCGGGTCGCCTTCGCCGCCGACCTGCCACTCGAAACCGTCCACCTCGTCGCAGGCCACGTAGCGCACGGCGTCCGAGCGCAGGCTGTTGGCGGCGTTGGCGCCGGACAGGATCAGCCCGCCGCCGGGGAAGCGCAGCAGGCCCATCGAGGCCTCGGCATCGCGGCTGCGCAGGCCGCCCAGGGCCTCGGCCACCGATGCGGTCTCCCGGATCATGGTGCGCAGGCGCCGCTTCACAAACCGATCGCGCAGGCCGATAGTCGGCAGCACCATCATCATTTCGGCCGGGGCGTGGCTGGCCACGTAGCCGACCCAGTTGAGCAACACCTCGGTGCCGCCGCCCTGGGCGGATTTCATGATCACGACTTCCTGGCAGGGGTCGTGCGCGGACAGGCTGTCCATGATCGCGCAGGTACGCACCAGGTCCGTGTTCCACGGGCCTGGGTTGGCGGTGCCGGTCTTTATTTCGCGGTGCGTGTCGGCCCACTGCGAGACGGTCAGCGTGCGGCGCGGGCGCACGCCCTGGCCGAGGCGGCTGCCGCGAACCGCACCGCAAGGGAGGCCATCATGACGATGAACGTGGAAACCTCGACCCCGCCCGGCACGCCGACGCCGATCGGGCCCTACAATCACATCGCCAAGGTCGGCCCCTTCATCACCATCGGCGGCACGGCCGGCGTCGATCCGGCGACGGGACGGCTCGCGGGTCCGGATGTCCATGCGCAGACGACGCAGATCCTCAAATCCTTCGCGGTGATGCTGGCCTCGGTCGGCTCGGACCTCGGCCATGTCCTGCATATCAACGTCTTCCTCGCGGCGATGTCGGACTTCGAGCGCATGAATGCCGCCTATATCGAGGCGATGGGCGCGCATCGCCCCGCACGGACCGTCATCGGCGTGCGCGAGCTGCCGAAGCCCGGCGTGCTGCTGACGATGAACCTGACCGCGGTGACGCGGGACTAGGCGAGCCAACCGTGCCCCCCTTCTTGCCTCTCCGCCTGCGAAGCGAGAGGAGCGGGTTGCGCAGGCTCAGTTGAGGCGAAGCTGAAACTCAGCCGGAGCCGGGAGAGAGGGCCCCTTCTCCGGTTCACCCGTTTGTCGGCCGGAGGCCGCCGATCCCTTGTTTCCGCGGCCCCGCTGTGGCTTGCTTGAGGGACCGCCAAGCGAGGGAGTCTCGTCATGCCCGATCCGACCTTGTGGGGATTGTTCGTCGCCGCCTCGGTGCTGCTGCTGCTGACGCCGGGCCCGGCCGTGCTTTATATCGTCGCGCGCTCGGTCGAGCAGGGGCGCAAGGCGGGGCTGGTCTCGGTGCTCGGCATCCATCTCGGCACCATCGTCCATATCACCGCGGCGGCGGTTGGACTCTCGGCCCTCCTCGTGTCGTCGGCGCTCGCCTTCGCGATCGTCAAATATCTCGGCGCCGCCTATCTGATCTGGATCGGCATTCGCACCTTCATGGCGAAGGATCCGGATCCCGACGCACCCGCGATCCCGGCCGCGCCCCTGCGCCGCGTCTTCCGCGACGGCTTCGTGGTCAATCTCTTCAACCCGAAGACCGCGATCTTCTTCCTCGCCTTCCTGCCGCAGTTCGTCCGGCCGGAGCGCGGCGCGCTCCACTGGCAGATCCTCGTCCTCGGCCTCACTTTCATGGGCCTCGGCATCATGAGCGACGGGATGTTCGCACTGGCCGCCGGGACCGCCGGCGACTTCCTGCGCCGCAACCGCCGCTTCCTGCGCATCCAGCGCTGGTTCGCCGGCACCTCCTTCATCGGCCTGGGAATCACCGCGGCGCTGGCGACGCGCAAATAGCGGTCTCGACGGGGCGTTCGCCTCTTACTGATCGAACATGATCACGCTGCGCGCGACCCCGCCACGCTTCATCTCGGCGAAGGCCTCGTTGATCTGCTCGAGACCGATCCGGCGGGAGATCATGTCGTCGAGTTTGAGCTTGCCGGCGAGATAGAAGTCGACGAAGCGCGGCATGTCGACCCGGAAATGATTCGACCCCATGTTGGAGCCCTGCAGCTTCTTGTCGCTGAGCAGGTCGGCGCCGCTGACCTCGATCATCTGACCCTCGGGCACCATGCCGATGATCGTCGCCGTGCCGGAAGCGCGCAGCATCCGGAACGCCTGCTCCGAGGTCTTCTTGAGGCCGAGCGCCTCGAAGGAATACTCGACCCCGCCATGGGTCATGTCCCGGATCGCCTCGACCGGATCGGTGCGGCTGGCGTCGACCACGTCGGTCGCGCCGAAATGCTTGGCCAGATTGAGCTTCGAGCCCTTGATGTCGACCGCGATGATGCGGCCGGCGCCGGCGATCGCGGCGCCGTTGATCGCCGACAGGCCGACGCCGCCGCAGCCGATGACCGCGACCGTGCTGCCGACCTCGATCTGCGCCGTGTTGGTGACGGCGCCGAAGCCGGTCGTGACCGCGCAGCCGATCAGCGCCGCCCGATCGAGCGGCATGTCCTTGCGGATCTTCACCAGCGCATGCTCGTGGACCAGCATGGTCTCGGCGAAGGAGGAGAGGCTGTAGAACTGGTGCATCGGCCCGCTCTTCTGCGACAGCCGCGGCTCCTGGTCCTCGTCGCGCCCGGTCTCGGGATTCTGGCAGCTATAGGGCCGGCCCGTGGTGCAGTACTCGCAATGCCCGCAGAACACCGACAGGCAGGTGATGACGTGATTGCCGGGCTTCACATAGGTCACCTCGGGGCCGACCTTCTCGACGATGCCGGCCAATTCATGCCCCAGCACGGTCGGCTTCGGGCAGGCATAGAGCCCCTCGATATAATGGAGATCGCTGTGGCAGACGCCCACGGCGGCGGTCCGGATCAGGACCTCATGCGCCCGCGGCAGCGAGACGGCAACATCCTCGATGGTGAGCGGTTGGCCGATCTCGCGCAGGACGGCGGCTTTCATGGGCGACTCCCTGGTTTCACTCTTCTGGGGTGACGGCGCCCACTCTACACGCAGGGGCCCGCCTCCCTTCAACCCGATCGAGAGGGGCTGCGGCGAGAAACCTGTCGATCAGAGCGGCGTCGCGGGATATGTAGACGGGATGACCGAGGGCGGCGATTTCGAGATCTTCCTGGTGACGGCACCGGGCCTGGAATCCGCGCTTTGCGCGGAAGCGCGGGCCGCCCGACTCCGGGCATCTCAAATCATCCCTGTCCCCGCGGAGGACAACGTCCTGCGCGCCTCCTTCGGCTCGATTGCAGTCGGATAGCCGGGAACGGCCGGTGTCAACAGCTGCGGAAAACGCTGCCGACAGGAAGCTGGATCAGCGCCCCGTTTCGCCGCAGGACGAACAGTGCCTCCAGGTCTTGCTTTCCGGCCAATGCAGTCCCTTCGATTTCTCCGAGAACCAGCAGGGCCGTCGCCCATGCGTCGGCCTCGATGCAGTTGTCGGCGATCACCGTAACGGATGCGACAGCGTTGTTCGTAGGCCCGCCGCGCAGCCGGTCCATGGTGTGGGAAAGGCGCATTTCCTCGACATCGATCCAGCGCCGATAGTCCCCGGACGTCGCTATTGCCGCATCCTGCAGCGTGACCACCCCCAAGGGGCTGCGTGTGCCATAGTCCGGCTTTTCCACCGCTACCGCCCACGGCGTCCCATCCGGCTTGGCGCCTTGCGCCTTCAACTCTCCATCGAGGCTGACGAGCGCATCGTCGATGCCGAAAGACCGAACCACTCTCATCAATTCGTCCACGCCAAAGCCCTTGGCGATGCCCGCCAAGTCCAGTTGCATCGGCGCGTGTTTGCGCGCCCGCCCCCCGGCCAGGTCAAGTTCCAGCACCTCATGCGTCGGCGCCCGCTCCTTATGCAAAAGCGATTGAATGGCTGCGGCGTCGGGCCCTTTCCCGCCTGGGCCGAAGCCCCACGCATTCACCAGTTCCCCCAAGCCGATATCGAACGCCCCGCTCGAGGCGCGCCCGATTGCGAGCCCCTTGGCGAGCACGAACATCAATTTGGCGGGCAGCGGCACCCAGGCATCGTTCGGGGCGGCGTTGAGGCGCATCAGGTCGCTGTGCGGGTTCCAGGTCGACATCTCGCGGTCCACCCGGTCCACGGCCTCGGCCAAAGCCGCCTCCAGCGCGGCGATGTCGGCGCCAGGCAAGGCGTAGACGAGAGCCGACCAGCGCGTGCCCATCGTGGCGCCGCTCAGGGCGTGGCGCCTCGCATCAGTAGACATCTTCGGCGTACCTCCCTTGGGCCTTGAGAGTGGCGGTGTCGAGGCCGATCGAGGCCAGCACATCGCCCAGCGCCGCCATGACACCGGCGGCCATGTCGCGGCCTCCGCAGACCATGATCTGGGCGCCGTCGGCGACCATTTTGCGCAGGGCGGCCGCATCCTGGCGAAGCCGGTCCTGCACATAGACGCGGTCCGCGCCGCGCGAGAAGGCCGTGCTCAGGCTCGTCAGCCGCCTGTCCTCCAGCCAGCGGTCGATCTCGTCCTGGTAGAGGAAATCCGATTCCGGATTGCGTGCGCCGAAATAGAGATGCATCGGACGGGCCCGGCTGTTGGCGCGTATGAAACCTGCCAGCGGCCCGACACCCGCGCCGGCCCCGATCAGGATCACCGGCCGGCGTCCGCGGGCGGGCCGGAAGTTGGGGTTCGGCCGGAGGAAAGCCTCGATGCGATCGCCGAGCTGCAAGCTATGAAGATGGCCCGAGCAGAGCCCGCCCGGCTGCTTGCGCACGCAGATCTCCAGGACGCCGTCTTCGCTCGATGTCGCCAGCGAGTAGTAGCGCGGCACGGCACAGCCCGGCGGCAGGACGCCCAGCAGATCGCCGGCGGCAAAGCTCGGCCACGCGGCGCCTCTCAGACGGGCCAGCGGATTGTCCTTCGGTACGGCAAACCGGAGGATGCTGGTGGGCGCCTGCACCTCGGCGCCATAGTCGCGGCGCGAAACCAGGGCTAGCGTCTGGCCATGCGGGCGGACGGGCGTATGCAGCAGCGTCAGGTCTTCGCCCATGGCCCGGGACAGGGCCTCCCCCCAGCGGGCGAATTCCTGGGCGGACTGGCGGTCGATCTCCTGCAGCGGCATCAATGACGTCCAGCCCCTTCGGGCCAGCGCCTGCTCGACGTCATGGGCGAACCGGCAGAATTTCGGGAATTGCCGGTCGCCGAAGCCAAGGATCGCGACGGGAAAGGCGGGCGGCGTCGCGATCCCCTCGATCCGCTTCAGGAATGACCGGGCGGTGGCCGGGGCCGCGCCGTCGCCATAAGTGGCGGTCAGCAGAAACATGCGTTTGGCCGCGCGATAGGACGGCGCCAGGCTGTCCATGGGAGCCGCGTGTACCTTGTGGCCGGCGGCGGTCAGCGCGTCGTGCAAGGTCCGGGCGAAGACCCAGCTGCTGCCGTTCTCGCTGCCGACAAGGATCACTGTATCGGCCGATTGTGCGGCGGCGTTTGCGGCGATGCGCGGGCGGGCGCGGCGTTGCGACCACCAGGCGAGTGTGCCGGTCGCGGCCATGATCGGCACGCTGAGCGCCGACGACCCCAGGATCAGGCCGAGCCACCACAACCCCTGTCCGGTGTGCAGCATGTAGATGATCTCGTAGATCCGACGGGCGATGTCGTGGTCGTGCCAGACCAGCATTTGTCCGGTGGCCTGATCGATGAATCCTTCGCCGGTGGCGGTCTTGATGCCGAAGGCATCGGTGGCGTCGCCGGGATAGGGAAAGGTGAGTTGGCGCAACTGGGTGAGGTCGATCGCCTGCAGCGCGGCGATCTGGTCCACAGGAAGGGGCTCCCCGCCATTCACCTCGACCGGCAAAGCGGGGGCTGTCGACCGCCCGTCGGGAATCATTTCGAATGTCGCCAGCGACAGGTAGAGCGCTGTGACGGAAGACAACACAAGCCCGGCAACCGCAACCCGGCCCAGATCGACATGCAGGCGCTGCTTGCCGCTGCCGCGCGCGCGACCGAGCAGCCGACGCCAGCCGCCCATGCGGCGCGCCGTCATCTGCAGGCCCGACAGGGCGAGCACCAGCATCGTCAGCGCCCCGGCACCCGCGGCCAACCTCCCGCCATCGCCCAGTAGGAACGACCTGTGCAGATTGGTCATCCAGCGCTCGAACCCCGACGGCGCGTAGTTGGAAACGGTCTGGCCGCTGACAGGATCGACCACGATCGAGGCGGGTCGATCATTCTCGAAATAGAATGCGATGATCTTGCCCGATGCCGTGCGCCTGATCTGCTCGACACCGGGATGGGCCGCCGCGATCCGCCCGGCCAGATGGGCAATGCTGATCTGGTCGGCAGGCGCGGCCGCCGTTCCGGCCCGGTCCAGCGCGGGCAGGACCGACAGGACCATCCCGCTCAGGGCCAGGACGCTGACCAGGAGGCCGGCCAGAAGAGCCGGAAACTTGTGCAGTTGGCGCAGCATGGGATCCGCCCTCGATCGACTGGCGCTTACATGTCGTAGGTGAAGGATCGGATATAGCGGCGGCCGGACACGGCCTTGCCGGCGCCGCCGGATGTCAGCGGCACGACCACCTCGGACGGGCTGTCGCTCATGTCTTCGGCTGCGGCGTCGATGTGCAGTTCATAGCCGGCATCGAACAGGGCGTCCGCCAGGTCGAGGGTTACCTTCAGCGACCGGCCCGCCCCGGCGCTGGCGCCCGTGATACCGTTGATCTCTTTGAGATTTCCACCGGATCCGTGGACCCAGTCGCTGAGATGGCTGTAGTATTTGGACTTGCCGCCTGCCATCCACAGCGTGCCTTTGTAGGCCCCCGCCGCATCGGTGACATAGAGCGCCAGATAGGCGCCGTTGCCGCCATAATTGTTGAGCGTCGTGGTCAAGGTGACGGGACGGGCCATAGCCACGCCGGGCAGGGCGAGCGCCGTGGTCAGGGCGAGGGTGGCGAGAATCGGTTTCATTTTATGTCTCCGGACTTGGGTCATCATGGGATCGAGACTGCGGGCGGCGACTGACGCGGCGCTGAAGACCCGGACAAATCTGCTTCAGGTCGCGGTCAGCTTTGGCCGCAGCGGGATATGAAACGTCCTGCATGGCGGCGCGGCACTCCGGCCATCACTGCACCTGGACCGTCGGGGCCGAGCCCTTGTTGAAAAGACCGTTGTCGGGTGGCGTGACGCTGCCCGCCGGGGCTGCATTCTGGCCAGCATCGCGACTCTCGCTTTCGTCCTCATCCTCATATTCGGTGTCGACGATCGCCAATGATCCGGGGTTCACCTTCGCTTCGATCGCGCGGCCGTTCCCGTCGCGGCCCTTGATCTCGTAGCACCCGTCGTCCGTCTTGATCCGGAACACGGTCCAGCCCCGCGCTTCGGCCATCTTCTGGACCGCTTCGCGCGGCTGCCAGTCGGCCATGGCTACATTGCAGCCATCGTCATCCGCCATCGCGGCGCCCGCGCTCAGGGGACCCAGCAGAATGGCGGCACTCAGGACGATCCCTTTCATCTCTCTCTAGCTCCCGTTCGGGTGTTTCGGTTCCTGTCTTGTGACATCCCCTCCTGACAGGGACCTGAAGACAACAGGGCTTTCCACTTCAGGTGGCCGTCAGCTTGGTGCCGTACTAAGGTGCAGGAAGAACGACGGGAAATTGCCGGTGCGGATCCTGCTCATCGAGGACGACACGATTCTGGGCGCCGCCGTGCGTGACCAGATCGTTGCGGATGGTCATTCGGTGGACTGGGTGACCCGGCTGGACGCCGCGATCGATCACGTCAACAGCGCGGCCTATGACCTCGTTCTTCTGGACCTGATGCTGCCGGATGGCCGGGGGATCGGCTTCCTGCGCGACCTTCGCGCACGGGGCGACGTCACGCCGGCGATCATTCTGACGGCGCTTGACCAGATATCCGACCGCATCGAAGGGCTGAATGCGGGCGCGGATGACTACATGGTCAAGCCGTTCAATCTTTCGGAGCTTTCGGCGCGGCTGAACGCCGTGGCGCGGCGCTATTCCGGCAATCCGAACCCGCTGGTGACGATTGGCGATCTGCAGATCGATCTGGCGGCAAGGTCGATCACGCGCGCCGGGAGGAATGTCGATTTGACCGCGCGCGAATGGGTCCTGCTCGAAGCGTTCCTGCAGCGTCCCGGTCAGGTCATGTCCAAGGCGCAGTTGGAAGAGCGGCTCTATGCCTTTGACGCCGAGGTGGAAAGCAACACGATCGAGGTGCATGTCAGCCGTCTGCGCAAGAAGCTCGGTCGCGGCATCATCGATACGATCCGGGGCCTGGGCTATCGTCTTGGAGCCGCGTCATGAGGGCGCCGCGCAGCCTGCAAGGGCGGATTTCCCTCGGGCTGGGGCTGGGCATTGCCCTGCTGTGGATCGTGGCGACGGCGGCGACGGCGCAAATTCTGCGCCACGAGCTGGATGAGGTTTTCGACAGCGCGCTGGAGGAAACGGCTCAGCGAATCCTTCCGCTTGCCGCCCTCGACATCATCGGCCGCGATCAGGAGGGCATAAGCCAACGCGTGGCCACCCTGCGCCCGCACGAGGAATATTTCACTTACGTGGTGCGCGATGCCAAGGGCACCGTCCTCCTGCACTCGCACGAGGCCGATGATGCCGTGTTCCCGCCCTTTGCCGGGATGGGCTTTGCCGATACGCCGACGCATCGCATCTACTTCGATGCGGCGCTGCAAGGCACGATCACCATCGCAGTCGCGGAACCTCTGGCCCATCGTCGGGCGATTGAGAATCAGGCGTTCCTTGGGCTCGCCCTGCCGCTGGGTCTGCTCGTCCCGCTCAGCCTCCTGGGTGTCTGGTGGGTGGTCCGGCGATCGATGGCGCCAATGCGGGCCTTTCGCAAGGGGATCGAGACCCGCGGTGGCGGGGATCTGGCCCCGGTGGCGGCCGGGGGGTTGCCGTCCGAAATCCAACCCATCGCCGAGGCCGTGAACCGTCTGCTGGGCCGGCTGCGCAGCACGCTCGAGGCCGAGCGCAGCTTCACCGCCAACGCCGCCCATGAGTTGCGTACGCCGGTCGCGGCCGCGTTGGCCCAGACGCAAAGGCTGCTGTCGGAGACGACGGAGGCGGCGGTCCGGCTTCGGGCGCAGCATATCGAGGCGGCATTGCAGCGGCTTTCGCGTTTGTCGGAAAAGCTGATGCAATTGGCGAGGGCGGAGGGCGGGCGCCTTCAGACGGACCAGGCCGCTGACATCGCGCCCGTCCTTCGAATGGTTGTGGAGGAACTGGCGCAAGGCGCCCAGCGGACCGGCCGGATCGAGGTGAGCATTCCCGCCTCGCCGGTCCTGTCGAAGATCGATCGGGATGCCTTCGCCATCCTGGCACGAAACCTGATCGAAAACGCGCTGAAGCATGGGACGCGAGAGGAACCGGTGCGCGTGGCCCTGTCCCGGGATGGCGTGTTGACGGTCGCCAATGCGGGGCCACCCGTCCCCCCGGATATGCTTGCCCGCCTGTCGCGCCCGTTCGAGCGCGGTCATACCGCAGCGGACGGCACCGGGCTCGGCCTTGCTATTGCAAAGGCAATTGCGTCCGGCGCAGGGGGAGACCTCACCTTGACGTCGCCGTTGAAAGGACAGTCGGGCGGCTTCGAAGCCAGGTTCTCGGTTCCGAGCCAATCGGCCTGATTGCGAATGCCGGCGTCTGCCGGGATCTGGATCAAAGGGCTGCAAAGAGGGCAGAGCCCAAGGCCGTCGCTTCACAATCTGAATGGCGGGGCGATGGCCCCTGCAGCGGCCGGACTGGCGGCCCTCTGATCATCTCGTTAAGGGTCGGGGCTCAAATTTCGCCTTCGACCGCGCTGCCCACAGCGTCGTCAAGCGCTTGTTGCAAAACGCGCTGAGGCGCATCCTGCTGTCACCATGGTGACGCAGGTCTGGAGGGATGCCGCCAAAATCGAAAAAGGATAAGACAGATGACCGCGAGAGATACCTACATCAAGAAGCTCAAAGAGCAGCTGGACCGATGGAACGCTGACATTTCGAAACTGGAGGCCAAGGCGAAGCAGCCTCTTGCCGGCATGAAGGAAGCTTACGAGAAGCAGCTCAAGGAAGTGCGCGAACGGCGCAACGCGCTGCAGCAGCAGATGACGGAAATGCAGAAGGCCGGCGACCATGCGTGGGATCATTTGAGGGAGGGCGCGGACAAGGCCTGGAAGGCGATGGAGGAGAGCGTCAAGAAGGCGTGGTCGGTTTTCAAGTAGGTGACCTGACGCTCCGCGGCCCCCTGACTGGAAGTGATCGCCCGTACCTCGTCTTCGGTGGCACCTGCCAAAGCGCCTGGACCTTGTCAACCGCCGCCTCCGCGGTCGCAGTGCGGCCGGTCGGCTTGAGCGCGATCGCCGCCGGCCCGGCCCATGAATTTCTCCCTTCGATCGCGGCTCCGGCAATCCAAGCATCTCCGCCGTTGGCGCAAAGCTGACGTTCCGGCTCAGAGATGCAGCGGCGAGATATCTGTCGATAACCGCGTCGCCGCGGGATATGTAGACGGCATGACTGTGGGCAGCGATTTCGAGATTTTCCTGGTGACGGCACCGGGCCTGGAATCCGCGCTTTGCGCGGAAGCGCGGGCCGCCGGATTCAGGGCGCCGACGGCGGTCAAGGGCGGCGTGACGGTGACGGGCGGCTGGCCCGAGGTCTGGCGCGCCAATCTCGAGATTCGCGGCGCCAGCCACGTCTTTGCACGCATCGCCGAGTTCCGCGCCCTCCATCTGGCCCAGCTCGACAAACGCGCGCGGAAACTGGCCTGGGGCGAGTTCCTGCGCAAGGATGTGCCGTTCCGCGTCGAGGCGGCTTGCAAGCATTCCCGCATCTACCACAAGGGCGCGGCGGCGCAGCGGATCGAGAATGCGATCAAGGATCAGCTCGGCGCGCCGCTCTCGCCCGAGGCCGAGCTCTGCATCAAGGTGCGCATCGAGGACGATCTCTGCACCATCAGCATCGATACGTCGGGCGAGTCCCTGCATAAGCGCGGCCACAAGGAAGCCGTGGCCAAGGCGCCGATGCGGGAGAATCTGGCGGCGCTCTTCCTGCGGCAATGCGGCTATGACGGCACCGAGCCCGTGGTCGATCCGATGTGCGGGTCGGGCACCTTCGTGATCGAGGCGGCCGAGATCGCGGCCGGCCTCAAGCCCGGCCGGTCACGGCATTTCGCCTTCGAGCAGCTCGCAACCTTCGACGCGGCGGCCTGGCGGCGCCTGAAGGAGGCTGACGGCAAGCGGACGGGTGCCCGATCGGATGGCAGCGGGCCCGCCGTCCGTTTCCACGGCAGCGACCGCGACGCGGGCGCGATCCGGATGGCCCGCGAGAATGCGGCGCGCGCCGGCGTCTCGGAGACGACCGAGTTCCGACAGCATGCCATCAGCGATCTGGTGGCGCCGGAGGGACCGCCCGGCCTCGTCATCGTCAATCCGCCTTATGGCGGGCGCGTCGGGGACAGGAAGGCCCTCTATCCGCTCTACAACGCGCTGGGCCAGACGCTGCGCTCCCGCTTCGCCGGCTGGCGCGTGGGGCTGGTGACGAACGATGCCTCGCTCGCTGCGGCCACCGGCCTGCCCTTCGCGCCGCCCGCCGGCTCCGTCTCGCATGGCGGCATCAGCGTGACGCTGTTCCTGACCGGGCCGCTGCCGTGACGAGCGGCTCGGACCGCGCCTGCTGACGGGCTTCGCCCGAATTCGGGATGTCGGGTCGTGGGGCGAAACCAAACATCCTATACTCGCCCCGAGACCTGCCGACGACGACCCCAAGGAGACCCGCATGAGCGATCTGCCACTCTGGCGCCTTGCCGCTGCCGATCTGGCCCGCATGACCCGCGCGGGCGAGGTGAGCGCCGAATCCGTCGTCGCGGCCGCCGTTGATCGGATGCGCGCCGTCAATCCGCGCCTGAATGCGGTGGTGAAGGATCTGGGCGACAGCGCGATGGAGCGTGCCCGCGGCCTGGACGTCGCCCGCGCCAGAGGTGTGGCGACGGGGCCGCTGCACGGCGTTCCGGTAACCATCAAGGTCAATGTCGATCAGGCGGGCCACGCCACCACGAACGGCCTGCCCGCATTGAAGGATGCGATCGCCGCCGCCGATGCGCCGATCGTGGACAATCTGCAGCGGGCCGGCGCGGTTGTGATCGGCCGCACCAACACGCCGGAGTTCTCGTTCCGCGCCGAAACCGACAACCCGCTGCATGGCCGGACGATCAACCCCTGGGGCGATCATGTCTCGCCCGGCGGTTCCTCGGGCGGGGCGGGCGCCGCCGTCATGGCGGGCATCGGGGCCTTGGCCCATGGAAACGACATCGGCGGCAGCCTGCGGTTTCCGGCCGCCGCCAATGGCGCGGTCACGGTCAAGCCGGGGCTGGGCCGGGTGCCGGCCTGGAACCCCTCTCAGAAGGCCGAGCGCGGGATGCTGGCGCAGGCGATGTCGGTGCAGGGCATCATCGCGCGCACGGTTGGCGATCTGCGCCTGTCGATGCCGACCGTGATTTCGCCCGATCCGCGCGACCCGTTCCATGTCCCGCTGCCCTATGAGGGTCCCTCGATCGACGGCCCGATCCGCGTGGCGTTCACCAAGGAAGCTCATGAATTCGACCTGCACCCCGAGGTTTCGGCGGCTCTCGATACCGCAAAGCAGGCGCTGACCGATGCGGGTTACGCGGTGGAGGAAGTGGAACCGCCGTTGCTGCGCGAGGCGGCGTCGACCGGCTTTCGGGCGCTCATGGGCGAAGTGCGGCAGCTGATGGGGCCGGACGTTCGCGCCCATGGGTCGGCGCTGCTGAACGCCATTTTCGACGAATATTACCGGCAGTTTCCGCCGTTCGAAGGGGCCGAGCAGCTTCAGATGATGGCGAAGCGCAGCCATTACGCGCGGCAATGGTCGCTGTTTCTCGACAAGTATCCCCTCGTCCTGACCCCTTTCATGCTTCAGCCGACCTATCGCCCCTTGCGGGATACCGAGGGCGCCGAGGGCGTGCGCGAGGTGCTGGGTTCCGCGATCTATTCCTACTCGATGAATTTCATGGGGCTGCCCGCGGGCTGCGTGCCCGCGCGGCTGGCCCATCTGCCCCAGGGAGATCTGCCGATCTCGGTGCAGCTCGTGGGGCGGCGTTGGCGGGAAGATCTGATCGTGAACGCCTGCGAAGCGATCGAAGCCCGGGTCGGGGTGATGGCGGACCATCTTCTCCGTCGTGGCCTATGACGCCGAAGTCGCAAGCCATCAAGAAATGATCGGCGAGACCGACGGGGCGACAATCTCCATCGCCCGCGTCTGAGCCGGCGCCGCTTCCTGCATCGGCGTCGCAAGCCGCGACCGCGTCAGCCGTCTGCGGCTGAACTTCGCGGTCTCACTGGCACCTTCGGGTCCGTTCCCTCCGGTTTTGTAACGCCAAGGCGCAGCAGGAACGCGCAAATCGACAGCAGGGCGGAACAGACCTCGCGCCGTGCCCGTCATAGTTCTTGGCGGGTCGCAACCAGCGTTCCGCCCGAGGGGCAATGCCATCGGGCCTAACCCAACATGAGTCGCCGGAGCATCCTTTGAATCGTCTTCACAAACTCGCCGCTTTGACCATTGGAGCATGCCTTATGTCTCAAATCGCCGCCGCCAGCCCGAACGCCGCCACCGACCCGCGGATCGATCCGCAGATCCGATCGTTCCTGGCCGAGATCGACAAGGACAGCAGCCCCTTCTGGGAGCTGCCGCAGCCCAAGCCGCAGGATATTCTCACAGGGCTGCAGTCTCAGACGCCCGTGGACATGTCCGGCGTCACGACCACCGAAAAGACCATCACCCAGGATGGCCGCAAGGTGAAGCTCTACATCATGAAGCCCGATCAGGTGAGCGGGAAGCCGGGTGTCCTGCTCTTTCTCCATGGCGGTGTGTGGATCGTGGGCAATTTCCAGAACCACCAGCGCCTGCTGCGCGATCTCGTCGTCGGCTCGGGCCAGGTCGGCGTGTTCGTCGAATACACGCCCCTGCCGGCGGCGAAGTTTCCGACGCAGCTCGAGGAATCCTACGCCGCGCTGAAATGGGTTGCCGAGCATGCCGGCGAGCTCGGCGCGGACGGCAGCCGTATCGCCGTCGCCGGGAACTCCGTGGGCGGCAACATGACCGCCGCGCTGGCCCTGATGGCCAAGGACCGCAACGGCCCGAAGATCAGCTATCAGGTGCTGCTGATCCCGGCGACCGACGCCAGCGTCGATACTCAGTCCTATCGCGAGTACGGCACCGGCCGCTTCCTGGCGCGCGACTTCATGAAGTATGGCTGGGATCTCTATGCGCCGGACGCGAAGACCCGCGACAACCCCTACGTCTCCCCGCTCCGCGCCAGCGTCGAGGAGCTCAAGGGCCTGCCGCCCGCGCTCGTCATCACGGCGGAGAACGACCCGCTGCGCGACGAGGGCGAGGCTTATGCCCGCAAGCTCAAGAACGCGGGCGTCAGCGTCGACGCGGTTCGCTTCAACGGCACGATCCACGACTTCGTCCTGCTGAACGCGCTCCACGACGTGCCCTCCACGCAAGCCGCGATCGGGCAGGTGAATGCGGGCCTTCGCCAGCACCTTGCGCCCTGAGCAGAAATCCCGTCTGACGGCGTCGCGGCGGCCCCAGGGCCGCCGCGACGATCATTCCGAGGCAAGGAAGCGGGGTTCAGGCTGAGAGCCGCAGCCAATCTGCGCTTTGGGGAACGGTCAGCCGATGCCGGAGGCCGATTTCGACGAGCTTCCCGAAGTCGGGGTTTGTCGGCGAGACCTCCCGGTCCAGATCTCTGCGGTCATCCCGATCTCCTGGCGTCTGAGCCGCGCGGCCGCTCAGGCGGCGCCGGCCGCGGATCGGCGCTCCGGTTTCGACTTGTCGCGCTTGCGTCTGCTGCGGTCCCGCATGGCCGCTTCGGCTTCCGGGCTGCCGTCGTGCCAGCTGCCGAACCACTTGTCGAGCGGGATCAGCCCGTCGCCGCCGTAATTCACGGTGAAGTATTTGTGGTGCAGGTAGTGGGAAAAGGCCTCGCCGTCCAACGCCCGGTCCGCCGTGATCTCGAGCTTGTCGAAGCCGAAATGGCCGTTGAGCGCCCCGAATCCGGCGATATGCAGCTGGAACAGCGCGATCAGCGGGTTCGAGGGAATGACGAGATGCCAAAAGGCGACAGCGTGATAGAGGAACGCCTCGACGGGGTGCATCGAGAGCGACGACCAGGGCGAGGGATTGACCGAATGATGATGGACCTGATGCACCCACTTGTAGAGGAACGGCGTGTGGATCAGGCGATGGATCAGGAAGAAATGCACCTCATGGATCGCCGGCGCGACGAACAGCAGGGCCGCGAGATAGAGCGGGTGATCGGCCCAGCCGAGCCACGGCGCATAACCGTTGGCGAAGGCGTAGAGCATGAGCACTTCCACCGCCGTCCACATCGAGATGCCGCTGAGGAAGGTGCGGAGGAAATTGTCGATGTTCTGGCTCTTGAACCAGAAGACGGATGAAGGGTGGTCGGCCGGGAACTTGGCGTTGTATTTGAACCGCGTGCCCTGCTTGCGCCTGACGTAATAGACCAGCTCGACCGCGCCGTAGCTGACGAAGACCGCCGCCGCGTTCACCGCATAGAGCCGGAGCGCCCAACCCCAGCTCAGCGTCTTCATGACCCCGGGATCGGGGATGACGAAATACCAATAGGCCAGCGCGGTGGCCATGAAGTAGGCGTTCCACGGGAACAGATATTTCGGGAGCCACTTCAGGACGTCGATGAACCGGGGCGGCCAGGCCCAATAGGGCGGGATTTCCAGCCTTGCGCGGGGCGACCAGTAGCCCCGCTCGTCGCGGATTCCGAACTGCAGCTCGTCCATTCGCTCCCCCGGGCGGCGGCGCGGCTCCCCCCATGTCCCACACAGGCCTTGGCGCTCTTGCTGGGGTGCCAGCCTGTGCCATGATCGACACCGATTGCAACCGCGATTGTGGCGCCTCTCGGCCCGCGGCTGGCGAGATGACGGGCGCAGGACCGCCCGCCGTCCATGGGCTCGATGGCCCGACCTTCGCGGGCGCAGCCCTCGTGACGAAGGGCCTGATCGCCGCTTTCGGGGCGGCCTCGGCGCGGCCGGATGCCGATCCCGATTGATCCAACTCAATGTCGATCGAGGGTCATTGACCGATGCTGTGCCGGCGTTGCGCGGGCGGGCCGTGTCGTCGACAGCCGCCATCCGCAGGGCGCGTCTCGCTTCGCCGGACTGTCACGGCTCCGTCATCGTTCCTCCCTACCATCGCCCGTTCCGAGATGACCGAAAAATCAAAAATCGCCGAGATTCTGCAGGAGCGCGGCCTGCTGCTCCCCGACCTGATCGATCAGGCGCTGGCCGCCAACGATCGCATCAAGTTCGCTTTCACCTGGCTGCAATCGGCCCGTCGCCAGGCCGACGAGCCCGGCGCGGCGTTCTCCAATCTGGCGACCGAGCGGATCGCGGCCGGCGTCGGCGATGCCGCCCTCGACACGGGGATCGCGGCCTCGCATCGCAACGGCGAATGCTATGTGATCCCGGGCGCCAAGCGGATCTTCGCCGCCGTCATCGGCGATGTCGAGGCGATGGCGGCGCCGCTGGCGGCGACCGGCCAATCGGCGCCGTTCGCGCCGCGGGTCGCCGTCTTGCGCCAGCTGCCCGATCTGTCCGGCGACCGGGTGCCGCTGGATCTCATCTCCGCGGCGACGCGGGCGCGTCGCGAGGCCGGCGATTCCCTGCATCTGCTCGTCATGGATCTGCACAAGGCGATCAACCGGCTGCAAGGCGAGCTCGCCGAGGAGGTCATCGACGGCGCCCGCGTCTATCGCATCGACTCCGCGGACCGGCCCCTGATCCAGGCCTTCATGCGGGGCCTGAACCGGACGGCGCCGCTGAAGTTCGGTCATCCGGGCCTCGGCACCACGGCCACGCGCGCCGGCGCACGGCTCGTGATCCAGAACGACATCGGCACGACCGATTCCCATGTCCTCATCGCCCATGTCGAAGGGCTCGTCCTCTCGGTCACCTACACTGACGTTCATTCGCGCCGGCTGCGCTTCTTCCAGCAGCGGCTGCACGGCATTCCGGTGACATGGACCGAGACCCAGGCGCGCCACGTCGCGGGGCTCGAAGAGGACGAGTTCTATCAGACGACCGGCAGCTTCGCAGCAGCCGACCGGGCCGCGCTCGAGGCCTGCCTGGAGCAGCTTGGCGCCGGCCTCGTCTTCCTGATCGACTGGAACCGGGCGCGCAAGCGGCTGCGGGCGATCCTTCCCAAGGCGGTAGCGACCGAGCTGCTGCGCTGGGCCGCCGACGAGGAGATCGGCCATCGCGGATTCCTCGTGGCGGGCGGCGAGAAGCTGGTGTTCCAGGCGCTCGACACCGTGCGCAAGGGGCTGGCACCCTTCGGCATGCCGCTGGTCGAGCTCATCGGCGAGCAGCAGGCGATCGAATTCATGCAGGTCGTGCTGCGCGCGACCAGCGAAGGCCTGCGGGCCAAGCGCAACGATGCCGCCATCTTCGAGGAAGTCCGGGCCGATCTCCTGGTGCGGCTCGAAGCCACCAGCGACCGGCTGCTCGATCTCGTGCTCGATCATGCCGCGCTCACGCTCGACATCGGCGAGCTGGTGCGCGAGACGCTGATGAGGGCCGGCGCCGGAGAGGGTCCGGACCGGCGGGAGCAGCGCGCCAAGCGGGCCAAGCGCTGGGAAAGCGACGCCGACCGGATCCTGATGCGGGTGCGGGGGCTGATCGACCGGCGCGGCGATCCGCCGGCCTGGCGCGGCGTGCTGGAGACCGCCGACGATGCGGCGGATGCGCTCGAGGAGGCCATGTTCCATCTGGCATTGCTGCCCGAGGCATCGCGCGCCGACGGATCGCCCGGCGACGGCAGTCTCGACCCGCTCGAGCGGCTGGCCGGCCTGGTCGCGGGCGGCATCCAGGGCTATGTGCGGGTCCTGGCGACGGCCCGCCGGGTCCATCGCGGCTCCAGCCATGAAGACGTGCGCGAGTTTCTCGGCGCGCTGGAGACCGTCCGCACCATGGAGCATGCCACCGACGAGGTCGAACGCGAAGTCGTGACCGGTCTCATGCGGGGCGAGAACGACGCCAAGCGGGTCTTCCTGCTGGCCGCGGTCGCCGAACAGCTCGAGCAGGCCGCGGACGCATTGCTTCATGCGAGCCTGATGACGGGCGACTACGCCTTGGGCGAGCGCCTGACGGGCTGAGGCGAACCGGCACCGCATTGAATCAAGGAGCATGTCGATGACGCCAGACAAGAAAGAACCGCGCGTCTTCTCGATCGGACGCGACAGGCCGGCACCGGCGGAGACGCTGCTGCCGGCGGTGGGCAACAAGGCGTTCAACCTCATGCGCCTCGCGGCGCTGGGTTTGCCGGTGCCGCCGGGGTTCGTGCTCTCCACCGATTTCTGCCAGGGCTTCATCGCCGCCGGCCGCCGCCTGCCGGCCAAGCTCCCCGAGCTGCTCGCCAGGGAGATCCGGCAGGTCGAGAAGGCCTCGGGACTCCTCTTCGGCGATCAGCACCGCCCGCTGCTGGTCTCGGTGCGCTCCGGCGCCGTGGTGTCGATGCCGGGCATGATGGATACGCTGCTCAATATCGGTCTCTCCGACCGGACCCTGCCGGGGTTCATCGGTCTCACCGGCAATCCGCGCCTCGCCTGGGATTGCTATCGCCGCCTGATCCAGTCCTTTGCCGAGACGGCGCATGGTGTCGCGGCGGCTCCCTTCGATGCCGCGGTGGCCGAGGCGCTCGGTCATGCCGGCGTGGCGGCCCTGACCGAGCTCGACACGCTGTCCCTCCGCCAGCTCGTGCGCAACCTGCTGGAGGTCTATGCCGACGAGGTCGGCGATCCGTTCCCGCAGTCGCCGTCCGAGCAGCTCGAAGCCGCGGTGGGAGCGGTGTTCCGATCCTGGGAGAGCCCGCGGGCCATCGAATATCGCCGTCTCAACGGACTCGATGGCCTGGCCGGCACCGCCGTGACGGTGCAGCGCATGGTGTTCGGCAATGCCGGCGGCCAGTCGGGAGCGGGTGTCGGATTCACCCGCGATCCCGCCTCCGGCGAGAAGAAGCTCTATCTCGACTTCGCGGCCAACGCGCAGGGCGAAGACGTCGTCTCCGGACGCTGCGGTCTCACCCGGGCCGACGGTCTCGAGCGCCTCATGCCGACCCTCTATGGCGAGCTGGTGGACATCGTGCGCCGGCTGGAGGCGGCGTTTCTCGATGTGCAGGATTTCGAGTTCACGATCGAGGATGGCCGCCTCTTCCTGCTGCAGACGCGCAATGCCAAGCGCACGCCCTGGGCGGCCTTGCGAATCGCCGTCGATCTCGCCGAGGAGGGGCTGATCTCGACCGAGACGGCATTGACGCGATTGGCCAAGGTCGACCTCCCCAAGCTGGTGCGCCGGCGCGTGCGGGCCGAGCAGGCGCCGCTGGGGCGGGGCGTGCCGGCAAGCCTTGGCGTGGCCTCGGGACCGATCGCGCTGTCGAGCGCCTCGGCGGAGCTGTTCGCCAAGGCAGGAAGGGCGCCCATTCTCGTGCGGGAAGATACGGCCACCACCGACATCGCCGGCATGGCGGTGGCCGCGGGAATTCTGACGGCGCGGGGCGGGCGCACCTCGCATGCCGCCGTGGTGGCCCGGCAGCTGGACAAGGTCTGCCTGGTGGGCTGCGAGGCCCTGACGGTGGCGGCCGATGGCAGGGAATGCAGGATCGCCGGCCGCGATCTGCTCGAAGGGGACATGCTCACGCTCGATGGCGAAGGGGGTGCCATCTATGCGGGCGAAGTCGCGGCGATCGAGGAGCGTCCTACGGCCGCCCTCGCCAAGATCGCGGCCTGGCGCGCGGCGGCGGATCAGGGCCAGTCGCCCCCTGTGTCGACGCCAGCCCATCAGTCTTCGGCCCTGCTGATCGCTGCGCCGCCGCTGCGCCCGGCCTTGCCGCCGGCGGCTCTATCCGCGGCGGACGAGACCCTGTCGAACCGGCGGGCTTGATCGGAGGACGCCCCTCCTCACCGTTGCAGGACGTAGGTCCCTGGCGCGGCACCCAGGGACGGCAGTCCCAGGTCGGGTCTTCCGGCCCGAGGCGGATCCACGGCCTCGGGCGAGCTGCCCGCCGTCAGCCATGTCGACCAGACCGGCCACCAGGATCCATCGCGGGGCTGGGCCTGGGGCAGCCAGGCATCGGGCGAGAGATAGCGGTCGCCCGGCGCTCTCCGGCCGAAGCGGAAATGCCGCCCGGGATGGCCGGGCTCGGACACGATCCCGGCATTGTGGCCGCCGCTGGTGAGGACGAAGGTCGCGTCGTTGTCGGTGAAGAGGTGGATCTTGTAGACCGAGCGCCAGGGTGCGATATGGTCGGTCTCGGTGCCGACGACGAACATCGGCACCCGGATATCCTTGAGCGCGATGACGCGGCCGGCGACGGCGTAGCGCCCTGCCGTCAGCCGGTTCTCCAGGAACAGGCCGCGAAGATAGTCCGAATGCATCCGATAGGGCATGCGGGTCTGATCGGCGTTCCAGGCCATCAGGTCGATCATCCCATCACGGTCGCCCAGCACATATTCGCGAATCATCTTCGACCAGACCAGATCGTCGGAACGCAGCGCCTGAAAGGCGCCGGTCATCTGCTGCGTGTCGAGGACGCCCTGTTCCCACATCAGGTCCTCGAGGAAGGCGATCTGGCTCTCGTCGACGAACAGCATCAGCTCGCCCGCCTCGGTGAAGTCGGTCTGCCCGGCGAGCAGCGTCAGCGAGGCGAGCCGGTCGTCGCCGTCGCGCGCCATCGCCGCCGCCGCGATCGCGGCGAGCGTCCCGCCGAGACAATAGCCGGCAAGGTGCACCTTCGAGCCCGGCAGGAGTCGGGACACGATGTCGAGCGCGGCCATCGCGCCTTTCGTGCGATAGTCGTCGAAGGAGAGGTCCCGGTCATCGGCGACGGGATTGCGCCAGGAAACGATGAAGACGGTATGCCCCTGCGCCACCAGGTAGCGCACCATCGAGTTCTGCGGCCGCAGATCGAGAATGTAATATTTCATGATCCAGGCCGGGAGAATCAGCACGGGCTCGGCCCGGACCTTGTCCGTCGTCGGCGCATACTGGATGAGTTCCATCAGCTCGTTGCGATAGACCACCTGGCCTTCGGTGACGGCGAGATCGCGGCCCACCGCGAATCCCTCCGGGGCTTCCGGGCGCTCGCTCGCGGCCCTGCGGGTCCAGTCATCCAGAAAGTTCATGGCGCCGCGCACCAGGTTCTTTCCGCCCTCGTCGCGGATGCGCTTCAGGATGACGGGGTTGAGGAACGGGTTGTTCGAAGGGGAGAGCAGATCGAGCGCCTGGTGGGCCATGAAGGCGACGCGGGCAGCATGGTTCGCCGACATGCCGCGCACCTGCCGGGTCGCGAGCCGCCAATAATCCTCCAGCGCCAGGAAAGGACTGCGCATAGAGATCGAAGGGGGGCTGCTGCCATTCGGGCGCGTCGAAGCGCCGGTCGCCGGCGCGGGGGCGAAAGGGAAGCTTCGCCGCGGCGTCGGTGGAGAACGGGATCGCGTGGCGCGCGAGACGGGCGAGGCTGGTCCCGGCCGTCAGCGCCAGCTCCAGCTGGCGACCTGGCGCGCGCAGCAGATGCGTGGCCCAGTCGAACCAGGCGGCCGCCATCGCGTTCGGCGAGACGCCCTGGGTGAACCGCCCCATGGCGGCACGCGCCATCCGGTCCATGGTGTCGAAGCCGAAGCCGTCGAAGACATCGGCTGGGGTCAGGGACGCGGCATGGCGATCGGGGGGGCGGGGCGAATGCGGCCTGTCGTACGGCTCTGCCGCCGTGCCTGTCTTGCTCTCGGCGCCGCGTTCGTCCACTGCAATGTCGTCCATCCGCATCCCCGCAATCCCACTCGATCGGCGGTTGGCATGCTATGGCGTGCAGGTCACAGTTCCATGAAGGTTTGGCGTCGCAACGTCGGGCGCCGATGGCCAAGCCTAGGAAAAGCGACATATCTTTCTCGCAAGCGCAGGATGGCAAGGCGCGTTCTCGCCTTGCAGAGCGCGAAGGGGGATCTTGCGTGAGGACATGGCCGAAAGACGAAGCCGCGATACCGGCGGAAGCGAGTCGCCTCGAGCCCGATGCGCTCGAGGTCGTGGCGCCCGCCAGGATTGCGCAACTGGTGGAGGAGGTCGGCGTCAGGAAAGCCGGGCTGCCTCTCATTCCGACATTGACGCTCGGCATTCTCGCCGGCGCGTTCATCGCGTTCGGCGCGATGTTCTACACCGTTGCCGTCACCGGCAGCGAGCTGGGCTTCGGCCCGACCAGGCTGCTGGGTGGCCTTGCCTTCTCGCTCGGCCTGATCCTCGTCGTCATCGGCGGTGCCGAGCTCTTTACCGGCAACAGCCTGATCGTCATGGCCTGGGCCGACCGGCGCGTCGGGACCGCCGCGCTGCTGCGGAACTGGACCCTCGTCTATGTCGGCAATCTGATCGGGGCGCTGGCGACGGCGCTCCTCGTTCATCTGTCGGGCGTGCTCTCGCTCGGCGGCGGGACGGTGGCGGCCACGGCCGAAGCGATCGCCCAAGCCAAGATTGCGCTCACGCCCCTGGAATCCTTCGTTCGCGGCATCCTCTGCAACACGCTGGTATGCCTCGCGGTCTGGATGTGCTTCGGGGCCCGCACCGCCGCCGGCAAGATCCTCGCGATCCTGTTTCCGATCACGGCCTTCGTGGCGCTGGGTTTCGAGCACTCCGTCGCCAACATGTATCTGATCCCGGTCGCCGCGCTGGAGGCCAAGGGAACGATCGGCGTCATGGATGTCCTCGCCAACCTGGTTCCCGTGACGCTGGGCAATATCGTCGGCGGAGGAATTCTCGTCGCCCTGGTCTATTGGCTCATCTATCTCCGGAAGGATCACTGAGGCGAAATCGGCGGTCCGGCGGCGGCAAGTCCGCGATCTTCGGCGCGATCGTCACCGCCCATACCTCGTCTTCGGTCGCGCCGCCCAGAGCGCCCTCGCTTGCTCCAGCGCCGCTTCCTGCGTCGGCGCGCGGCCCGTCAGCTTGAGCGCGATCGCGACCGTCCCGATCACGGCGGCCGTCGGTCCCGCGGGCGCCGCCTCGCCGCGCCAGAGCGCCAGTACGGCCTTGGGATCGAGCGGCTCGTCGCGCCAGCCATGGCGCTCGCCCGCGAGCAAAGGCGGCCAGGTCTCCTCGGTCAAGGTTTCGCCTTCCACCAGCCCGACGCGGCAGGGTTTTTCCGGATTGATCTGGGCCTCGCCGCCGCCGCCCTTGAAGATCGCGGCCTTGGGTTGCTTCAGGAACCGCGCCGCTTCCTGGTGGGTGACGATATAGGTCGGGTGGAACACGCCCTGGAGCTGGGCCGGTGCTCCCAGCGGATTGAGCTCGCGGCAGAAGCTGTTGGCAGGCGTGCGCAGGCCCAGCACGGGCCGCATGGCGAAGAGCCGCAGCAGCGGCGGGCAGAAGCGCTCGACCGGCAGATAGGCGAAACGCTCGCGCTGGATGCGCCGGGTCGCGTCCTCGACCGAGCCCGAGGCCTCGATGCCCAGCGCCTGGAGCACGCGCGGCGTGGTCGCCTCGCCCACGCCGGCCAGGCCATGCATCGCGATCCTGACGCCCTGTTCGGCCAGCAGCAGCGCGCTGAGAATGAAATAGGGGAGCTGCTTATGCCGGTCGGCATAGGAGGGCCAGTCGATCTCGGCCGCCGGCTCGTCCGGCAGCCTCCACCAGCGCTGCGCGGCGCGCACGAATCCGGCCAGCTCTTCGGGCGTTTCCTTGCGATAGCGCAGTAGCAGGAAGAGCGCGCCGATCTGCATCGGCTCGGCGCTGCCGGCGAGGATCGCCGTCATCGCCTCCTCGGCCTCGTCGAGGTTGAGCGAGCGCGACAGGGTCGGCCCGCGTCCGACCAGCCGGAGGAACTTGGCGAAGGGATGCAGGCTGTCGACCGGGGCGCTCTCGTCGCCGGAATCGCCGTCGCCGCGCTCGTTCCGGTCCTGTCTCTTGTCGTCATCCATCGTTCGCCGTCTTTCCCGATCCTTCGTCGCGAGGGCGCTCCCCTCACGGGTGTCCCGGCTTGCCCGACATGATCGGCTCGCCTAGGCTCGGGCGCGATCGACGTCGAGGGGAAGGATAACCTAGTATGCAGCCGAGGCACGCGAAGCGTATCACGCCGCTCAATTGGGATCAGCCCGGCCATGCCGCCTGGTCCTTCAGCCATATGCGCCGCCTGTTCCCGACCGCACCCGTGGCGCGGGGGGCCGGTCCGGTCGCGGTCCTGCCGCAGGCTTCCCAGGATCTCGACCGCCTGCCGCTGGGGCGCGACGACGGGTCGAACATCACGCTGCTCGATTTCCTGCGCGCCAGCGACACCAACGGCTTCATCGTCCTCCATCGCGGCCGCGTGGTCTATGAGCGCTATTTCAACGGGCTCGAGCCCGAGGACGCGCATCTGGCCATGTCGGTCTCCAAGTCGGTGGCGGGCGACCTCATGGGCATCCTGGTGGCCGAGGAGCGGATCGATCCGGGGGCACCCGTTGCGCAATACATCCCGGACCTGAAATCGACCGGCTACGCCGACGCCACGATCCAGCATGTGCTCGACATGCAGACCGGCGTGCGTTTTGTTGAAGATTATTACGATCTCGATTCCGATGCCTTCAAGATCGACATCGCCTGCGGCTGGAAGCCGTCGCGCAAGGCCGACGATCCGGTCTCGCTCTATGACATGATCCGCGCGATCAAGCCGGAACGCGCCCATGGCGAATCCTTCACCTACCGCTCGGCAGACACCGATCTTCTCGGCTGGCTGATGGAGACGGTGACGGGAACGGATCTGGCCGACCTGCTCTCGGACCGGCTCTGGTCGAAGCTCGGCACCGAGCATGACGCCTATTACGCGCTCGACAAGGTGGGGACGGCGCTGGCCGATGGCGGCTTCTGCGCCTCCTTGCGCGATTTCGCGCGCTTCGGGCAGATGCATTTGGATCAGGGCCTCTTCAACGGCCGCCAGATCGTTCCGGCCGACTGGGTCCGGCACACCCGGCGCGGCGATCCGAGCAAGTTCCGCGGCGAGCCCTACAAAACCCAGATGCCCAAGGGCGCCTATTCTCATCAATGGTGGATCCGCGACAGCCATACCGGCGTCCAGCTCGCGCGCGGCATCTTCGGCCAGATGATCTATCTCGACCCGCCCAACGAGATGGTGGCGGTCAAGCTCTCGACCTGGCCCAAGCCCACCATGCCCGAGATGATTGTCGAGACCCTGCGCGCCCTCGACACCATCGCCGCCTGGGTCACGCAGGACGGGTGATCTGCGGAACGGCTGACGGGCAGCCGTCCGCCATCACCGGGCTCGTCCTCTTTCCTGTCATGCCCGGGCTCGACCCACGGCTGTCCGGTTGACGGCGCTCAGTAAGACTTTCGTTGCTCCGCTTTCTTCCCCTCCCCCCTTGAGGGGGAGGCTGGGGTGGGGGGTAGCCACGAACTCGATGCTCGCCAGGCTCGTGTGGCGCAAGGCTCCGTCGTCATCGCGTTCTTCGATCACCCCCCACCCTAACCTCCCCCTCAAGGTAGGGCTATCGCATATGGGCGATGGCGTTGAGAAGGAAGTCGTTGTTCCATCTGGCCTGGAGCATTTTGTGACGGATGCGCTGTGGCCCCGGGGTCGCCTGCAGGATGTTGATGGCGATCTTTCGGATGGCGGCGAGGTTCTCGGGGGCATGATCTTTGCGGGTTCGGCAGGCATCCTCGCCGAAGAGGACGTCGAGCACCCAGTGGAGGTTGTTCTCGATGCTCCAGTGGGCACGGACGACCTTGAGGACCTGCTTGGCGGAGAGCTTGCGGGAGAGCAGGAAGAAGCGGGTCTTGGGCTTGGCAGGTTTGGTCGTGGTGCGCCGCCAGCTGTCGATGCGGGCGACGGCAACCAGATCGGGGAAGCCGTGGGCTTGGCCGAGTTTCGTGGCCGGCACGACGACGGCCTTGCGGCGCTCGCGCCGGCCATGCGCGGACGTCGTTTTCTCGGCCGCGCGGGAAGGTTTGCGGGCGGCGTCGATGAGGGCATCGGCGGCCTTGAAGAGCTTGGCGCGGTTCTGTTTGAGCGCCAGCACATAGTGGCCCTTGCGGGCTCGGATGGCGGCCGCCGTATCGGGCCTGCAATGCAAGGCATCGGCCGTGACGATGGCACCCTTGAGGTCGAGCGAGGCGAGGAGTTGGAGCGCGCCTTTGACTTCGTTGCGGTTGGGCGCCTTGCGCTGGGCCAGCGCCATGCGGGTCTCGGCTGCCCAGACATTGACAATGTGCAGGGGCACCGAGCGCTTGCCGCGGGCATAGGCGCCGCGCAGCGCCTTGCCGTCCAGGCTGACCACTCCCTTGATGCCGAAGCCCTTGGTGAACTTGCGTAATACCGTCACCAAGGTCTCCGGATCCAAGGCCCGGAACACGTTGCTGAAGGTGTCGTGGCTGGGGATGCCGTGTGGCAGATCCAGGATGTTGCGCAGCAGCGCCTCCCGTCCCAGCGCGAAGGCCACGAACTCGGTGCAGTCCTTGGCCCCGGCCAGTGTCGCTGCCAAGGCGATGAACAGGATATCCAACAGATCGTGGCGAGCATTGCTCGCCCGCGGGTCCTTGATCCCGCCAAACAGGCGATGAAATTCTTCCATTCCGATCTCCCTCCAAGCTTGGGAGACCTTCTAAGAATCCATTTCTGCCAGCCTGGCAATAGCGGCCAAAAGCCAAATGCGATTCCCCTACCCCTCAAGGGGGGAGGGGCAGAGACGATGACGAGGCGTACACAGTTTCGCAGTCCCGTGTCCCGACCGAGCCCGGATGCGCATTCTGCGTTCCAAGTCCGCGCTCTAAACAATCTCGGAGAAACCTCAACCGGACAGCCGTGGATCAAGTCCGACGATGACAGAAGAGGGGGCGCGCTTCGTCACGCCAATGCCGTCCTTCTTCCACCCCTCCTCCCCCACGGCCCGAAGCGCCTCGCGAATGTCACGCGGGCGTTGCCGCACTGCACAAAGCTTGCGACCGGGCGCCGCACCTTCCGTTGATCGGGCGGATTCCCGTGGGACGGTCCATTTCGCCGCAGGACGGGCCCGTCGGACCGCGTGCTAGCGTCCTCGCCCATGCGCGAGTTCCGATCGATAGCACCCGCCACGACCACGGCATCCCATCGATCCGAAAGAGTCGCGGGGTTAGGGGCGTCCCGGATGTTGCCTGCGAGCCGATGGTTCGTTCTGATTGCTGCGATCGCGGTTCTGGCGATGATCGGACTCGCGTTGATCGCTCATCACCTCGAAAGCACGATCCCGGTGGGCTCGGTGCAGGGCCTGAGGCTGGCGGCCTTCGTGCGCGCCGCCGAGATCGGACTGCTGCTGTTGTTCGGCTTCGCTATGGTACCCCCCGTGATCCGGGAGGCCACCCGGCTGCTGGCCCGCTGCCTGCGCCTCTGCAGCTGCGAGCGCGCCAAGCGGGCCGCCATTCGCAGGGCCGATCTGGTGGCCGTCGGTGTCTGGGCGCTTTGTGCCATCGGCATTGTCATCGCCTCGCCGTCCTTCTCCGATCTGATGCCGATTTCGGCATTGCTGGCCCAGCCCTGATTCCGCTCCGGTCGCGGGCCGCCCCCTGCGGCAGCGGCACGGGCCCAGGCATGGGGTGCTCATGGGGGGTGCTCATGGACGATCTCGCGATTGCGCGCCTGCTGCATGTGCTCGGCGTGGTCCTGTGGATCGGCGGCGTCGGGTTCGTGACCACGGGCCTGCTTCCGGCGATGGGCCGGGACCGGCCGGCCGTCCAGGATCTGGCGCTGTTCCATCGGCTCGAGCGAGGTTTCGCGCGCCAGGCCCGCGTCACGGTATCGCTGACGGGAATGTCCGGCCTCTACCTGCTTTGGCGCCTCGACCTATGGTGGCGATTCGCCGACCCATCCTTCTGGTGGATGCATGCGATGGTCGCGATATGGCTCCTCTTCACAGCGATGCTGTTCGTGATCGAGCCGCTCTTTCTCGAACGCTGGTTCGCCCAGCGCGCCGAGCGCGATCCGGAGAGCGCGCTATCGACGATGCGCCGGCTGCATTGGGGATTGCTGGCCGCCAGCCTGATCACCATCGCCGCCGCCGTGGCCGGCAGCCACGGCGGCCTGTGAGCGAGGGCTGCGATATCCGGCCGGGAGCCCCGGGCGTGCCCGGCCGCGGGGGATCATGAGGCTCCGTCGATCGCCGCGAAGCGTTCCAGGCCCGCCGGGTCGGCGATGACGATATGTTTCCCTCGCGCCGTGACGCCCAACCGCTTCAAGTCGGCGAACGCCCGTGACAGGCTTTCCGGCGTCATGCCGAGTCTTTGCGCGATGAGCTGGCGCTCCTCCAGCAGATGAAGCTCGCCGCTGCGGCTGCGGGGCAGGCTCAGCAAGTGGGCGGCGAGGCGCTGCGGCGCCCGGCGCAGCTTGAGATCCTTGATCTGTGTGACCAGCAGGCGCCAATGACGCGAAAGCTCGCGCACCATGGCCGAGGCGAAAGCATGGTCCTTCGCAATCATGTCTCTGACATGCGCCGCCGGGACCATGACGATCCGCGCATCGTCCAGGACCCGCGCCGCCATCAGCAGGGGAAGCTCGAGCGTGACCGCCGGTATGATGAAGACATCGCCGGGACCGAAGAATTCGACGACCATCTCGTGATCCCGCGTGCCGCGCCCCACCAGCCCGACCCGGCCCGCTAGAATGACATAGAGAAACGCCGCCGCTTCGCCCTGATCGAAGAGCAGCGATCTGGCGGCGAGGTTCTGCGCATGGGCGGCGTTGGCGAGCCGGTCCACGGAGGCCCCAGGCATCTGTGCAAAGAGCGGCGCCCGGCGGAGATGCAAGTGATCGCTTGTCGTCAGCATGGCGGTCCTGGTTGTTGACGATTCTCCCCGCGAGGCTCGAGCGACAGAGAGTAGGGTTGTCGCGATGCAACATCACTGATGCAGCAAGGCCCTAACCGACATTGTTTTGATATTTATCAAGTCATAGACCGCCAATTGTCAAACGGCACCTGGAAATATCCACCCATTCTCGCCCCGGTTGACTTGCATCAACAACGTTGTCGCCCACCATTCCCATCATCGGCATCGATGGAACCGGCGGGAGGGGTCGACGATGACGGGGGTCGCAGAGGTGGGCATCGCGGCGAAGCGCGAGCAGAACCGCGCTCTTGTCCTGAGCACCACGGCCTTCACCGTTTGCTTCGCCGTCTGGACGATTTTCTCGATCATCGGCATCCAGATTAAGCAGGAACTGGGTCTCAACGACACCGAGTTCGGCCTGCTGGCCGGCACCCCGATCCTGACGGGATCGCTGATCCGGCTGATCCTCGGAATCTGGACCGATCAATATGGCGGCCGGCTGGTCTTCCCCGTGGTCATGGTCGCGGCCGCGGTCGCCACCCTGCTCCTGACCTATGCCGACAGTTACCCGCTCTTCCTGGTGGCGGCCCTGGGCGTCGGCATCGCGGGCGGGTCGTTCGCTGTCGGCATCGCCTATGTTTCGCGCTGGTATCCCAAGGAGAAGCAGGGCACCGCGCTCGGCATTTTCGGCATGGGCAATGTCGGGGCGGCCGTCACCAAATTCGTGGCGCCCTTCGTCATGGTCGCGTTCGGCTGGGTGGCCGTCGCGCAGATCTGGGCGGTGGCGCTGGTCGTGATGGCCGCAATCTTCCTGATCTTCGCGAAGGACGATCCGCATCTGCGCGAGCGCCGGCTTGCGGGACGCAAGCCGGTGCCGATCGCCGACCAGTTGCAGCCGCTGAAGAAGCTCCAGGTCTGGCGCTTCTCGCTCTACTACTTCTTCGTGTTCGGCGCCTTCGTCGCCTTGGCGCTGTGGCTTCCGCACTACTATGTCGGCGTCTATGGGCTGGACATCAAAGCGGCCGGCATGCTGGGTGCGGCCTACTCGATTCCCGCGTCGGTGTTCCGCGCCTTCGGCGGCGTGCTGGCGGACAAATACGGCGCGCGACGGGTCATGTACTGGACCTTCTCGGCGTCGGTCGTCTGCACCTTCCTGCTCTCCTATCCGGCAACCGACTATGTCGTCCATGGGATCGAGGGGCCGATCGCCTTCACCATCGCGATCGGGTTCGTTCCCTTCACCGTCCTGACCTTCGTGCTCGGCTTCTTCATGTCGCTGGGCAAGGCCGCCGTCTACAAGCATATCCCGGTCTATTACCCGGATCGCGTCGGCTCGGTCGGCGGCATCGTGGGGCTGATCGGCGGCCTCGGCGGATTCGTCCTTCCGATTGCCTTCGGCGCGATGAACGACCTGGTCGGTGTCTGGACCAGCTGTTTCATGCTGCTCTTCGTCCTGGTCGCGATCGCGCTGACCTGGATGCATTTCACCATCCGTCATCTCGAGCGTCGCGAGCATCCCGGTTTGGGCGCCGCGCGGGACCTGCCTGAGCTGTCCGGCCTGAATGAGGCCGGAGCGCATTGATCCCATCCCAGCGAGGGTATGAGAGAGATCTGTCATGAGCATGAACTCGGAAACCCTTCCTCTGCCGGGCAAGAGCTGGCTGAAACGCTGGAATCCGGAAGATCACGCGTTCTGGAATACCGAGGGCAAGGGGCGTGCCTGGCGCACATTGTCCATCACCACCGTCAACCTGACGCTCGCCTTCATCGTCTGGTTCCTGGTGAGCGCGCTGGTCGTGCGCTTGCCCGGGGTCGGTTTCCAGCTTTCCACCTCCCAGCTCTTTTGGCTCACGGCCATGCCCGGCCTGGCCGGCGGGTCGTTCCGGATCATTCACACCTTCCTGGTGCCGATTTATGGCACGCGCAACGTCGTGACCTTTTCCACGCTCTCGCTGGTGATCCCTGCGGTCGGCTGGTTCTATGCGGTGCAGGACTCCACCACTCCCTATTGGGTCCTGCTGCTCCTGGCATTCCTGGCGGGTCTCGGCGGCGGCAACTTCTCCTCTTTCATGCCCTCGACCAGCCTGTTCTTCCCGAAGCGGCTTCAGGGCACCGCCCTGGCGATCCAGGCCGGGGTGGGGAATTTCGGCGTCAGCGTGGTGCAGTTCCTGACGCCCTGGCTGATCGGCATCGCACTCTTCGGCTCGCTTGCCGGCGGCTCGCAGTCCTGGACGCGGCAGGGCGTCACGAAGGAGGTATGGCTCCAGAATGCGGCGCTGATCTACATCCCGTTCATCCTGGTCTTCGCGGTGCTGGCCTGGCTGACGCTGCGCAGCGTGCCCTTGCGGGCCAATTTCCGCGAGCAGCTCGACATCTTCCGCATGAAGCACGGCTTCTTCATGACGCTGCTCTACATCATGACCTTCGGCACCTTCTCGGGTCTCTCGGCGGTGTTCCCGATGATGATCCGGCAGTCCTATGGCAGCCTCGAAGGCGGGCCGGATCCCCTGACCTATGCGTTTCTCGGGCCGCTGGTCGGCTCCATCATGCGCATCGTGGCAGGACCCTTGAGCGACAGGTTCGGCGGTGCCCGGGTCACCCAGGTTTCGGCCGCGGGGCTGATCGTCTGTGCCATCGGCGTCACTTTCTTCACCGAGTCCCGGTCGCTGGCCGACTTTCCCTGGTTCCTGGGATTCATGCTGGCGCTGTTCTTCTTCTCCGGCATCGGCAATGCCTCGACCTTCAAGCAGATGCCGATGATCTTCCCGCCGCGACAGGCGGCCGGCGTGATCGGCTGGACCGGCGCGATCGCGGCTTACGGGCCCCTGGCCGCCGGCTTCATGATCGGCCTGTCGGTCGCCTGGTTCGGCACCCCCAATGCCTTCTTCTATTGGGCCGCCTTCTTCTATCTCGTCTGCCTCTGTATCAACTGGTGGTACTACGCGCGCAAGGGCGCGGAGAAACCCTGCTGACCCCCACGGGCGAGGAGTCAAACCCATGAGTCATTTCCTCGACCGCTTGATGTTCTTCAAGCGCAATGTCGACACCTTCTCGAACGACCACGGCGTCGTGACCAACGAAGGCCGCGGCTGGGAGGAGGGCTATCGCGGGCGCTGGGCGCATGATCGCATCGTCCGCTCCACCCATGGCGTCAACTGCACCGGCTCCTGCTCCTGGAAGATCTATGTGAAGGGCGGCATCGTCACCTGGGAGACGCAGCAGACCGACTATCCGCGGACGCGGCCCGATCTGCCCAATCACGAGCCGCGCGGCTGCTCGCGCGGCGCCAGCTATTCCTGGTACCTCTACAGCGCCAACCGCATCAAATACCCGATGATCCGCGGCCGCCTGCTGCGGATGTGGCGCGCGGCGAAAGAGCAGCATCCGGATCCCGTCGCGGCCTGGAAATCGATCGTCGAGAATCCCGAGCAGGCCAAGGACTACAAGTCCATCCGCGGCCGGGGCGGTTTCGTACGGGCCTCGTGGGACGAAGCCCAGGAGATCATCGCCGCCGCCAACATCTACACGGTCAAGACCTACGGGCCCGATCGCGTGGCGGGCTTCTCGCCGATCCCGGCCATGTCGATGATCTCCTATGCCGCGGGCACCCGCTATCTGTCGCTCATCGGCGGCGTCTGCCTCAGCTTCTATGACTGGTATTGCGACTTGCCACCCTCCTCGCCGCAGACCTGGGGCGAGCAGACCGACGTGCCGGAAAGCGCCGACTGGTACAACTCGACCTTCATCATGCTGTGGGGCTCCAACGTACCGCAAACGCGCACGCCCGACGCCCATTTCATGACCGAGGTGCGCTACAAGGGCGCCAAGATCGTCACCGTCACGCCGGACTATTCCGAGGCGTCGAAGTTCGGCGACATCTGGCTCGCCCCCAAGCAGGGCACCGACGCGGCGATGGCGTTGGCCATGGGCCATGTCATCCTCAAGGAATTCCATCTCTCCGGAAAGAGCCCGTATTTCACCGACTATTGCCGGCGCTATACCGACCTGCCTTTCCTGGTGCGGCTCGAGAAGCAGGGCGACCGTCTCGTGGCCGGACGCTTCGTTCGCGCATCCGACTTCGAGGGCGATCTCGGCCAGACCAACAACCCGGACTGGAAGACGGTCGTCATCGACGAGGCCGGGGATCGTCCCGCCGTTCCGACCGGCTCGGTCGGGTTCCGCTGGGGCGAGCAGGGGCGCTGGAATCTGGAGAACCGCGACGGCAGCTCCGGAAGCGAGCTCAAGCCGCGCCTCTCGCTGATCGAGGGCGCCCACGAAACCGTGCCGGTCGCCTTCCCCTATTTCGGCGGGCGCCAGCATGCGCATTTCCAGCACACGGACCATGCCGACGTGCTGGTCCGCAATCTGCCGGCGCGAAGGATCAAGCTCAAGGACGGCGAAGCGCTCGTTGCCACCGTCTTCGATCTCTTCTGCGCCAATTACGGCGTCGACCGCGGCCTTGGCGGCGCCAATGCGGCCAAATCCTACGACGAGGACCTGCCCTACACGCCGGCCTGGCAGGAACGCATCACCGGCGTGCCGCGCGAGCGGGTGATCGAGGTCGCGCGCGCCTTCGCGGACAATGCCGAGAAGACCAAGGGCCGCTCCATGGTGATCCTCGGTGCCGGCGTGAACCACTGGTATCACTGCGACATGATCTATCGCGGCATCATCAATCTGCTGGTCCTATGCGGCTGCGTCGGCCAGACCGGCGGCGGCTGGTCGCATTATGTCGGGCAGGAGAAGCTGCGGCCGCAGACCGGCTGGACGCCGCTCGCCTTCGCGCTCGACTGGAGCCGTCCGCCGCGGCAGATGAACGCGACCTCCTACTTCTATGCGCATACCGATCAGTGGCGCTATGAGAAGCTGGACATCAAGGAGATCCTGTCGCCGCTGGCGAAGGGTACGCTCGAGGGCAGTCTGATCGACTTCAACGTTCGCGCGGAGCGCATGGGCTGGCTGCCATCGGCGCCGCAGCTCGAGCAGAATCCGCTCGACGTCGCGCGGGCGGCGACACAGGCCGGCCAGGAGCCGCCGGCCTACGCGTTGTCGGAACTCAAGGCCGGGCGGCTGCGGCTGTCCTGCGAGGATCCGGACAATCCGCGCAACTTCCCCCGCAACATGTTCGTCTGGCGCTCGAACCTGCTGGGGTCGAGCGGCAAGGGCCATGAATACTTCCTCAAGCATCTGCTCGGCGCCCAGCATGGGGTGCAGGGCAAGGATCTGGGCGACGAGGGCGGCCTCAAGCCGCTCGAGGTGAAATGGCATGAGGAGGCGCCCAGCGGGAAGCTCGACCTGCTGGTCACGCTCGACTTCCGCATGTCGACCACCTGCATGTATTCCGACATCGTGCTGCCGACCGCGACCTGGTACGAGAAGCACGACCTCAACACCTCGGACATGCATCCCTTCATCCATCCGCTGTCGGCGGCGGTGGATCCGGTCTGGGAGGCCCGCAGCGACTGGGAGATCTTCAAGGGCATCGCCAAGCGCTTCTCGGAGATCTGCAAGGGGCATCTCGGCATCGAGAAGGACCTGGTGACGGCCCCGATCATGCACGACACGCCGGGCGAGCTGGCGCAGCCCTTCGCACCCAAGGACTGGGGCAAGGGCGAATGCGAGCCGGTGCCGGGCAGGACCATGCCGGCGCTGATCACGGTCGAGCGCGACTATCCCAACACCTACAGGAAATTCACGGCGCTGGGCCCGCTCATGACCAAGATCGGCAATGGCGGCAAGGGCATCGGCTGGAACACCGAGACCGAAATCAAGTTCCTCACCGAGCTGAACCATGCGGTGACGGAGGAGGGCATCACCAAGGGCATGCCGCGCATCGACAGCGACATGGATGCGGCGGAGGTGATCCTGACCCTGGCGCCGGAGACGAACGGCCAGGTCGCGGTCAAGGCCTGGGAGGCCCTGGGAAAGTTCACCGGCCGCGATCATACGCATCTGGCCAGGGCCCGGGAGGACGACAAGCTCCGTTTCCGCGATCTGCAGGCGCAGCCGCGCAAGATCATCTCCTCGCCGACCTGGTCGGGCCTCGAATCCGAGCATGTCAGCTACAACGCCGGCTACACCAACGTGCATGAGCTGATTCCCTGGCGCACGCTGACCGGCCGCCAGCAGCTCTACCAGGATCATCCCTGGATGATCGCTTTCGGCGAAGGTCTCTGCGTCTACAAGCCGCCGATCGACACCAAGACGATCCTGCCGATGCTGGGGAAGCATTCGAACGGCAACCCCGAGCTGGTGCTGAACTTCATCACGCCGCACCAGAAATGGGGCATCCACAGCACCTATACCGACAATCTTCTCATGCTGACCTTGTCGCGCGGCGGGCCGATCGTCTGGATCAGCGAGACCGACGCGAAGAAGGCCGGCATCGAGGACAACGACTGGATCGAGGCGTTCAATCTGAACGGCGCGCTCGTCGCCCGCGCGGTGGTCAGCCAGCGCGTGCCGGAAGGCATGGTGCTGATGTATCACGCGCAGGAGAAGATCGTGAACGTGCCCGGGAGCGAGATCACCCAGGCCCGGGGCGGCATCCACAACTCGGTCACGCGGACCTGCCCCAAGCCGACCCACATGATCGGCGGCTACGCGCAACAGTCCTACGGATTCAACTATTACGGCACCATCGGCACCAATCGCGACGAGTTCGTGGTGGTGCGCAAGATGGCGAATGTGGATTGGCTCGATAAACCCGCAACGCCCCCGGCGCAAGCCGCGGAGTGAAACCTGAACCGATGAACGACGAAATCGGGCGAGAGAGGAGGGACGGACCATGAAGGTGCGAGCGCAGATCGCGATGGTGCTGAATCTGGACAAATGCATCGGCTGCCATACCTGTTCGGTTACCTGCAAGAATGTCTGGACCTCCCGGGAAGGCGTCGAATACGCCTGGTTCAACAATGTCGAGACCAAGCCCGGCATCGGCTATCCCAAGGATTGGGAGAATCAGGACCGCTGGCAGGGCGGCTGGCGGCGCAAGCGCAACGGCAAGATCGAGCCGCGTCTCGGCAGCCGCTGGCGCATCCTGGCGAAGATCTTCGCCAATCCGCAGTTGCCGCAGATCGACGACTATTACGAGCCCTTCACCTTCGACTACGAGCATCTGCACACCGCGCCCGAGATGCAGGCCATGCCGGTCGCGCGGCCCGTTTCGCTCATCACCGGCGAGCGGATGGAGAAGATCGAGTGGGGCCCCAATTGGGAGGAGATCCTCGGCACCGAGTTCGCGAAGCGCTCGCGCGACAAGAACTTCGACAACTTGCAGAAGGAGATCTACGGGCAGTTCGAGAACACCTTCATGTTCTATCTGCCGCGGCTCTGCGAGCACTGCCTCAATCCGAGCTGCGTGGCCTCCTGCCCGTCGGGCTCGATCTACAAGCGCGAGGAGGACGGCATCGTTCTGATCGACCAGGACAAGTGCCGCGGCTGGCGCATGTGCGTGTCGGCCTGCCCCTACAAGAAGATCTATTACAACTGGCAGTCGGGGAAGGCCGAGAAGTGCATCTTCTGCTATCCGCGCATCGAGGTCGGCGAGCCGACCGTCTGCTCGGAGACCTGCGTCGGCCGCATCCGCTATCTCGGCGTGCTGCTTTACGACGCCGACCGCATCCAGGAGGTGGCGAGCGTCGAGCGCGAGACGGATCTCTATCGCAAGCAGCTCGAGATCTTCCTCGACCCCAGCGACCCGAAGATCATCGAGCAGGCGCGGGCCGACGGCGTGCCGGAAGCCTGGCTCGAGGCGGCGCGTCGCTCGCCGACCTATAAGCTCGCGATCGACTGGCGGGTGGCCTTTCCGCTGCATCCGGAATACCGGACCTTGCCCATGGTCTGGTACGTGCCGCCGCTCTCGCCGATCCAGGCGGCGGCCGATGCCGGCAAGATCGCCATGGCCGACGAGATCCCGGATGTCCGGTCGCTGCGGATCCCGGTCAAGTATCTCGCCAATCTCCTGACCGCGGGCGACGAGGCGCCGGTGGTCATGGCGCTGGAGCGCATGGCCGCGATGCGCGTCTTCATGCGCGGCCGCCATGTCGAGGCGACCGAGAACCTTTCGGTGCTCGAGCGCGTCGGCATGACCAAGGCCCAGGTCGAGGAGATGTATCGGTATATGGCGATCGCCAATTACGAGGACCGCTACGTCATTCCCACCGCGCACCGCGAATATGCGGAGAGCGCGTTCGATCTCAAGAGCAGCTGCGGCTTCACCTTCGGCAATGGCTGCTCGGACTCGAGCGAAGGCGTGTCGATCTTCGGCGGCCGCAAGCAGAAGGCCCGCAATCCGATGGAGGTGCGCTGATGTACGCCTGTCGTATCCTGGCACGACTGCTCACCTATCCGGATCCGGACTTCATGGCGGCATTGCCGGACATCGAAGGCGCGATCCTGGCCGAGCCGGCCTTCGGCGCGCGCGAGCGGGCGGGCCTGCTGTCGCTCCTGCGTCACCTGAGAGGCCAGGACCTGATCGAGGTCGAGGAAGGCTATGTCGGGCTCTTCGACCGGGTTCGATCGCTGTCTCTGCATCTGTTCGAGCATGTGCATGGCGAATCGCGCGCCCGCGGCCAGGCGATGGTCGATCTGATGCAGATCTATCGCCGCCAGGGCGTGGAGCTCGATGTCAACGAGCTGCCGGACTACCTGCCGGTGTTCCTGGAGTTCCTGTCGCTGCTGCCCAAGGCCCAGGGCATCGAGATGCTCGACGATGCCGGCAATGTCCTCGACGCGCTGCATGGAAGGCTGGTCAAGCGGGGCAGCGCCTATGCGACGGTCTTCCAGGCGCTTTTGACGCTTGCCGGGCGCACGCCGTCCGAGCCGCCGGCCGAGCTGGAGGATGAAAGCCTCGAAGCGATGGATCGCGCCTGGGAAGACCAGGCCGTGTCGTTTGTCGGCGCGGAGTCGCCTCAGGCGGGTGCCGGCTGCGGCAAGGCGCAGAGCATTCTTGCCCGCATGAATCAGGGTTGACCGGGGAGGGACGGGCCATGGCCGATTATCTCAATCCGATCTTGTTCGGCATCTATCCCTATGTCGCGCTCAGCGTGTTCCTGATCGGCAGCCTGATCCGGTTCGATCGGGAGCAGTATTCCTGGCGGTCGGGCTCGAGCCAGCTGCTGCGCGCTCGGCAGCTGCGCTGGGGGTCCAATCTCTTCCATGTCGGCGTGCTCTTCATTCTCGCCGGCCATGTCGTCGGCCTGCTGACGCCGCATCAGCTCTACACGCTCGTCATCACCGTCGAAGCCAAGCAGATGCTGGCGATCGTCTCCGGCGGGACTGCCGGCATATTCTGCTTCATCGGCCTCACCATGTTGATCCATCGCCGGCTGTTCGATTCGCGCATCCGGAAGACCAGCTCGGCGATGGATATCCTCATCCTGCTGATGATCTGGGCGCAGTTGGTGCTGGGGCTGATCACGCTGCCCTTCTCGCTCCACCACGCCGACGGCTCGGTCATGCTGCGGCTTTCGGAATGGGCGCAGCGCATCGTCACTCTCCGCGGCGGGGCGGCCGACCAGATTCTGGGCCTCGCCTGGCCCTATCAGCTTCACCTGGTCATGGGCATGACCCTGTTTCTGCTCTTTCCCTTCTCCCGGCTGGTGCATATCTGGAGCGCACCGGTCGGCTATCTGTTCCGGAACTATCAGGTGGTGCGGCGGCGCGATGCCGGCCGGGACCTGGTGGCCCGCCGCGGGAGGCCGGTATGACCATGCGCATCAACGGTGCGGATATCTCCGAGGCCGCGATCTTCGCGGAGATGCAATACCACCCGGCGGCCACGGTCGCCGAAGCCCAGCGCCTCGCCAGCGAGGCGCTGGCGGTGAAGGAACTCCTGGCGCAGGAGGCACTCGCTCGCGGCTTCGGCGAAGGGGCCGAGGCGATCGATGCGCTGTTGGCGGTGGTCGTCCCGCTCACGACGCCGAGTGATGCCGCCTGCCGGTCCTTCTACGAATCGCAGGCCGACCGCTTTCGCTCGAACGATCTGATCGAGGGAGAGCATATCCTGATCGCGGCCGACCCCGAGGACGGGGACGCGCGGGCTCAGGCGAAGCTCAAGGCCGAAGGCCTGCTGGCGCAGATCCAGGTCGATCCCTCGCGCTTCGCGGATCTGGCGCGCGAGCATTCGGATTGCCCCTCCAAGGCCAATGGCGGCAATCTCGGACAGATCACGCGCGGGGCCACGGTCCCCGAATTCGAGACCTATCTCTTCAGCCTGGAAGAGGGCGAGCTCTGCCCGGTGCCCGTGCCCTCGCGTTACGGCTTTCACATCGCCCGTCTGCGCCATCGCGCCAAGGGCCGCACGCTCCCGTTCGAACATGTGCGGGAGCAGATCGCCGATTATCTCTCGGAGCAGGCTTGGCGCCAGGAGGTCAGCCGCTTCATAGCAACCCTGGCGGCCGCCGCGGAGCTCGAGGGCGTCGAGCTTCCCCGCGGCAGCCACTGATTCTCCTTCTCCGCCGCATGTTCTTACCCCTCCCCCCTTGAGGGGGAGGTCGGGGTGGGGGGTGCCGTGGGGCTCGCTCCTGACGTCGCGTCCACCTCCTTCGAAGGCGCCCTCTCTCTTTGCCATGCCCCGATTGACGCCTGCGGACAGGCCGCTAAAGTCGGCCTCCCGCGAGCCCGCGGGTTCGATCCGACGTGATTTCCCCGAGGGAGCGACCATGGCGACCAACATCCGTATCAATGGCGACCGGCTGTGGCAGAGCCTGATGCGGCTTGCCGAGATCGGCGCCACCGAGAAGGGCGGGGTCTGCCGTCTGGCCCTGACCGACCTGGACCGCGAGGCGCGCGACCTGTTCGTGCGCTGGTGCAAGGATGCGGGCTGCAGCGTGACAATCGACAAGATGGGCAACATCTTCGCGCGCCGGGCCGGCCGCGACGACAGCCTGCCGCCGGTCATGACCGGCAGCCATATCGACACCCAGCCCACCGGCGGCAAGTTCGACGGCGCCTATGGCGTGCTGGCGGGCCTCGAGGTCATCCGCACGCTCAACGATCACGGCACCGAGACGCAAGCCCCGGTCGAGGTCGTGGTCTGGACCAACGAGGAAGGCTCGCGCTTCGCCCCGGCCATGGTGGCCTCGGGCGTGTTCGGCGGCGCCTTCGACCTCGATTACGCGCTCTCCCGCGCCGACACGGACGGCAAGACCATGGGCGAGGAGCTCAAGCGCATCGGCTATTTCGGCGACCAGGAGGTGGGCAAGCGCAAGGTGGGCGCCTTCTTCGAGGCGCATATCGAGCAGGGCCCGATCCTCGAGGCCGAGAAGAAGCAGATTGGCGTGGTGCAGGGCGTGCAGGGCATCCGCTGGTACGAAGCCGTGGTAACCGGGCAGGAAGCCCATGCCGGTCCGACGCCAATGAAGCGGCGCAAGGATGCGCTGGTGGGCGCGTCGTGCATGGTCGGCCATGTGAATCGCATCGGGCTCGAGAACCAGCCTTATGCCTGCGCGACCGTCGGCATGATGCAGGTATCGCCCAATTCGCGGAACACGATCCCCGGCCGCGTCTTCTTCACGGTCGATTTCCGCCATCCCGACGAGGCGGTGCTGAACCAGATGGATGCCGCGCTGCGCAAGGCCTGCGAGGCCGAGGCGCAGGCGATCGGTCTTGCGCTCGATCTCAAGGAGATCTGGTACTCGCCGCCGGTCAAGTTCGCGCGCGAATGCGTCGGCGCGGTGGAAGCCGCGGCCAAGTCGCTGGGCTATGCCAACATGCCCATCATCTCGGGCGCCGGACACGACGCCGTCTATCTCTCCCGCGTGGCGCCGACGGCCATGGTGTTCGTGCCTTGCGAGGACGGGATTAGCCATAACGAGATCGAGAACGCGACCAAGGACGATGTCGCTGCCGGCTGCGACGTGCTGCTGCGGGCCATGATCGAGCGGGCGAACGCGCCGGTCGGCTGAACGACTCGGGAGCGGCCGGCGGGGCGGGCGGCCCGTCCCAGATCGGCTCTTTCCTCGGCGCCTGCCCCTTGAAATGAAGCCAAATCCAGGGCCGGTTCCGCGCTTCGCGCTTGAAGCCCGGCGCCGCCGGACTAGGCTCTTGGACAGGTCTCGATCGGGTCGGGAAGCCCGAGGGATGAGACCGAACATTGGTAACCGGCGGATGGCCCGTTCCCGCCTCGGGGGCATGAGGGCACCGCCGCATTCGGGGGGATCCTATGCCTTTATCGAAGAGACTGGCTGCCGAGTTCGTCGGCACCTTGTGGCTGGTGCTCGGCGGCTGCGGCAGCGCCGTGCTGACGCTCGCCTTTCCGGATGTCGCCGCTTCGCCGAATTTCGGCATCGGCATCCTCGGCGTCGCCCTGGCCTTCGGTCTGACGGTCCTGACCATGGCCTTCGCCATCGGCCATATCTCGGGCTGCCATCTCAACCCGGCCGTCTCGCTCGGGCTCGTCGTGGCCGGCCGCTTCCCGGCCAAGGATCTCGTCCCCTATGTCGTCGCCCAGGTGCTGGGGGCGATCGCAGGTGCGGGCATCATCTATCTGATCGCCAGCGGTCAACCGGGCTACGAAATCGGACGTTTCGCCGCCAACGGCTACGGCCAGGCCGAGGCGGGAAGCTTCGGCTCGCCCGGCGGCTACAGCCTGGTCTCCTGCTTCATCTCCGAAGTGGTCATGACCTTCATGTTCCTGATCGTGATCCTGGGGGCCACCGACGAGCGCGCGCCCAAGGGCCTGGCGCCGATCGCGATCGGTCTCTGCCTGACCCTGATCCATCTGATCTCGATCCCGGTGACGGCCACCTCCGTCAATCCGGCGCGCAGCACCGGCCCCGCGCTCTTCGCCGGCGCCTGGGCCCTGGGCCAGCTCTGGCTGTTCTGGGTCGCCCCGCTCATCGGCGCCGCGATCGCGGGCGGCCTTTACAAGACGATCTGGCGGAAAGAGTAATCGCGGATCGCGCAGCCCCCTCCCTAACCCTCCCCCTCAAGGGGGGAGGGGATAGGGGTGATCGTTCGCCATTCGCGTTTGAAGCTTAAAAGTAGAGCGAAGCGATCACATCGAGTCAGGGGGTAGGGGGAGGGAGGAGCAGCCAGACTCGCTTTCTCAAATCATCGACAGCGGCGTCTTCCGGCTCGGCGGCGGCGAGAGGGTGTCGAGCTCGGCCAGGTCCTGCTTCGTCAAGGTGAGATCGAGGGCCGCGCGGTTCTGGCGGACATGGTCGGGATCGGAGGCCTTGGGGATCACGATCGCGTCGGGCCGGCGCAGGATCCAGGCGAGCGCCACCTGCTTCGTCGTCGCCTTATGGCGCTCGGCGATGCGCTTGGTCTCGCCGCGATTGGCGAAGGCGCCGATCTCCAGCGGCGAATAGGCCATCACCGGAATCTCGTGCTTCGCCTGCCAGGGCAGGAGGTCGAACTCGGGCCCGCGATGCTTCAGGTTGTAGAGCACCTGGTTGCTGGCGCAGGCCTTGCCCTGCGGCAGCGCGAACAGCTCCGCCATGTCGTCGGCGTCGAAATTGCTGACGCCCCAATGCCGGATCTTGCCGGCGGCGCGCAACGCCTCGAAGCCGGCGACGGTTTCGCTCAAGGGCTCGTTGCCGCGCCAATGCAGCAGATAGAGATCGATGCGGTCGGTCTTGAGCCGCTTCAGGCTGCGTTCGCAGGCGAGCGCCACGCCGCGCCGGCTGGCATTCTGGGGATAGACCTTGCTGACGATGAAGACCTCGTCGCGCCGGCCCTTGACCGCCTCGCCCACGACCTCCTCGGCTCCGCCTTCGCCATACATCTCGGCGGTGTCGATCAGGCTCAGGCCCAGATCGAGCCCCAGCTTGAGCGCCGCCACCTCGCGCTTGCGGTCGCCGCCCTTCTCCCCCATGCGCCAGGTGCCCTGGCCCAGCGCCACGACCTTGTCGCCCGAAGGCAAGGCCACGCTTCGCAATGTCGCCATCGTCAACCTCCCGTTATGCTCGAAGGTCAGCTCAGCCGGCGAAGCCCGCCGCGCGATGGGTCTCGCGCCCGCCCAGCAGGGTGAGATCGACCTGGGTCGCCCCGATCTCGTAGGGATCGATCGCGAAGATGTCCCGATCGAGCAGGATCACATCGGCATATTTGCCGGGCGCCAGCGAGCCGGTCTCCTCGGCGCGCCAGGCCACGGCGGCGGCGCGGGTGGTGTAGCCGCGCACAACCTGCTCGACCGTCAGCCCTTCCTCCGCGAAGAAGGCCGGATAGTCGGATTTCTTGCTCTCGGGCCGGCGCGTCACCGCGACCTGCATGATGGCGAAGGGATTGAGCGTCGAGACGCCCCAGTCGCTGCTGACGGCATAGGGCGCGCCGCTGTCGAGGATGGTGCGCCAGGGATACATCCAGCGCCCGCGCATCTCGCCGATCATGGGCATCGCCACCTCGGTGACCGAAGGCTCGCAGCGCGCCCAGAGCGGCTGGATGTTGGCGACGACGCCGAGCTCGCGCAGCCGCGGGATATCGGCCGGGTCGATCACCTGCACATGCGCCAGCTGATGCAGGCTGGGCCAGGCGCCGTTGGCGGCCCGCGCCGCCTCGATATCGTCGAGCGCAATGCGCGTCGCGCCGTCGCCGATCACATGGACATGGAGCTGATAGCGCGCCGCGTCGAAGGCGATGAAGAGCTGCGTCAGATGCTCCCGGTCGAAGAAGAGCGCCGCATTGCCGCCTTCCGCGTCGGAATAATCCTCGATCATCACGGCCGTGCGGTTCTCGAGCACGCCGTCGAGGAAGAACTTCGCCGAATGGACCTGGGCCATGGGCGTGTGGAAATCGCGCCGCAGCGCGTCTAGGCGGCCCAGCGCGTCGGCCACGGATTCGTCGGGATTGACCTTCGCGGTGGCGCGGACCCGGACCTTGAGCTCGCCCGCCCGGTCGAGATCGCAATAGACCTTCATATGGCGTTCGCGCACCAGCGCGTCGAGCACGCCGGTGATGCCGTGGCGGCTGCAGAGGTCCTGGCCGAAGCGCACGCCGTCGAAATAGGCGTCGAGCGGCCGCTTGGGCATGCGCTGGCGCACCCAGTCGATCGCGTCCTCGTAGATCAGGCCGGTGGGCACGCCTTTGGCGTCGCGCACGAATTTGCCGTTGTGCGGATCGGCGATGCTGGCATCGAGCCCGATCTCCTCGCAGCCTTTCGAGTTGATCGCGGCGTTATGGCCGTCGGAGGCGTAGATCCAGACCGGCCGGTCGGGCACCGCGGCGTCGAGCACGGCGCGGTCGAGATTGTGGGCGCCGAAGATCCCGGAATACCAGCCGGTGCCGCGGATCCAATGATCGTTGGTGCGTCGCGCGGCGAAGTCGCGCAAGACGGCCTGGAGCTGCTCCACGGTGCGGCAGGCCTCGAGATTGGCGCTCGTTGCGAAATCGGTGCCGCTGTCCTGGAGATGGATATGGGTGTCCTGGAATCCCGGCAGCGCCAGCCTTCCGCCCGCGTCGATCTTCCGGGTGCGGCCATTGGCCAGCGCCCGGATCTCGTCGTTGCGGCCGAGCGCGACCAGGCGCCCGTCCTTGACCGCCAGCGCTTCGGCCCGCGGCTCGAGCGGATCCATGCTGCGGATATCGGCATTGACGAGAATGAGATCGGGCGCGTTGCTGAGGGCCATTCCAAATCCTGTTCCTGAAACGAAAAGCGCCCTCTCCCGAGGGGAGAGGGCGCTGTCGATCAAATCAGGCTGTCCGGCAAAAGACAAACCCCAAGGATGGGACGGTGCTCGGGGCCGGCCCCTCGGGATCAGTCCGCCCCCTCTGAATCAGTCCGCCATCGCGACGGCGCCGATCGGGCAGCTCATGCCGGTGCCGCCGAGGCCGCAATAGCCGCCCGGGTTCTTGGCGAGATATTGCTGGTGATACGCCTCCGCGTAATAGAAGGGGCCCGCCGGCGCGATCTCGGTCGTGATCGGCCCATAGCCGCCCCGCGTCAGCACGCGCTGATAGGCCTGGCGCGAAGCCTCTGCGGCCCGGAGCTGCTCGGGGCTGGTGGCATAGATCGCCGAGCGATAGACCGTGCCGACATCGTTGCCCTGGCGCATGCCCTGTGTCGGGTCATGACTCTCCCAGAAGATCTTGAGCAGGGCCTCGTAGGAGGTCTCCTTCGGATCGAATACGACCAGAACGGCCTCGGTATGGCCGGTGAGGCCGGTGCAGGTCTCCCGGTAGGTCGGGTTGGGGGTGATGCCGCCGGCATAGCCCACGGCCGTCACCCAGACCCCCGGCGCCTGCCAGAATTTGCGCTCCGCCCCCCAGAAGCAGCCGAGGCCGAAGACCGCCTGCTGCAGGCCGGCCGGGAAGGGCGGCGTCAGCTTGCGGCCATTGACGTCATGGGCTTCGGGCACGGGCAGGGCTTCGGCGCGGCCGGGCAGGGCCTCGGCCGGGGTCGGCAATTTCAAGGATTTCTCGGCGAAGAGGCGGCTGAGCATGCGGAGACCGTCCTTGTTCTTGGAGTTCTCGGGTCTGCCTCAGGAATTGGCGGAGCGAGCCCCGGAAAACAAGACCCAGGAGTCCGGTCGGAGATCACGTTGGGTTGAGGAGAAGAGTAAGCCGGGACCGAGCCGCGTCTCGATTCGTCATCCCAGCGAAGGCTGGGATCCATGAACACCCATCGCGCAAGGGTAGGCGCAGCCGGTGGTCATGGATGCCGGCTGGAGCCTGTCCTCATGCGGGCCTACGGCCCGACATGGGGGCCGGCATGACGCATAAAGCGCGCTCCTAAATCTGTCCCTTCCCCCTTCAAGGGGGAAGGCTAGGAAGGGGGCAAACGCGGTAGCGAGACCGCGTCATCCCCCTCCTTGATCCTCCCCCGCAGAGCGGGGGAGGAGATAAAATCTAGGATTACCGCCGGCTGCCGGCGCGGCGCCGGGTCGGCTGGGCGGCCGGCTCGCCGAAATGCTGGACCATGGCGCGGGCCTTGATCGCGGGCCAGCGCTCGACCAGCTCGGTCGAGCTGATGGCGCCGTAATGGCTCATGATCTCCTGGGCGAGGCTGAGGCACATCGGCTTCTCGACCGCGACCCAGTGATCGAACTCCCAGGCCACGCCCTCGTCCTGGAGCGACGCCGTCGCCAGGAACACATAGGCGTCATGGCGGGCATCGCCCGCCTTCACCACGCAGGGGCGCAGCGCGTAATCGTCGGACTCGTACCACTGGATCCGGGCGACGTCCTCGGCGGTGAGGCCGGTGACGACCCGGCCTTCGACGCGACCGCCCGGCGTCGGCACGATGATCGGAAAGGATTCGTTCTTCGCGCGGCGACGCTCATAGCCGAGGATCTCGGCGGGCGCATGCGCGATGTCGCCGGTGTCGCGGTCGAGCACGAGCCGCAGCAGGTCCGCATCCATCAGGCTGCCGAAAAAGAAGAGGCGCATCGTCCTTCACTCCCTGAAACCGGAACTCATGATCCTGCGCGGCCGGACCCTGCGAAGGGCCGGCAGCGCCGCCGCTCCGGAGCCGAAAGAGGCTCCCAGAGGCGTTCAGACCGTCTTTGCCGTTTTGGGAGAGGGCCCCCAGGCGGCGAACAACAAATCACGTCCCAATCGGAACCGGCATCACCGATGCCGCTCAACCAATAAGAGGCCGCGTTTTCGTCGTTGCATAACCACGAGGGGCCATAGGCACGTGCGAACTACGTCCGTCGCGGCAAATAATGCCAATCGACCTGTTACGCAAGAGTAAATTCATGCCGCCGAGAAATTTCTGCGCCGGCGTCGCCTCGGCCTCAGTCGGGCTTCACGCTCGCGATCGGCGCGAGCCCGGGCGACAGCAGCAGTGCCGGGAAGGAACGCCAGGGTGAGAAGCCGGTCGGGGCGTCGCCGGCCGCGCGCGCATCCGGCAGGCGATCCGTCAGCGCCAGCGCGCGGGTCCGCCGTTCCAGGAAGGCCGGGCCGCCGGCCGCCTCGAGCCAGGCGCTCGAGGCCACGATCACATCCCAGCGCCGGCTCTCCGGCGCCTGCATCGTCACCTGCCCCGGCACCGTCAGCCGGCCGATCGCGTCTCGCGCCGAGGCACCCAGCATCGGCTCGACCGAGGCCGCGAGGCGCGGCAGATCGACCGCGTCGGAAACCATGTCGGGATCGGCTTCGCCGGCGAACAAGACCGACAAAGCGGGCTCCAGCCGATGCAGCTCCTGCAGCCCATGATAGAGCGCAAGGCGTGCTTCGAGCGTGGCGGCGGCAGCGACAGGCTTGGCACAGCGTGGATCCTGGGCGAGCGCATGCGCCGGGCGCCCGTCCCGCCCTTCGAGCAGGGCGGCAAACTCCGCCATGACCGGCCCGCGGCTGTAGGCCTCCTCGTAATGGGCCTTGCCGGCCGCGGCGATCGCGGCCGCCTTGGGCGGATCGGCGAGGAGCTCTTCCGCCTGGGCCACGAGATCGGCCGCCCCGTCATAGAGCCGAAGATGGCGACCGGGTTCGAACAGCAGCTCGAGCCCCGCCTGCGGCGCCAGCCGGTCGGTCAGCAGGCAGCCGCCCGCCGCCAGCACCTCGATCACCCGCTGGTTCAGATCGCCATTGAGGCTGCAATTGAAGGCGACGGTCGAAGCCGCGTGAAGATTCTGGCCCGCCGCTCCCTTCGCCATGAAGAGCTCCGGCTTGAGGCCCGCTTCGATGAGCCGGTCGACCATCAGCCGGCGCTGGCAGTGATGGTCGCGCAGCTGGCCGAGGAAGGTCAGGCCGCGACGCGGCTCCCGCGGGCCGGTCACGGGCGGCGGATCGATGGCGAAGGCGGGCAGCCAGTGGACCTGGCGCAAACCCGCTTCGACGAAGAAATGGCCATGCTGGCGGGTGTAGTCGAGCAGGATCAGGTCGAAGGGCTCGGCCTTCGCATAGCGGATCAGGCCCGCGATCGGCGCGCGGCCATGATGGGTGTCGCCGATCAGGAGCACGCGCCGCGCCTTGACGCCGGCGAGATTGCCGGGCCGGTTGCGCCTCGTCGCGTCGGCCCGCACCACGACCAGATCGGGACGCTGAGGGGCCGGCAGGCGGTCGATGACCGCGGCGAGGTCGTAGCTTCCCAGGCCCGTCTGGAGCGAGACCACCCGATCGCCCTCGCGCTGATCGGGGCGCGCCGGGCCGCAGACCACCGGCTCGGCCGAGAGACGCGGCGGATCCATATAGCCAGGGGATGTATGGGTCGCGAACAGGACGGGCATCGCGGGGGCGGATTCCCTCGGAACCTATGATTAGGAAGAGATTACTCCACTCCCCCGGCCGCGCCGCCGCCCCGGAAGATGGAGGATCGTCAACCTTTTGTTGGCGGTTCGCCACTAGCTTGTGCCTCCCCGGGCCAAGTAGGCGCGGGAACGACATGGGTTGAAACTCTGACAAGTAGTTGGAGACGGCCGCCATGGCCCTCACGGTTACCTTCAATTTCGCGTCGCAGATCGCGAATCGCCAATTGGCGGCGAGCGACGCGGCCCTCACCAATTCGGTCGCCCGGCTCTCCTCCGGTTCGCGGGTCGTCACCGCGAAGGACGATGCCGCCGCCATGGCCATCGGCTCGCGCATCAATTCGAAAGTCCAGGCGCTGCGCCAGGCGGGCGTGAATGCCGGCCAGGCCGCTTCGATGGTGCAGATCGCCGACGGCGCCATGGCGAAGGTGACCACCATTATCGACCGCATGAAGTCGCTCGCGGTGCAGTCCTCCTCCGGGCAGCTCTCGGGCGCCGAGCGGGCGATGATCAACACGGAATATGTGGCGCTGCGCGACGAGATCGACCGGATCTCCGGCGCGACCGAGTTCAACGGCCAGACCCTGGTCGGCTATACCGGCGCCACCTACACGCTGCGCGGTGACGTCGCGCATGGCGTCGTCAAGCGCGACGGCGTGGCGCTGACCCTGGGCGACAGCTTCACCCAGACCGACCTCGATCTCGGCCGCATCACCTATGAGAACGACGGCAGCGGCGTGACCGACCGGCTGATCGTCAGCGTCTCCGACCAGGACGGCAATGCGCTCGGCACCATTGCCGGTGCGGGCAGCGCCGCCGCCTTCGAGGATGCGGAATACAGGATCTCGGGCGGGCTCGGCATCGTCCATGCCTCGACCGCCTATGCGCGCGGTGCCGCCTACGGCACCAATGCCGCGGGCAGCGGCATCACCGTCGCCGTGATCGACAGCGGCGTCGATACCGGCCACAGCCAGCTCGCCGCCAACCTCCTGGCCGGCACCGACATCGCCGACGGCGACGCCAATCCGATGGACGACAATGCCGCCGAGGGCGGCCATGGCACGCATGTGGCCGGCATCATCGCCGCGGTCAATGACGGCGCGGGCACGCAAGGTGTCGCCTTCCAGGCCAAGATCCTGCCGATCAAGGTGATCCAGACGGCGAGCGGCGGGGGCATCAATCCCAACGACGTGGCCTCGGCGATCAACTACGCCGTCGCCCAGGGCGCCAAGATCATCAATATGAGCCTCGGCGGCACGGCACCCAGCGCCGCCGAGAATACGGCCATCGCCGCGGCGGTCGCGGCGGGCGTGGTGGTGATCGCCTCCTCGGGCAACTCCTCGGGCGAGAGCCCGCTCTGGCCCGCGCAATATGCGATCGATCCCAATGCCGACGGCTCGATGCTGGCGGTGGGCGCCACCGATTTCCTCGATCACATGGCGAGCTTCTCGAATCTCGCCGGCATCGCCAAGGATGCGACCGTCGATGCGCCGGGCGTCAACATCCTCTCGACCTATGTCGGCGGCACCCTCGCCTATATGTCCGGCACCTCGATGGCGGCCCCACTGGTCGCGGGCGCCGCGGCGGTGCTGGAAAGCCTGTTCCCCAGTCTGAGCGGCAAGGAGATCACCAATCTGATCACTTCGACCGCCCGCGATATGGGGCAGTCGGGGGCCGACAAGACCTGGGGCCAGGGCATCGTCGATCTCGCCCGCGCCAGCCTGCCGCAGATCCAGATCGATATCGGCATCGGTTCCGGCGGCGACATGACCGTCAACAGCGGCGGCAAGGGCACGGTCGTCGCCAACCTGCTCGATCCGACCACGGTCTATAGCAGCATCGCTGCACCCACCAACCGCAACTACTCGATCAAGGTCAGCAGCGATACCGGCAGCTCCGACCGCATCGGCGTCGCGCTCGATGCCATCAGCAGCTACAATCTGGGCCTGCATCTGAGCACGGTCGACAGCCTCGCCAACGCCACCGGCGCGATCGACGCGCTCGATACGGCGATGGACCGGCTGGTGAAGGCGCGCGCTGGCCTCGGCTCCTCGCTCAACCGGCTCGATTTCGCCGCCGCCAACATCGCGACCACGGTCGAGAACAGCGAGGCCGCCCGCAGCGCGCTGCTCGATCTGGACATGGCCTCCGAGATGATCGTGGCGACCTCGCGCAAGGTGCTGGTGCAGGTCGGCGTGTCGATGTCGGTCCAGGGCAACATGCGTCAGCGCGATCTGCTGAACCTGCTGCAGTAGGTGCCGAGCCTTCGATCCGGGCCCGACGCGCCCGGTGGCTTTTCCCGGGCAGCGGCGGCCGGCGGCGTCCCGTCGCGGCCGCGCCCCTTGGCGTTCCTCGTTTAGGCCTTATCCTCTCCTGGCGGGCCCGCTCATGGCGGGCGCCCGCGTTCCGGCTTTGCGTTTTCGAGGCGTCATGAGGTTTCGTCGTGCGTTCTGGCCGATCGGCGCCCTCGCCCTTTCCTGCTGGGGCGTGAGCCCGGTCCAGGCTGGCTCGGAATGCCCCTATCTGACCCGTCCCCTGGTCGAGATCGAGAACGGCGTCACCCGCATCAATCAGTGGCAGCATGGCACGCTGCTCTGTTATCGCGGCCACATGCTCCGCTGCGAGGTCGGCAGCTGGTACGATTATGGCAACTGCCCGCAGGGCGCCGACTGGGAGGCACGCGACGCGCTCACGCAGGAGCAGAATGCGCATCCGGAGGGCGTGACCACGCCGGCGCCGGCACCGCCGGCCGAAACCTCGCTACCGGCGCCCCCCACCATGTCCCAGCCGCTGCCGGCGATGACGTCGCCGACGCCGGCGGAGCCGCCGCCAGTCCCGGCCGTCGCGCCCGAACCTGCGGAGCCCGCGACCACGACGGCATTGCCGTCGGCGCCGATGATCGCGACCCCGCCTTACGACCAGAAGCCGGAACCTCAGTCACCTGCGCCTGCGGCCCCGGCCGAGAGCACGGTCGATCGGACGCCGATCGATTGCTCGGACATGGAGCGACTGACCTTCGAGCGTCTCTACAACAAGAGCTTCGTGGAATCGCAGCAATGCCAGTCCGCCTGTGCGGACGACGCCTGCAAGGTCGAATGCGAAAACCAGCATGAGAATGTCCGCGCTCCGAGACTGATGGAGCGGTTCCATTCCGATGCCTGCAGCGCCATCTGGTATCCCTGAAGATGCTGGCGCACCTGAGAGGAAGGGATGCCAGCGGGATGGGGGAGTCCCGCCGGCATCGGATCGGCCGCCAGGAGGGGGATGATTGGCGGCGGGGGCGACGCCGATGGCTGTCGTCTCGGCGCCCTTGCCCCTCAAGATGTCGCAGCCGGCGCCGCGCGGCCAATGCGAAGCGGCGATGAATTCGATGAGGCGGGATTATGGACTGCCGGCGCCGCGCGTCAGGGATGGCGCATCGGGGCCGCCAGGAAGCAGCCGAACTCCTTGACGAAATCGACCGAGATGCGGGCATGGACCTTGCCCTGCCGGTCGCGGAAGCGCGCATGGTCGGCCAGCGGCACGACGGCGGCGTGCCAGATGTTCGGATGGATATAGAGACCTTGCGAGCCGTCGCACCAGAAGGCGACGAACTTCTCCGGCGTCACATCGTCGCCGGGCAGCGCCAGGGGCGCGATGAAGGGCTGGTTGTCGAGCGGGAAGAAAAGCTGCCCGCCATCGGGATGATAATTGGCGCGCCAGATGAGGGCGCGCTCGCGCGGCGAGTTGCGCCGTTCCTTGATGGCATCGGGAAAGTCGCTCCAGCCGAACAAATAGCTGTCGCCGACCGCCTCGTTGCGGGCATGCAGCGCGCCTTCCTTCCACCAGAATTCGAACAGCCCTTCGGTGGTGCCGCCCTGGTCGCCCGAGTTGGTATCCACCGGCCGGCGGCCCAGTGCCGGCCAGCGCACGATCTCGATCTTCTGGGCTTCGAAATCCTCGACCAGATTGCCGTAGCCCCGAAGCGTCTCGGGCGTGGCCACGACCAGGGGCGCTTCGACGAAGCGGTGCGCTTCGGTCGAAGGGCGATAGGTGATCTCGTGCGCGGTCGCGTCCATGGCAGCCTCTCCCTGCGAACTCGGCCCGAAAGCCTGGCCTGAATTCCATGTCGGTTTCGTGACGGCCTTCCTTCGACGGAGGCCTTCCGGTCACTCTACACGAAATCCCAGGATCGTGGCATCGGGCCGGTGCAGCACGCTAAAGCGCTCGCCGGCATGGATCGCGAGCCATTGCGCCAGTTCGCGATCCACGGCGGCCACGGCCTCGGGCTCGAGCGAGGCGCCGACACCGCGGCAGGCGCGGATGCGGCCGCGCCAGCTCTCGGCCGTGAAGGGGATCGCCTCGTCATGGAAGAAGAATCCGCGCAGTTCGAGATCCGGCGTCATCCAGTCCGGCGGCACCGGCACCTCGCCGTCCCAATCGCCGCCGGTCCAGGCCGGGTTGTGCTTGAGCACGATCGCCTCGGTGGCTGCCGCGATCGGATCGCGACGCGGCAGCCAGGAGAAATGGCTGACGGCGATGAGGCCGCCCGGCGCAAGGAGGCGGCGCAGCCGCGGCAGGAGTCGCGCCTTGTCGAAATAGAGCCAGCATTGATTGGCCGTGACCGCGTCGAAACTGCGGTCGGGGAAGGGTGGCTCTTCGGCCGGCGCCTCGCGGAAATCGATCGCGAGGCCTTCCTGTTCCGCCGCCTCCGCGCCTGGGCCAGCTGACCGGTCGCGATGTCGATGCCGGCGACCTTGGCCCCTTGTTTCGCCAGGCGCCGCGCGATCAGCCCCGTGCCGGTGCCGAGATCGAGGATGCGCTGGCCCGGAAGCCCGACGCCCAGGGCCTGCAGCCTGGCGAAGAAGCTGTCGGGCGGCCCGGGACGGTGCTGCGCATAGTCGGCGCTGGCGCGGCTCCAATCGATCGTCCGCCCCGAATCGATGTCGTTGTCGCGGTACATGGTCATGAGGTTGCTCGCAGGGTTCTCGCCGGCGGAGAAGACCAGATTAGGCGGGTCGATCCGGCCAGGCCAGCTTGCTATCATCCGCGCCCCTTCTGCCAAGGACCCCATCGATGGATTTCGCCCTCAGCCCCGAGATCGAGGATTACCGCCGCCGCATCCGCGCCTTCGTCGAGGATCACATCCTGCCGGTCGAGGCCGACCCGAGCGCCTATGACGCGCATGAGAACATCCGCGAGGACCGGCTGGCGATTCTGCGCCAGAAGGCGCGCGCGGAAGGTCTCTGGGCGCTGCAGATGCCGAAGAAACTGGGCGGCCAGGGCCTGCCCGTCACCGGCATGGCCGCCTGCTACGAGGAGATGGGGCGCTCGATCTTCGGCGCCGTCGCCTTCAACTGCGCCGCCCCCGACGACGGCAACATGATCCTGCTGGAGAAGGTCGCTCGGCCGGATCAGCAGGAGAAATGGCTGAAGCCGATCGTCGAGGGCCGGCTGCGCTCCTCCTTCGTGATGACCGAGCCGGCGCCGGGCTCGGGCTCCGATCCCGGCGGCATGATGCTGACGCGGGCCGAGAAGAAGGGCGACCGCTGGGTCGTGCGGGGCCGCAAATGGTTCATCACCGGCGCGCAAGGGGCCGAGCATTTCATCCTGATCGCGCGCACCTCCGACGATCCGCGCCGCGGCCTCACCGCCTTCCTGCATCACGCGAAGGATCCGGGCTGGCGCATCATCCGCCGCATCCCGATCATGGGACCGGAGGAGCATGGTGGTCATTGCGAGATCGAGTATGACGGGCTCGAGATTCCCGACGAGAACCGCCTCATGGCAGTGGGCGAGGGGCTGAAGGCGACGCAGATCCGCCTCTCGACCGCGCGTCTCACCCATTGCATGCGCTGGCTGGGCCTCTCCAAGCGCGCGCTCGAGATCGCCGGCGCCTATGTCGCCGAGCGGCAGGCCTTCGGCGCGGCGCTCAAGGATCACGAATCGGTGCAGATGATGCTGGGCTCGGCCGCGATGGAGATCCAGATCGGCCGGCTCCTCACCATGCATGCGGCCTGGCAGCTCGATAAGACCGGCAAGGCGCGCAAGGAAGTGTCGATGGCCAAGGTCGCCGTCGCCGACGTGCTGCACAGATCGGTCGACACCGCGATCCAGCTCTGCGGCGCCAAGGGCTATTCCAAGGACACGATCCTCGAATGGATCTACCGCTACGCCCGCCAGGCGCGGCTGGTGGACGGCGCCTCCGAGGTCCATCGCATGGTGCTGTCGCAGGAACTGACGAAGAGCGGGAGCGAGTTCTGGAAGTGGGGGTGAGCGATGCAGTTGCCATCAGTACCGATAGCTCCAGGGAGCAAGCAATTCAAAGGGCCGGTCGATAAGAAAGTACCAAAAATCTCTAACGATGGTTTGCATGTCCGCAGCATCTCGAGAACTTACTTGCTTGCCTTTATGCATCAAGGCATTTCGCTTAAGGCGCATATCATTTGCCCGATCATAGAGATATTTCTCTATCAAGCCGCCTTTGAAGAGATATGACAGCTGCTCGTAAAGGCTCATTTTCTGAAAGTGTTTTTCAAGGATTGCTGCGCATTTGTGTGTCTTGTTCGCGAACCCCTTTTCCGGACGCCCCTCAATCAGCGCGTAGGCGAAGAAGATTTCTTCGACTAGCGACTCCATTACCGCTGCATTTAACGCGAGACTTCCGTTCGCATGTTGCTGGCTGTGAAGAATCGCGGCTTGATAACTCATCACAAGACAACTTTGAAGATCGGCACTTTCAAATTCCGCAGATCGTTGCCGCAGCATTTCAAGGTACGACATCACATCTGAGAGTTCTGACTCATAAAGCTGTGCGCCTTTCAAGGTCTCGCCAAGCGTCGCGTGAGACGACGGATGTGGGCGACGAGGATCCAGGCCACGGCGCTTTCGATGGTGGCTTCGAAGTCCTTGGCGAGGCGGCGACATCGGCCGAGCCAGGCGAAGGTGCGTTCGACCACCCATCGGCGAGGCAGCAACTCGAAGCCCTTGGCGGCGTCGGAGCGCTTGATGATTTCGAAGGTCCATTGACCAAGCGCGGCCATGGCGTCGCGTAGCTTGTCGCCACCATAGCCGCCATCGGCGAACACATGGCGCAGCCACGGGTAGAGAGAGCGGATCGACATCAGCACGTCGGGCGCGCCATCGCGATCCTGGATATCCGCAGCGTGAACCTGCACCCCGACCAGGCAGCCCTCGGTATCGGTGACGATATGGCGTTTGCGGCCTTTGATCTTCTTGGCGGCATCGAAGCCTCGTGGCCCGCCACACTCGGTGCTCTTCACAGACTGGCTGTCGATCACCCCCGCCGTGGGGCTGGCCTCTCGCCCGACCCTCTCGCGCAGGGCCGTGACCAGCATGTGGTTGATGTGCGCCAGTAAGCCTTTGTGCGACCAGGCGTAGAAGTAGCTCTGCACCGTCGAGTAGGGCGGGAACTCCTTGGGGATCGCGCGCCATTGGCAGCCGGTCGAAGCCATGTACAGGATCGCCTCCACCACCGAGCGCAGATTTGTCTTTCTCGGCCGCCCCAGTTTGGAAGCCATCGGCATCAAGGGCGCGATCAACGCCCATTCCGCATTCGTCAGGTCGCTTGCGTATCGCAAGGCATCGCGCCGATAGTGCGGTCGGGTGGTTTCAGTCCAGGCCATCGTGATCTCCATTGAGATTTGCAACCCAACGGAATCACAACCGATTGAAATCACCCAACTCCTTTTTCAGTCAGCCTCTGAGATATCATCGTCGTTGATGCATGAGTGTTTGTACTCGGCGGAGCGGAAGTGTCGAGCGCATTGCGCTATAGCTTCAGAGATGCGTTCTTTATCGTGATGCGTAAAAACCAATTTCCGTTCCGCGCCGGCATATCCGGGGTGCTGCAGGGCTATTATTTCGATCTGTCGCGATCCTGCCCCATCGGCCGGACCCAGCCGGAACAGGTCGAGGCTTTCGAAGCGGCGATTGCCGTGGTCGAGGCCGGCATCGCCGCAATCAGACCAGGGGCCACGGCCGGCGACGTCGCCGAAGCCGGCATACGCAAGCAGCAGGAACTGGGTTATCCGCTGACCGGCGTGTTCACGGGCCTCGGTCATGGTGTCGGGCTGGGTTGGGATTCGCCCTGGCTCAATCCGGGCGAGCCGACGAAGCTGGTTCCCGGCATGGTGCTCTGCCTGGAGAAGACGCTCTCGCGCGACGGTTATCTGGGGGATTTCGAGGAAACCGTGCTGGTGACGGAGCAGGGGGTCGAGCGGATCACGGACGCGCCGATTCGCCGATGGTAGCCGATACCGCGGGGTCGCCGGTGCCGCACGGCACGCCAGACGCGCCGTGACCTGAGAAGGCGGCAGATCGCCATGGCGGCGATCCGAGTCAAATCGGTTCGCGCGACCTGCCGTCGCTCGCGCTCCCGAAGATCGGCCGAACTTTCCGAACGGCACCCATCTTCGATTTCACGGCTCTTTCCCGCCGAAATCCGCGATTCGCACCAAGCGGCGCAATCCCCGACAAGAGAATGATTCCAGTTTCCTTCAGAAAGGGAGCCACGCAGATGTAATCCGTTCGCGACAATAGAGGCTGAAATAATTCCTATGTCCATTGCCGGGATTCTCGGACTCTGTTTCGCACCTGCCTTTGCCGCAGGCCTCATTCTCGCCGCGAGCGCCGTCCCGTCCTCTGCCTCTCCCGTCAAACGCGTCGTGCTGGTTCACGGCGCCTCGGTGGACGCTTCGGGCTGGAGGCCGGTCTACAACATCCTCACCCGCGACGGCTACGACGTGGCCATGGCGCAGGAGCCATTGACCTCGTTCCAGGACGATGTGGCCCCGGTCAACCGCCTGCTGGACCTTCAGACCGGATCCTGCATCCTCGTCGGTCACAGCTATGGCGGCTCGGTCATCACCGAGGCCGGGATGCATCCGAAGGTCGTCGGTCTGGTCTATGTGACGGCCCATGCTCCCGATGTCGGGGAGAGCGAAGGCGCCCTTGGCAAGACCATGCCCAGCATCACGGCGAAGCAGGAGGGGGCGATCCGCAAGACTGCCGATGGATTCACCTATCTCAATCCCGCCGATTTCCCCAAGGACTTCGCCGCCGATCTGCCGCGCGAGCAGGCCGAGTTCGGGGCGAGGTCGCAGATCCTCACGGCGGCGCAGGTCTTCACCGCGCCGATGACCGTCGCCGCCTGGAAGACGAAACCGAGCTGGGCGATCGTCGCCGGCGCCGACAGGATCATCAATCCCGACCTCGAGCGGATGTATTACGAGCGCGCCGGCAGCCAGACGATCGAAATCGCGGGCGCCAGCCACTCCGTCTACGAATCGCGTCCGAAGGAAGTCGCGGCGGTCATCGAGGAAGCGGCGCAGCACGCCCAGAAGTAAGAGTGTCGGCAGCGGTCGAACCCAGATTTGTGACGGGGACCTTGAGATGACGGCTTGGCGGAAGGCGCAAGAGGCGCGCGATGCGCGCATCGAGGCGGGATCGAAACTGGCGAAGGGCAAGATCGTGGCGGCCCGCGATGCCACCGCCCTGCTGGAAGCCGTGATCCGGCCGGGCGACCGGGTCTGCCTGGAAGGCGACAATCAGAAGCAAGCCGACCTGCTGGCCGGGGCCCTGGCCGCGGTCGATGTCGGCAAGCTGCACGATCTGCATATGGTGCAGTCCGGCGTGGTCCTGCCCGAGCATCTCGATGTCTTCGACCGCGGCGTCGCGAGGCGGCTCGACTACGCTTACTCCGGCCCCCAGTCGGCACGCATCGCGAAGATGCTGTTCCGCGGCAAGATCGAGCTGGGGGCGGTGCACACCTATCTGGAGCTGTTCGCCCGCTATTTCATCGACCTGACGCCGCATGTCGCCCTGATCGCGGCGGTCAGCGCCGACCGGGACGGCAATCTCTATACCGGCCCCAACACCGAGGACACGCCGACCGTCGTCGAGGCGACCGCCTTCAAGGACGGTGTGGTCATCGCCCAGGTCAGCGAGATCCTGGACAAGGTGCCGCGCGTGGACATTCCGGGCGACCGCGTCAATTTCGTGGTCAAGGCCGACAAGCCGTTCTTCGTCGAGCCCCTGTTCACGCGCGACCCGGCCGCCATCACCGAGGGACAGATCCTCACGGCCATGCTGGCGATCAAAGGCATCTATGGGCCCTATGGCGTCAAGCGGCTGAATCACGGGATCGGATTCAACACCGCGGCGATCGAGCTGCTGCTCCCGACCTTCGGCGAGCGGCTGGGGCTGAAGGGCAAGGTGGCGAGCCGCTTTGCGCTCAATCCGCACCCGGCGCTGATCCCCGCGATCGAGTCCGGCTGGGTCGAGCAGATCCATTGCTTCGGGTCCGAAGTCGGCATGGACGATTACATCCGTGCCCGCTCGGACATCTATTTCACGGGCGCCGACGGCTCGCTGCGGTCGAACCGCGCCTTCAGCCAGGTCGCCGGGCTCTATGCCTGCGACATGTTCATCGGCTCCACCCTGCAGATCGATCTTCAGGGCAATTCTTCGACCGTCACGACCTCGCGCATCGCCGGCTTCGGCGGCGCGCCGAACATGGGCTCCGATGCCAGAGGGCGCCGCCATCCGAGCGAGCCCTGGCTCAAGGCCGGCAAGGAGGCCGACCCCGACTCGCCGGCAGCCCTGCGGCGCGGCCGCAAGCTCGTCGTGCAGATCGGCGAGACCTTCGGCGACAAGAACGTTCCCCTGTTCGTCGAGACGCTCGACGCCCTGGCCCTGGCGGAGAAGCTCGATCTCGATCTCGCCCCGGTGATGATCTATGCCGACGATGTCACCCACATCGTCACCGAGGAAGGAATCGCCAATCTCCTGCTCTGCCGCGACAAGAACGAGCGCGAGCAGGCGATCCGCGGCGTCGCGGGCTATACCGATGTCGGCCGCGGCCGGGATGCGAAGATGGTCCAGCTTCTGCGGGAACGTGGCGCCATCCGCCGGCCCGAAGATCTCGGCATCGATCCCCTGGATGCGGACAGGAGCCTGCTGGCGGCCCGTTCCATCAAGGATCTCGTCCATTGGTCCGGCGGCCTCTACGCGCCGCCCTCGAAATTCCGCAACTGGTAGGGAGGATCCGCGCGATGGAATCCTTGAGCTATCGCCACAAGGCGCGAGCCCGTGCCGCCGGCTCCAAGCCGATGGCCATCGTCGGCGTGGTGGCCTCCGGCAATCTGGAAGTGCTGGTCGAGCGCACCCTGCCCGATACGGAATGCCAGGTGGATATCAGCACCGCGGCGGAAGGGTTCGGCACGGTATGGGAAGAGGTCGTCGCCGACTTCGTCGAGCGGCGCTCGCCCGGCGGCCTGAAGCTTTCCATCAATGACGGCGGCGCCCGGCCGGACACCGTGGCGCTGCGCCTGGCCCAGGGCGTCCGCTTGATCGAGGCCGATGACCGATGAGCGCTCTCCAGCCGGATTCCAAGGACAAGCCGCAGGCCGCGGGCGACGGGACCGCGAGCTGGTATGAGGCATCGGCGCGGCAGCGGGTTCGGTTCCTGCTCGACGCCGGCAGCTTCCAGGAATTCATCGGGCCGCAGGATCGCGAGATCAGCCCACATCTGCGGCTGTTCGATCTTCCCGCGCAGTTCGACGACGGCATCGTCGTCGGCCGCGGCAACATTGCCGGCGCCCCGGTATTCGTCGCCGCCCAGGAGGGACGCTTCATGGGCGGCGCCTTCGGCGAGGTTCATGGCGCCAAGCTGACCGGCCTTCTGCGCGCCGCGCGCGACGTCAAGTCGATGCCGGTGCTGATTCTGTTCGATACCGGTGGCGTGCGCCTGCAGGAGGCCAATGCGGGCGAGCTGGCGATCTCCGAGATCATCCGCGCCCTGATCGAGGCGCGGACGGCGGGCGTGAAAGTCGTCGGCCTGATCGGAGGCCGGGCCGGTTGCTATGGCGGCGGCGGGCTGATCGCCGGCTGCTGCTCGGCCCTGGCCGTTTCCGAGCAGGGCCGCATCAGCGTCTCAGGCCCCGAGGTCATCGAGACCAACCGCGGCGTGGAGGAGTTCGACTCCAAGGATCGCGCGCTGGTGTGGCGCACGATGGGCGGCAAGAATCGCCGGCTGATCGGCGGCGCCGACATGTTCGTCGACGACACGGTGCGAAGCTTCCGCGAGGCGGCGATCCATCTGATCGAGGTCGCGCCGGCTTTCGGGCTGGATGTGCTGAAGGCCGAGCAGGCCCGGCTGGAGGAGCGGCTGAAGCGCTTCGGCTCCTGCGCCGACGCGCTGGACATCTGGCGCGCCGAAGGGATCAAAGATGTCGACGCCGTTCCCGCCATGCCCGCCAAGGACTTCATCGCCCTTGCCGACAAGGTCCAGGAGCCGCGCCATGACGCTCGATGAGATTCTCGTCTCCCTGTTTCCCGGGGGCCATGACGTCGGCAAGAGCGACGGTTTGCTGCTGGGATCGGGTTTGTTGAAGAACGGCAGCCGCACCGCCGTGATCGGCGTCGCCGATCGCACGCCGCTCGGCGTCGACGGGGCGATCCGTCTGTCCGCGCGCGTGCTGGATCTGCTGGAGCATGGTGGCGGCGATCCCATCCTGGTTCTGGTGGACAGCGACAGCCAACGCATGAGCAAGCGCGACGAGCTGCTGGGGCTGAGCGAGTTCCTGGCCCATCTCGCCAAATGCCTGGTCTATGCCGATATGCAGGGCCGCAGCACGGTGGCCCTGCTCTATGGCCATACGGCGGCCGGCGCCTTCATCGCCACCGCGCTGGCAACCCGCGCCCTGGTGGCGCTGCCGGGCGCCGCGCCGGCGGTGATGGACCTGCCCTCCATGTCCAAGGTGACCAAGCTCTCCGTCGAGATCCTCGAGGAGAAAGCCAAGTCGACACCCGTCTTCGCACCGGGACTGGACAATCTGGCCCAGACCGGCGCGGTCCTTGCCACCTGGGACGAGAAGGTGTCCCTGGCCGACCAGCTGCAGGCGCTGCTGGCGCAGACACCGGAAAGCGGGGACCGGCGCGATCGTCTCGGCAAGAGCCGAGGCGGCCGGCTCAAGGCGGCGGAGATCGCGGAGCGCGTGCATGGCCTCGCCACGCGACAGCAATAATCCCAGCCCTCGCCGTCACGATCTGATTTTCGTGTCGCCGGCGGCGTGGCGCGCGCTGCTGCGGACGCGCGACGATCTCGCCGGAGAACCTCTGGCGGCCGGGTGGGTCGATCGCGGTTGGCCCCTGGTCGCCCGCCGCTTCGCCTCCGATGAGGCGAGCGGGCTGGCCGTGGGCCTGCCTCTACCGCCCTGTCTCGGCAAACGGCGCCTCGCCGCCCTCATGCCGTCCGGCGACATGATCGCGATGGCCCCGCCGCCCTTGTTGAGCGCGGCCATCGGCGTGGCGCCCGCAGCCTGGCGGAACACGCTCGAGCGCGTGGTGGACCTGACCGCGGCGCATGGCCTGGAGGCGCGTGTCTTCGGCAGCCTGGCCTGGCGCCTGCTGACCGGCCTGGATTATCTGACCGCGGATTCCGACCTCGATGTTCTCCTGCCGCTTCCCAGCGGCAGCGACCTCTCGGGGTTGATCGCAGGACTTGCTGCTGTCGAAGCCACTGCTCCGATGCGCTTGGATGGCGAATTGATGCGTCATGACGGCGCCGGTGTGAACTGGCGCGAGCTCCACCGGGGCGAGCCCGAGCTGCTGGTCAAGACGGCCCGCGAGGTCGCGTTGCTCCCCGTCCGCCATTTTCTTGCCGGAGAGGTGCGGTCATGACGGCCGCCCTCGCGCTCCGACCGAGAGAGAATCGCCAGGCCGCGGCGAGGCGGGCGCGCGCTCAGGAGCCCGAGACCATCGCGGCCATGGCCGTGGATTGCCTGCGGCGCGAGGTGGAGACCTGGCCCAAGCCCGGGCTGGTCAGCCATGTCGATTCCGGCAGCCATGCGGACATGGACGCCGGCACCTTCCGGCGCAGCGCCGACGCGATCCGTCCTTATCTTCGCGCCCTGGCCGAGGCCGGCGCGGACGGCGCCACCATGGGACGGCTCCGGATCATCGGTCTCGAGGCCGAGGCCGCCATGCTCGCCGCGACCGGCGGCGTCAATACGCACCGAGGCGCCATTTTCGGATTGGGCCTGCTCTGCGCCGCAGCCGGCGCGGTGTCCGGCGGCTGTGCCGATTCCGCGACGGCCCTCGGCGCTGTCGTGGCGGCCTTGTGGGGCCGCGACATCCTGGGTGGGCCTCTGCTCCTGCACAGCCATGGCAGCGAGGCCGGCCGGCGCTATGGCGCGGGCGGCGCGCGGCTCGAAGCCGCCCGGGGTTTCCCGGCAGTCTACGAGATCGGCCTGCCGGCCCTGCGCAGCGGCGCCGCGATGGCAGCCGGCGATCCCGAGGCGGCACGCGTGCAAGCCTGCTTCGCCCTCATCGCCGCATTGGAGGACACCAACCTGCTGCACCGGGGCGGCCCCTCGGGCCTCCGCTTCGCCCAGTTTGCCGCCCGCGATTTCCTCGAGGCGGGTGGTGTCGGCCAGTGCGACTGGCGCGGGAAGGCCCAGGCCGTGCACAGGGCGTTCGTCGCGCGCCGGCTCAGCCCCGGCGGATCGGCGGATCTGCTCGCCATGAGCCTCTTCGTCCAGGCTTGCGAAACGGAGTCCCTCCCTTGCCCCATGTGATCTTGATGGCGCTGGCGCCGATCTTCTTCGTCATGGCGCTGGGCTATGTCGCCGGGCGCATGCGCAGGATCGACAATCACCATGTCGGCGAGCTGAACGCGCTCGTCATGGACTTCGCGCTGCCCGCCTCGCTGTTCGTGGCGACCGCCTCCACCCAGCGCAGCGAGATGATCGCCCAGGGGCCGCTCTTCGCGATCCTCGGCGTGGCCATGCTGCTGCCCTACCTGCTCTGGTACCTCTGGCTGCGCCGGTTCTCGATGGCATCCACGGCGGAATCGGCGGTTCAGGCTCTCACGGTCGCCCAGCCGAACTTCGCGGCCGCCGGGCTGCCGATCGCGGCGGCGATCCTGGGTTCCACGGGCGCCGTGCCCGTCGCGATCGCGATCGCCGCGAGCTCGATCCTGCCCTCACCGCTGACGCTGGTGCTGCTCGAACTCTCCGGCGGCAAAGCCGCGGCCAATGCGGACAGCAAAGCGAAGCGGGTCTTCCGGGCGCTGCGGCGCTCGCTGACGAAGCCCATCGTCCTGGCGCCGGTGCTTGGCGTGCTCCTTTCTCTGTCGGGGTTGAATCCCGACGCCGTGGCCCGCGCCTCCCTGGTTCTCATCGGGCAGGCGGCGGGCGGCGTGGCGCTGTTCCTCACGGGCCTGATCCTGTCGGCCCAGCCTTTCCGGCTCGACCGGAACGTCGTCGGCGCGACCCTGCTGTCGAACGTCGTTCAGCCGCTGCTGGTCGTCGCGATCGTCGCCGTCCTCCCGGTGCCGTCGGAGGTTGCCAAGGTGGCCATTCTGCTGTCCGCCCTGCCGCCGGGTTTCTTCGGCATTCTATTCGGGGTGAATTACGGGGTCGCTTCCGCCGAGACGGGCTCGATCGTCATCGCCGCAACGGTTTCCAGCATCGTGACGCTCGCGATCGCGATCGCCATCCTCTACCCCCAATGAGGGGGCTTCGATGACCTTGTGCATCCTCTGTTCCGGCCAGGGGCCGCAGCACCAACAGATGTTCGCGCTGACCGGCGCCGCGCCGGAAGCTGCGGGTCTGTTCGCGCATGCGGCGACATTGCTTGGCGGCCGGGATCCCCGCGAGATGGTCCAGAACGATCCCGACGAAGCGTTGCATCAGGACCGCGTCGGACAGATTCTCTGCGGCCTGCAGGCGCTGGCCGCGACCGCCGCCCTGCGTGCAGCCTTGCCTTCCCGGCTCGTCGTCGCGGGCTACAGCGTGGGCGAGGTGGCGAGCTGGGGCATCGCCGGTCTCGTGGCGCCGACAGCGACCCTCGACCTGATCGCGCGCCGGGCGGAAGCCATGGACGCAGCGAGCACGGCCGGGGATGGCCTCCTGTTCATCCGCGGCCCTGCCCGTGACGCCGTGGACGCCTTGTGCAAGCGCCACGACGCGGCGATCGCCATCGTCAATCCCGGGGATGCCTATGTGCTCGGCGGGACCGGCGCGGCGTTGGACGCGCTCGCCAAGGATGCAGGGGCGATCGGCAGTGTCCGCGTCATCCGCCTGGCGGTCAGCGTGGCCTCGCACACGCCCCGGCTGGCGGCCGCTTCAGTCGCATTCCGCCGGGTGTTGGACCAAGCCCCGATCCGCCCTCAACCGAACCCGGGCGTGCGCGTCTTCAGCGGCATCGACGGCAATGCCGTGCTCGACGTCCAGGCCGGCCTGGACAAGCTGGCGGCGCAGATCTCGCACACGGTGCGATGGGCCGCCTGCCTCGAAGGCTGCGTGGAAGCTGGCGCCAGCGCGTTTCTCGAGCTCGGCCCCGGCCGGGCCCTCGCCGAGATGGCCTCGGCCGCCTATCCGACCATTCCTGCCGACAGCGTCGCCGATTTCCGCAGCCTCGACGGATTGCGCGCCTGGCTCTCCAGGCGCGACCCGTCCGCCGGCTAGGCCGACGGAGCGAGCAGCTCTTCCGCCAGGGCCTTGCGCTCCTCGGGGTTGAGCTTCTTCAACTCGCTCCGGAGAAGGCGCTGGTTCGCCCGCTGGTTCCAGAAGTCGAGCTCCTCGAAGCCCAGCAGCGCCGACTTGCCCAGCAACAACCGCAGGACCTCGTTGGTGGGCGCCATCAGCCAGCCGGCGCGGCCGTCGCGCCAGTAGCGCTCCAGCCCCAGCTCCGGCTTGTAGGCCGTCCCGCCGCCGGCGCTCATCATGTCGTTGGTGACGGCCACGACGTTCTTGGCGGCGATGTATTTGACCTGCCAGCTCCATTGCACCAGCGTCGTGCGCGGGCGCACCGCGATGTCGGCATGGATCGACCAGTCGTTGCTGTTCGTGACGCGGTCCATCGCCTGCGCCACCTGATAGGTCAAGGCTCGCGAGGCGTTGGTCTCGGCGAGCGCGTTTCCGACATAGTCCTGGATCGACGGATAGTCGGCGACCTTGAGCCCGACATCGGCATGGGTCTTGCGCGTGGTATGGCGCTTCACGATGTCGATGGCGCCCATGGAGACGCCGTTCCAGCAGGCCGCCGTGCCCAACATGAAATAGGGATCCGTCGCCTCGTCATTGGAGCCGGCGCCGTCGCCTGCAGGCCCGATCAGGCGATCCGGCGGGACCACGACCCCGTCGATTTCCATGGGGCCCGACTGATTGCCCCGCAGCCCGACGCCGTTCCAGGAACCCTTGCGCGTCTTGACCTCGTCGGCGAGCAGCAGCCAGATCGAGAAATTGGCGTAGTTGCCCTTGAAATCGGGGCTCGTGGTCTGCGCGACATACCAGTCCGCATAGCCGCCCGAGGTCGTCCAGGACGCCTTCTTGTGCAGCCGGTAGCCTTCGCCCTCGCGCTCGGCGCTCGAAGAGAGGAGGAACCAGACATGCGAGCCGGTGGCGGGATCCGAGATCGACAGCGTGCCGACCAGGACCTCCTTGTCCAGGCGGCGCAGCAGATCCTGCAACTTCGGGTTCCGATGATGATGCAGCAGCAGCGCCGCGGTCGCCGCGAGATGCATGACGTAGCACATCGCCGTGCTGGCGCAGCCATATCGTGCGATGGTCTCGACCACCATGGCGGCGCAGACATGACTCTCGCCGCGTCCGCCCAGGGATTTCGGGACGATCAGCCCCAGCAGTCCTTCCTTCGCCAGGAGCTCGAAGTTCTTGCGCGGGAACACGAAGCCCCGGTCCGATTCCTCGGCATTCGCGCGCATCGCCGTTGCCGACAGCTCGATCAACCGCGCCTGCAGCCGCTGCTGCTCCTCGGTCAACAGCCATTGCGGATCGTACTCGAAGCCCACGCCCCAGAAGGCTTCGCCATTCCAGCTCTTGCCGCCGCTCATCTCGACACCATCCCCTCATGGATGAAACCCCGCGTGCCGATCATGCGGCGGTCGTCCGGGGATAGGAAGAGAGAACCGGGATTTCCGGAGCGGAGATTCGGAGGATTCGGAATTTCTATCCTGGCGTCGGTCAGGTCAGCCAG
>CAVOLB010000133.1:0-3559 GCA_963696655.1 uncultured Alphaproteobacteria bacterium
CCCTTGAGGGGGAGGTTAGGGTGGGGGTGATCGAAGAACGCGATGACGCCAGAGCCTTTCGCCAAGCAAACTTGGCGAGTATCGAGCTTGTGGCCACCCCCCACCCCAGCCTCCCCCTCAAGGGGGGAGGGGAAGAAGGCGGGGTCACGCGATTCTCCTCGGGTGCCGTCAACCGGACAGCCATGCGTCTACGGAGGCCATCTCCATCAACTATCAATATGTTGCGCCTAAGCTGCGGATCGCCTCGTCGGCCTCTTACCCCCAGGCCGGGCGCGGAATGGTGATTGATTCACGACTCAGGCTGGCTAGGATTCGCCGGTTGGAATTCCGAGTCGTTCGAGGGGGCGGACGGAGCCGATGGCAGCTGGTCATACCTTGAAGCGCGACGATCGCCGCGATGCGCGACCGCCCCTCGATGGGCAGGAGTCCCCCGGAGCGCTGGGCGTCTTCGGGCGCCTGAAGAAGCGCCTCCTCGCCAAGCCCGGCGATGCGCTGGAGCCCGCTGCCGGAGCCGCCGCGGCACCGGTTACAGGCGCCGCGCCCGCCGAGGGCTGGGCCGACCACCACACCGAGAATTTCATGCGCCGCTACCTGCGCACCGGCGATGCCGTGCTCGATATCGGCGCCCGCGACGGCAAGTTCGCGGTCGCGGCCGCCGCCGCGGTCGGACCCGATGGCCGCGTCGATTCCTTCGAGCCCAGCCCCTCGCTGCGGCGCAAGCTGACCGAGGCCGTGCATCGCAGCCATGCGGTCGCGATCGTGATCCATCCGAAGCTGGTCGGCACCCAGGCCCAGCTCGGCCGCTTCGTCGACGGCACCGGCAAGAGCGGCCGGCGGCGTCCGCCGCTGCCGGGCGAGCTCGCGGTCGGCGGCGTCATCGGCGTCGAATGCGTCCGCCTCGACCAGGCGATGGCGGCGCGGCGCTATGCGCTGATGAAGCTCGACATCGCCGGCGGCGAGCTGGTGGCGCTCAAGGGCGCGGAAGGGATGCTGCGCGAGGCCAATCCGCCGGCGCTGCTGATCGCGATCGACGGCGCGCTCAACGAATGCGGCAGCTCGCCCGAGCAGCTCAGCGATTTCCTCACCGCCAGCGGCTATGAATCGATCCTCTATGACGCCGACCGGCACAAGCTCGACTATGTCGGCCAGCCCTGGACCCGCCGGCGCTACGTCCTCGCGGTCGCCCAGAAAGCCCGCAACTACGTCTCCTCCCGCCTCGCCGGCATGGATCTGCAGAAAGAGCCGGAAGCCGAGGACGTGCTGAGCATCACGACGGAGTAGAATTCTCCGTCCTTTCTAAATCTCATCTGTTGCCCACCCCTCCCCCTACCCCCTCCCGCAAGGGGAGGGGGCTAGGAAGAATGGAAACAGCCTCTCCTTCGTCCGGAGAGGCTGTTTGCATTTGGCGACGAAAGAACACCGCCGACTCAGAAAAACCCACGCCCCCTCCCCTTGCGGGAGGGGGTAGGGGGAGGGGTCTCTCCGCAACGCTTTGCGCCGGAGACGCAATCGGCAATACTCCGCCGCCGATTATTACCGTTCCGTGACACCCTCTCCTCCCGAGCTTCCCCCTTCATGAGTCTCCATCTGATCGTCGCGCTTCTCATGCTGCTCGCGGCGGCGATGCATGCGGGCTGGAACCTGTTCGTGAAGGGCACCGGCGACCGGCTGTCGGCGATCACGGCGGTCATGACCGGCGGCGCCATCCTCTCGGCCTTCGGCCTTCCCTTCGTCGAACCGCCGGCGCGCGAGAGCTGGATCTTCATCTTCCTCTCGATCGTCATCCATCTGGGCTATTACGCCGGGCTGGTCGGGGCCTATCGCCATGGCGATCTGAGCCATGCCTATCCGATCGCGCGCGGCACGGCGCCGCTGCTGGTCGCGATCGCGGCCGCACCGGCCGCCGGCGAATGGCTCTCGCCGCTGCAATGCGTCGGCGTCGCCGCGATCTCGCTCGGCATCGTCAGCCTCGCCTTCGAGCGCGGCATGCCGAAGGGCGATCACGGCCGCTCGGTTCTCTACGCCCTCGCGACCGCGGTCTTCATCATGGGCTACAGCGTGACCGACGGCCTCGGCGTGCGCCGCTCCGGCAACGCGCTGGGCTATATCCTCTGGCTGTTCGCGCTCGAGGCGATCCCGCTGCTGCTCATCACCATCGCCATCCGCCGGCGCGCCTTCTTCCAGCATCTCAAGCGCCATTGGCGGAGCTCCAGCGCGGGCGCGGTGCTCTCCTGCGGCGCCTACGGGCTCGCGATCTGGGGCATGAGCGTGGGCACGCTCGCCGGCATCGTCGGTTTGCGCGAAACCTCGGTCCTCTTCGGCGCCGCCTTCGGCGCGCTGTTCCTGCACGAGCAGTTCGGCTGGAAACGCGCCGCCGCCGCGGTCGCGGTCGTGGCGGGGAACCTGGTGCTGCAGCTGGCGTGACAGGCGATCAACGCGTTGCGGCCACCCCTCCCCGTGAAGGCAGCTTCGCTGCCTTCATCCGCCCCTCCCGCAAGGGAAGGGGCTGAGTATCAACTCTTTCTTCACCCCCTTCCCTTGCGGGAGGGGGTAGGGGGAGGGCTCTTCCGCTCCATCAACTCGATCCGGTTGCCGAACGGGTCGTCGACATAGACGCGGATATAGCCTTCGAGCGGCTCGTCTTCATTCACGGCGATGCCGGCCGCCGTCAAGGTCGCGATCAGCGCCGGCAGATCCTCCACGAGCAATCCCGGATGCGCCTTGCGCGCCGGCGTGAAGTTCCTGTCGACGCCGAGATGGATCTTGAGCGCGCCGCGTTCGAACCAGGCGCCGCCGCGCGCGGCCAGATGCGGGGGCTTCGTCATCTCCGGAATGCCGAGGAGTCCTGCATAGAAGGCGCGGGCTTCGGCTTCGCGACCGGCGGGCATGGCGAGTTGGATGTGATCCAGGCCCGCCACTTTCATCGCCGCGCCCATCAGTAATTGCCGAGCTCGCCCGGCGGGTTGGTGCGGGCGGCGAAATGTGCCGCGTCGCCCACCTCGCGATAATGCTCGAGCGCCCAGCGCACCGACGGAAAGGCGAGATCGCCCCAGGGGATCTCGTCCCAGGCAAACATCCCGACCTCGAGGCTTTCGGGGCCGGGCTCGATTCCCGGCGCCGCGAACCGGGCGCGATAGATCACCTGGACCTGGCTCAGCCGCGGGATCGAATAGACCGCGATCAGCCCGTCGATCTCGATCCTCGCGCGCGCCTCTTCCCAGGCCTCGCGCCGGGCGCCATCCGCGGTGGTCTCGTTGAGCTCGAGATAGCCGGCGGGCAGGGTCCAGAAGCCATGGCGCGGATTGATCGCGCGCCGGCACATGAGGATGCGCTCGCCCTCGCGCACCACGGCGCCGACGACGACCTTCGGATTCTCGTAATTGATGAAGCCGCAATCGCTGCAGACGATTCGCGGGCGGCTGTCGCCCTCCGGAATCTCGCGCTTGTAGCGGGCCGGCAGATTGACCGGCGCTTCGGCGCGGGACATCGGGCGGTCGCTGGTCGCGGGTTTGGGCGGGATGTCGGCCATGGCCGGTAATGTGCCGCCGCCTCCCCCTTG
>CAVOLB010000134.1:0-10218 GCA_963696655.1 uncultured Alphaproteobacteria bacterium
ACCCCTCAAGGGGGGAGGAGAAGACGGCGGCGGGACGGTCGCACCGACACAGCTTTCGCGCCCATGACCAAGGTCCGCCGCTCCACCATCATCGACGCGCCGATCGACCAGGTCTGGCAGTTCCTGCGCGACTTCAACGGGCATGAGCGCTGGCATCCGGCGGTGGCCGAGAGCGCGATCGAGGAAGGCCGCGCCGCCGACCGGATCGGGGCGGTGCGGCGCTTCAAGCTCAAGGAGGGCGGGCAGCTGCGCGAGCAGTTGCTGACCCTCTCCGACCGCGACCGCCGCTACACCTACTGCATCCTCGAAGCTCCCATCCCGCTGATCGGCTATGTCTCGACCGTCGAGCTCAAGCCCGTGACCGACGGCGAGCGCACTTATTGGGACTGGCGCTGCGAGTTCCGCAGCCCGCCCGGCGAGGAAGCCGAGCTGACGGCTCTCGTTGGCGAACAGATCTATGAAGCGGGCTTCGACGCGGTGAAGCGCGCCTTCAATCAGCCCGTGATGCCGCGTCCGCGGCTGGCGCCAGACGCCGCCGCGACCGGCGGCCCCATGATGCGCATGGCCTCAGCCGGCACCGGTGCCGCCATGACGGGCCATGCCATCATCCTCGAGCGCCATGGCGGGCCGGAGAACCTCGCCTGGCAGGAAGTCTCCGTGCCGCCGCCCGCCCCCGGCGAGATCCGGCTGCGCCAGACGGCGGTCGGGGTGAACTTCATCGATATCTATTGCCGCACCGGCTATTTCCCGATGGTGACGCCGCCGGCCGCGCTCGGCATGGAGGGCGCCGGCATCGTGCTCGACGTCGGCGAGGACGTGACCGGCTTCGCGCCCGGCGACCGCGTCGCCTATGCGGGGCCGCCGGTCGGCGCCTATGCCGAGATCCGCAACATACCGACCGACCTCGTGGTGCCGCTGCCACCCTCGATCGAGGAGGAGACCGGCGCCGCCGCCCTCCTCAAGGGCATGACCGCCGAGTTCCTGCTGCATCGCTGCCATCCCGTGAAGGAAGGCGACATCGTCCTCGTCCATGCCGCCTCGGGCGGCGTCGGCAATTTCCTCTGCCAATGGGCGAGCCATATCGGCGCCACCGTGATCGGCACGGTCGGCAGCCGCGACAAGGCACGGCTGGCACTCGCCCGCGGCTGCGCCCATCCGATCGTCTATCGCGAAGAGGATTTCGTCTCCCGCGTGATGGAGATCACAAGCGGGCGCGGCGCCGATGTGATCTATGACGCGATCGGCCGCGACAACATCAACCGCTCCTTCGAGGCCCTGGCGGTGCGCGGCCATATCGTCTCCTTCGGCCAGGCCTCGGGCCCGCTGGAGCCGCTCGACATCGCCGGCTTCGCCACGAAGTCCGCCAAGATCTCGCGACCCAACTACGGCCATTATGCCGGCCTGCCCGAGCAGGTGCGGGCCTCCAGCACGCGCCTCTTCTCTGCGATCGAACGCGGGATTCTCAAAGTCGATATCGGCCAGCGCTTCGCGCTACGGGACGCGGCCGAAGCGCATCGCCGGCTGGAAGCGCGGGAGACGACGGGGTCGACGATTTTGGTGCCGTAGCAGGCACCCCTCCCCCTACCCCCTCCCGCAAGGGGAGGGGGCGAGAACATTTTTCTGCTCCATCCTCTCTAACTTCACACCTGCCCCGAGGGCGGGCGTTCAGTGCCGCGCGAAAAGAAATCAAGAAAGAACCACGCCCCCTCCCCTTGCGGGAGGGGGTAGGGGGAGGGGTGAAACAGGCTCGATGTCTGCGGTAAGAAGTCGGCGCTAGATCGCCGTCCAGCCGCCATCGACCGGCAGCACCACGCCGGTGATGAAAGACGCGGCATCGGAGGCGAGGAAGATCGCCGGACCGACGATCTCCTCGACGCGGCCGCGGCGCTGCATCGGCGTCATGCGCCGCACGGCGTCCATGACTTCGGGATCCGAGTCATAGCCCTCGGTCCCGGTCATGGCATGTTCCATATAGCCGGGGTTGAAGGCGTTGACGCGGATGCCGCGCGGGGCCCATTCGGCGGCGAGCGTGCGCACCAGCTGGTCGACGGCGCCCTTCGACGCGCAATAGGCGGCGATGCCGGGGAAGGCGACCAGGCTGCCGTTCGACGACGTCATGACGATCGAGCCGCCGCCCTGCTTCGCCATCGGCTCGGCCGCCGCCTGCGCGCAATAGAGATAGCCGCCGACATTGACGCCGAGGATCCTGTCGAGCGTGCCCTCGTCGATCCGCTCGGCCGGCATCGGCGCGTCGATGCTGGCGTTGCAGACCATGATGTCGAGCCGGCCGAAGGCCGCGAGCGTGTCCGCCACCAGCCGGAAGCAGTCGGCGCGGTCGGCCGTATCGACACGCAATCCCCGCGCCTGGCCGCCGACGGTACGGATCTCGGCCGAGCCGCCGATTCCGCTTCCGAAGCAGTGCGCGCGCAGGTCACGACCGACGCGCCCGCTTCCGCCATGCCCTTGGCGATGGCGCGACCGAGGCCCCGCCCCGATCCGGTGACGATGGCGGTCTTGCCGGCGAGGCTGAAGCGGGAGAGGGACATGGGGATGCCGAAGGGGAAGGAAGAAGAAGCCAGAGGCTCCCTTGCTGCTCCACTTCTCTTTCCTCGCCCTCACGAAAGTGAGGGCGAGGGTTGCGAAGAGTTAGTCGGAGCGAAGCGGAGACTTACTCGGAGCTGGGTGAGGGTGCTTCTTCGACCCCCCTCACCCTACCCTCTCCCCCCGCTGACGCGGGTGGAGAGGAAGGTTTTCTTGTGAGCCGGACGAGGATGTTTGTCAGCTTCTGTATTCCGGCTCTTCCTTGTCGAGGACCGCCTTGATCTCGTTGAGATGGTCGTCGGCGAAGGAGGGGTAGTCGACCCACTGCGAGGCCGTCAGCTTGGCGATGTTGTCGGAGACGACGCGGAGCTTCTTGCCCGTGGCGTAGGCCGTCATCAGCGTCTCGGCGGCGCGCTCGAAGTAGTACATCTCGTCGAAGGCGAGGCCGATCGAGGAGCTGGCGATCAGCACGCCATGGTTCGCCATCATCAGCACCGACTTGTCGCCGATGGCGGCCGAGAGGCGATCGCCTTCATCCTCCGACAGCGCCATGCCGGCATAGTGGTTGTCGAACGCCATGCGGCCATAGAAGCGCATGGTGTTCTGGTCGATCGGATACATATTGTTGTCCTCGAGGGCGGCCAGCGCCGTCGAGTATTTCGGATGGAGATGGAGGATGCAGCGCGCCTGAGGCAGGTTCGCGTGGATCCGGCCATGGATGCACCAGGCGGTCGGGTCGGGCGCGTCGGGGCGCTCCATCGTCTTGGCATCGTTGGTGTCGAGCAGCAGCAGCTCCGAGGCGCGGATCTGCGAGAAATGCCGGCCGCGCGGATTCATCAGGAACTTGGTGCCGTCGGCCGAGACCGCCGCGCTGAAATGATTGGCGATGCCCTCATGCATGTTGAGGCGCGCGATCCAGCGGAACACGGCCGCGAGATCGACCCGCGCCTGGCGCACTTCCTGATCGTCCAGTCCGTAATCCCGGGACCGCAATGACGTCACGACAGCCATAGTTCGTCCTCCTGATGCGGAAGCGGAACCCTGCCCGCTTCGTCTTCTCGTTAACGCTGGGCCCGTTCCCAGGCCGGGTGCAACCAGACCGGCGCCTGGGAACGCGCCAGGGCCGGCCGACCTCGGATCATATCACTCGCCTTCTCGGCGATCATGATCGTCGGCGCGTTGGTATTGCCGCTCACGATGGCCGGCATCACCGAGGCGTCCACGACCCGCAATCCCTCCAGCCCCTGCAGCCTCAGGCTCTCGTCCACCACCGCCATGCGGTCGCTGGCCGAGCCCATCTTGCAGGTGCCGACCGGATGGTAGCAGGTTTCGACCCCCTGGCGCACCCAGGCGTCGATGGCCTCGTCCGACCGGGCGTTCGGCCCTGGCGAAAGTTCCTCGCCCCGATAGGGGTCCATGGCCTTCTGCGCCAGCACCTCGCGGACCAGCCGCACGCCCTGGCGCATATCCTCGCGGTCGCGCGGGTCCTGCATATAGTTGAACCGGATCGCGGGCGGCGCCTTGGGGTCCGCCGAGCGGGCCTTGACCCAGCCCCGGCTGTGGGCCCGCATCAGGTCGAGATGGACCTGGAAGGCATGGCCCGGGACCGGTTCGACCGTGCCCGGCTTGACCGCCAGCGGCATGAAGGTGAGCTGCAAATCGGGATGCTCGATGCCGGGCCGGCTGCGGATGAAGGCGCCGGCCTCGAAATGGTTCGAGGCGGCGGGGCCGCTGTTGAACATCAGCCATTCGAGCCCCGCCATGATCTTGCGCGGGCCCTGCGCCGCGCGATAGAGCGTCACTGGCTCATTGCAGAGATGCTGGATCACCACGTCGGGATGGTCGTTGAGATTGGCGCCCACCCCCGGCCGCTCGTGGCGTACTACGACACCGATCGACTGGAGATGATCGGGCGCGCCGATACCGGAGAGCTGGAGCAGCTGGGGCGAGTTGATGGCGCCGCCGCAGAGGATGACCTCGCGTTCGGCCCGCGCCGTCTCGACCGCGCTGCCCTGGGCGTACTCGACGCCGACCGCGCGGCGGCCCTCCAGCACGACCTTCAGCGCGAGCGCGCCGGAGACCACCGTCAGATTGGGCCGCGCCTCGGCCTGGGCGAGATAGCCCCGGGCCGTGCTCCAGCGCCGCCCCTGATGGGTGGTGCGGTCCATCGGGCCGAAGCCTTCCTGCTGATGGCCGTTGGCATCGGGCGTGTAGGGATAGCCCGCCTGGATGCCGGCCTCGACGAAGGCCTGCTGCAAGGGCGGCAGCGCGCCGCCCGGCGTCGAGACGCGCAAAGGCCCCTCGCCGCCATGATAATCGTCGCCGCCGCGCTCGTGATGCTCGGCCCGCTTGAAATAGGGCAGCAGCTCCGCATAGGACCAGCCGCGGCAGCCGCTTTGCGCCCAGCGGTCATAGTCGCGGGCATGGCCGCGCACATACATCATGCCGTTGATCGAGGAGGAGCCGCCCAGCACCCGCCCGCGCGGATGGGCGAGAACGCGATTATCCAGATAGGGCTCGGGCTCGGAGACATAGGCCCAGTTGAATTTGTCGCTGGAGAGCAGCCTTCCCATCCCCGACGGCATATGGATCGGCCAGCCGCGATCACGCGGCCCCGCCTCCAAGAGCAGCACGCGAACCTCGGGATCCTCCGTCAGCCGCGCCGCCAGCACGCAACCCGCGGACCCTGCGCCGACGATGACATAGTCGTAGCCGTGAGCGGCGCCGTTGGTGGACATCACAAGCTCCACGCCACCCCAGGCCCCAACCTGTCATCGCCGGACTTGATCCGGCGATCCAGGGCCGACGAAGACTGGATTGCCGGGTCAAGCCCGGCAATGACAGAGAAGGAGAGGGCCGCCAGCACGCAGCCTATCGAGCCCGCGCCGACGATGATGGAGTCGTAGCCGTGAGCGGCGCTGTTGGTGGACATCAAAGACTCCAAGCCACCCCAGGCCCCCACCTGTCATCGCCGGACTTGATCCGGCGATCCAGGGCCGACGAAGACTGGATTGCCGGGTCAAGTCCGGCGATGACAGGAAAAAAGCGCGTGTTCATGCGAGACGACGCCCTACGCCTTCCACTCACGCCGCGCGAAGCGCGTCGTAGCAGAGCTTGTGGAAGTGGTGGACCAGATGCTCGCTCTCGTTGCTCCGCTCCGGATCGACGATGTAGCGGCCCTGGTCGAAGCCGAAGGAGCGCAGGCCCTTCTGCTGGGTGACGTTGAGCTGGATATCCTCGGGCCCCAGTTCCTCGTTCATCCAGCGGATGCAGGCCTTGGTGACCTGCGCCAGCGGCCGGTGGCCCGGCGCGTAGTAGCCGAAGCGCAGCAGCGATTTCTCGGGCTCGAGCGGGATCATGATGAAGGTGCCGAGGATGTCCGAGAAGGGGAAGCAGTAGAAGGTCGTGTTCGGCCAGACGCCGATATTGAAGAACCATTCGGTCTGCCAGGTGGCGCCCGCAAGCGATTCGCCGTAAGCGGAATTCGCGCCCGGCATCGGCGGGCCGATATAGGTCCACCATTTGTCATGCGGGGTGAGCCGGTAGCCCTTGAAATCGATCAGGCTCGCCAGATGCTTATGGACCGGACCCGAGAGGCCGAAATGATAGCCCTCGATGGAATTGTCCATGATGACCTTCCAGTTCGCCGGCACGACCACGTCGACCTCGTTCACCAGCTTCATCCGGTCGAGATCGGGCAGATAGCGGCGCATCTCGTCCTCGGCCCCGCCGGTGATCGAGGCGAGCGGCGCGGCATCGGGATCGAGATTGACGAAGACGAAGCGGCCCATGGTCTCGAGCCGCACCGGCTTCAGGCCGAACTGGCTCTTGTCGAAGTCCTTGAGGCGTTCCGTGCGCGGCGCCGTGCGCAGCGTGCCGTCCTGGTTGTAGCACCAGGAGTGATAGCCGCAGCGGATCACGGCATGGGTCCTGCCGCGCCGGTCATGCAGCAGGCGGTTGCCGCGATGCTGGCAGGCATTGTGGAAGGCGCGCAGCTGACCGTCGGCCCCGCGCATCACGATCACGCTCTGGTCGAAGATGTCGGTGACGACATAGGCGCCGATCTCCTCGAACTCGCTCTCATGCGCAACCGAGTGCCAGGCCGGATAGAAGATCTTCTCGCGCTCCTCGCGGAAGACGCCCTCGTCGTAGAAGTAGCGCGCAGGCAGGCTCATGGCCCGTTCGGGGTCGCCCGGGTTCCAGTCCAAGGTCTTCTGCGGAATCATGGGGGTCGTCCTCTCTCGGGATATCGCGGCGGCAGGTCCCGGACCGGCGGGACCGCTTGGCTTCACCCTATGGGCCCCGGGCCGTCGGACTTGATAGATTACGTCCGATTTCTGTCGTAATTTGTCAGGGATGAAACGCCCCGAGAACCCCGGCCCGGGCCCGCAGACCCAGCGCATCGGCTTCCTGCTGCTGCCGGATTTCCCGCAGATCTGCCTCGCGGCGGCGATCGAGCCGCTCTTCATCGCCAACTGGCTGAGCGGCGGTCCGCTCTATCGCTGGGAGACCTTGTCGCTCGACGGTGCCTCGGTGCGCGCCAGCAACGGCACGGCGGTCGCGGTCGACGGGCCCGTCTCGGAGGATGTGCGGTTCGACGCGCTCTTCCTGCTGGCGAGCTTCGACGTGAAGCGCCAGACCGGCGACCGCAAATTGCGCGCCTGGCTGCGGCGCGTGGCCCGCCATGGCGCGACCATGGGTGCGATCGAGACGGCGGCCGAGCTGCTCGCGGCCGCCGGCCTGCTCGAGGATCAGCCGGCCGCGATCCATTGGGACAATCTGCAGGGCTTCCAGGAAAGCCATGGCCGCGCCCGCGCCGTGCAGCAGCTCTACACCATGGAGCCGGGCCGGCTCACCTGCGCCGGCGGCAGCGCCGTCTTCGACATGATGCTGGCCTGGATCCAGGCGCAACATGGCAAGGCGCTGGCCGCAGAGATAGCAGGCCATCTGCTGCTCGACCGCATCCGCCCGCCGGAGGAAGCGCAGCCGGTGCCGGGCGCCGAGCGCAAGCCCGTGGCCGACCCGGTCCTGCGCCAGGCGATCGCGCTGATGGAGCAGACGGTCGAGGAGCCGCTCTCCTGTCCCGCCATCGCCGGGCAGGTCGGGCTCTCGATGCGCCAGCTGCAGCGCCTGTTCGAGCGCGAGCTCGGCAGCAGCCCGGCGCGCCACTATATGCATATCCGCCTCGCCAAGGCCCATGCGCTGCTGCAGCAGACCGCGCTCGGCGTCACCGAGATCGCGATGAGCGCCGGCTTCGGCTCCCTCGAGCATTTCAGCCGCGCCTACCGCGCGCGATTCGGCCTGGCACCCAGCCGCGATCGAAGGCAGATCGTGTCGGCGCCGACGATGCGGCGGGGATAGGTCACCCGCCTCTAACGACAGCCACGCAAGGCGATCGCCGCACTCTCCTTTGTCATCCTGGCCTTCGAGCGTGTGAAAGAACCGAAGGGCTGAAGAAGCAATCCCCTCCCCCCTTGTGGGGGAGGGCTAGGGAGGGGGGTATCGCGGTCTCGAGGGCGGGACGGAATCTCCGAATACATTTCCGGAGACCGAGTCAGTCACCCCCTCCCTGCCCTCCCCCATCAAGGGGGAGGGGATACATCTTCGATTTCTTCACGGCCTCCTTCGCCGGCATGACTAATAAGTCTGTGCGCTTGTTCGTGACGTTCAGGGCCGCTTCGTCAGCGTCCTCTGCACCGCATCCGCCCAGCCCGCGAGCTTCTGCCGGCGCATCTTCTCGTCCATGGCGGGGAGGAAACGCCGTTCGAGATGCCAGTTGCGGGCGAGCTCGTCGAGGCCCGGATAGATTCCGGCCTGCATGCCGGCGAGATAGGCGGCGCCCAGCGCCGTGGTCTCGAGGATCCGCGGCCGGTCGACCGGCGCGTTCAGCGTGTCGGCGAGGCATTGCATGGTCCAGTCGGAAGCGACCATGCCGCCATCGACGCGCAGGACCGAGCTCGCCGACTGCGCCTCGGGCCAGTCGGCATGCATGGCTTCGAGGAGATCGTGGGTCTGGAAGCAGACGGCCTCGAGCGCCGCGCGCGCGATCTCGGCCGGCCCGGTCGAGCGGGTGAGGCCGAAGAGCGCGCCGCGCGCCTCGGCATCCCAATAGGGCGCGCCCAGCCCGACGAAGGCCGGCACCAGATAGACCTGCTGGTTGAGATCGGCCGCTTCCGCCAGCATGCCGGATTCGGCGGCATTGGCGATGATCTTGAGACCGTCGCGCAGCCATTGCACGGCGGCGCCGGCGATGAAGATGGCGCCCTCGAGAGCATAAGTGCGTTTGCCGTCGAGCTGATAGGCGACCGTCGTCAGCAGCCGGTTCTTCGAGGCGACGGCGCGGCCACCGGTGTTGAGCAGCGCGAAGCAGCCGGTGCCGTAGGTCGATTTGATCATGCCGGGCTTGAAGCAGGCCTGGCCCACCATGGCCGCCTGCTGGTCGCCGGCGATGCCGAGGATCCGGATCGGGGCGCCGAAGAAGTCCGACAGGGTCGCGCCGAAATCGGCGGCGCTGTCCTTGACCTCGGGCAGCATCGAGCGCGGCACGCGGATGAGCGTCAAGAGCTCGTCGTCCCATTCGCCGCGATGGATGTCGTAAAGCAGGGTGCGCGAGGCGTTGGTGGCATCGGTCGCGTGGGCGCCGCCGCCGGTCAGGCGCCAGAGCAGCCAGCTGTCGACCGTGCCGAAGGCAAGCCGCCCCCTCGCCGCCAGCTCGCGCGCACCCGGGACGTGATCGAGGATCCAGGCGATCTTGGTGCCGGAGAAATAGGGATCGAGGATGAGGCCGGTCCTGGCCGAGACCATCGGCTCATGGCCGGCGTCGCGCAGGCCCGCGCAGATCTCGGCGGTGCGCCGGTCCTGCCAGACGATGGCCCGATGGATGGCGCGGCCGCTGGCGCGGTCCCACACCACGGTGGTCTCGCGCTGGTTGGTGATGCCGATGCCGGCGATGTCGCGGGCTGCGAGGCCCGCCTTGGCGATCGCCGCCTGACAGACGGCGAGCGTGCTGTTCCAGATGTCCTCAGGTTCATGCTCGACCCAGCCGGAGCGCGGGAAATGCTGTTGGAATTCCTCCTGGGCCACGGCAACGACGTGCTGGTGCGCATCGAACAGGATGGCCCGGCTCGAGGTGGTGCCCTGGTCGATGGCGAGAATATGGGCGCTCATACCGATTCCCCTTGTCGACTCGAACTGCAATCGCAAGCCAGCCCCGAGGCGCGGCGACGGTCAATATTGCGCCACAAGGAAAGACTCGGCACGAAAAAACATGGCCGGGAGCGATGCCCCCGGCCATGGCGAGTGATGTCATAGGCAAGTCACATCATGGGCACGTCATGCCTTCAGAACTGCTTCATCAGCTCGGGCTTACTGGGCCCAACGCTTGATCAGTTCCTCATAGGCGATGGTCTCGCCCTTCGGCTTCTCGTTCTCGAGCTTGGCCGCAGGGCCGTCCGGCTTACCGAGCCATTCAGAGGGGTCCTTGACCGGATTGAGGCGCGGTCCGCAACCGCCATAGGTCTTGGCCTGCTCGTCGGCGGCTTGCATACGGGCCATGACGTCGTCCATTTCCTTGGCAAGACGATCCATGGCCTGCTGTGGCGTGAATGCCCCGGAGTTCACATCGCCGATCTGCTGCCACCAGAGCTGGGCCAGCTTCGGATAGTCCGGCACGTTGAT
>CAVOLB010000135.1:0-38724 GCA_963696655.1 uncultured Alphaproteobacteria bacterium
GGTGATGTCGTGGTTTTATCGTCATGCCGGCGAAGGCCGGCATCCATGAACACAGACCGCGCCCATTCTTGCTCGATGGGTGTTCATGGACCCCGGCCTTCGCCGGGGTGACAAATGGGCGGCTGGTCGGCCCCGGTCCTATGTCCCCGTCCAAAAGTGGGGAGAACGTATCCAGAGAGCTCCACCTCCTCACCGCTCGATCCAGATCATCAATCACCATGGCTCTTCCCCTTCCCGGCCTCGGCGCGTTTCGCCATCGCAATTTCGCGCTCTTCGGCGCCGCGAACTTTCTCGCCACCATCGCCATGCAGATGCAGGCAGTGGCGATCGGCTGGCAGGTCTATGACCTGACCGGGAGTCCGTTCCGGCTGGGCATGATCGGCCTCGCCGAATTCACGCCGGCGATCGGCCTGGCGTTGCTGGTGGGGCCGGTGGCCGATCGCTTCGACCGCCGACGCATCATGCTGCTGGCCCTGGGCGGCGAGGCGCTCTGCGCGCTGGGGCTGCTGTTCCTGGCGGTGAGCGGCCATGCCGCCTTCTGGCCGATCCTGAGCATCGCCTTCTGCTTCGGCGTGGCGCGCGCCTTCGTGGCCCCGGCCTCGCGCTCGATGATGCCGAGCCTCGTGCCGCCCGAGCTGCTCAACAACGCGGTCGCCTGGTCCTCGGTCTCCTGGCAGGTCGCCACCATCGGCGGCCCGGCGCTGGGCGGCTTCATCTATCTTGCCGGTCCCGATGCGGCCTATGGCACGGCGGCGGTGGCGATCGGCGCCGCCATCGGCATGATCGCCCTGGTTCGCTATCGGCGCGCGGCCGACAGCATGAGGCGGGTCGCCATCAAAGCGAAGGACGTGCTGGGCGGTCTGCATCTGATCTTCAATCACAAGGTCCTGCTGGGCGCCATCTCGCTCGATCTCTTCGCGGTGCTGTTCTCCAGCGCCATTCCGCTGCTGCCGGTCTTCGCCAAGGACGTGCTGCATACCGGACCGGAAGGGCTCGGGCTGCTGCGCGCCGCGGCGGGCGTCGGGGCCGTCACCACCGCGCTCTATCGGACCCAGCGGCCGATCCGCCACCATGCCGGCCGCACGCTCTTCACCTGTGTCGGCTTGTTCGGTCTCTGCATCATCACCTTCGGCCTGTCGCAGAATTTCTGGCTCTCCCTGGGTGCCCTCTTCTGCGGCGGCGCCTGCGACATGGTCAGCGTCTATATCCGCGGCACGGTCGTGCCGCTGGCGACGCCCGATCATCTGCGCGGCCGGGTCATGGCGGTCGAGGCCGTCTTCGTCGGCGCCTCCAACGAATTGGGCGCCTTCTGGGCCGGCAGCATGGCGTCGCTGATCGGCGCCGTGCCGGCCGTGGTCCTGGGCGGCAGCGCCACCATCCTGGTGGTGCTGAGCTTCACCCGGCTGTTCCGCAAGCTGGCCAAGGTGGACAGGCTCGACACCGAGACCCTGGGCTTTTCCGAGGTCGCGCCGGGCGATAAAGTGACGCCCGCCGGCGCGGCGTAGGCGTCATCGTTTCAATGCAGCGGGCGGCGGCCCCTTCCGAGGAGAGAACGGCATGGCACGGGCAGGCGTGAAACCGGCGGTGAAGTTCCTGGTGATCGACGGCTACAACAAGTCGGCGCGCGAGGAACTGCAGGCGGGCGGCGCCTCGGCCGCGGGCGACCTCTATGTCGCGATGCTGAAGAAATGCCTGCCCGAGGCGCAATGCGACGTGGTGCATCCGGCCGATCCCGGCTCGAGCCTGCCCCAGGGGGCCGCGCTCGCGCAGTATGACGGCATCGCCTGGACCGGCTGCAGCCTCACCATCTATGACGGCGATCCGCGCGTGACGCCGCAGATCGAGCTCGCCAAGGAGGCCTTCGCCTCGAAGGTGCCGAGCTTCGGCTCCTGCTGGGCGGCGCAGATCGCCGTGACCGCGGCGGGCGGCATCGTGCGCGCCAATCCGCGCGGCCGCGAGATGGGCATCGCGCGCAAGATCGCGCTGACGCCCGAGGGTCGCGGCCATCCGCTCTATTTCGGCAAGAGCAACGTGTTCGACGCCTTCATCAGCCATGTCGACGAGATCACGCATCTCCCCGCCGGCGCCGTGCTGCTGGCGTCAAACGCCTTCACCCATATCCAGGCCGTCGCGGTGACGCATAAGGGCGGCACTTTCTGGGGTCTGCAATATCATCCGGAATACGACCTCCACGAGCTGGCGCGCCTCACCTGGTGCCGGCTCGAGAAGCTGCAGAAGCTGGGCTTCTTCAAGGACCGCGAGGCCGGCGAGACCTATGTCAACCTGCTCGAGACCCTGCACCAGGACCCCTCGCGCAAGGACGTCGCCTGGCTGCTCGGCATCGACGAGGACGTGACCAACGAGGACATCCGCCTCGCCGAGGTCCGCAACTGGATCGACCGCCTCGTGCTGCCGACGATGCGGCAGTAAGAGCACTGCCACGACCCACCTGCTCCGCACCGTTATTGCCCCATCCCTCTGTCATCGCCGGGCTTGACCCGGCGATCCAGGGCAGAAGTTGTCGCGATTTCGGCGAAGGCTGGATGCCCGGATCAAGTCCGGGCATGACAGGAGGGGGCGGGCGCCGCGCACCTAACAACGCCGATGCCCGCCCCTCTATAACGCCGATGCCCACCCTTCTGTCATCGCCGGGCTTGACCCGGCGATCCAGGGCAGAAGTTGTCGCGATTTCGGCGAAGGCTGGATGCCCGGATCAAGTCCGGGCATGACAGGAGGGGGCGCGCGCCTTCGCGCTCTCTTTTGTTGTCATCGCCGGACTTGATCCGGCGATCCAGGGCAACGGGCGCCGCTGCTAGATGATCTCTTCATAGAGATCGCGCCATTGCGGATTCGATTTCTCGATCAGGTCGAGCTTCCAGGCCCTCGGCCATTTTTTGAGAGTCTTCTCACGCTGAATTGCCAGGTAGACGTCGGCGAACTCCTCGAAATGCATGAGCTGTTTCACGCCATAGCGCTTGGTGAATCCCTCGACGACGCCTTCGCGATGCTCGTTGACGCGCCGAACCAGGTTGCTCGTCACGCCGATGTAGAGCGTGCCGTTTGGTTGGCTGGCGAGGAGGTAGACGTAGTAGACCTACATGGAGCGGCGTCTGTGCCCCCTGGATTGCCGGGTCAAGCGCGGCAATGACAGACTTCGAAGTTACAGCGGCGGCGAGAGCTCGCGGTCGGCGGCGGCGATTTCTTCGGCGGCCTGATGCGCCGAGGGCCGCGCCTTCACGCGCTCATACCAGGCGGCGAGTTTCGGCTGGGCGTCGAGGCGCGGGCCCTTGAGGCGCTGGACCCAGAGCACCGTCATGAAGAGCGCGATGTCGGCGACCGTGAAGCTGCCGCAGAAAAATTCCTGGCTGCCAAGGCGGCGCGACAGCGTCTCATAGTGATCGCGCAGCGCGATCTCGGCGCGGTCGGCGTCGGCCACGCGCTGGCGCTGGCGTTCGGGGTCGGGATCGGGCGGCGAGGTGCGGGTCATGAGCTGGCGCAGGGGCGGCAGCAGGATCTCGTCGGCGGTGAGCTCGAGCAGCCGGCAGCGCGCGCGGTCCTTGGCGCTCGCCGGGTAGAGCGGGGGCTTCGGGTAGGCGTCTTCGAGATATTCGAAGATCACCGTCGAATCGAACAGCGTCAGCCCGCCATCGATCAGCACGGGCACCTGGCCCTTGGGGTTGGCCGCGAGCACCGCCGGGTGCTTCGGCGCATAGCCCCTCTCCTGCGTGAAGGGGACCATCTCGCGGTCGAAGGGCAAGGATTTCTCCCGCAGCGCGATCTCGACCTTGCGGGAAAACAGGCTGAGCGGCCCGGAATAGAGCTTCATGTCACGGCCTCGAAAAAAACGACGGCGATCGACGAGAACAATACAAGAACATCGGGGGCGCAACAAGACAAGCGCCGAGGGGCGCCCGTCCCATTCTGTGGATGAAAGGAAGCCCGCCCTCACGCAATGAGCTTCAGGACTTTCTCATGCGCCCGCGCATCGCCGCAGGCGAGCACCTTGTCGTCCGACGCCATGGTGAGGGGCTTGCCCTGCCAGTCGGTCACGATGCCACCAGCCCCTTCGACCACGGGGACGGTCGAGAGATAGTCGTAGATCCCCATATTGGCTTCGATCGCCACGTCGCCGAAGCCGCTGGCGACGATGCCGTAGTGATAGCAGTCGGAGCCATAGACCGACATCTTGCAGGCCTGGCGCAGCCGCTGGTAGCGCGGCTGATCCTCGGGATCGAACATCTCGGGCGAGCTGGCGAAGAGCGACGCCTTCGCCAGGTCGGGGCAAGCGCGCACCTTGACCGGCTTGCCCTGGAACAAGGTCGGATGGCCATGCGCGCCGATCCAGCGCTCGCCGATCGCCGGATGATCGATCACGCCCAGCACCGGGCGTCCCCGCTGGCAGAGCGCGATCAGGGTGCCGAACAGCGGTCGACCCGAGATGAAGGATTTGGTGCCGTCGATCGGATCGAGCACCCAGACGAACTCGGCGTCGCGGTTCTCCGTGCCATGTTCCTCGCCGACGATCCCGTGATCGGGAAAACGCGCCTTGATGAGGGCGCGCATCGCGCTCTCGGTCTCGCGATCGGCGATGGTGACCGGGCTCAGATCTTCCTTGGTGATGATGTCGATCGGCTGGCGGAAATAGCGCGCGATCACCTTGCCGCTGGCCGCGGCCAATTCATGGGCGAAGCTCACGAACTCGGACGGCACCTTGGCGGATGTCATGGCGGTCTCCTCGACGGATCGGAGGCGTTCGTGAAAACGGCCGCCCTGAACGTCGCCGGGGCGGCCGCTTCGATCGAAACTCTTGGGCGCGAGCCCTTGCCTATGGCAGCGGCACCGGATTGTCCGAGAGCGTGCGCAGGTAAGCGATCACCGCGGCGCGATCCTCGGGCTTCTTCAGGCCGGCGAAGGCCATCTTGTTGCCGGGGATGGCAGCCTTCGGGTTCAGGAGATAATGCGCGAGCGCGGCATAATCCCAGGTGCCGGGCGTGCTCTTCATCGCCTCGGAATAGGAGAAGCCTTCCATATGCGCATGCTTGTTGCCGACGATGCCATAGAGATTGGGACCGACCTTGGCCGGCTCGCCCTGGCCGAAGCTGTGGCAGACGGCGCACTTCTTGGCGACCTCCTGGCCCTTCGCCGGATCGGCGCTGGCGATCATGGCCACCACCGCGGCGCTGTCGTCGGCCGGCGCGGCCGCCTCCTGAGTGGTCGAGGCGGCGGGTGCGGCCGAGCTGCTGCTGGGCGGAGGCGCTGCGGCCGCGGCCTTCGCATCCTCATAGGCCTTGTTGGCGGCGTCGATCTCTTCCTGCGTCGGCAGCGCCACCGGCGTGTCGGCCAGCGTGCGCAGATAGGCGATCACGTCGGCGCGGTCCTGCGCCTTGGGCAGGCCGGGGAAGGTCATCTTGGTGCCGGGCGCATAGGCACGCGGACTGTCGATGAAATGGTTGAGCTCCTCATAGCCCCAGGGCTTGTCGATCGAGCTGATCGCCGTCGAGTAGGAGAAGCCTTCCATATGGCCGTGCTTGTTGCCGACGATGCCGTAGAGATTGGGGCCGACCTTGGCCGGCTCGCCCTTCCCGAAGGTGTGGCAGGTGAGGCACTTCTTCGCGATGTCCTGGCCCTTGGCCACGTCGGCGTTCGCGAGCAGGCCGCTGATCGGTTCGATCGGCGCCGGACCCGCGGGCTTCGCCGCACCGCCGCCGCCTTCGCCCGCCGCCACGGCCTCATGCTCGGCATGGTGCGGCTTCACCAGCATGCCGGCCAGCGTGCCGGTCACCATGGCGATGATGCCCGCGACCAGAATCGCGCCAACGATCTTGTTGAGCTCGAGCGACGACGAAGACGACATCGGCAATGACCCTTGAATTTAGACTTCCGGCCCTGGAATCCCCTCACCGTTGGACCCGGCCGAATCGGCCTGGACCCTGAACGGCGCCGACGCGGTCTTCTCCCACCGGTGGCGGCGCGCACTCTACCCCTGTCCCCGGCCACAGCGCAATTGCGGGTTCCTGCGGCAAAAGCCGCAAGACACTGCGCTTTCCGGCCGTTATGGTGCGCCCGGCGTCGCTGCCGGAAGGGCCCGGGCCCAGGCTCGGTGCGCGACGGATTTTTCGCGTCATTATGCCGCAGCGGGAGCCTCGTCCTGCTTTCGAACCCAACGCCTCGGATCCCGCATGACCCGCAGCAACCCCATCATCATGATCCCCGCCCGCATGGCGTCGACCCGCCTGCCGGGCAAGCCGCTCGCCGACATCCATGGCGCACCCATGATCGTCCATGTCTGGCGCCGGGCGCGGGAGGCCGGTCTGGGTCCGGTGGTGGTGGCGGCCGCCGAGCCCGAGATCGTCGCCGCGGTCGAAGCCGCCGGCGGCCGCGCGGTCCTGACGCGGCCCGATCATCCCTCGGGTTCCGACCGCATCCACGAGGCGCTGGGCCTGGCCGATCCCGAGCGGCGCCATGACGTCGTCGTCAATATGCAGGGCGACCTGCCGACCTTCGACCCGGCGCTGCTCGCAGCCGTGCTGGCGCCGCTCGAGGAGCCGGCGGTCGATCTCACCAGCCTCGCGACCGAGATCACCGAACCCTCCGAGCGCACCAACCCGAATGTGGTGAAGGCGGTCGCGGCCTTCCCCGCCAAAGGCAAGGGCGGCAAGCCGCCGATCGCGCGCGCGCTCTATTTCAGCCGCGCCACCGTGCCCAGCGGCGACGGTCCGCTCTATCACCATATCGGCCTCTACGCCTATCGCCGCGCCGCGCTCGAGCGTTTCGTGGCGTTGCCGCCGGGTCGTCTCGAGCAGCGCGAGAAGCTCGAGCAGCTGCGGGCGCTCGAGGCCGGCATGCGCATCGACCTGGCGCTCGTTGACACCCTTCCGCTCGGTGTCGATACTCCGGCCGACCTCGAAAAGGCCCGCGCGCTGCTGGCGCCGAACGCTGCCAAGCCGCGGCCCTCCGGAACCCGCTCATGACCAAAACGGCCAAGCCAGGCGTCCCCGGCGCCGACGATCTGATCGCCTTCCAGGGGCTGCCCGGCGCCTATTCCGATCTGTCCTGCCGCGCCGCCTACCCCGCGCTGCGCACGCTGCCTTGCGCGTCCTTCGAGGACGTGTTCGCCGCGGTGCGCGAGGGCAAGGCGCATCTCGCCATGATCCCGATCGAGAACTCGGTCGCGGGCCGCGTCGCCGACATCCATCACCTGCTGCCGGATTCGGGACTGCATATCGTCGCCGAGCATTTCCAGCGCGTGAATCATCACCTGCTGGCGCCCAAGGGCGCGACGCTGAAAACGCTCAAGACCGTGCACAGCCATGTGCAGGCGCTCTCGCAATGCCGCAAGCTGATCCGCGAGCTGGGGCTGAAGGCGATCGTCCATGCCGACACGGCCGGGGCCGCGGCCGACATCGCGGCGAAGGGCGATCCGAGCGAGGCCGCGATCGCCTCCTCGCTCGCGGGCGAGATCTACGGTCTCGTCAGCCTCAAGGAAGGCATCGAGGACGCCCAGCACAACACCACGCGCTTCATCATCATGGGGCGCGAGCCGATCGATCCCGATCCCAAGGTTCCCGTCGTCACCAGCTTCGTGTTCCGCGTGCGCAGCGTGCCGGCGGCGCTCTACAAGGCGCTCGGCGGCTTCGCCACCAACGGCGTGAACATCACCAAGCTCGAAAGCTACATGATCGACGGCCATTTCACCGTCGCGCAGTTCTATGCCGACATCGACGGCCATCCGGATTCGCGCATGGTGCGATTGGCGCTGGAGGAGCTCAGCTTCTTCTCGCGCGAGGTGAAGATCCTCGGCGTCTATGCGGCCTCGCCCTTCCGCCAGCAGCAGAACGGCGCGCCGTAGGAACGGACGCGCGACTCTATCCCCTCCCCCTTGATGGAGGGAGGGGGTGGGGAACCATGATCTGATCACCCCCTCCTAACCTTCCCCGAAAACGGGGGAGGGGATAGAGCGTTCGTCCGCCTACTTCCCCTTGATCCAATCCTCCACCAGCCGGCGCGCGATCGAGTCGCGGCGCGGCAGGCGGAAGGTTTCGTTCTCGGGGCTCGCGCGCAGCTGTTCGCGCGTGTACCAGGCGGCTTCGGCGATCTCTTCGGGCGAGAGATGGATGGCGGTCGAGGTCGCATGGGCGTTGAAGCCCAGCATGATCGATCCCGGGAAGGGCCAGGGCTGCGAGGAGTGGTAGCGCACATCCTCGACCTCGATGCCGACCTCTTCCTTGACCTCGCGCGCCACCGCCTCCTCGAGGCTCTCGCCGGGCTCGACGAAACCCGCCAGCACAGAATGCATGCCGGGGGGCCAGCTGGCCTGGCGACCGAGCAGCAATCGCTCGCCATCGGTCACGGCCATGATCACGGCCGGATCGGTGCGCGGAAAATGCACGGCGTTGCAGGCGCTGTTGGTGCAGCGGCGCTGATGGCCGGCATCCTCGCTCACCGTGGGCGAGCCGCAGACACCGCAGAAGCGGTGCCGGCTGTGCCAATGCATGAGCCCGCGCGCATAGGCGAGGAGCTGGCCTTCCTCCTGGCCCAGCAGCGGCCCGACGCTGCGGATGTCGGCGAAGCGCCCGGCGCTCGACAGCAGCGGATGCGTCTCCGGCGCCTCGAGACGCGAGATCTCGACCGCGAAATAGGCGATGCCGCCATCGGGATCGCCCTCCAGCCCCAGAAGCGCGATTTCGTCGGCGCCCTGGATCAGCTCGCCGGCATATTCGCGGGGGAGCGTCGCGGCAGCGGGCATTTCCGCCTGCAGGATGAAGCTCTGCTGGCGCCAGACCGGCACGAGGCGTGTGCTCGGGTTCGCCAGCAGGGCCGCGATCCAGTCGCGATCACGCCGCCGGAGGCCCGCCCGGTCGAGCCGGCCGCCGGCATAGAAATTCATTCGCGATCGATCGGACTCGTTCATCGACTCCGGAAATCCCAGCCTAGGCGGTCGGATCCGCCGGCGGCTCGTTGCTATAGGGCTGGCGCAATTCCACCGGCTTCGCGCGGCGGCGCTTGGCCAGCAGATTGAGCCCCTCGACCATGACCGAGAAGCCCATCGCCGCGTAGATATAGCCCTTCGGGATGTGGAAGCCCATGCCGTCGGCGACCAGCGCCGTGCCGATCAGGAGCAGGAAGCTCAAGGCCAGCATCTTCACGGTCGGGTGGCGTTCGACGAAGCCCGAGACCGGCCCGGCTGCCGCCAGCATCACCATCATCGCGATGACGACCGCCGCGACCATGATCTCGAAATGCTCGGCCATGCCGACCGCGGTGATCACGGAATCGAGCGAGAAGACGATGTCGAGGATGCCGATCTGGATCACCACGGCGGTGAAGGCCGCGGAGACCCGGGCCGAGGTCTCGCCCTCTTCGCCTTCGAGACTTCCATGAATCTCATGGGTGGATTTGTAGATCAGGAACAGCCCGCCCAGGATCAGGACCAGAGTCGCGCCAGGAAATGGCATGGTCGAAGAGGGTGAAGGCCGGCTGGGTCAGCCCCGCGATCCAGACGATGCTGGCCAGAAGCAGGAGCCGGGTGCCGAGCGCCACGCCGATGCCGAGCCGGCGGGCGAGCGGCTGCTGTGCCGGGGGCAGCTTGCCGACCAGGACGGCGATGAAGACCAGATTGTCGATGCCGAGGACGATCTCGAGCACGGTCAGGGTGACCAGGCTCAGCCAGGCCTGCGGATCGGCAAGGAGTTCCATCATGAAACGGGGCTCCGGAAGGAAGGGAAATGGGGGCGGGAAGCGGCGCGGATCGAAGAAACGCCCGGAAAATGCCTTTTCCGGGCGCTCGACCAGAGAAAACTTGGCAGCGGGACCCTATTTGACAAGGGAGAGGGGGCGACGAGAGCGGGGATAACCCCGAATTTGGAGATCTTCGATGCGATTTTGGGCGTTCTGGCTCCTGATTTCCGGGCTGCTGCTGCCGGCACCCGCGGGTGCCGCCGTGCCGGTGTCGCAAGGGTTCCCGTCGTCCGGGACCGTCGCCTATGACGTCTGGCGCGAGGGCACGCCGATCGGGACCCATATCGTCGAGTTCCGGCGCGACGGCGACAGGCTGATCGTCCACACCCGCATCCGCATCAAGGTGATGCTGCTGTTCCTGACCCTTTACCGCTTCGAGCATGACGCGGAGGAGGACTGGGTCGGGGGCAAGCTGGTCCGCTACACGGCCAAGACCAATGACAACGGCACCGACCGCGACGTGCTGCTGGAGCGGGTCGGCCAGCAGCTGAAAGGCAATTACAATGGGGACCCGTTGCAGCTGCCGGGCGACATGATCCCAGGCAGCCTCTGGAATCCGGCAACCATCGATCAGAAGCGCCTGATCGAGCCGACCGTCGGCCAGGCCAGGACCGTGACCATCGTCGATCGCGGCCTGGAGCCGGTGACGTCCGGGTCGCGGACGATCCAGGCCCATCATTATTCGATCCAGGGTCAGCTGCTCCGCGAGGTCTGGTATGGGACCGATGGCGGTGTGGTCCAGGCCGTTTTTCTGGCCAAGGATGGCAGTCCGCTGACCTTCGAGCTGCAGGGTGCGCCCGCCGCCTCGGGCGGTTTCGCCGGGGCGGAGAAGCCGTGAAAGGGGGCGTCCCCGGCCTCCGGTAAGTCTGGAGGGTGGATCGACGACCGGAAACCGGCCTGGCGCCCGGAAAAAACTCCTTTCCAGGACACCGGAAGTAAGCGAAGTATGGCAGAGGTGCCTTATTTACCAAGTTCCTGCCGGGCGGGAGTATCGGGAAGACCGCCAACCGAGGGGACGCCCATGCGCTTTCTGGTGCTCTGTCTCCTGGTTTTCGGGTTGCTTCTGCCGGTGGATGCCGGCGCGGCGGTCCCGGTTCCGGATGGCTATCCGAAGACCAGCGCCGTGACCTATGACGTCTGGCGCGAGGGCGCCCGGATCGGCACCTACCAGGTCGATTTCCAGCGCGACGGCGACAGGCTCAGGGTCCATACCCGGATGAGCGTCGACGTATCGCTGCTGTTCATCAGTTTCTACCACTTCGATCACGAGGCGGTGGAAGACTGGATCGACGGCAAATTGGTCCATTACGTCTCCAAGACCGACGACAACGGCACCGATCGGAATGTGCAGCTCGCGCTCGAGGGCGGGCAGCTCCGCGGCCGTTACAACTCGCAACCGGTGACGCTGCCCGCCGGCCTCATTCCCTGCAGCCTCTGGAATCCGGCGACGGTCGATCAGAAGCAGCTGCTCGAGCCGACCCAGGGCGAAGCCCTGCCGGTGACCGTCTTCGATCGCGGGCTCGAGCCGGTGAAGGAGGGCTCGCAGACGGTCGAGGCGCGCCACTACTCGATCACCGGCGAGCTGCCCCGCGAAGTCTGGTATGGCGCCGATGGCGTCGTGGTCCAGGCCATGTACAAGGCCGTGGACGAGAGCCTGCTGACCTTCAAGCTGCGCGACGTGGTCGCGGCCTCGCCGACGGCATCGCAGACGGCTCTGAAGTAGGCCGGCCCGGGGCGAATCGCCGAAACGGCCGAAAAGCGCCATTTTCAACGGTTCAAGGATGTAGCGAAATCGGCGGCGACACCCCATGTGAGGGGCGGCGGGATCGTTGCGTCCCGGTGAATGTCTGGAGAGTCCGGATGCGCTTTCTCGCCTGCTGCCTGCTGGTTCTGGGGCTGCTGCTGCCGGCGGCGGCCAAGGCCGCGGTCGCGGTGCCGGACGGCTTTCCGCCGGCGGGGACCATCACCTATGACGTCTGGCGCGAGGGTTCGCAGATCGGGACCCACAGCGTCGAGTTCACGCGGGACGGCGACAAGCTCACGGTCCGCACCAGGATCCGGATCGAGGTGAAGCTGCTCTTCATCACGGTCTATCGCTTCGAGCATGACGCGGAGGAGGATTGGGTCGGCGGCAAGCTGATGCGCTTTGCCGCCAAGACCGACGACAACGGCACCGACCGCGACGTGCTGCTCGAGCGCCAGGGCGACAAGCTGCGCGGCCATTACAACAGCGAGCAGGCGACGCTGCCGGGCGATCTCATTCCGGGCAGCTTGTGGAATCCGGCCACGGTCGATCAGACGCAGCTGATCGAGCCGACCAAGGGCCGCGCCAAGGCGGTGAAGATCGTCGACCGCGGCACGGAGTCGATCGCGCTCTCTTCCGGCAAGGTCGAGGCCCACCATTTTTCCATCACCGGCGATCTCCGCCGCGAGGTCTGGTACGGCGCCGACGGCGAGGTGGTCCAGGCGGCCTACGCCGCGAAGGATGGCAGCCTGCTGACCTTCAAGCTGCAGCGGTGACGGGGAATGGCGGCGGGGGACCCGTAGTTAGTTTGAAAGTCCGTCTCCCGCATTTTCTCGCTGTCATGCCCAGATCCCCGGGTCCGACCGCAGGTCGGCCCGAGGACAAGCTTGATCCGGGCATCCAGTCTTGGTCGAGAACGCGTTGCCTCTTGCCCTGGATCGCCGGGTCAAGCCCGGCGATGACAGAAGGAAGGGCGGGGTAACAAAGGGTGACGCTGCCCGCCATTTTGGTGCGCCCCAAAAATCCCCTTCCATTCCAACCTCTTCTCCTGGGGATAAAACGCGTCATTCGGTCTTGTTTCTCACTCGCGCCTGACTGATATAGTGCCCTCGGGAGATCGGCGGCGGACGTGCGCCTCGCCAACCCGGTCAGGTCCGGAAGGAAGCAGCCGTAACGAGTTTCCGTACGGGTCGCCCTGCCGGTCTCCCACCTCACCGCATGAGATGTGCCGTCAGGAAGGGACGCTTCGCGACCGCATGACCGAAGAGCGCGACAGCCCCTCGACCGAGACGACCCCCTACCGGGTCCTGGCCCGCAAATACCGCCCGCGCAACTTCGCCGAGATGATCGGCCAGGACGCGATGGTGCGCACGCTCTCAAACGCGATCGCGCAGGGGCGGCTGGCCCACGCCTTCATCCTCACCGGCGTGCGCGGCGTGGGCAAGACCACGACCGCCCGCATCCTGGCCCGCGTCTTCAACTGCATCGGTCCCGACGGCAAGGGCGGCCCGACGGTCGAGCCCTGCGGCCAATGCGAGCCCTGCCGCGCCATCGCCGAGGATCGCTTCGTCGATGTGATGGAGATGGACGCCGCCAGCCGTACCGGTGTGGGCGACATCCGCGAGCTGATCGACGGCGTGCGCTACGCGCCCGTGCAGGCCCGCTACAAGGTCTATATCATCGACGAGGTGCATATGCTCTCGACGGCGGCCTTCAACGCGCTGTTGAAGACGCTGGAAGAGCCGCCGCCGCATGTGAAGTTCATCTTCGCCACCACCGAGATCCGCAAGGTGCCGGTGACGGTGCTGTCGCGCTGCCAGCGCTTCGATCTGCGCCGTGTCGAGGCCGAGACGCTCGCCGCCCATTTCGCGCGCATCGCCGAGGCCGAGGGCGCCAAGCTTTCCGAGGCCGCGCTGGCCCTGATCGCCCGCGCGGCCGACGGCTCGGTGCGCGACGGGCTCTCGCTGCTCGATCAGGCGATCGCGCGCGGGGAGGACAAGACCGAGATCGGCGAGGCCACGGTGCGCGAGATGCTGGGCCTGGCCGACCGCAGCCAGCTCTTCGATCTCTTCGAGCGCGCCATGAAGGGCGACGCGCCGGGCACGCTCTCGTTGCTCGCCGAGCTCTACAGATCCGGCGCCGATCCGGTCGTGGTGCTGCAGGATCTGCTCGGCCTCACCCACTGGCTGACCCGCGTGAAGCTGGTCGCCGAGACGATCAACGATCCGGCCCTGCCCGAGACGGAACGCACGCGCGGCAAGGCGCTGGCCGACGCGCTCGCCATCCCCGTGCTCGCGCGCGCTTGGCAGATGCTGCTGAAAGGGCTGGGCGAGACCCAGACCGCGCCCTCGCCGCTGCAGGCGGCCGAGATGGCGCTGATCCGGCTGATCCATGCCTCGACCTTGCCGACGCCGGGCGATCTGGTGAAGCGCATCGAGGAGCAGGGCGGGGTGGGTGCGATTCCGGCGGCACCGCGCGGCGCGGCCCCCGCCTCGGGTTCGGGCAGTGCGCGCGGCAACGGTGCTTCCGCGGTCGCATCGGGCGCGGCGATGGGAGCCCAGAGCGGCGTGCCCGCCGGTGCGACCACCAACGCGCTGGCCGTCGCCGCCGAGGCACAGACCCAGCCGGCGCCCAATCCTCTCACCATCCCCGATCCGCAGAGCTTCGAGGCGCTGGTGACGGCGGTCGCGAAGATGCGCGAGGGCATGCTGCATGGCCATCTGCTGAACGACGTGCATCTGGTGCATTTCGAGCCGGGCCGCATCGAGATCCGCCCGGGCTCCGGTGCCCCCGCCAATCTCGCCAACAGGCTTGGCACCTTGCTCACCGAGCGCACCGGGCGGCGCTGGGTGATCGCGATCTCGAGCGAGGCCGGCCAGCCCACCCTGCATGACCAGGCGAAGGCCGAGGATCAGCGCCAGCGCCGCGAGGCCTCGGCCCATCCGCTGGTACAGGCGGTGATGAAGAACTTCCCCGGCGCCTCGATCGAGGCGGTGCGCCAGCTCAAGCCCGAACCGGCGCCGGCACCCGCCGCGCCCGACGACATGGCGGACGATATCGGCGAGGAACTGACGATTTCCCCCGAAGAGCCGGTCGCGGATTGATGTGACAGAGAAAGCAAGAGAAGCGGCATGAAGAATATCGGCCAGATGATGAAGCAGGCGCAGCAGATGCAGGCCAAGATGGCCGAGATGCAGGCGGCGCTCGAGACCCATGAAGTGTCGGGCCAGTCCGGCGGCGGCATGGTGCAGGTGACGCTCAACGGCAAGGGCGCGATGCGGCGCCTCAAGATCGACCCCAAGATCGTCGACCCCGCCGACGTCGGCATGCTCGAGGACCTCGTCACCGCCGCCTTCAACGACGCCAAGGCCAAGCTCGAGACTTATCTCCAGGAGGAGATGGCGAAGGTGACAGGCGGCCTGCAGCTCCCACCGGGGATGAAGCTGCCGTTTTGAGTGCGGGGAAGGGGCCGGTTGGCGGGCCCCGCATCTTGTTTTCCCTGTCATCGCCGGACTTGATCCGGCGATCCAGGGCCGCCGCTCGGCAGCCGAAGAGCCTGGATGCCCGGGCCAAGCCCGGGCATGACAGTTTAAAAATGCGAGAGATGATCGGCGCTTCTTGCGCTCCTCTTGATCCGACTCTCACTCTCCGGCTTCTCTACTCCTATGACCCCCACCACCCTCGACACCCTGATCCAGCTTCTCTCCCGCCTGCCGGGCCTGGGTCCCCGCTCGGCGCGGCGTGCGGCGTTGCATCTCCTGAAGAAGCGCGAGGCGCTGATGCTGCCGCTCGCCGCGGCGATCGAGGAGGCGGCGCATGAGGTCAAGGCCTGCTCGGAATGCGGCAATCTCGACAGCGTCGACCCCTGCAGCATCTGTCGCGACGCGCGGCGCGACGCCTCGCAGCTCTGCGTGGTGGAGGAGGTGGGCGATCTCTGGGCGCTCGAGCGCGCCATGGCCTTCAAGGGCCGCTACCATGTGCTGGGCGGCAAGCTCTCGGCGCTCGACGGCGTCGGGCCGGAGCAGCTCAATCTGACGGGCCTGCTGCGCCGCGCCGCCGATCCGGCGGTCAAGGAAGTGATCCTGGCGCTGGGCGCCACGGTCGAAGGCCAGACGACCGCGCATTATTTGACTGATCGATTGTCCAATCTGCCGATCCAGGTCACGCGCCTCGCCCATGGCGTGCCGGTCGGCGGCGAGCTCGATTATCTCGACGACGGCACCCTGACCGCGGCTTTGAAGGCGCGACGTCCGCTCTAGCGATGGCCGAGTCAATCGACCAGAGGAAGCGCGACCGCCGCACCATGTATCCGCAGGACGAGCGGGTCCTCCTGGATTGGTACAGGGACGCTTTCGATGCGGCGTTCATCGCACTGCATCCGTTTCGCGATCCCCTCCCGATGGCGTCAGATGCGCAGGCTCTTCTTAACAAGGTCGGGCTGGCACCGAACTGGGACGACCCCTTCGACCTGGTAACCGAACTTTACAAGCAGGGGCGCGCGAAAGCGGTGCCGTTCCTCGACATTTTCGACGTCGAGAAGCGGCATGCCCGGCCGATATCGTGGGAAGTCGCCAGGAGCGGGGCGGGATTCTCCGATCTTGCTGCGGTGAACCATGCCCTGTTGTCCGGGATCTTCTCGCTGCGGAACGAAGTCGCTGATCAGGCGGGATCGGAGCGGCTGCGCACCTTCTGCGATCAGCAACGCTGGTTCGTGCCGACGGAGGGATCCTTCCAATGCCTGATGGAACAGGGGATTGCCGACCTTTTCACCCGTGCCGGCGTCGAAGCCGTGGAAACCGTTTGGGAATTCGGTGAAGACCCGATGCGGCTTGCGGTGTCCTCTTTGCGCGGGCCCGCATCCTGGCGGCACATCGGCATTCACACGCGGGGAAGCATCTACGCCGTCGATCGCTCGCTGCTGGTGGCCGTGCATTGGGACAGCTTCTTCACTCTCGTCACCGGCACTCAGGACCGGTTGGCCGCCGCCGATCCGGCGTCCCTGTTCGAGGGCTTTTGGTGCAGCCCGACCACCTCGCATCATTGGTGGGAAGAGCGCGCCGGCTGGACGCCACCATCGGTGACTGTGCCCCGATAGCTGAACGGCCGACCAATCTTCTTGACGTATTTTCTTGCAGGACCAGAGTGCGCCGTCCGCTATAGCCGCGGTTTGGCATCGACCGCGATTGGATACCGGCTTAGTTTCTTTCGGGGTTTGTGAGGGCACGCGCATGCTGAAAAGATGGCTTGGGGCAGTCCTTCTTCTTTTAGCGCTGGCTTCGGGTTCGCACGCCGAAACCTTGCCGCTACCGCCCAATCTGATCGGTGCCGCCAGCCCGGCGGGCGAGGGCTATTTCCTCGAGGCCGAGGCGCGGGCCGCCTATTTTCCGCTGGCCGACAATTTCGTCACCCAGAAGAACCAGGCCTTCTGCGGCGTCGCCAGCAGCGTCATGGTGTTGAATGCCCTGCAATTGCCGGCCCCGGCCGTGCCCGAATACGATCCTTACCGGACCTTCACCCAGGACAATGTGTTCTCCGCCGCGACCGAGGCGGTGATTCCGGCCGACACCATCCGCGAGATGGGCATGACGCTGGATCAGCTCGGTGCCTTCATCGCCACCCAGCCCGTCGCGGTCGAGGTCCACCACGCCGCGGACACGAGCCTCGACGCGTTCCGCGCGGCCGCACGCGACTATCTGTCCAAGCCCGGCCATTTCGTCGTGGTGAACTATCTCCGCAAGGCCATCGGCCAGGAGAAGGGCGGCCACATCTCGCCGCTGGCTGCCTATGACGGGAAGTCCGACCGGTTCCTCATCCTCGACGTGGCCCGCTACAAATATCCGCCGGTATGGGTCGCGGCGGCCGATCTCTTCGCCGCGATGAATACCGCCGACAGCGACAACCAGAACCGTAGCCGCGGCTATGTGCTGATCGCCGCGAAGCCGTAGCGGTCTGAGCTTGTCGGAGAGCGCACGGGTGCGGCGCCGCCACGGCAAGGCGATCTCCGATTGCTGAACGGCCGGCCAATCTTGCTGACGTATTTTTCTGCAGGGCCAAAGCACGCCGTCCGCTGCGGTCCGGCATCGCGCTGATTTCCCGGCTATGCATCTGTGGAATTGCGGCGAATTTGTCGCGACCGCAACGATCCCCGTTCCCCTCGCTTCTCGCGCCATTCGTTATGAAACTGTCGCAGGAACGCTGCTATAATCGGGACCGTTCGCCGGCGCGTTTGTGTGGATGCGAGGCGGACCGGATCCAGGCGAGACACGGGCCCAAGAAAGCGAGTTCAGAGGAAGTCGGCTTCCTGCCTTGCGGGCGATGAGCCCGCGCAGGGCGAGTTCGGAAAAAATTCTTTCGCGCCGCATGCGAGAGAAGGTCGAGTCCGCGAGCGGAAAGGGACCGCTCCGTTGTCGACAACCGAATCGTCGCCCTCGAACGATCGGAGCGTGCATGGTCGAGATCGTCTATTACGTCGCCACGAGCCTCGATGGTTTCATCGCCACGCTGGATGGCGGAATCGACTGGTTGCCGCGTCTCGACCCAGAGGGCGAGGATTTCGGCTATCGCGCCTTCTACGATTCCGTCGACGGACTCATCATGGGGCGCCTCACCTACGACAAGATCCGCCGCCATGCGGCCTGGCCCTATCCGAAAAAACCCTGCTGGGTCTTCACCCATCGGCCGCTGGAGGCCGAGCCGCCCGAGGCGATCTCGACCTCGCTGCCCCTGATCAAGCTTCTGATGGAGATGGAGCGTTACAAGCTGAAGCGCATCTTCCTCGTCGGCGGCGGCCATCTCGCCTCGCAATTCCAACGCGAAGGGCTCATCGCCGAATACAACATCGCGCTCGTGCCGGTGCTGCTGGGCACGGGCATGCCGCTCTTCGCCGGCCCCGGCGAGTTCGAGCGGCTGAAGCTGCTCGACACGCGCAGCTTCGCGACCGGCGAGGTGCTGATGCGCTATCGCCGCAGCGCCCTCAGCCCGCCGCGCCTCAAGACGATCCCGCCCTCGATCACGCGCCATCTGCGCCATGTCGCGGCCGACGATGTCCGCGAGCCGGAAGACGTCGAGGCACTGTCCGCGCCCGGCCTCGTCATCGACGAGCGCGATCGCACCGGTTAGACGTTCCATTCCTCAACACCAGAGCCAGCCATAGCGCCGCACCGCACGGCCGGCGGCGACCATCGCGCAGGACAGATCGCGCCCGTCGGAACGGCAGCTCGCCACGGTACGTCCATAATGATCGATCTCGACCGGCCGGCAGGCGACCGCGCCGCGCGTCAGCAGCGAGAGATAGTTGCGGGCCGCATAGGGATCGCCCGGCGTGCAGTCTCGCCAGGCGGCGCAATGGCCCGGCATTTCCGGCGCATCGATGCTGGCGAGCCGGATCCGGACGCCGGCGCAATCCATCGTGTCGCCATCGATCACGCGCGGCAGATTGCAGGCGATTTCCGTCGCGCCGGCGGAGACATTGAAACCCGCCAGGAGATCGGGCAGCAGGAAACCGAAGATCGCGCCCAGCATCAGCACGAGCTTGAAGGCGGCCCAGGAGGGGAGGCGGCGGGTCCGCTGGAAATGTCGGGATCGGGGGCGGAGACGGGCGAGCGGCGCCATGTCTCGTCGTCCGGGGATCGGAAGGCGTCCGGGACAGGAAGCGGGGCGGGCTGGCCCTTACCGCGCGCCCGCGGGCAGGACCGACATCTCGATGCGGTCCGCGCTGAAGCCGAGCTCGCGGCCGGAGGCGGAGGCGCTGGCGATGCAGGTTCCGGCGATCTTGCACTGGCCGATGGTCGCCAGCGCGACGCTGTGCTGCGGCTGCGGCCGCGTGCCGGCGCACTCCATCGCCTCGCAGGCGACAGCGTCGACGGGCGTGATGGTGCCGACCTGGCCGTAAGCCCGCTCCCCCAGCGAGGGCGGGGTCAGGCTGGTGCTCGAGAGGATCTCCGGCAGCAGATAGCCGAACATCGCGCCCAGGAAAATGATCAGCGTCAGGCTTGCCCGCGACGACCATGAGCTGCGCCGCCGGAAGATACGCCGTCTCTGAAAGATGTAAGAGTCGCTCACTTTCATCTCCTCCTGCTTGGAGGTTTCCCGTGAGCCATAGTCGCAGCAGGAAGTTAGCGAATCGGTAACGCGCGCTTTTGATTTTTCTGGGGTTATATTTCAATGGGTTAGCCGGCTCCTGGGGCGGGGTTGCCTGTTCGGGGCCCGGTATTGTCCCTTCCCCCTTGCGGGGGAAGGCTAGGAAGGGGGAGCCCTCGATGCTTGATCCGCGGGTTCCCCCTCCCTCACCCTCCCCCAAATAGGGGGAGGGGATAGGAGATTCATATGCCTCTTCACATCGGCATCGTCGCCTGCTCCGCCGAAGGCGCGGCACTCTGCTACCGGACGATCTGCGCCGAAGGTGCGGCGTCGCTCGGGCCCCACGCGCATCCCGAGATCTCGATGCACACGCCTTCGCTCGCGAATTACGTCGCCTGCCTCGAGCGCGGCGATTTGGCGGGCGTGGGCGAAATGATGCTCGCCTCCGCCGAGAAGCTCGCCCGGAGCGGCGCCGATTTCCTGATCTGTCCCGACAACACCATCCACCAGGCGATGACCTATGTGCTGGCGCGCTCGCCCTTGCCCTGGCTCCATATCGCCGAGGTGGTCGCGGCCGAGGCGGTGGCACGCGGCTATCGACGTCTCGCCATCACCGGCACGCGCTGGCTGGTGGACAGCGTGGTCTATCCGGAGAAGCTCGTCGCGCAGGGGCTCGATTATCGCCGTCCCGACACGCCCGAGCGCGAGGAGACCGACCGCATCATCATGGAGGAGCTGGTCTATGGCGTCTTCAAGCGCGACAGCATCAAGGCGCTTCAACGCGTGATCGAGCGGATGAAGGACAAGAGCTGCGACGCGGTCATCCTCGGCTGCACCGAGCTCCCGCTGGTCCTCAATGACGGGAATTCGCCGCTGCCCACGCTGGATTCGACGCGCCTCCTGGCGCAAGCCGCGCTGCGGCGCGCGGTCGAGGAGAAACGCGGATAGGAAGTGCCGTCGATGTTTCTGCCCGAAGGGGGAATCGCATGAACATCATTCATCCGGTCAAGGCCGGCCGGCTCGCGCCGGTGCGGATCGCCTGCATCAACAAGGCGACGGTCGATCTCGGCGTCGATTTCGACAAGCTGATCGCCGCGCTGCAGAAATGCCATGACCGGCATTTCCTTCCGGTCTGGGGTTATCCGGTCGAGCTCTACAAGCCCCGGAAAGCCAAGCCCACGGACTGGCAGCTTCTCTTTCTCGACGACGCCACCGTGGCCGCCGCCTATGGCGATCACGCCCTGACCAAGCGGGGCCAGCCCTGCTCGAAGATCTTCGTCAAGACCACCCTGCGCGACAAGGAGCTGGTGAGCGTCACCGCCTCGCATGAGCTGTTCGAGATGGTCATCGACCCCATCGCCAATCTCTGGGCACAGGCGAAGGGCGGCACGCAATATGCCTATGAGATGTGCGATCCGGTCGAGGAGGACAGCTTCCTGGTCGACGGCATCCCCATGTCCAACTTCCTCTATCCGGCCTGGTTCGAGCCCTTCAAACATCCGCGCGGCACCAAGTTCGACCATCTGGGCCTGCTGAAGAAGCCCTTCTCGGTGCGCCCCAACGGCTATGTGACGATCAAGACGCGGGAGAAGGTCAAGGACAAGTTCGGCTCGCGCCGGAAGAAGCAGCGCTTCCAGGCGGAAGACCGCACCGGCCATCGCAGCGAGTACCGCAAGCCGCATGGGAAGCGGATCAGGAAGCGTAAATAGAGCGCGCTCCCAGCCTTCACTGTCATGCTCGGACTTGATCCGGGCATCCAGACTTCCGCCGACAACACCGATACTCCGGCCCTGGATCGCCGGATCAAGTCCGGCGATGACAGAAGAGGGAGATCTCCGGGCGGAGAGGATGGTTCTTTCTTGAGAGGCTCTTACTTCCCCGCCTCTCTGCGGAAGATGATCGTGTCGCCGCCCTTGTAGGTCGTGCGGACGAATTCTCGGAAGCCGCATTTGGTTGCGACATTGATCGAGGCCTTGTTCCCGGCGGCGACGATGCAGCAAAGCGGCGTCTGGCCGAATTTCTCCGCGCCCCAGCTCACGGCCGCGCGCACCGCTTCGGTCGCGTAGCCCTTGCCATGGGCCCAGGACGCCAGCACCCAGCCCGCCTCGGGCGTGCCGTCGAGCGAGGGCGTCAGGTCGCGCTTGAAATCCGCGAGCCCGGCCTCGCCGACATAGCGGCCGCTTGCCTTCTCCTCGATCGCCCAGAAGCCGTAGCCCTGGAGCGCCCAATGGCCGACATAGCGCATCAGCCGCGCCCAGCATTCCTCGGGCGAGAAGGGCTTGCCGCTGATATGCCGGACCACGTTGCTGTCCCCCCAGAGCTCGGCCAGCGCCGGAAAATCCGAGACGCGGTTGCCGCGCAGGATCAGGCGTTCGGTTTCGAGGACGGGGATGGCGGTATTTGGCAGGGTTTCGGAGCGCAAGGGAGGGACTCTTCTGTGCAGGGGGAGCGGCACCGGGGCGAGCCCGGCAAAGACGGGGTCAGGCCACCCGCTTATTCATCGCCTGGCGCGAAATGACAAGCGCCGTCATCCGGGTTTCATTCTCATGCGCCGAGCCGCTGAGATAAGCTGGCTGCCTGCGCGGCCTTGGGGTTGCCATCATTTTAGGGAAAGTCGCGATGCTCATGCAAAAGACCATCCGAAAGTTCGCCTTCGCCGCGGGCATGGCGCTGCTGGCGCCGGCGGTTCTGACGGCGCCGGCATCGGCGGCGGACGTCACGCCGGCCGAGGCGCGCGCGATCGCCAAGGAGGCCTATGTCTACGGCTTTCCGATGGTCGACAATTACCGCATCGCCTGGGCCTTTTTCATCGACAAGGGCGGGCCCGGCTACAAGACGTCGATCAACCATATCGGCAGCGAGGCGCATGTCGCCACGCCGAAGGACAAGACCGTCCAGACGCCGAATTCCGACACGCCCTATTCCTTCACCTGGCTCGATCTGCGCGCCGAGCCGATGGTCATCACCCTGCCGCCGATCGAGGCGAGCCGCTATTACTCGGTTCAGCTCATCGATCTCTACACCTTCAACTTCGATTATCTCGGCACGCGCACGACCGGCAATGGCGGCGGCAATTTCCTGATCGCCGGTCCCAACTGGAAGGGCGCCACGCCGCCCGGCATCGCCAAGGTGATCCGCGCCGAGACGCAGTTCGTGTTTCCGCTCTATCGCACGCAGCTCTTCGGGCCCTCCGACATCGGCAACGTCAAGAAGATCCAGGCCCAGTACAAGCTGCAGCCGCTCTCGACCTTCCTCGGCAAGCCCGCACCCCAGGCCGCGCCCAAGATCAAGTTCATTCCGCCGCTGCCGGTGGCGAAGGAGCGGACCTCGCTCCAGATGTTCAACATCCTGAGTTTCGTGCTGTCGCTCTGCCCGGCGGATCCGAGCGAGGTCGATCTGCGCGAGCGTTTCGCCCGGATCGGCATCGGGCCCGGCCAGACCATCGACTTCGCCAAGCTGTCGCCCGAGATGACCGCGGCCCTCAAGGCCGGCATGGCGGACGGCCAGAAGGAAATCGATGCGCGCAAGGCCGTCACCACCTCCTCGGTCGATCTCTTCGGCACCCGCGCCTTCATGAAGAACGACTATGTCGCCCGCGCGCTCGGCGCCCAGACCGGCATCTATGGCAACTCGAAGGACGAGGCCTTCTACGGCATCTATGACAAGCCGGTCGACGGCGTGGCCATGAGCGGTGCCCACGATTACACGATCCATTACGCCGCCGGCCAGTTCCCGCCGGCCAAGGCCTTCTGGTCGCTGACGATGTACGACCTGCCGCACCAGTTCCTGGTCGCGAACCCGATCAAGCGCTACCTGGTCAATTCGCCGATGCTGCCCGAGCTCAAGCTCGACGCCGATGGCGGGCTGACGCTCTACATCCAGCATGACTCGCCCGGCCCCGACAGGGAATCCAACTGGCTGCCTGCCCCCAAGGGCCCCTTCATGCTGATCTCGCGCCTCTACATCCCCGAGCCCGCCGCGCTCGACGGCAGCTGGACGCAGCCGCCGCTGGTGCAGGTGAAGTAGGGCCGGCCCCCAAGGAAGACTCTCGTTGCTCCGCTTTCTTCCCCTCCCCCCTTGAGGGGGAGGCTGGGGTGGGGGGTGGCTACAAACTCGATGCTCGCCAAGTTCGCATGGCGCAAGGCTCTTTCATCATCGCGTTCTTCGATCACCCCCCACCCTAACCTCCCCCTCAAGGGGGGAGGGGACAAGATGACGAGGTGAAAGGCAGAGACGTGGAAGGGGTGGACCAAGTCACCGCACCACATGCAGCAGGTTCGATGACGCGTCGGCGAGCTCGCTGGCGTGGAAGATGAAGGCCTGCACCTGGTAGGTGCCGGGCTGCAGCTTCCCGTCGTCGTCGAGAAGGCTGACGCGAACGTCGAAGGCGCCGCTGCTCTTCGTCCGGGTCTCCGCCGCCCGATGGGTCTTGCCGTCGGGCAGCAGGACGTCGGCGAGGATGCGCTGGTCGCCGCGGGCGGGGCCGACGGCGCCACGCAGGACGATCGAATCCTTGCGCTGCGATTTCTCCTCGATCTCGAAGCGGATGGTCGCGCTCTTGCGCGCATGGACGCGATAGAAGGTGCCGCCGATCGGGTAGAAGCGCGAGCCGGGCAGGGTGTGCGTGATCGGCATCTCCTCGCTGTAGCTGCGCGGAATGAAGCCGGCCACGCGCAAGGGTGCCGTTCCCGGGTAGCGGCCCTCCTTCGACTTGCCCATCTTGTAGACATTGATGTCGGCGAGCGGCCAGACCATGACCTCGAACTCCTTCTCGGCCTTGCCCTCCAGCCACACCCAGGCGTTGGGGATCTGCGCCGCCCAGCCCAGCGGCAGGCCGCGCATCGAGAGCGCGATCGCGCGGGGCTCGTCGAGCGGATTGCGCACGGCGGTGCGGATGAAGATCGGGTCGGCGGGACTGCTGCCGGCCGCCTGGAAGTCGAACACGTTCTCCTGTGCGCTGTTGTTGCCGCCCGAGATCTCGCCCAGCTGCGGCGAGGCGTAGACCTTCAGGCAGGTATGCTTGCCGACGACGGGCACCCAGTTGCAGAACTGGTCGATGGCGCCGTCCTGCGGGATGCTGGCGATCGTCTTGACGGAAATCGGCGACCAGTTGCCGTTGTCGCCCACGCCCGGCGGTGTGATCGCGTAGAAGGTCACCTTCACATTGCTGGCGCCCATGGCGCCGCTGACATGCACGCGCGCGGTGAACTGGTTGATATGCGACACCCACGGCTTGTCGCCATTGCCGGTCGGCCGGCCCTCGCTGTCGAGCGGATTGTCGAAGCTGCCGAAGGGATCGCGGTCCACCCAGATGTCGGGCGATTGCCAGTCGGAATCCCAGGGCTCGACCTTGAGATCGAAGCTGCCGTTGGGATCGTCGGCGATGGTCTGCGCCCAGGCGACGCGGACCCTGCAGACCAGCGGCCGCGCCTGGACGCCATCGTCGAGCACGGTGATGACCAGCGCCCGCGCCGGGTCCTCGACGGTCTCGTTCTCCACCAGCACCCGGTCGTCATGCATCAGCGTGATGAAGCGGGTCTGCTGGTTGTTGTGCATCTCGTCGGCGATCACCCGCGTGACGATGACGCCGCCCTGGTTCGCGGCGGCGCCGAGCGGGATGCTGTCGTCGAAGATCTGGGTGGTGGTGCCGGGCCGCTGGCGCACCTCGACGAAGTAGGTGAGGGCGTCGGAGACCTTGATCTTCAGGATATGGAAGCGGCTGGCATTGCCGTCCTCGGTCAGCCCGTGGGCGATGAGATCGACATCCTCCTGATGCGGGTTGCGGTCCCATTGCAGCGTCTTGATGTTCGCCGCCTGGTAATAGCCGAGCTTCTCGAGATGGAATCCGGTGAAGAGCGGGTGGGAATCGTGGTTGCCCATCAGCTCGAAATCCTGCGCCGTGGCGGCGCCCGGATCGACCAGGTCGGACCCGTAGACATCCTCGCCGAGGGTCGCGGTGCCGTCGCCGGTCTCGGTCGGGGCGGAGACGATGTTGTGGCCGAACTCGTGGGCGAAGCGGCCCCAGTTCGCATTCTCCTGGATCCAGAGCAGGTTGATCTTGTGGGAGAGGGTGATGTCGATATGGATGTGGCTGGGGTCGCTGGTGGGCTTGCCGTCGTCATAGGAGAAGGTCGAGGTGTCGGAGCCGCCCCAGGCGCGGATGAAGGCGCCGTTGGTGAACATCACCGAGCAGAGCATCTGGTAGTTGTCGAGGGTGAAGCCCTCGTCCTGCGCATGCTGGGCGGCGATCGCGGCGATGCGGTCGAGCTGGCCGCCGATGATGTTGACGGCGCCGGTGAGATCGACGAAATCGGCGAAAGTACCGTCGAGCTGGGCCGGGGTGCTGACGATGTCGAACTGGACGTTGGTCTGGCCGTAGCTCGCTTGCGTGTAATAGGTCTGGACATTGGTCCAGCGCGTGTTCAGGCCGGTGCGCACGGTGGTGAAATTGGCGGGCACCCGGTCGGTGGCTTGGCACACCACGATCAGCACGCGGATGGTGCCGATCGGATTGACGTCCCCGGCATCGCCCGCGCCGGCGCCCGTGGCGAAGACGGGCGGCCCGTCGTCGCTGTCGCCCGGATAGCCCGCCACCGCGAAGTCGGTGGCGCTGCCGGCCGTGCGCGTGCCGACTGTCACCTTGATCGCGCCGTCGTCGACATCCTTGGTCACGAGCGCCTTCAGCATCGTGCCGCTCGCCGCCAGCACCGGGACGGCCGTGCCGCCGATGGTGACCTGGTTGTCCGCCCGGGCCGGCGCGAAGTTCCAGCCCTCGATCGTCAGGATCGTGCCGCGCGGCGCCTTCGGCGGATCGAACGCGGTGATGCGCGGTCCGATCAGCCAGGGCAGATGATCGTCGAGCCAGTCCCGCAACCGCAGCGGCGACTTCTTGATCGCCGGGCTGAGCCTGGCGAGATCGAATTTCGCAGTCTTGACCGGCGGTTTCTTGCCAGGCGCCTTCGGCGCCTTCTTTTTCGGCGCCGCCTTCTTCTTCGTTGTCGGCTTCTTGCGCGAGGTCGTCGTCAGGCGCTTCGCCACGGAATCCTCCCTCGGAAAAAGATGCGAACAGCGGCGAGCCCGAGCGGCGATGGCGCGCGACGTGGGGTCGCGCGCAGCCGGCGAGGCCTGGCTCTGCTCAGTTGGATGATGGAGTCACGAAAGGCCCCCGGCACGAATCCGGCGGCGCCGATGGCGCACCCGGAATGATCGACAGGCTCGATGGCGCCCCGGGGCCTGCAGCTCGCACGACGGAACGGCCCGATAGGTCGGACCGCCGCCTCATCGAGACTGCACGTGGCGTGGAGAGACTGTAGTCCTGGAACGGGACAGTCTCAACGGCTGAGATTCGGGCTTCTTGTTACAGTCGCGCGGCAGGGCCGCGGCGGGGGCTCCTTTTCTTCTGTCATGCCCAAGATCCCCGGGTCCGACCGAAGGTCGGCCCGAGGACAAGCTTGATCCGGGCATCCAGACTTCCGTGGCCCTGGATCGCCGGGTCGAGCCCGGCGATGACAGCGAGGGGGAGTGGCGAAGGCGGGCGGAGAGGAGAGACTCTTCGAGCCTCTCATCGTCCCATCAGGAGCGCGAAGGTCGCGAACGAGACCCAGATCGCCGGCAGGAAGATCAGCGCCGCCGCCAATCGCGACAGGGGCCGGACGCGGCCCGCCAAGAAGGCGCTGGCGGCGATGGTCGCCAGATTGCCGATGAAACCCGCGGTCTCGTTGCTCAGCCCCACGGTATAGAGCGGATAGGCGAGACAGGCGGCGATGAGCAGGAGCACCCACGGCGCCAGCCTGCGGGGCTCGGGCGTCGCGTCGCTGGCGAGCCACCAATAGGCAACCGCCAGGAGCGCCAGCAGCACGACCCATACGGCGCCGATGACCCAGCCCGGCGGCAGCAGCGGATAGACGCGCCCGCTTGCGGTCGAGGCGCCGACCCAGCCGAGCGCGAAGATCAGCCCGTTGAGCGCCAAGGTGACCGCGATCGTGGCCAGCACCAGGATTGCGAGCGACCGGCCGGTGCGTGCGGGGCGAAGGGCGAAGGCCATGATCGTCTCCTGTTGCGGATCGAAGATGCGGCCGGGCAGCGGGAAGGGGTCGGATGGCGGCTCCCGAACTCCCCTCCTCCCGCGGGTGGAGGGGAGAAGTCATCCGCCTTTCGGATAGACCACGTCCGGCGGATAGGTCGCCTGGAACTCCGGCCGCGCCTCGCAGCGCGCCGAGAGCGCGTCCAGCGCCGGATGGCGGCCGCGCGGCAGCAGCTCCGGATCCGTCATCTGCAGATAGCGGAGCATGCAGGCGGTCGTGATCTGCACCTGGTCGAGCTTGGCATCTTCCGGCCATTCCATCGCGCCGAGCGCGGCGATGGCGCCCGCGGCCTGCGTGCGGCAGCGCTCGACCCAATTGGGCCAGCGATAGGCGGGCGGGCGGATGATGCGCTCATAGGCCGAGGCGCCGGCCTTGTCGACCGCGCCGATGGCGAGCGCGATGCGCTGCAGCGCCCGGCGGCGCTTCACCCCCGATCGCGGCAGCAGCGCGTGCGACGGCCCGACGGTCTCGTCGAGCCAGTCGAGGATCGCGATCGAATCGATCAGCACCTCGCCATCGTCGAGCACCAGCGAGGGAATCCGCGCCAGCGGATTAACCTTCCGCATCGCATCGAAATCGCCGAACACCGAGCGCGTGTCATGCTCATAGGCGAAGCCCAGCACCCGCAGCGAGATCGCCACGCGCCGCACGAAGGGGGAGTCGTATTGGCCGACGAGGATCATGGGGCTTTCTCCGACGCCAAATGATGCTGGGCTGTCGCCCGAAACTAAGGTACCCCTCCCCCTACCCCCTCCCGCAAGGGGAGGGGGCGAGAACTTCATTCATCGCGCCCCTCCTGCAAATGAAGTGAAGCTGGGAATCAAAAGAACTCACGCCCCCTCCCCTTGCGGGAGGGGGTAGGGGGAGGGGTGGCCTCGGTCGCGGTGCGCGAAAACATCACCGCGCTCCGTCTCTACCCCCGCGCCACGCCCCAGATCTCCACCGTCATGTCCTTCGTGTGCATATGCGGCTGCGGCACCAGGGTCAGCGGCGGCAGCGGGCCCGGGATGCAGGTCCGGAGCATGTCGATGAAGGCCTGCGTCTCCGCCTCGCTGCCCGAGGAGGTGAAATAGGCGATCACCAGCTTGAGGTCCGACGTCGCGCGGTCGAAGGCGCGCAGCAGGTCCTCGATCAGGCTCATGGTGAATTGCGTCTGCGGCAGCAGCTGGCCCGGCAGCACGGTCACGCCCTTGTTGGAATCCGGCGCCGACGGCACCTGGCCGCCGAGCCAGATCATGTCGCGCAAGCGGATCGCCTGGCGGTAGGGCAGCGGGATCTGCCAGTCCCAGACGCGGCGCGGCCAGCGGTCCTCGCGCGGGATATATTTGTCGAAGCCGTTCCAGCTCTCGCGCATGCCCATCACCTCGATCTTGGTCTGGGCGCCCTGGGGATAGAGCCCGTGGCAGGGCACGACGGTGGCGACGGGGCCGGGCTCGCGGAAGAAGGAGCCGCGCATGCGCGCCATGTCGGCCCAGGCCTCCGTGGTGATGCCGAAATAATAGCCCTCCATCTTGATCGCATCCTGGAAGGAGGCGCCGAGCGCCTTCAGCGTCTCCTCATGGCGCGACATGACGATGCGCGAATGGGCGACGCCGTCGCCCGGCATCGGGTTGCCCTCCTCGTCGATCGCGGTGCGCGCCGGCACGACGACGAACTCGTTCGCGCGCAGGCCGAGCGTGATCTTGCGCCCGCCGAAGCGCGCGCGGTGCTTCGCCGGCGCCTCGCCGGTGACGACGCGAAAATCGGTCGCATGGTCGCGCCAGCCGCGCGTCGCGATCGCCTGCGCCTGCAGCGCCTGGCCGGCGAAGGGCTGCAGCGGCACCGGATGGAGCGTGATGGCGGGCAGGGGATCGCGCTCGAAATGCTTGGCCAGCGCCGCCAGCACCTCCCACTCGTCGCGCGATCCGTCGCTCTTGTAGAAGACCTTGAGCCGCAATATGTCGCCGAGCCCGCAGCCCTCGACCGCGAGCGCTGCGGCGATGTTCGCGATCGTGCCCGGGATCTGCGCCAGGAGATCCTCCGGGTGGCGGATCTTGCCCTTGGCGTCGAAATCGCCCGCCCCGCCCACGAAGCTGAAGCGCCCCGCGGTCCCGGCCAGATGTTGCGGGCCGGAGATCGGCCATTTCCAGATCGCGTTATCCATGATCGCCCCCGAGATGCTGTGATGCGGGCGGAAGCCTATCGGCGTTCGGGGGCGGGGAATAGCAGGCTGCGCTTTCTTCACCTCCCCCCTTGAGGGTAGGGGAATCGCATTTGGCTTTTGGCCGCTATTGCCAGGCTGGCAGAAATGGATTCTTAGAAGGTCTCCCAAGCTTGGAGGGAGATCGGAATGGAAGAATTTCATCGCCTGTTTGGCGGGATCAAGGACCCGCGGGCGAGCAATGCTCGCCACGATCTGTTGGATATCCTGTTCATCGCCTTGGCAGCGACACTGGCCGGGGCCAAGGACTGCACCGAGTTCGTGGCCTTCGCGCTGGGACGGGAGGCGCTGCTGCGCAACATCCTGGATCTGCCACACGGCATCCCCAGCCACGACACCTTCAGCAACGTGTTCCGGGCCTTGGATCCGGAGACCTTGGTGACGGTATTACGCAAGTTCACCAAGGGCTTCGGCATCAAGGGAGTGGTCAGCCTGGACGGCAAGGCGCTGCGCGGCGCCTATGCCCGCGGCAAGCGCTCGGTGCCCCTGCACATTGTCAATGTCTGGGCAGCCGAGACCCGCATGGCGCTGGCCCAGCGCAAGGCGCCCAACCGCAACGAAGTCAAAGGCGCGCTCCAACTCCTCGCCTCGCTCGACCTCAAGGGTGCCATCGTCACGGCCGATGCCTTGCATTGCAGGCCCGATACGGCGGCCGCCATCCGAGCCCGCAAGGGCCACTATGTGCTGGCGCTCAAACAGAACCGCGCCAAGCTCTTCAAGGCCGCCGATGCCCTCATCGACGCCGCCCGCAAACCTTCCCGCGCGGCCGAGAAAACGACGTCCGCGCATGGCCGGCGCGAGCGCCGCAAGGCCGTCGTCGTGCCGGCCACGAAACTCGGCCAAGCCCACGGCTTCCCCGATCTGGTTGCCGTCGCCCGCATCGACAGCTGGCGGCGCACCACGACCAAACCTGCCAAGCCCAAGACCCGCTTCTTCCTGCTCTCCCGCAAGCTCTCCGCCAAGCAGGTCCTCAAGGTCGTCCGCACCCACTGGAGCATCGAGAACAACCTCCACTGGGTGCTCGACGTCCTCTTCGGCGAGGATGCCTGCCGAACCCGCAAAGATCATGCCCCCGAGAACCTCGCCGCCATCCGAAAGATCGCCATCAACATCCTGCAGGCGACCCCGGGGCCACAGCGCATCCGTCACAAAATGCTCCAGGCCAGATGGAACAACGACTTCCTTCTCAACGCCATCGCCCATATGCGATAGCCCTACCCTTGAGGGGGAGGCTGGGGTGGGGGGTGATCGAAGGTCGCGATCCGTGCCAGCTGCGGTTTGTATGGACGGGCTGCCGCCCGAAGTTTGAGGACCCCCCACCTAAACCTCCCCCTCAAGGGGGGAGGGATATCGGTCGCGCGTCAGCGCCCCATTCCAATGTCCTACGACAATGGTCCCCCTGGGCCCGCTGTCGCCGGGCGACGATTCCCGATAAACTCCCCGCCAATCCGACATCGAGAGCACGAGGCAAGGGAGAGTTCCGACATGCTCGACGGTTTGACCAACGCACCCGCGACCGATCTGCGGATCGAGCCGGAGAACGTCCTCGATCCGCGCCATTATGCCGGCGTGCGCGAGCCGGGGCCGCGGCTCCATGCGCTGCCGCTCTGGTGCTACAGCTCGCCGAAATTCTTCCAGGCCGAGATGGAGAAGCTGTTCTATCCCGGCTGGAACATGATGGAGCGGCTCGACCGCGTGCCCCACAAGGGCGACTTCCACACCCTCACCTTCATGAACATCCCGCTGGTGATGGTGCGCGGCAGCGACGACAAGGTGCGCGTCTTCGCCAACACCTGCCGCCATCGCGGCGCGCTGGTGGCCGAGGGCTCGGGCAACTGCAAGAGCTTCCGCTGCCCCTATCACGCCTGGGTCTATTCGCTCGAGGGCGACCTGCTGGGCGCGCAGCAATATAGCGACGGTGAGGACGTTCCGCTCGTCACCGACGAGAACAAGCGCGAGTTCGGCCTGATCGAGATCCCGAGCGACAGCTGGGGCGGGTTCCTCTTCGTGAAGTTCCGCAAGGGCGGCGAGAGCCTGGCCGACTTCCTCGGCGGGCTGCCGGCGGTGCTGGCCTCGCACCGGCTCGAGGACATGGTCTGCACCAACCGGCTCGTCTTCGAGATGGACGCGAACTGGAAGGCCTTCGTCGAGAACTACAGCGACGGCTATCACATCCCGACGGTGCACAAGGATTCGCTGGCGCGCTGGAAGGCCAAATATACGCGCCAGCCGCCGCCGCCCAACGGCAACTACACCATCGCCTTCGCCGAGCATGAGGGCAGCCAGCTGCTGCTGCCCTTCCCGGACTATGTCGGCTTTCCGGCGATGCCCCAGATCGAGAAGCCCTGGGACAAGGGCACCTTCTTCGTCACGATCCGGCCCGGCATGATGATGACGATGGGCAATGACGGCGCGCTCGCCTTCTGCTGCGAGCCGACCGGCCCCACCAGCTCGCGCCTCACGGTCAGCTCGCTCTTCCCGAAATCGACGGTCGCCCGCAACGATTTCGAGGAGATCGCGAAGAACTATTACCGGCGCAACGACATCGTGGTGAAGGAGGATGTCGACATCTCGCTGCGCCAGGCGGCCGGCATTGCCTCGCCCTTCGCGCGGATGGTGACGCTGCAGAAGCTGGAGAAGCCGCTCAACCAGATCGCCAACTGGATCCTGGACAAGGTGCTCGCGGCGTAACGGCAAAGGTATGGGGCGCCAGGAGGGCGCCTTCGGATCGAGCGACCCCGCAGGCCCTCAATTCATCGCCTGGTTGGCCTTGTTCTCGATGAAGGTGCCGGTGTTGCGGATGTCGCGGCCGAAGCCGGCCGTCGTGTTGCAGCCGGCCAGCGCCAGCACCGCGAGGGTGAGCAGGAAAGCCGTCCAGGCCTTCCAGGCGGGCATCCGGGTTCGGGTCGTCGCGGCGATCATCGTCTGAAATTCCTCGGTGTTGAAATTCCGACGATTCAACAACAGCGCCGGGGCGGCCTCAAGACCGGCCGCGGCCTGCCCGCTTTCTGTCACAGCCCCGATCCGGGGGCGCCGCTCACTCCGCCGCGGCCTTCGACCCGTCGACGAACTGCGAGATCCATTTGTTGCGGCGCTTCACCATGTCGCGATACATGGCCTCGAACTCGGCCGGCGGGAAGCTGTGCGTCGAGGGCCGCGCGACCAGCGCCTCGGCCCAGGCCCTGACCCGCGGGAACCTGTCGATATGGCCGATCTTGCGGATCCGCTCGAGGAAGAGGTGGCGCTGCAGGAAGGGCGCGTAGGCCGCATCCACCAGCGAGTAGCGGGCGCCGTTGAAGAGGGGACCGCCGCTCTGGCGCTCGAGCGCCCGCTCGAGCTTCTCGAAGGCGGCCGGGACCAGCGCGGCCGCCTTGTCGAACTCGGCCTCGCTGTCGACATAGGCATGGGCCGAGGTGATGTCGACGAAGGTCGGCATGTACTCGATCCAGGCGCGGTGGACGGCGCGCTCGACCGGATCCGCGGGATGGAGCCGCGGCGCGGCCGTCTCGTCGAGATATTCGGCGATGGCGCCGGACTCGAACAGCGCCCGGTGATCGTCGAGCCGCAGCACCGGCACCTTGTTGTGCGGCGAGATCGCGCGGAACCAGTCGGGCCGGTTGTCGGCCTCGATATGGATGAACTCGAAATCGATCTGCTTCTCGCGCAGCACGATCGCGACGCGCTGCACCCAGGGGCAGCCCTTGAAACTGACCAGTTGCATCTTCGCCATGGCGGCCTCGCATGATGGATCGGGGAGGGGACAGTCTCGCATGGTTGCGCGCGGTCGGTCAAAGCGCCGGGCGTTCCGCGGCCTTCGGCGGCCATGGGCTAGGGCGGGTCACCAGGCGATGGACCGCATAAGCGCGAGACCCTGGGCGGATCGCTGCGAACGTGACGAAAGCAAGGAAGCTCGCGGCGCGCTTCTCATGCCGTGTTGCAATTCGGCGCCGCCGGGTCTAGGCGTTCATGCTCTCGTCGCCGGCTTACCGATCTGCGGCGCCCGGTGGCCGACGGACGTCCGCCAGCGGGACAAGTCATGTCATGAGCAGGAGCAGGGTCATGGAAAGCGTTACATTTCGGAAATGGCTGGCGGAGCACGGATGCCGCTTCGACCAGCAGGAGCATCACAAGCGTGGCGAGGGCGAAACCATGGTGACGGTGCATCGAGAGGGGCGGACATCGCAAGCGCCTCTGAGCGGCTCGCACAAGGATATCGATCCGCAGGAATTGCGCCGGATCTGCGAGGAGCTCGGCCTCGACTGGTCCAAGTTGCCGGGACCCCAGAGCCGGGTTTGAGGCGCTCGTCTCAAGGGACTCCGGCAGGGCGCCCCATGGCGCGTTTGCGGGTTCACGCCGTCGTCCCAGCCTGTTGATCCTTGGCCGCCGAAGCCGCAACGGGGTCGCGGTCGGGTTCGGCGGCAGCCTGCCGGAGCCCGGCGACGCGGCGCCGGTCGAGATCTTCGGGATGCCGCTGCTGCTGATGCGCGGCGACGACGGCGCGCGTCAGCAACACCTATCCCGCGGTCTCGTTCCCGAAGATCCGGTCGAAGCGGACCGGCGAGCCGGTTGCGGTCTCCTACATCCTCAACATCTATCCGAACGGGGCGCTGCTGGTGTTTCCGACGCATTTCCGCGTCCGCATCCTGGCACCGCTCGAGGCCGGGAGCTGCGAGTGGCGGATCGCCAGCTGCTACAACGGGGGCGCCGCGCGCGACCCGAGCGCGCTGGCGATGCGCCAGCGAAGCATCGCCGGCTCACTGCATGCGGGCCAGGAGGACGACGCGATCTGCGAAGCCGTCCAGCGCGCGCGAGGCTCCCCCGCCCACCGGTCGCATTTCTACTCGCCGTTCTGGGACCGGATGCATTGGGACTTCAACCGGATGGTGCTGGGGGATTTGGAGAGGTAGGGGGCGAGGAATCCGAGCTTAGTCACGCTGCAATCGTATCAATAGACGTTGGCAGTGTTCATTGTCTGGTTCGAGTGACAAGCCACGCTCCACGTTAGTTAGTGCGCGATCTTCATCATGCAAATGCAGATACAGCCATGCGAGACGGGAAAAGTCCGTAGCATCCGCCTCGCTCGACCGGCGCTCCATTAGCTGAGCTAGTTCCCTGTAAAGCAGTCGCTTCTCGTCCGAATCAATCGCTAAATGGTTGTCTCTTAATGTGTCATTCAACCAATTGGCGGTGTTACTTAGCGCAGAAAAGGGAGCTTCCGGCAGTTTGCAGACGCTTATGTACGCCTGGGTAGCGCCAGTAAATTCGCCGCTGGCTCGGTAAATTCGTGCCAATTCCTCCCAAGCAGACCTTTGATCCGCGAGGGTCTGCGGTGTCTCCAGGAAGCGACGTAGACATTCCGCTGCGCTAGGCAGGCCATTCTTGCCATTGGCTTCTTCGTGGAGCTTTGCCAGCATCATCCAGCCAAGCGGATACTGCCGACAAAGGAATTGTAAGCTTGGCACGAAATTATCGAGATCTTCCCTGCCAAGTGCGACTCTGGTCGCAATACTCTGGAATAACCTCTCAATCCTCGGCCTAAGAGGCTGACTGAAAAAGGAGTTGGGTGATTTCAATCGGTTGTGATTCCGTTGGGTTGCGAATCTCAATGGAGATCACGATGGCCTGGACTGAAACCACCCGACCGCACTATCGGCGCGATGCCTTGCGATACGCAAGCGACCTGACGAATGCGGAATGGGCGTTGATCGCGCCCTTGATGCCGATGGCTTCCAAACTGGGGCGGCCGAGAAAGACAAATCTGCGCTCGGTGGTGGAGGCGATCCTGTACATGGCTTCGACCGGCTGCCAATGGCGCGCGATCCCCAAGGAGTTCCCGCCCTACTCGACGGTGCAGAGCTACTTCTACGCCTGGTCGCACAAAGGCTTACTGGCGCACATCAACCACATGCTGGTCACGGCCCTGCGCGAGAGGGTCGGGCGAGAGGCCAGCCCCACGGCGGGGGTGATCGACAGCCAGTCTGTGAAGAGCACCGAGTGTGGCGGGCCACGAGGCTTCGATGCCGCCAAGAAGATCAAAGGCCGCAAACGCCATATCGTCACCGATACCGAGGGCTGCCTGGTCGGGGTGCAGGTTCACGCTGCGGATATCCAGGATCGCGATGGCGCGCCCGACGTGCTGATGTCGATCCGCTCTCTCTACCCGTGGCTGCGCCATGTGTTCGCCGATGGCGGCTATGGTGGCGACAAGCTACGCGACGCCATGGCCGCGCTTGGTCAATGGACCTTCGAAATCATCAAGCGCTCCGACGCCGCCAAGGGCTTCGAGTTGCTGCCTCGCCGATGGGTGGTCGAACGCACCTTCGCCTGGCTCGGCCGATGTCGCCGCCTCGCCAAGGACTTCGAAGCCACCATCGAAAGCGCCGTGGCCTGGATCCTCGTCGCCCACATCCGTCGTCTCACGCGACGCTTGGCGAGACCTTGAAAGGCGCAACAGCTTTATGAGTCAGACTCTAAGAGGCTGACTGAAAAAGGAGTTGGGTGATTTCAATCGGTTGTGATTCCGTTGGGTTGCGAATCTCAATGGAGATCACGATGGCCTGGACTGAAACCACCCGACCGCACTATCGGCGCGATGCCTTGCGATACGCAAGCGACCTGACGAATGCGGAATGGGCGTTGATCGCGCCCTTGATGCCGATGGCTTCCAAACTGGGGCGGCCGAGAAAGACAAATCTGCGCTCGGTGGTGGAGGCGATCCTGTACATGGCTTCGACCGGCTGCCAATGGCGCGCGATCCCCAAGGAGTTCCCGCCCTACTCGACGGTGCAGAGCTACTTCTACGCCTGGTCGCACAAAGGCTTACTGGCGCACATCAACCACATGCTGGTCACGGCCCTGCGCGAGAGGGTCGGGCGAGAGGCCAGCCCCACGGCGGGGGTGATCGACAGCCAGTCTGTGAAGAGCACCGAGTGTGGCGGGCCACGAGGCTTCGATGCCGCCAAGAAGATCAAAGGCCGCAAACGCCATATCGTCACCGATACCGAGGGCTGCCTGGTCGGGGTGCAGGTTCACGCTGCGGATATCCAGGATCGCGATGGCGCGCCCGACGTGCTGATGTCGATCCGCTCTCTCTACCCGTGGCTGCGCCATGTGTTCGCCGATGGCGGCTATGGTGGCGACAAGCTACGCGACGCCATGGCCGCGCTTGGTCAATGGACCTTCGAAATCATCAAGCGCTCCGACGCCGCCAAGGGCTTCGAGTTGCTGCCTCGCCGATGGGTGGTCGAACGCACCTTCGCCTGGCTCGGCCGATGTCGCCGCCTCGCCAAGGACTTCGAAGCCACCATCGAAAGCGCCGTGGCCTGGATCCTCGTCGCCCACATCCGTCGTCTCACGCGACGCTTGGCGAGACCTTGAAAGGCGCAACAGCTTTATGAGTTAGAACTCTAAGCCCATGCCTCAACCCGGAGGTACTTGTTGCTCCAATGTGCTGTAGAAATTCAACATCTGCGTCTATCGCAGCTTTCATCGGAGTAATGGCAAGCTTTCTTCGCCCAAAGACCGATGCAACCAGCGCCACATCCAAGAAAGTAGTTCCATCGCTCGCCGTGGTTCGCTCCACAAACGAGCTCCGAACAAGTTCCTCAACGGCAGATACTACATCCATTTTCTCATTGGACGGGCGCAGCAGAACCGCTTCGAGTGCCAATTGAGGCACCAAGGAGCGCCAACTGCATAGCGTTAAAAATACCCGCTTTGCAACGGGTTGGAGCCCCTCAAACGTTCTCTCAAATAGCGCATCAAGAATGTCATCAGAGCTGGCCGGGCAAATTCGGACAGAGGGATGAGTGGATTTTCTGCCTGAGAGCGGCGTAGATAGCCGCGGATCAGGAGAAGAAAGATGACGAAGCGAAGCCGCCGGACCCACACGCCGGCGTTCAAGGCGAGAGTGGCGCTGGCGTCGCTCAAGGGCGACAAGACGCTGGCCGAGTTGGCACAGCAGTATGACGTTCATCCGAACCAGATTTCGACCTGGCGGACCCAGCTGCTGGAAGGGGCGCAAGGGGTCTTTGGCGGGTCGGCTTCGGCGGGCGCCTCGCCACCGGTCGATCTGAAGGAGCTGCACGCCAAGATCGGGCAGCTGACTTTGGAGAACGATTTTTTAGCCGGTGCGCTCACCAAGGCCGGATTGCTGAGCGCAAAGAAATGATCGACCGGGGCCACGCATTGCCGCTCAAGCGCCAAGCGGCACTCCTGAAGCTCAGCCGCAGCACGGTCTACTACCAGCCGCGCCCGGTGCCGGCGGCGGACCTGGCGATCATGCGCCGGATCGACGCGCTGCATCTGGACTATCCGTTTGCCGGATCGCGGATGCTGCGCGACCTGCTGCGGGGGGAAGGCATCGCGATCGGCCGAGAGAAGGTCTCCGGCATGATGAAGCGGATGGGGATCGAGGCGCTGTACCGCCGGCCCAACACGTCGAAGCCGGCGCCGGGGCACAAGATCTACCCCTATCTCCTGCGCAGGCTGGCGGTCGAGCGGGCCAACCAGGTCTGGGCGATGGACATCACCTACATCCCGATGGCTCGCGGCTTCGTCTATCTGGCGGCCGTGGCCGACTGGTTCAGCCGGCGCGTGCTCGCCTGGCGGCTGTCGATCTCGATGGCGGTGGACTTCTGCATCGAGGCGGTCGAGGAGGCGCTGGCCCGATACGGCAGGCCGCGAGATCTTCAACACCGATCAGGGCAGCCAGTTCACCAGCCTCGACTTCACCCGGCTGCTGACCGGCAACGACATCGCCATCAGCATGGACGGCAAGGGCGCCTGGCGGGACAACGTGTTCGTCGAGCGGCTCTGGCGCAGCTTGAAGTACGAGGAAGTCTATCTCCGGGCCTACGACAGCGTCGGCGAGGCCCGGC
>CAVOLB010000136.1:0-76926 GCA_963696655.1 uncultured Alphaproteobacteria bacterium
GCCTTGATGGGGGAGGGTAAGGGAGGGGGTGGGGCAGCAATCGAGTTCTACGATGACCCCCCGCCCTAACCCTCCCCCACAAGGGGGGAGGGGATAGAATACGCGACAATCACCCCTTCCGCCCCCGGCCCGCCGCCAGCGCTCGTGCCAGCGCGCAGAACTGTTCCACGCTCAGATCCTCGGCGCGCGCCGTTCCGTCGATCTCGGCCGCGGCCAGCAGCGCTGCGGCGTCGGGCGCCACGGAACGCAGGCTCTGGCGCAGCATCTTGCGGCGCTGGTTGAAGGCGGCGGCGGTGACGCGCTCCAGGATCTCCGCATCGGCGGGATAGCGCGGTTGGGCCAGCGGGCGGATCTCCACCACGCTCGAGGTCACCTTCGGGGGCGGGGTGAAGGCCCGCGGCGGCAGGTCGAACAACCGCTTCACGTCGGCGCGCCACTGCAGCGCGACCGAGAGCCGGCCATAGTCGCGCGAGCCGGGAGCCGCCGCCAGGCGCTCGGCCACTTCCTTCTGGAACATCAGCACCAGGCGCTCGAGCCGCGCCAGCGAGGGCAGCCAGCGCGCCAACAATGCCGTCGAGACGTTGTAGGGGAGGTTGGCGACGATGCGGCGGGGCGCTTCGCCGAGCTTGGCGGGATCGATCTCCATGGCGTCGCCGGCGATGATCTCGAGGCGGCCGGGATAGGCGGCGGCCAGTTCCTGCAGCGCCTCGACACAGCGCGGATCGAGCTCGATGGCGATGACCTTGCGTGCGCCATGGGCCAGCAGCGAGCGGGTCAGGCCCCCGGGGCCGGGCCCGATCTCGATGGTGGTGCCGGTAGCGAGCTCGCCGCCGGCCCGGGCGATCCGGCCGGTCAGATTGAGGTCCAGCAGGAAATGCTGGCCGAGCGAGCGCTTGGCGGCCAGGCCATGCCGCGCAATGACGTCGCGCAGAGGCGGGAGGGTCGGCGCCGCGTCGGTTGGGGGCGGCGCGCTCATCGGCGCGGCTGTCCGGCAGGCCAGGTTGCGGCCATCGCGCCCGGCGCCGAACGCCGTGGCGCCGTCCCGGTCATTGCCGGATATCGATGAAGGCCTGCGTGCGCAGATCGCTCAGATAGGCGCGGGCCAGCGTGTCGATACGCTGAGCGGTCAGCCGGCTGGTGACCGCATCCTCGTCGATCGGCGTCTGCCCGGCCGTGCGCTGGTCGAACAGCGTCAGGATGGAGTAACCGCCCGAGGTCTGGATCGGGCCGGTGATCTGGCCCTTGGTCATCGCGGTGACCGCGCCGCGCATGCCGGGATCGAGCTGGTCCGCCCGCAGCCATCCCAGGACGCCGCCGTTGCTGCCGGTGGGGGATTGCGAGAATTGCTGGGCCAGCTCGGTGAAACTGGCGCCCTGCTGCAGTTGCGCCATCAGATCCCGGCCGGTCGATTCCACCGCGGCGGCGTCAGCCGGTGAATAGACCGGGAGAAAGATCTCGCCAACCAGATATTCCGGCTTGCCCTCGTTCTCCTTCATCTGGGCGATCTCGTCGTCGATATCCTTGCGGTTGACGGTCGCCGCGCTGCGGAAGCGCTTGCGCACGACCATCTGCCAGGCGATATCGGCGCGGAACTGATCGGCCAGGGAGTCCATCAGGATTCCGCTTGCCGCCAGCTTCTGCCTGAACTCTTCCAGGGTGAGCTTGTTCTGCTGCGCCAGCTCGTTCAGGCGCGCATTGACCTCGGCATCGTCGACGGTGATCCCCTGCGCCTTGGCCGCCTGGGTCTTGAGATGCTCGTCGATGAGATTGCGCAACACGACGCCGGAGAGCCGCTGGCGATTTTCCTGCGTGTCCTGGACATGCGACGCGACAATGGCCACACGCGTGCGCACCAGAAGGTCGATCACGGTGATGATGTCTTCGTTGACGACGGCGGCGATCTTGAGGTCCTGGCTCGCGGCCGGGTGGGCCGTCGTCGAGACAAACAGGAGAAAGAGCGCGTACGCGAACCAGCGCCTCACTATGGGGTATGCCTTTCGGGTCCGGCACAGGATCGGTTCGGCGACGGTCGGGCCGCTCCATGGATCCTGCGTCACTTCAAGAAACCGGAGCCCGGGTCGGGGTCCGGGCCGGGCGGCTCGGAACGATCGGGCTCCAGGGGCGAGAAAACCGGCGCCACTATAAGCGAAGCCCGGCGGGGCGGACAATGTGGCCAAATCGGTTAGGCGGAACGCCCCGGAACGCCCGATTCGGGGGGGCCGGACCCGTTTCCCGGCCCAGGCGGCGTTCAGCCGGTCAGAAGGGGACGTCGACGGCGCCCAGATTCTTGAAACCCACCGTGAACAGGAAGCTGGTGCCCGAATTCACTTCCTCGTCTTCGACATTGCTGTGGGTGATCGCCGCCCGCAGCAGGATGCATTCGTCCTCATAGGCGACTCCGCCGCCGATATAGCGCAGGACGTTGTTCTCGATATCCTCGCGGGCCTTGAAATTGACCGACCAGTAGTCGCTCACCTTGGCGGCGATGGTGCCGAAGACTTCCTCGCGCTTCCCCAGATCGCTGCTATCGATGTTGTCGATCTGGGCGTAGCTGAGGGTCGCGTTGATCTCCGGGATGCCGACGGTCAGGCCCACTTCGTTGTGGCGGGCAGACAAGCTGGTGGTGCTGTAGCGAAAGCGATAGAGCAGGTCCAGCCAGTCGGTCGGCTGCAGGTCGATGCGCCCGACGACATCCGAAAGATCCTGCTCGATGCCTGATCCGTCGCCGAATACGCCCTGGTCGCCGCCGATGCGAAAGCTCTGGCCGAGGAAGATCGTGGTCTGGCCGATGGTCTGGTTGATGGCGCTCCAGCGAACCCCATAGTCGACGCGCTGGCCGTTATCGACCCGATCGAGGCCTTGGAAACGATCCGCCTGGAAGAGGTTGGTGTCGTCGAGCTCGGTGCCGACGCTGTCTTCGTTGGGGATCTTGCCGGTATTGCCGGCATTGGTGGAGGCGTAGAGGCCGACGATCGGCTCGATCACCTGGTGGACCGAGCCCGTCGTGGTCGCGAAGGGATAGCGCCACTCGAAGGCGAATTGCGGGAAGATGCGGCCGGCGAGGCCGCTGAAGGTGTCGCCCGAGGGGTTCACATCGTTGTTGTCGGGATCGACGTCGTCGACCCAATAGCCGTCGCCGCGCAACGACAAGTCGAGCTTGTAGATGTCGCCCGCGGGCGCGGTGTAAGGCAGGCTCCAGCCGAGATTCAGCGAAACGCGCCGGCTGTCCCGGCCCTGGATGCGATCGAGCACCAACGTGTTGAAGTCGACCTTGTAGTAGCCGCCATAGTCGGCGGGCTCGCTCACATAATTATAGTCGATGACCGGCGTGACGATCGGCGCTTCGTCATTGTTGTCGGTGTCGAGCGTGCCCTGAAAGGCGTAGTTGTTGATCGAGAGGTAGTTGCGGCCCTCGAAATTCTCGGCGAACAGCCGGCTGGTCAGGGTGCGGTCGTTGCCGAGGTTGTAGAGACGCATATAGGTCTTGTCGGTCTCGCGCTGGGCATCGAAGCCCCAGCGCCAGTTGTCGTCGATATCGAAGCGCCCGAAGCTGTCGATATTGCCGCGAAACTGGTCATGCAGGGTTTCGTTGACGCCGTTATGGGTTCGTTCGCGATCGGCGATCGTGGCGCTGCCGGCGAGCTGCAGGTAGCCGTCCGGCAACCGGTAGCGATATTCGGCCTGGGCGTCCACGCTCTGCTGCGTCGTGATCAGAGGGGACAGGGTGATGTCCTGGTCCGGTCCCAAGACCCAGAAATAGGGAATCTGGACCTGGAAGCCGAGATTGTTGTTCATCCCGAAGGTCGGCGACAGGAAGCCGCTCTGGCGTTTGACGGTCGGGTCCGGATGCGAGAAGTAGGGCGTATAGAAGACCGGCACGCCATAGATCTCCATCCAGGCGTCTTCATATTCGATGCGATGGGCTTGCTGGTCGTGGGTGACCTTCACGGCCTTGATCTGCCAGAGCGGGGCCCGGGTCGGGTCGCTGGCGCAAAGCTCGCAGGGCGAATAGACCGCCTGGTGAAGCTCGGTGTAATTGCCGGCATATCGCTGCGCCGAATTGGCCGCCATGCGCGAGCGGTCCGAAAGCAGCATCTTGATGTTCGAGATGGCGCCTTCCTTGAGGTCGTCCTTCAGCTCCATATGGTCGGCAAAAAGGACGTTCCCGTCCTGATCCATCATCGCGACATTGCCGTCGGCCGTGACCACCTGTGTCTTCTCGACATAGGCAACCCGATCCGCCAGAAGCACCTTGTCGTTCTGCGAGATTTCGACATGGCCGGTGGCGACGACCAGGCCCTGTTCCTGGTCGTAGGTGATTTCATCAGCGATCAGCAATACCGGGCTGTTGGGGTGCGGCAGCAGTTGCTTGGCCAGATCCTGCTCGCCTTGATCCGAAGAGGCCGACCATGCCGCGGTGGATGCCACGATCATCGCCAGCGCCATCCCCATCAGCGCGGCCCATCCCCCTCTCATATCCCCTTAGCCGTCCTCGAAATGTAAAAGCATCGTAATGCCGAGCAGGGCCGTGACACCCGCTGGTGCCCATGCCGCCAACTGCAACGGAATGCTCGAGTTGATCCCCAAGGCGTGAACCAAGTCGGACAGGAAATAGAGCAGGAAACCCGTGAAGGCGCCAGCCCCGGCGAGCAGCGCGGCGTCGCCTTTGCGATGAAACCTGAGAGCGAAGGATGCGGCGATCACGAGCAGGGCCATGTACAGCACGGGCATGGCCAGCATGCGGTTCCACAGGAGCCGATGCGGCCGCGCCGTGAACCCCGTCGATTCGAGCAGCGAGATATAGCGTGGAAGCGCCCAAAAGGAGATCGCGTTGGTGCGCGCGAAGCGGTCCAGGATCTCGCCATAGCTGATCCGAGTCGGCACCGTGAGATGGTCCATGCGTTCAACGGCGTGTCCGGCGATCACCCGCTCGACGCCGCTCAATTGCCACAGCCCGTTCTCGATTTTTCCAACCTTGGCATCGACCCGCTCGTTAAAATGATCGTCGGGATCGAACAGCAGGAAAATCAGCCCACCCAGCGCCCGGTCCTCGAGACTCACATGCGTTGCATGGACGATGGCCGTGCCGTCGGTATTCTGTTCCCGCAGCCAGACGCCGCTGCCTGCCGACGCGACGAGGTTGCCGTTGCCGCCGCCGAACCAGGTGTCGTGCAACTGGTCGAATCTGGCTTGCATCGTCGTGGCGATCGGATCCAGGACCGTAATCCGCAGGATACCGATCGCCAGCGCAGCCAGCAGGGCAGGCGCGATGAACTGCCAGACGGAAACGCCTGCCGCCCGCGCCACCACCAGCTCGCTGGTCCGGGTCAATTGATGGTAGGTGCCAAGCCCCGAGATCAGGATGACAAAGGGCAGGACTTGCTGGAAGGTCTGCGGCAGGCGGAGCAGCGCAAGCCCCATGAGACTGAACAGCCCGACATCGGCTCCGGCGGCGTCCTCGGTCAGAAACTGGATCATGTCGGCGGCGAAGATGATGCCGCAGACGGTAAACGCGACCGCGACGCACCAGAGCAGGAAATGCCGCAGCAAATAGAACGACAACGTCGGCGGGAGCAGTCTCATGGCTGAGCTGCCCACGATCTGATGGGGAACGGATTGCCCAGGACGGGCAGGCGCAACAGCGCAAGCGCGAGCAGCGTGGGCGTCAGCGGTACGGCATAGAGCAGCGGCCAGAAATCGGGCGTGTGGATGGTCGCGCTCAGCGCACCATAGGCGCCCGCCTGCATGGCGCAGACCAGCAGGACCGCGACGACGCCGCGCCAGAACTGGGCCCGGCGGCCGACACCGCCGACCAGCAGCGCGGCGAGGCCCACCGCGACATAGGCCAGGCCGAAGAGCGGCTGCGACAGACGCCAATGCAGCTCGGTCCGGTAGCGGGTCTGGGTGGCGCTGTCGAGCGGATCGTCCGGCCGCAGGAGTTGCCCGAGGGTCAACCATTGCAGCTTCGGCTGGACCGCCCGCGCGGCGCTGTCGCCGATTCCGAGCTGCACGAGGGTGCGCTCGAAGGTCAGTATCGACGGCGGATCCTTCGGGGATTCGCGCTGCTGCAGGGTTCCGTCCTCGAGCAGGATCGCCGGTCCCGTCGGTCCGCCGGTGATGAGCCCGCGCGACGCCGTGTAGATGGTCTGCGGCCGGCCGGCTCGCTGATCATAGACCACGACGCCGGCAAGCGATCCGTCCGCGGTGCGGGCGCGGGTATAGACCGTCACCCCCGGAGTCGCTTCGGTAAAGACCCCCTCCTGGATCAGCACCTGGGAGAAATCGTTGCGGAGCTCGGCGGTCAGCCCGCCGAATGCCCGGTTGGCATGCGGAGCCAGGGAAAGGCCGAGCCAGTAGCAGATCAGCGTGATACCGGCCGCCGTGACCAGCGCCGGCCGCGCGAGCTGCCAGGGGCTCATGCCGACGCTGCGCAGCACCACCAGCTCGCTATCGACTCCCAGGCGCCAATACACGAACAGGCTGGCGATGAAGAGCGCCGCGGGGAGCAGGATGATCAGCAGCGCTGGCACCAGCAGGCTCAGCAGAGAGAGCGCCGTCATCAGGGGCAGGCCGCGGTTGATGATCAGGTCCAGGAACCGGACGGTCTGGGTCAGCCAGATCACGAACGTCAGGCCAAGGGTGATGACCGTCAGAAGCAGCGCCACCTGCCTGCCGATGTAGATATTGACGCTGCGTACGGTCTTGATCCGGACCATGGCACGCATGATAGGCAGGGGCGCGGCGGCGTTCCTAGCCTGGATTCGCCAATCCGATGAAGGATTTCCGGTTCGGCGATGTTTGCGCCGGAATCCGGCCCCGCTTTATCGTATCCGGAGCCTGTGATACAGGAAGTTTGCCGGCAGCGCCCGCTGCCTTAGCCTCTCATGGGCCCGCTCGTGGCCCCGGCCTCCTGCCGATCCCCGCGCCCTGGCCGCATTGCTTGGAGATCTCTGTCGATGAAGATTCATTTCGCCAAATTCGAGATACCGGAATCCGGTGCGCTCGCGGTGGGCGCGCTCGAGGACCGCAAGCTGCAGGCGAGTGCGACGGCCCTCGACAAGGCGGCGAAGGGCGCGCTCGGCCGGGCGCTGGGCGTCAGCCGCTTCAAGGGCCGCGCCGACGACCTGCTGCAGCTTCTGGCACCGGGCGACCTGCCGCTGTCCCGGGTGCTGCTGTTCGGGCTGGGCCAGGCCACGGCGGTGGATGCGCTGGCAGCGCAGGCCCTCGGCGGACGCCTGACCGCCTATGCCAACGGCACGGGCGACAGCGCCCTGGCGATCGCGATCGACGCGATCCCGGGCGCGGCGCTGTCGCCGGCCGAAATGGCGGCGAATGTCGCGCTCGGGGCCCGGCTGCGGGCCTACCGCTTCGACAAATATCGGACCAAGGAAAAGCCGGAGCAGAAGCCCAGCTTGAAGAAGCTGACCCTGCTGGTCGAGGACCCGAACGCCGCCAAGAAGCTGTTCGAGCCGCTGGACCGGCTGGCCGACGGCGTCGTCTTCACCCGCGATCTGGTGTCGGAGCCCGCCAACGTCATCTATCCGGAAAGCCTGGCCGAGCAGGCCAAGACCCTCGAGGATCTCGGCGTGAAGGTCGAGATCCTGGGCGAGAAGGAGATGAAGAAGCTCGGCATGAACGCCCTCCTGGGCGTCGGTCAGGGCAGTGCCCGCGAATCGCAGCTCGTCGTGATGCAGTGGAAAGGCCTCCCCGAGAGCCGCAAGAAGCCCCCCATCGCCTTCATCGGCAAGGGCGTGACCTTCGACACCGGCGGCATCTCGATCAAGCCCGCGGCTGGCATGGAAGAGATGAAGTGGGACATGGCCGGGGCCGGGGCCGTCATCGGGTTGATGAAGGCGCTGGCGGGCCGCAAGGCCAAGGTGAACGCGATCGGCGTCATCGGCCTGGTCGAGAACATGCCGTCCGGCACCGCGCAGCGTCCCGGCGACGTGGTGAAGTCGATGTCGGGCCAGACGATCGAGGTCATCAATACCGACGCCGAGGGCCGGCTCGTGCTGGCCGACGCGATCTGGTACACGCAAGACCGCTTCAAGCCGCAATTGATGGTCAATCTGGCGACCTTGACCGGCGCCATCATGATCGCGCTGGGGCAGATCCATGCGGGCCTGTTCTCGAACAACGATCAGCTTTCCGAGCGTCTGCTGGCGGCCGGTCGTGCCAGCGGCGAACTGCTCTGGCGCATGCCGCTCGGCGACGGTTACGACAAGATCATCAATTCCGACATCGCCGACATGAAGAACGTCGGCAACCGTTATGGCGGCTCCATCACGGCGGCGCAGTTCATCCAGCGCTTCGTCAACGACGTGCCCTGGGCGCATCTCGATATCGCGGGGATGGCCTGGTCCGACAAGGACGCGCCGACCGTGCCGAAGGGCGCCACCGGTTACGGTGTGCGCCTGCTGGAGCGGTTCGTCGCGGACCATTACGAAGAGCGGTAAGCCCCCGATTCCGGGCGCGATCGTCTGCTGATCGCGTCCGGTATCGGGGCGGCTGCGCGGCAGAGGGCGGTGCTTGACCGAAGTCCGGTTCTATCATTTGCAGCGGACCAGCCTTGAAGCGGCCTTGCCGAAGCTGCTCGAGCGAACGCTGGCGCGCGGGCAGCGTGCCGTGGTGATGGCGGGATCGAGCGAGCGGGTCGAGGCGCTGACGGCGCAACTCTGGACTTATGATCCCAACAGCTTCCTGCCCCATGGCAGCAAGCGGGACGGTCGCCCCGATCGTCAGCCGGTCTGGTTGACGGACCAGGACGAGAACCCCAACAACGCCAGCGTGCTGTTCCTGACGGACGGCGCGCGATCGGGCGCGGTCTCCGGGTTCGAGCTGTGCGTCGAGATGCTGGACGGTCAGGACGAGGCCGCGGTCGCGGCGGGCCGGCAGCGCTGGGCCGCCTACAAGGAAGCGGGCCACAGCCTTGTCTATTATCAGCAGGACGACAACGGACGCTGGCAGGAAAAGGCGAAGGGGTGAGTATGGACGAGTCCGCGGAGTTGCCTGACGGTATTTCGCTCGCGCCGGTGGGAGCGGAAAGTCCCTATCGGTTCAAGCGATGCCGGCACGGAACCATGCTCTACAACACCAACGACCGCTTTATCGGCGAGGCGCTCGAGCGGTACGGCGAGTATGGCGAACTCGAGCTTCAGGTGCTCCTGCAACTGGTGCGGCCGGGCGATACCGTGGTCGAGGCCGGCGCCAATATCGGCTGCCACACCGTTCCGATCGCCAAGGCGCTACGCCCCAACGGCGCCCTGGTGGTGTTCGAGCCGCAGCGACTGACCTATCAACTCCTCTGCGCCAATCTCGCCTTGAACGGCTTGTGGAACGTCTATGCGCGCCATGCCGCGGCGGGGCGCGCGCCGGGGCAGATCTCGGTGCCGCTGCTGGATCCCAGGGGCAAGCAGAATTTCGGCGGCCTCTCGCTGGTCGGCAGCGAGAAAGGCGAGCCGGTGGCGATCGAGACCATCGACGGCTTCTCCCTGGCCAGCTGCCGCATGATCAAGGCCGATGTGCAGGGCATGGAATCCGACGTCCTGGCCGGCGCGGAGGCGACCATCAAGCGCTGTCGTCCGATGCTCTATGTCGAGAACGAGAGCGAGGTCACCTCGCCAGCCCTGATCCGTCAGATTCAAAGCTATGGCTATCGCCTCTGGGACCATCGGCCGCCGCTTTTCAATCCGGCCAACAAAGCGGGCGTCGAGGAGAACCTCTATCCGAACGTCGTCTCTCTCAACATGCTCTGTATCCCCCAGGAAGTGACGGTGAAGATCGATCTTCGCGAGATCAGGACGCCCTCGGACTGGGTCGTGCCGGTGAAGCCCTCGTGAAGGGCTCCCGGGGCGGTTGAAACGCCGCCGCCTCGCTCGCGAATGGACAGAGGCGCTGGGCAAATATTCCTCAGAAAGACGTTCTCCACGCGAAATAGTGCGGCAAAATTGACCTGGACAGGTTCAGGAAAATCGTTTAGTTTCAAATCAATATATTCAGATCCCATCCAAATTTTATTGTGGAAATGCACGGGCCTCGCTCCCATCTGAAGGAAGCGGCAACTGGTTGCCGTTGTGCCGAAGAATTGCTTTGTGGCTGAAAATTCGTCGTCCCCGCCGGTGAAGGCCGGCAAGACCGACGGACGAATGGCAGTTCTCCTGGACCGCGATACCCCAGAGACGAAATCTGACGATCAGGGTTCTGGCAGGAAGGGCCGCTCTTCCCGCCACTCTGGGGAATGTTTCACCGGCCCAACAACCCGGCATGGCCGGGTTGCGATCGGGCCGTGACGGGTCCCATAACCCCATTCTTCGAGGAGTTCGCCATGTCTGTCGGAACCGTAAAGTTCTTCAATACGAGCAAAGGCTTCGGCTTCATCCAGCCGGAAGACGGCTCGAAAGACGTCTATGTCCATATCAGCGCGGTCGAGAAGGCCGGGCTGTCGTTGCTGAGCGAAGGCCAGAAGGTGAGTTTCGAGGTCACCAGCGAGAACGGCAAGAACGCCGCCGCCGACCTCAAAGTCGTCTGATCGCCCCTGAAAGGCGCGGCCGGCCCGAAATGTCCACGACGATCGATAACGGCGCGTGATCCCGCGCCAATGAGAGAGTGAGTTCATGGGCGCACATAAGTACAAGGTCGGCCAGCTGGTCGAAGCCAGACCGAACCTCTCGGCGGCGACGCCGCCGGGCTCCTACAAGGTGGTGAGGCTCCTGCCGCCGACGGGCGTCGACAATCAATACCGGCTGATGTCGCTCAAGAACGGTCATGAGCGCGTCGTTCGGGAATATGAGATCGATCTCAACGACGCCGGTGCCGACGTCGACGCCGCCGAATAGCGTCCGGTCGTTCGGCGCCTCGCGCGCTATCGCCGGTAAGACCCGGCCGGCATCTTCTCAGCTATCGGCGTTCTCGGCGGCTTCGAGAGCGGCGGTGGCTGAGAGCCAGGCTTCTTCGGCGGCCTCGATCGTCTTTCCCAACTCGCCCAGCTCGCGCTGCAGATCGCGCGCACGGGCCTGATCCTGCTGATAGAGCTTCGGATTGGCCAGCACCTGCTCGAGCTTCGCTTTGTGCCGGGCGAGCTCCGCCATCTTCTTTTCTGCAATGTCGGCAGCCTTGCGCAGCGGCCCCTTGGCCACGCGCGCGGTGGCGCCTTCGCGCCGCCGCTGCGCGCGCGCCTGGGAATCGTTGCGGCCCGCGGCCTCGATCGCGCCGCCTTTGCGCGACCGGCGCTCCGACAGCAGATATTGCCGGTAATCGTCGAGCGAGCCGTCGAACGGCTTGCAGCGGCCGTCCGCCACCAGCCACAGCCGGTCGGCCACCAGCTCGATCAGATGCGGATCGTGGCTGATCAGCAGCACCGCCCCTTCGTAATCGTTGAGCGCCTGGACCAGAGCCTGGCGGGCGTCGACATCGAGATGGTTGGTCGGCTCGTCCAGGATCAGGATGTGCGGCGCCTCGCGTGTGACCAGCGAGAACAGCAACCTTGCCTTCTCGCCGCCGGACAGCGATCCCACAGCCGTGTTCACCCGCTGCTGGCCCAGGCCGAAGCGTGCCAGATGCGCGCGGCGCTTGGGCTCGTTCAGTTGCGGGGCCAGCCGCTCCATCAATTGCAGGGGCGTCGCCTCGACCGCCAGCTCCTCGGTCTGATGCTGCGCGAAATAGCCGATCTTGAGCTTGGCCGAGCGCCGGACCTCGCCGCTCATCTGCTTGAGGCGGCCCGCGATCAGCTTGGCCATGGTCGATTTGCCGTTGCCATTGGCGCCGAGGAGGGCGATGCGGTCGTCCTGATCGATGCGCAGATCGAGGCGCTTCAGCACCGGGCGGCCCGGCTCATAGCCGACCTCGACGCCGTCGAGCGAGATCAGCGGCGAGGGCAGGGGTTCGGGCGCCGGGAACTCGAACATCTCGGTGCGCGCCTCGGTGACGGCGGCGATCGGTTCCATCCGCTCGAGTGCCTTGAGGCGCGACTGGGCCTGGCGCGCCTTGCTGGCCTTGTAGCGGAAGCGGTCGACGAACTCCTGCATATGCTTGCGCTGCGCCAGCTGCTTGTTGCGCATCGCGGCCTGATGGTCGAGCCGCTCCGCGCGCGTGCGCTCGAACCGGTCATAGCCGCCGGCATAGAGCACCAGCTTGCGGTTCTCGAGATGGATGATGTGATCGACCGCCTTGTTCAGCAGGTCGCGGTCGTGGCTGACGATCAGGATGGTGCGCGGATAGTCGGCGAGATACTGCTCGAGCCAGAGGCTGGCCTCGAGATCGAGATGGTTGGTCGGCTCGTCCAGCAGCAGCAGGTCGGGCTCGGAGAACAGCAGCGCCGCCAGCGCCACGCGCATGCGCCAGCCGCCGGAGAAATCGGTGCAGGGCCGGGCCTGGGCGTCATTGTCGAAACCGAGGCCCGCCAGGATCGAGGCCGCGCGCGCGGGCGCGCTGTGGGCGTCGATCATGGCCAGGCGCTCATGGATCTCCGCGATGCGATGCGGGTCGGAGGCATGCTCGGCCTCCGCCAGCAGGCTGGCGCGCTCCTGGTCGGCCGCGAGCACGGTCTCCAGCAGGCTTTCGGGGCCGTCGGGGGCCTCCTGCGCCAATCGGCCGATGCGCCAGTTGGCGGGCATCGAGATATCGCCGCCATCCGAATGGAGGTCGCCGGTGATGAGCTTCAGCAGCGTGGATTTGCCGCAGCCATTGGGGCCGATCAGGCCCGCCCGATGGCCCGGGGGCAGGGACAGGCTGGCCCCTTCGAGCAGCGGACGCCCTGCAATCCGGTAAGTGAGGTCGCGAATTTGCAGCATGGGCCGGCCTGATAGCACAGCGCCGAGGCCGCCGAAACCTTTCTGGGCGGACAAGATGACGCTTCATTCGCGATTGCGAGCCCCGGATCGAGCCGCTTCCTGGGGCGGCGGCGCGCGGAGGGGGCCGGGTTGCGGCGCGGCGCCCAAGCCTCTATAAGCCTGCCACCCTTTTCGCGGCCACCCGGCCGCCCGGTGGCCGTTCCGGCGGGTTCGGAACGGCTGCCCCCTCTCCGCAGGAGCGCCTTGAACCATGGCCATCGAACGTACTTTCTCGATCATCAAGCCGGATGCCACGCGTCGCAATCTGACGGGCAAGATCAACGCCAAATTCGAGGAAGCGGGCCTGCGCATCATCGCGCAGAAGCGCATCCGCCTGTCTCGCGCCCAGGCCGAGGGCTTCTATGCGGTCCATAAGGCCCGGCCCTTCTTCGACGGGCTCTGCACCTTCATGACCAGCGGCCCGGTCGTGGTCCAGGTGCTGGAGGGCGAGAACGCGATCGCGCGCAACCGCGAGATCATGGGCGCCACCAATCCGGCCAACGCCGCCCCCGGCACGATCCGCAAGGAGTTCGCGGAATCGATCGAGGCCAATTCGGTGCATGGCTCCGACGCGGTCGAGACGGCGCGCGAAGAGATCGCCTATTTCTTCAGCGGCATCGAAATCGTCGGCTGATACCGAACGCCGGGTCGTTCCGGCGGGAATGACGAAGGGCGGCGGCCTCGATCACCGAGGCCGCCGCCCTTTGGCATTTCCGTGTCCTACCGCCGGATTTAAAGCAGCGTGAGCCCCATCAGCGCCAGCGCCACGGCAATCAGCACCGCGCCGATGGTGCTGAACTTGACGAAGCCCTTATAGGCCAGCTGATGGTCATGGAGCATCTGATCGTCTTGAGCCATCGCGCGCGAGATCCTCTATCGGTGTCGTTCGGTTGCCGGTCCGCCAGGGAACAGGCAGCGGGCGCCCTTATTTAGACCAGCGGCCCCCGGCTCGGCAACCGCCGCGGCGGGCCGGTCAATCGGCCGGATTCATCATGATTCCGCCGGGCATGGCCTGGCCGTCGAGGATGGCTTTTTCGCCATCCAGCGTGACGCGGCCTGTGGCGACCAGCCGCAGGGCCAGCGGATAGGCCCGGTGCTCGGCGGTCAGAATCCGCGCTGCGAGGCTGTCGGGCGTGTCGTCGGCGGCCACCGGAACCGCGGCCTGGACGATGATCGGACCGGTATCGAGCTCGCGGCGCACATAATGAACGGTGCAGCCTGCCAGCTTGACGCCGTCGGCCAGGGCCCGCGCATGGGTGTCGAGGCCGCGATAGGCCGGCAGCAGCGAGGGGTGGATATTGATCATGCGGTTATGCCAGGCGGCGATGAAACCGTCGGTCAGGATCCGCATGAAGCCGGCGAGACAGACCAGCTCCACCCCAGAGGCGCGAAGTTGTCGGTCGAGTTCGGCATCGAAGCCGGCGCGGTCGGCATAGGCCTTGTGATCGATGACGGCGGTCGGAATCCCGGCCGCGGCCGCGCGCGCCAGACCGCCGGCGCCGGCCTTGTTCGACAGGACCAGGGCGATCCTCGCGTTGGTGGCGGGGTCGCGGGCGGCTTCGATCAGCGCCTGCAGATTGCTGCCGCGCCCGGAGATGAGGACGCCGACTTTCAGCGCCGCCATGCACTGTCCATGTTGAGGACGCGGGCACCCGGCTCGCCGGGGCGCCGCTCGGTGATGCGTCCGATCCGGTGCACGGTCTCGCCGGCAGCGGCGAGCGCGGCTTGCGCCGCGTCGGCATGGTCCGGCGCCGCCACCACCACCATGCCGATGCCGCAATTGAAGGTTCGCGCCATTTCCTCGGGCGCCACATTGCCCTGGCGCATCAGCCATCCGAACACGGGCGGCAGGGTCCAGCGCGCGGCATCGATCTCGACCGCGAGACGATCGGGAACCACGCGCGGCGGATTCTCGATCAGGCCGCCGCCGGTGATATGGGCCAGCGCCTTGATATGGCCGGCGCGGATCGGCGGCAGGCCGCTCTTCACATAGATGCGCGTCGGCTCCAGCAGCGCCGTGGCGAGATCGCGATCGGGCGCGAAGGGTGCCTTCTCGTCATAGCGCAGGCCGCTCTGCTCGACGATGCGGCGAACCAGCGAATAGCCGTTCGAATGGACCCCGCTCGAGGCCAGGCCCAGCACGATGTCGCCGGCCGCGACCGTGTCGCCGGTCAGTTGCTGTCCGCGCTCCACAGCGCCGACGGCAAATCCGGCCAGGTCGTAATCGCCATGCCCGTACATGCCGGGCATCTCGGCCGTCTCGCCGCCGACCAGCGCGCAGCCGGCGATTCGGCAGCCTTCGGCGATGCCGGCGATGATGCTGCGGCCCGCGGCGACCTCGAGCTTGCCGGTCGCGTAATAGTCCAGGAACAGCAGCGGCTCCGCGCCCTGCACCACGAGATCGTTGACGCACATCGCAACCAGATCGATTCCGATCCGGTCATGCCGGCCGGTCGCGATCGCGATCTTCAGCTTGGTGCCGACGCCGTCGGTGGTCGCGACCAGGATCGGGTCCTTGAACCCCGCCGCGCGCAGATCGAAGAACGCGCCGAAGCCGCCGAGGCCGGCGTCGCTGCCCGGGCGTGCGGTCGATTTGGCCAGCGGCTTGATCGCATCGACCAGGGCATTGCCGGCATCGATATCCACGCCCGCATCGCGGTAGGTCTGGCCACTTCCGGGCTGATTCGGGCTGTTTATGGCGTCCTCCGCATCGACTAAGCTATAACCCGAGGCCGCCCCAGAACGGCGCGGGAACAAACGGCGCGGGAACAATAGTGAATAGCCACAGGTTTGCAATGGCGCAAGGTCGGGCGGCGCAACGCCGCGAGGGCTGGCTCTGGCAGGCGGCAGCGCTCGCGATCCTGCTTCTATTGCTGGGATTGTCGGCTCCCGTCCGGGCTGCCGGTGTCGGCCCGTCCTCCTACACGGTCGGCGACGTCGATGTCGATGTCACGGCCGGCAGCGCCAACGCGGCCCGGGAAGCCGCCATCGTCCTTGGCCAGCGAATCGCCTACGACAAGCTCATGGCGCAACTGGCCGATCCGCAGCAGGCGGCGTCGCTGCCGCGGCTGACGGACGCGGAGATCTCCGATCTGGTCAGCGACTTCGAGGTCGAATCGGAGAAGGCCTCCGCGGTCCGCTATATCGGCAAGCTGAGCTTCCGCTTCCGAGGCGATTCGGTCCGGGCGCTGCTGGAGCAGCGCGGCGTGCATTACGCCGTCATGCCGACCGCGCCGATCCTGGTCCTGCCGGTGCTCCAGGCGGAGGGCCAGACCCTGCTCTGGGATCCGCAGAACGCCTGGTTGAGCGCCTGGGCCGCCGACGCCGGCGGCAACACGCTGGTGCCGCTGGTCGTGCCTTCGGGCGACGAGCTCGATGCCGGCATGATCGACGCGGCGGCCGCGCTGGCGGGCGACACAGGCAAGCTCGCGACCGTGGCGCAGCGTCATGGCGCCAGCCAGTCCCTCGTCGTGGTCGCCAAGCTCGACGCCGACGCGACCAGCGATACGCGCCGCGTCGATATCGCCGGCTATCGCTACGGTCTTTCGGGGCTGGTGGACAGCTTCACCGATCAGGTCAGCGTGACGGGCACGGCGCTGGACCAGCTCTACGCGGCGGCGGTTCAGCTGGCCGAGACGCGGCTGCAGGACTCGCTGCGCAAGGAGAACCTGGTCGTCTCCGGCGTGGAGCAGCATCTTGCCGTCACCGTTCCGATCGACAGCTATGCGGCCTGGATCGACATCCGACGCCGCTTGGCCGCCGTCCCGATCCTGAAGCGGGCGGATATTCAGACCCTGACGACGAAATCGGCGGCGCTCGATCTGGTCTATGTCGGCGACGAGACCCAGCTCATGACGGCGCTGAACGAGAGCCGCCTGAGCCTGGCCAGCAACGGCGATCAGCGCCTGTTGATTTCGACAGCGACGGCACCTGCCGCCAGCAGCCCGACGACGCCTTGAAAGCGCCGCCGGGTTGACCGCGCTCCTTCCCAACCTCATCACCCTCGGGCGCCTTCTGGCGGTGCCGCTGGCGGTCTGGCTGATGCTGACGGATCGGCTGGCGGCCGCCTTCTGGCTGTTTCTGGCCGCCGGCATCTCGGACGCCATCGACGGCTATCTCGCGCGCCGCCTCAAGGCCCGCACCGAGATCGGCGCTTATCTCGATCCGCTCGCGGACAAGTGCTTGCTGGTGAGCTCCTATGTGACCCTCGGCCATGAGGGGCATATCGAGGTCTGGCTCGTGATCCTGGTGGTCTTCCGCGACGTCATCATCATCGGCGGCGCCATCCTCTATCATACGCTGACGCAATCGCTCACCATGCAGCCGCTGCTGATCAGCAAGCTCAACACCGTGTTCCAGATTGCCTTCATTGGCGTGGTATTGGCGGAGCTGGGGCTGGGCATCGGCTCCGCCGAGGTCACGAAGTGGCTGAGCTATGCGGTGGCCGCCAGCACGCTGGCGTCGGGCGCCGCTTACGTGACCGTATGGGGACGGCGGGCGCTGGCGCGGGGAGGGCGGCCATGAGGATCGAGAATCAGCTTCGCTTCTGGATCATCGGGCTGCTGCTCCTCATCGTGACGCTGTATTTCCTGCGCAGCGTCCTGCTGCCCTTCGTGGCCGGCATGGCGGTCGCCTATTTCCTCGACCCGCTCTGCGACCGGATCGAGAAGTTGGGTTGCTCCCGCACCTGGGCGACCACGATCGTGACGGCCCTCTTTCTCCTGGCGGTGCTGGCCTTGGCGGCGGTGCTGCTGCCGCCCTTGGAAGCGCAGCTGGTCGATTTCTTCGGCGCGTTGCCGACCTATATCCAGGCCGTCACCGCGAAACTGGGACCGCTCCTGAAGGCGCTGCGTTCGCACCTGCCGGCGTCGGCCGCGCCCAGCATGAGCGATGTCACCGGCTATCTCGGGCGGATCGCAGGCTGGGGCGCAGACAAATTGGGGACCGTCCTCAGCGGCGGCTTCGCGCTCGCCAATCTGGTGTCGCTGATCTTCATCACGCCGATCGTGACCTTCTATCTCCTGCGCGATTGGGACAAGATCACGATGAAGCTCGATCTCTGGCTGCCGCGCGATCATGCCGACGAAATTCGCGGACAACTGCGCGAGATCGACCGCACCTTGGCCGGCTTCGCCCGAGGTCAGGCGACCGTGTGCTTGTGCCTGGCGCTTTACTACGGCCTGGGTCTCAGCCTGATCGGGCTCGATTTCGGGCTGGCGCTGGGCCTGATCGCGGGCGTCCTCTCCTTCATCCCGTTCGTCGGCAGCTTCCTCGCTCTGGTCGGCTCGATCGGGCTGGCGCTGGCGCAGTTCGGCACCTGGCAAGGTGTGGCGATGGTGGTCGGCCTCTGCGCCGTGGGACAGGTGATCGAAGGGTACGTCCTGACGCCGAAGCTCGTGGGCGATCGGGTCCGGTTGCATCCGGTCTGGGTCATCTTCGCCTTGCTGGCGGGCGGGGCCTTGTTCGGTTTCGTCGGCCTGCTGCTGGCGGTTCCGGTCGCGGCGGTCTGCGGCGTGCTCGCGCGCTACAGCCTCAGCCATTATCTCGGTAGCCGGATCTATCGCGGCAACTCGCCGCCGCTCGATAGCGGCAATTGATCCCGCGCGGCCCGGCCCAGATCCCCATGTCGCAGATTCCTTTTCCCTTCGATCACGCGCCGTCGCTCGCCGCGGCCGACTTCGTGATCGCGTCCTGCAACGAGGCCGCCGCCGCCTGGGTGGCGCTCTGGCCCGACTGGCCGGCGCCCGCCTTGACGCTGCATGGGCCGTCCGGATCGGGGAAGACACATCTCGGCCGCATCTGGGCAGAGCAGGCGCATGCCCGATCGGTGCCGGCGGCGGCGCTCGCCGCCATCGACCGGATTCCGGAACTGGCCGAGGGCCGGATGGCGCTGTTGGTCGACGATGTCGACCAGGGGCTCGACGCGGATCGCGAGCGCGGGCTGTTCCATCTCTACAATCTGATCGCCGAGCGGCGCGGGCATCTGCTGCTGCTCGCCGCCCAACCGCCGGCGCGCTGGGCCCTGGGCCTCGCCGATCTGCGCTCGCGCCTCGCGGCGGCCCCGGCGGTCGCCATCGGCGCGCCCGACGAGGATCTCCTCGACGCGGTCCTGGCGAAGCTTTTCGCGGACCGCCAATTGTCGGTCAGCCCGGAGCTGCGCCACTACATCCTGATGCGAATCGAGCGTTCCTTTGCTGCGGCCGGAGCGGTCGTCGCGGCCCTCGATCGCGCCACCCTGGCGGCCGCCCGCGGCGTGACCCCCGGCCTCGCGCGGAGCGTGCTGGAGGAACTTGGCCGCCCGCCTGACGGTTTTTGAAGGTACGGGCGGAAAAGCACAATTCTGGAGGCGACTTAAAATTGACTCAAAATTGACTCTAAAGAGTAACTTTTCTGTCGGGTGCCGGGCCGGTAATTGAGTGCCGGCCCAATCCCAAAAATCGAGCGAATCTGGAGACCTATGGCGGAGGAGATCGAACTGAAACTGGCGCTGGCGCCCGAGCTGGTCGGGGCGTTGCGCCGGGATCCCACCCTCAAGGCTCAGGCGCTCAAGCGGCCCGTTACCCGGCGCCTCTTCAGCATCTATTACGACACCCCTGATCTGCGGCTGTCGCAAGCGGGGATGGCCCTGCGGGTCCGCCAGATCGGCAAGCGGTTCATCCAGACCTTGAAGGCGGCAGGCGCCGAGGGGGGCGGCCTCCAGCAGCATTCCGAGTTCGAGCAGACGGTTCCTTCCGCGCAGCCCGATCTGATGTTGATCACCGATCCGGCGATGCTCCGCTTCCTGAAGAAGCAGAAGATCGCGGGTCGGCTGGTTCCCGTTTTCAGCACCGACATCAAGCGGCGGACCTGGCTCCTGGGTATCGGCGGCGCGGAGATCGAAGTCGCGCTCGACGAAGGCGAGATCCAGAGCGGCGCCAACCGCACCTTGCTCACGGAGCTGGAGCTCGAGCTCAAGCTGGGCGCGAAGGAAGCCCTCTATGATCTCGCGATCGATCTGGCAGGCCGCTGGCCCCTTCGGATCGAATGGCAGACCAAGGCCGCACGCGGCTATCGGTTGTTCGCCGGCGGCGAGTCCGAGGCCCGCCGCGGCAGCCCCATCACGATCGAGCGGGATGCCACGGCGAAATCGGCTTTCGGCGATATTGCACGGGCCTGTCTCGCGCAATTCGGCGCCAATGAAGTCGCGGCGGAGCGCGGCGAGGACCCCGAAGGGGTGCATCAGGCGCGGGTGGCCTTGCGCCGCCTGCGCGCCCTGGTGACGGCCTATCGCCATCTGATGAGCGATGACGTCCATGGCTGGCTGTCAGGCGAGCTGCGCTGGCTGCAGCAGGAGCTCAGCCCCGCCCGCGACTGGGATGTATTCGTGGACTACACCTTGCCGCCGATCCTGAACCGGCTACCCGAGGAGCTGGCGCTCGAGCACCTGAAGGGCGAAGCGGAGACCCTGCGCCGCGAGGCCTACGACACGGTCCGCGCTCTTTTCGCATCGCAGCGCTACACGCTGCTCCTGCTCAAGATGGGCCGGGTGCTCGAGGCCGGCAACTGGCGGGCCGCGACGGGTTCGGCCGAAGCGGAACCGCTCGACGAACCGATCAAGCGTTTTGCCGATCGGCTGCTGGCCTTCCGGCACCGCCGCCTGCGTAAATTCGGCAAGAAACGCGAGAGTTCTGAGCGAATCGGAACTGCACCGGCTCCGGCTTCTGGGCAAGAAGATGCGCTATAGTGCCGACTTCTTCCGGTCGCTCTATCCGGAGAAGCAGGTGCGACGCTACTTCGCGGCCGTGGCCGAGCTGCAGGACCGGCTGGGCTCGATCAACGATGCGGTGGTGACGCACGGCCTGTTGCAGAAGCTCGAGCGGCGCATGCCCGACAGCGCCGAGGCCGCCCATGCGGTGGGCCTCGTCCGCGGCTGGCAGGCGGCCAGGATCGAACAGGATCTGCACGGCTTCGCCGCGGTCTGGGAGCAGTTCGCGAAGGCGAAGCCCTTCTGGGGCAAGGTCCGGACCGTCGCCAAAGACGCGATCTGACGCCCTTTTTCCCACTATGCGTCGCCGGGTCGCATCGCCGCCGGCTTCGGGCTGAACTTTTCCTTCATCATCCGCGCGGAGAATGGGACGGTGGGATTCCGGCCGCCCCGGTGCCTTGGTCAACGGGCCGGCGAATCCCCTCCTCAGTCCCCATTCTTCCCGGAAGCACCGGCCATGCCGATCATGCCGCCCTCAATCGACAGCTTCTTCAAATTCGATCCCGCCAACGACGAAGCGGCCAACGATCTGGGATTGGGGTCGCAGGCGCCGATCGCGCCGGCCGAGGCGGCCGCCGAAACGCAACCGCTGTATCAGTTCGTCTATGTCAGCTCGTCGCGCGCCAATTGGAGCGAGGCCGAGCTCGATCGGCTGCTGACGCGTGCCCGCATCCATAACGGTGCGCGCGGCATCACCGGCATGCTGCTCTATGTCGGCGGCAACTTCATTCAGGCGCTGGAAGGTCCGGAAGCGGCGATCTCTTCCCTGATGGATCGCATCCGTGCCGACAAGCGCCATTGGCATGTGCAGCGCATTGTCGATCGCCGGGTCGGGACCCGCGATTTCGCAGACTGGTCGATGGGCTTCCGGCGCTGCCTGCCGGCGGATCTCGCGGCCGTGGGCGCGATCGATGTCGCCCGCGACGACGCCATCGCCAAGGCCCTGGTCGGCAGAGAGGGGCTGGCGGTAGGGCTTCTCAGCCGCTTCTGCGCCCAGAATCGTTAGGGATATCGCTGCGGATCTCGCGGCTCGGCAGGGCCGTTGAAAACGCCGGCCCCCTCGGCGACGCTCACACCAGGTCGCGCGGGACCACGAAATCGGTCAACCGGCCGATGCCAGGCAGAAGCTCTTCCCAGCGGTCGACATCGAACTGGTAGAGCGCCAGCCCGCCTGTCGGGAACTTGCCGCGCAATTTCTCCAGCCCCGCCGAATCGCCGTCGCCGAACAGACGCTCGGCCAGCTCCTGCAGTCCGGGATTGTGGCCCACGATCAGCACGGAATCGACATCGTCATCCACCTGGCGCAACCGGACCAGCAGCTCGTCCGCGTTCGCCAGATAGAGCTTGTCCTCATAGACGACCCGGGGCGGCTTGGGGAGCATCAGGCTGACCAGTTCCCAGGTTTCCCGGGTTCGGCGCGCGGAAGAGGCCAGCACCAGATCCGGCAGGATCGCATGGTCGCGCAGATAGACCCCGATCGGCGGTGCCGCCCGGCGGCCCCGGGGTGCCAAGGGACGCTCATGGTCAGAGAGATCGTCCTCTTTCCAGCTCGACTTGGTATGTCTGAGGAGATAAAGCCGTTTCATCGTGCCTTGGCGGGAGCGCGGGGCAGGCTTGGCCATCGCGGTCTATCTCCTTGAATTTAGGCACTCTTTGTCGCGGCACAAGATGCCTCGTTGTCATGACATTTTCATGAAGCCCGGTTAAGATTGCGATTGATCGCCGGATTCCCCTCGCCGCCGTGCGAGGGTGGCTGTCCGGCCGTCACTTTTCCAAGCAGGGCGTACCCCCCGTGGACGATTCTCAACTGACCGAACGCGCCGTTGCCAACGTCGCCAGCGAGGCGCGTTTCATCAATCGCGAGCTCTCCTGGCTCGCCTTCAATGAGCGCGTGCTCGAGGAGGCCCAGAACCAGCGCCACCCGCTGCTGGAGCGGCTGCGGTTCCTCTCGATCTCGGCGAACAATCTGGACGAGTTCTACATGGTCCGGGTGGCGGGCCTCAAAGGGCAGGTCGCCGCCGGCGTCTCGACGCCCAGCCAGGACGGGCTGACGCCGGCCCAGCAGCTGGTCGCGATCAATCAGCAATCGAGCGAGTTGATGCACAACCAGCAGGCCTGCTGGCGCAGCCTGCGCCAGGCCTTGCGCCAGGCCGGGATCGCGGTGATCGACGCGGCGGAGCTGACGGCCGACGAGAAACAGTGGCTCGACGCCTATTTCCTCGACCAGATCTTCCCGGTCCTGACGCCGATGGCGATCGATCCGGCCCATCCGTTCCCCTTCATCCCGAACCTGGGATTCGCGCTGGTGCTGGATCTCGAGGGCATGGCCCCGACCGGCAATTCCCTGCGCGCACTCCTGCCGCTCCCCTCGCAATTGCCGCGCTTCGTGCGGCTGCCCGGCGCCAATATCCGCTTCCTCCCCCTCGAAGAGCTGGTCGGCCTCTATCTCGACCGGCTTTTCCCCGGCTTCAAAGTCGCCGGCCTCGGCTATTTCCGCATGATCCGCGACAGCGAGATGGAGATCGAGGAAGAGGCGGAGGATCTGGTCCGCCTGTTCGAAAGCGCGCTCAAGCGCCGCCGGCGCGGCAACGTCATCCGGCTCAAGGTCAACGCGGCGATGCCGGAGGATCTGCGCGCCTTCGTGATCGACGAGCTGGGCGTGTCGCCCGGCGACGTGTTCGTGCTGGACGGCATCCTGGGCCTGGCCTCCAGCTCGAAACTGATCGTGGACGACCGGCCCGACCTGAAATTCCCGCCCTACAACGCGCGCTTTCCCGAGCGCATCCGCGAGATGGGCGGCGACTGCTTCGCCGCGATCCGGCAGAAGGACATCATCGTTCACCACCCGTTCGAGAGTTTCGATGTGGTGGTGCAGTTCTTGCGCCAGGCGGCGCGCGACCCCAACGTCGTCGCGATCAAGCAGACGCTCTACCGCACCTCGGACGATTCGCCGATCGTCAAGGCGCTGATCGAGGCCGCCGAGGCCGGCAAGTCGGTGACGGCGCTGGTGGAGCTCAAGGCGCGCTTCGACGAGGAAGCGAATATCCGCTGGGCGCGCGATCTGGAGCGGGCGGGCGTGCAGGTGGTGTTCGGCTTCATGCAGCTCAAGACGCACGCCAAGATCTCGATGGTGATCCGGCGCGAGGGCACGAGCCTGCGCGGCTATGTGCATTTCGGCACCGGCAATTATCACCCGATCACCGCGAAGGTCTACACCGACCTCAGCTTCTTCACCTGCGATCCCGCACTCTGCCATGATGCGGCGCGGACCTTCAACTACATGACCGGCTATGCCAAGCCCGAGAAGCTGGAGAAGATCGCGATCGCACCGATTTCGCTGCGCTCGACCCTGATGCACCTGATCGAGGAAGAGATCGAGCATGTGAAGGCCGGCCGGCCCGGCGGCATCTGGGCCAAGATGAACGCGCTGGTCGATCCCGGCCTGATCGATGCGCTCTGCCGCGCCTCGCAGGCGGGGGTTCAGATCCGCCTGGTGGTGCGCGGCATCTGCTGTCTTCGGCCCGGCGTGCCCGGCCTTTCCGAGAACATCCAGGTCAAGAGCATCATCGGCCGCTTCCTCGAGCATTCGCGCATCATGTGCTTCGGCAACGGCGTGCGGCTGCCCTCGCGCAGCGCCAAGGTGTTCCTGTCGTCGGCGGACTGGATGCCGCGCAACCTCGATTGGCGCCTCGAAGCGCTGGTGCCGATCGAGAATCCGACCGTGCATCAGCAGGTGCTCGACCAGATCATGGTCGCCAACCTGAAGGACGAGGCGCAAAGCTGGATTCTCGGCGCCGACGGACGTTATAGTCGGGTTCCGGCGGGGCCTGATGCGTTCAGCGCTCACACCTATTTCATGACCAACCCGAGCTTGTCCGGTCGTGGCAGTGCGATGAAACGCAAGGCCCCGGCTCTCGAGCTCAAAAAGGCGTGACGAGCGGCATGGCGGAAAGCGGAGCGGGGAAATCGCGGTCACCACGAATCGGCGTGGTCGATATCGGTTCCAACTCCATCCGTCTGGTGGTCTTCGACCGCCTGAGCCGAGCTCCCTGGCCGCTGTTCAACGAGAAGGTCCTGTGCGGGCTGGGCCGCGGCCTCGAGGCCTCGGGCGAGCTCAACAAGAACGGCGTCCAGATGGCGATCTCCAATCTGGAGCGCTTCGTGCGGCTGGCCGAAGGCATGGATGTCGGCAACCTCGACATGGTGGCGACGGCAGCCGTGCGCGACGCCGACAACGGCGCGGCCTTCGTGCAGGAGGCGGAGCGCCGCTGCCAGCGCAAGATCCGCATCATCTCCGGCGAGGAGGAGGCCCGGCTCTCGGCCCTGGGCGTGGCGTCCGGGATGCCGGAAACCTCCGGCATCATGGGCGATCTCGGCGGCGGCAGCCTCGAGCTGGTGCGCCTGACCCGCGGCGAGCCCGGCCGGCATGTCACCTTGCCGATCGGCCCCTTGCGGCTCATGGACATCGCCGACGGCGATCGCGACAAGGCGCGCAAGGCCGTCGACCAGCATCTGGAAAAGCTCGACTGGCTCGAGGAATCCAAGGGCGGCGATTTTTATCCCGTCGGTGGCGCCTGGCGGACGCTCGCGCGCATTCATATGGAGCAGGTCCATTACCCGCTCCATGTGATCCACGCCTACACCATCAGCCGGCGCGCGGCCGAGGAACTGGCGCGCGTCATCAGCCGGCTCGGCCGCCGTTCGCTCGCCAGCATCCGCGGCGTGCCGCGCCGGCGTCTGGACAGCCTGCCGCTCGCGGCCCTGGTGCTGGAGCGGGTGCTGCGCCTGGCGCGGCCCGAGCGGGTGAATTTCTCGGCCTATGGCCTGCGCGAGGGCTTGATCTTCGATCGGCTCTCGCCGGCCGAGCAGCGCAAGGACCCGCTGTTCGAGGCCGCCCGCGATCTGGCCCTGCTGGAGGGACGCTTCGGGTCGCAGGGTGCGCGGCTCAAGACCTGGCTGACGCCGTTGTTCGAGACCAAGGAATCGCCAGCCGCCGCCCGGTTGCGGCTCGCGGTCTGCGAGATCTCCGACATCGCCTGGCGCGAGCATCCCGACTACCGCGCCGAGCAGGCCTTCATGCGGATACTGCGCCTGCCGATCGGGGGCCTCGATCATCATGAGCGCGTCTTCGCCGCGATTGCCATCGCCCAGCGCTATGGATTCGAGGGCGAGCTCCCGGCCATGGAATCGATGCTGCGCCTGCTGAGCGACCAGGACCGTCGCGACGCGGAGCTGCTGGGGCTGGGCCTGCGCCTGGCCTATTCGCTCGCGGCTGCGCCGGCCTTGCTGGACAGGACCGCGCTGGTGCGCTCAGGGTCGCGCCTGACGCTCAATCTGCCCAAGGGCGAGGAAGCGATGTTCGGCGAAGCGGTGCAGCGCCGCCTCGAAGCGCTCGGCCGCGCGCTCGATCTCCCGATCGGCACCGCGACCCTGACGAACAGAAGGGCGGGATGATTTTTTATCTCCTCCCCCGCTTGCGGGGGAGGATTAAGGAGGGGGCTGCTCGGTCTATCGAGTTTTCCCCCTCCCTGACCCTCCCCCGAAAGACGGGGGAGGGGACAATGATACCAGCGCCTACTGCACCTCGACCGTGCGCGCCATTGCGGCGACGATCTTGTCGTTGCCGCTGTCGCCCCGCAGCAGCTGGAACTCGGCACGGTAGGTGCCGGGCGCGAAGCCGCCGGCCGGCGCCCTGACGCCGATATAGCGGAACATCAGTATCTTTCCCTTCTCGGCCTTCTGATCGAAATTCGCGATTACCTTGCCGTCGGGACCCGTGATGCGCAGGACCTGGCGGTCGCCCGCCTCCATGCCGAAATAATTCGCCCAGAAGAACAGCGTCGGCGCGGTCTTGGGAAACTGCGCCTGCTCGTAGGTGCCGTTGCTGGCGGATTCCGCGTCCGGCTTGTTGGTCGAGAAGCCTGCGATCAGCGGCCCCGTCGGCGTATAGGCCATTGCCGTCAGGGTCTGCGGGTTCCACAAGGCATGCGAGGTGTCGCCGCAGGTCAGGGGATCGGTGATCGCGGTGCCGGTGAACGGATCGATCGCCGTCTTGTTGTGCATGATCATGAAATGCACATGCGGGAACTCGGTGAGGCCCGAGAGACCGATCAGCCCGACCTGCTGACCGGCCACGACATGATCGCCTTCCTTCACCGTGAGGCTGCCTTTCATCATATGGCCGTAGAAGCTGCGCCAGCCATTGCCGTGATCGATCACCACGACATTGCCCAGCCCATATTCGTCGACCACCTCGGCGCCGACCTCGCGCACATTGATGTCCTCGATGCCGTCGCGGATGCGCCAGACGACGCCTGGCGCCGCCGCCAGCACCTTCACGCCGCGCCGCATATCCACATAGCTCGGGATGCGGATGTCGATGCCGGTATGCTTGTCGTTGACCAGGTCGCCGCACATGAAGTCCTTGGCGCCGGGACCGGGATCATGGTCGAAATATTTCTGCACCGAGCAGTCGAGATTGATGTGGCAATCGACCGGGAAAGCGAGACTTGGCGCGCCTTCCGGCGGATCGGCCAGGACCGGCGCCGTCGAGAGCGCCAGAAGGGCGCCCAGCGCGAGGAAAAGCGGACGAAGCGAAGTCATTCGGGGCAGCAGGGAGAGGTTGTCGCGCATCGGAAATCTTCCTGGAATACCGGCTGGCTGATCGGGGACGGGACGGGGGCCCTCCGTTATTGGGCCGCCTGCGGCAGGGACACGATCTTGACCTCCTTGCCGGAGGCCGTCAGCGCCAGTCTGCCATGCTTGAGCGCCAGGGCATCGCCGCCGAACAGCTCGCGCCGCCAGCCCGCCATGGCGGGAACCGGTGCATTGTCGTCGGCCGCGATCCGTTCCAGCTCGCTGGCTGAGGCCACCAGCTTCTGGGCGACCTGGTGGGTCTCGCAGCGCATCTTCAACAGCACCCGGAGCAGATCGACCAGAGGCCCGACGCCGGGCGGCGTATCGATGCGGGGCGGGGGCGTGGGCAGCTCGTCCTCCGGCAGCTCCAGGGCCCGCTTGACCGCCGCCAGCAGGGCCTGCCCCTGGCGGCTCTCGGCGAAGCCCTTGGAAAGGCCCCGGCAGCGCCCCAGCTCCTCGGGCGTGATCGGCGCATGGGCCGCGATTTCGGTCAGGGTCTCGTCCTTGGCGATCCGGCTGCGGGGCTGGTCGCGGCGCTGCGCCTCTTCCTCGCGCCAGGCGGCCACCTCGCGCAGCAGGGCCAGGAAACGCGGCTTGTCGCTGCGCGGCTTCAGCCGGTGCCAAGCCTCGTTCGGGACCAGACGATAAGTGTCGGGATCGGTCAGGATCGCCATCTCCTCGGCGACCCAGCTCGTGCGCCCGGTCTTCTCCATCCGCCGCGCCAATTTCTCATAGGCCAGGCGCAGATGGGTGACGTCGCTGAGGGCGTAGTGGAGCTGGCGCTCGGTCAAAGGCCGGTGCGACCAGTCGGTGAAACGCGAGGATTTGTCGATCCGGGCCCCGGCCAGCTTGCCGGCCAGGTTCTCGTAGGAAACCGCGTCGCCGAAGCCGCAGACCATGGCGGCCACCTGGGTGTCGACGATCGGCGTCGGAATCTGCCCCGTCAGATGGAAGAAGATCTCCACATCCTGCCGAGCGGCGTGAAACACCTTCAGGACCGCTGGGTCCGCCATCAGCCTGAACAGCGGCGCCAGGTCGATGCCGGGCGCCAGGGTGTCGATCACGGCCGCATCTTCCGGGCCGGCGATCTGGACCAGGCACAGGACCGGCCAATAGGTCCGGTCGCGCATGAATTCAGTGTCGACTGTGATGTAGCCGGCGCCGTGATGGCGTTCGGTGAAGGCGGCGAGGGCGGCGGTGTCGGCAATGAGCTCCATTGAAGCCGTGCTATACACGGATTCTGCCCGGCGAGAAAGCCATGGACCGCCCCCAACCTCCGGAAAAGCCAGCGAATCGCCGGCTTCCGGGGCCCGGGTTCCGAAGCCGCCAGCCGGGGCCGGGCGCTTGACAATCCGGCGGCTTCCGTGCCTCTTGCGCCCGCCTCGACCGCCCGTTTTCCGCCCTTCAGGGGAGCCCAGAGACCTGCCATGCATGCCTACCGGACCCATAATTGCGGCGCGCTGCGCCTCGCCGACGCCGGCCAGGAAGTCCGACTTTCCGGGTGGGTGCACCGCAAACGCGACCATGGCAACCTGCTGTTCCTGGACCTCCGGGACCATTACGGAATCACCCAGTGCGTGGTCGATACCTCGAGCCCGATCTTCAAGGCGATCGAGGGCGCCCGGACCGAGTTCGTGGTCCGGATCGACGGCAAGGTGGTGAAGCGCAGCCCCGAGACCGTCAACAGCAAGCTGCCGACCGGAGAGATCGAGGTTCAGGTCAAGGCGTTCGAGCTGCTCTCGACGGCCGAGATGCTGCCGCTCCAGGTCAACAGCGACGAGGATGCGGGCGAGGAGATCCGGCTGCGTTACCGGTTTCTGGATCTGCGCCGCGAGCGCGTCCATCAGAACATCCTGCTGCGCTCGCGCGTGATCTCGTCGATCCGCCGGCGCATGATCGACCAGGGCTTCACCGAGTTCCAGACCCCGATCCTGACCTCGTCGAGCCCCGAAGGCGCCCGCGACTTCCTGGTGCCGAGCCGCATGCATCCGGGCAAATTCTACGCCCTGCCGCAGGCGCCCCAGCAGTTCAAGCAGCTGCTGATGATCGCCGGCTTCGACCGCTATTTCCAGATCGCGCCCTGCTTCCGCGACGAGGACAGCCGCGCCGACCGCAGCCCGGGCGAGTTCTACCAGCTCGATTTCGAGATGTCCTTCGTGACCCAGGAGGACGTGTTCGCGGCGATCGAGCCGGTGCTTCATGGCGTGTTCGAGGAGTTCGCCAGCGGCCGGAAGGTGAGCGGGCGTCCGTTCCCGCGCATCGCCTTCGACGAATCGATGCTGAAATACGGCTCCGACAAGCCCGATCTCAGGAACCCGATCGTCATCGCCGACGTGACCGAGGCCTTCCGCGATTCGGGTTTCGGGATCTTCGCCAAGGGCGTGGCGTCGGGCTCGATCGTGCGCGCGATCCCGGCACCCGGTGCCGCCGACAAGCCGCGCAGCTTCTTCGACAAGCTCAATGAATGGGCGCGCGAGCAGGGGGCGGGCGGGCTCGGCTATATCGTCTATGCCGCCGAGGGCGCCAAGGGTCCGATCGCGAAGAACCTCGACGAGGCCCGCGTGGCCAAGATCAAGGCTGCGACCGGGGCCAAGGACGGCGATGCCGTCTTTTTCGTCTGCGACAAGAAGCAGACCGCCGAGAAATTCGCCGGCACGGTGCGCACCAAGCTCGGCGACGAGCTGGCGCTGATCGACAAGAACCGCTTCGAGTTCTGCTGGATCGTCGATTTCCCGATGTATGAGCGCAACGAGGAGACGGGCCAGATCGAGTTCAGCCACAATCCCTTCTCGATGCCGCAGGGCGGCCTGGAGGCCCTCGCCAGCAAGGATCCGCTCGAGATCAAGGCGTTCCAGTACGACATCGTCTGCAACGGCGTCGAGCTCAGCTCGGGCGCGATCCGGAATCATCTGCCCGACATCATGTACAAGGCTTTCGCGATCGCGGGCTACGGCGCGGACGAGGTCGAGAGGCGCTTCGGCGGCATGCTGAACGCACTCAAATTCGGCGCCCCGCCCCATGGCGGCTCCGCTCCCGGCATCGATCGCATCGTCATGCTCCTGGCCGACGAGCGGAACATCCGCGAGATCATTGCGTTCCCCCTCAATCAGAAGGCCGAAGATCTCCTGATGCAGGCCCCGGCCGAAGTGCCCGAGGCCCGCCTGAAGGAGCTGCATATCCGCCTGGCGCTGCCGCTGAAGAAGTAGGGCGCCGACCGAGTCTCGGACCCCGCGTCGTTGAAAAAGCTGGATATGCCGGGTGCCGGAGGGGGCCCGTTGGACAGCGCCGTCCACCCTGTTAAAGTCGCCGCCGGCCAGATGCCGCGACGAGGGAGCCATCCATGACTCACCCCGCCGACGACGGGTTCAGACTGCCTGCCGACTGGGCGCCGCACAGCCGTTGCTGGATGGCGTGGCCGGTTCGTTCCGAGGCGTGGGGCGAGCATCTGGGCCCGGCCCGCGAATCCGTCGGCGAAGTGGCCGAGGCGATTGCCCGTTTCGAGCCCGTCACCATGATCGCCAAGCCGACTAAGGTTGCCGAGGTCTCGCTCCTGACCGCGTCGGGCGTCGCGAGCTTCTCCCTGCCGCAGGACGACAGCTGGCTGCGCGACAACGGCCCCAGCTTCGTCACCTCCGGCACCGGCCATGTCGCTGGCGTGCAGTGGCGCTGGAATGCCTGGGGCGGCCGCTACACCGAAGTCGATGGCGACGCGATGATTCCGGAGAAGATGCTCGAGCAATTGAGCATGCGCCGCTATCAGGCGCCGATCGTGTTCGAGGGCAGCGCCGTCACGACCGATGGCGAGGGCACGCTCATCGCCAACGAGCGCATGATCCTCGATCCCAAGCGAAATCCCGGCCTCCAGCGGGCCGAGGCCGACACCATCCTCAAGCAGCAACTGGGGGCTGAGCGCGTGATCTGGATCTCGGCCGCGATCGAGGGCGATCCGGCCGGCGGGCGGCTCGACACGATGCTCTGTTTCGTGAAGCCGGGCGTCCTGCTGGTCCAGGTCACGCCGGACAAGAACGATGCCAATGCCGGCGCCTATGCCGACACCGCCGGGCGCCTGAAAGGGGCGACCGACGCCAAGGGTCGCCAATTGCAGCTGATCGAGATCGAGCAGCCGCGAGCGCGCCATTCCGACGAGGGCAAGCGACTGCCGCTGGCCTATACCAGCCTCTATCTCGCCAATGGCGGCGTCATCATCCCGGCGTTCGAGGCGCCGCAGGACGATCGCGCCTTCGCCGCCATCGCCAAGCTCTTCTCCGATCGCCAGCCGGTGCAGCTCCTGGCCAGCGACATCGTGTATGGCGGCGGCGGCTTCCGCGCCATGACCCTGCCGCAGCCCGCGGGCCTGCCGGCCGGCTGACACACCGACAATCGAGGAATGAATGGCGACCGTCCGGTATTTCGCAAAGAATGTCGATGAGGCGGTGGCCTTCTACCGGGATCGCCTGGGCTTCGTGCTCCATCAGCAGTTCGGTCCCAACATGGCGATCCTGTCGCGAGGCGACCTCGCGCTGTGGCTCGCCGGTCCGGGTGCCTCGGCGTCGAAACCGATGCCGAACGGAGCGCGGCCCGAGCCCGGCGGCTGGAACCGGTTCGTGATCGAGGTTCCCAATTTAGTGGCAACGGTGGCGACACTGCGCGCCGCCGGCGTGCGCTTCCGCAACGAGATCCTCAGCGGCCCCGGCGGGCAGCAGATCCTGTGCGAGGATCCGTCGGGGAATGTGATCGAGCTGTTTCAGGCGGGATGACGCCGCCGTTTGTCATCGCCGGACTTGATCCGGCGATCCAGTCTTCCGATGAAAGTCTGGATGCCCGGGTCAAGCCCACGGCTGTCCGGTTGGGGTTTGGCTGATCTTGTTTAAAGCGCGGCGTCCGAACGCAGAATACGCATCGGATCTCGCTCCAGACATGAGACTGCGTAACCGGGCTTGTCCCGTCATTCTTTCCGCCTGCCGCCCTTCTTTCTTATCCCCTCCCCCCTTGAGGGGGAGGTTAGGGTGGGGGGTGATCGAAGAACGCGATGATGACAGAGCCTTGCGCCGTGCGAACATGTCGCGCATCCAGCTTGTGGCTACCCCCCACCCCAGCCTCCCCCTCAAGGGGGGAGGTGAAGAAAGCGGAGCAACGAGAAGTCTTACTGAGCGCCGTCAACCGGACAGCCTTGGGTCAAGCCCGGGCATGACAGCTTGCCTTAGACCACCTGCGCCGGCATCCGCTTGCCGGCGAAGAAGGCGTCGAGATTATCGACGGCCTTCATGCCCATGGCGACGCGGGTCTCGGTGGTGGCGCTGCCCAGATGCGGCAGCAGGAAGGCGTTCCGCACCGAGCGATAGGCGGGATTGATCGCAGGCTCGCCGGTATAGACGTCGAGGCCGGCGGCGAAGAGCTTGCCCGATTTGAGCGCGGCGATGAGCGCTTCGTCGTCGACCAGGGGCCCTCGCGCCGTGTTCACCACGATGGCGCCGTCGGGCAGGAGCTTGATGCGCGCTTCATTGAGGAAGCCGGTGGTCTCCGCCGTCGCGGGCGCGTTGATCGAGAGGAAGTCGCTATGCGGCAGCATGTCCTCGGCACGGGCATGGAAGACCGCGCCCTGCTCCAGATCGGGCGAAAGCCGCGAGCGGTTGTGATAGTGGATCTTCATGTCGAAGGCGCGGGCGCGCTTGGCGACGGCCTGGCCGATGCGGCCCATCCCATAGATGCCGAGACGCTTGCCGGTCATATGCACGCCCAGCATGCCGGTGGGCGCCCAGGCGCCCCAGGTCGCCTCGCGCACGGCGCGCTCGCCCTCCGAGGCGCCGCGCGCCGCGCCCAGCATGAGCAGCAGCGCGATGTCGGCGGTGGCGTCGGTCAGGACGTCGGGGGTGTTGCCGACGGTGATGCCGTGCTCCTTGGCGGCCTTGATATCGATATGCTCGTAACCGACCGAGAAAGTCGCAATGGCTTTGAGCCGGTCCGGAAACCGCCGGATCATGTCGGCCGTGACCTTGCAGGTCGGGCAGGGCAGCAGCGCGTCGGCGTTCTGAGCCCCGGCCACGATCTCATCCGCGGTCATCAGCTTGTCGCTGGCGTTGAGGCGGGCGTCGTAATCGCGGGCGAGACGCGCCTCGACGGCAGCGGGCAGCTTGCGGGTCACGAGCACGGTGGGCTTCTGCGGCATGGGGCTGGGCTCCAGGGCGGGGCGGGAAGGGCGGGTTACGGGCCAGAAAGACTGTAGTTTCAGGGAACTATCGTTTTGGGTCCGGCCATGACATAATCATCGGGTCAGAGCATGTCATCGCTTTTCTCCCACCCTCTTTGGCACGGCCTTGCCCGACCCCTTTGGCTCGGGGCGGCCTTCATTGCTCTCGGCGCGGCGTTCTCCCAGCCGGCCCCGGCGGCCGGCATGGTCGATCCCCTGCCGCACCGGGCGCTCTATCACATGCAGATCCTGAAAAGCGGTGGCGACATCGCTGACATCGAGGGCGAGATGGCCTTCGAATGGCAGGATTCCTGCGACGGCTGGAGCGTGACGCAACGCTCGCAGATGGACTTCCTCTATGCCAGCGGCGATGCCGCGAAGGTGGGCTGGAGCCTGACCTCCTGGGAGTCCAAGGACGGGAAGCGCTACCGGTTCGTCTCGCGCGAGCTCACCAATGGCGAGCTGGTTTCCGAGTTCCGCGGCGATGCCGACCTGTCGAAGAACGGCGGCGAGGCGCGCTACAACAAGCCGGACGCACATGAGACGCACCTGCCCGCAGGCGCCCTGTTCCCGACCCAGCACAGCCTGAAGCTGATCGATCTGGCAACGAAGGGAACGCCGATGCTCTGGGCCGAGGTGTTCGACGGCTCGGACAAGGACGGTCTCTTCGCCGTCAGCGCCGCGATTACGCCGATGACCGACGCCGAGCGCAAGGAAGCCGACCAGCGTCCCCAGCTCAAGGGCGTGCCCGGCTGGCATGTCTCGCTCGCCTTCTACGCGCCGGAGGGCCAGGCGGCCGAGCCCGATCATGAGCAGACCATCCAGCTCTACGCCAACGGCGTGGTCGACCGCATGGTGCTGGACTACGGCGAATTCTCGATCCTCGGCACCCTCTCCAAGATCGAGACCCTGCCCAAGCCGAATTGCTGAAGCGGGATTTTTATCCCCTCCCCCGGAACCGGGGAGGGTGAGGGAGGGGGCTGCGCGCTCTCGACATCGCGTTATCCCCCTTCCTAGCCTTCCCCCGTTCCGGGGGAAGGGACGATCGTGACACCGCTCTCGACCCTATCACTTCTTTCCCCCATCCTTCGGCGGCACCAGCCCGCGGCCCTTGCGGATCGCAGCCCTTCCGAGCTTGTCGCGCAGCTTGTCCATGGTCTGCTCCACGGTCTTGCGGCGGGCGGCGTCGGGGTCGGCGAGGTCGGGCGGGTCGGCGAGGGCGGCGTCCATGAGATCGCCGGTGCCGACACCGATCAGGCGGAAATGCCGGCCATTGGCCTCGCGCTGCAGCAGCGGCTTGGCGGCACGATAGATCGCTTCGGCGAGCTGCGTCGGGTCGGCGAGCTTGCGGTTGCGCGTCAGGATCTGGAACTCGTCGGTCTTGAGCTTCAAGGTCACGGTGCCGCCGGCGAGCTCGGCCTGTTTGAGCCGCCTCGACACCTTCTCGCAGAGCGGCCACAGGATCCGGTCGAGCTCGCCGAAATCGGCGATGTCCTCGTTGAAGGTGGTCTCGGCCGAGATGCTCTTGGCGGGACCGTCCGGATCGACGCTGCGATCGTCCTGCCCGCGCGCGAACCGCGCCAGCCGCCTGCCGATGCTGCCATAGCGCAGCAGAAGATCGTTCTCCTCGCGGGCCTGCAACTGGCCGATATGGGTGATGCCGTCCTTCGCCAGTTGTTGTTGCAGCGCCTTGCCCACGCCCCAGATCAGTCCCACCGGCTTTCCCGCCAGGAACGACGGCGCCTCGGCGCGGCCGATGACCGCGAAGCCGCGCGGCTTGTCGAGGTCGGACGCGACCTTGGCGAGGAACTTGTTGTAGCTGAGGCCGATCGAGACGGTGATCGAGAGGCGCTCTTCGATCCGGGCCGCGAGCCGGGCCAGCGTGCGCGCCGGGCTGCCGTGATGCAGGGCCTCGGTGCCGGAGAGATCGAGAAAGGCCTCGTCGATCGAGAGCGGCTCGACCAGGGGCGTGGTCTCGAGCATCAGCTCGCGCACCTCATGGCCGACTTGCGCATATTTCGCCATGTCGGGCGGGATCACCACGGCTTTGGGACAGAGCTCGAGCGCCTTGAACATCGGCATGGCCGAGCGCACGCCATAGAGCCGTGCCACATAGCAGCAGGTCGAGACCACGCCGCGCTTGCCGCCGCCGACGATCACCGGCTCGTCGCGCAGGGCCGGGTTGTCGCGCTTCTCGACCGCCGCATAGAAGGCGTCGCAATCGAGATGCGCCATCGAGAGCTGGTCCAGCTCCGGATGGCGCAGCAGCCGTGGCGATCCGCAGGACGCACAGCGATTGCCGGCCGGCCCCGGATCGCCGAGACAGTCGCGGCAGAGCCGGTTGGAAGCGGGCGAGTTCATGGCGCGGCACCGAGGCTCGCCGGTGCCAACATATACCGAGCCCCCTCCCCTTGCGGGAGGGGGTAGGGGGAGGGGAGCCGCGTGCGCGCTATCAGCGGCGATTCATTTCGGACGTTGCGGGGGCGGCAGGCATCGCTCTCGGCGTCTGTTCCATTCGTCAACTCTCTCCCGAGAAGATGAACCGTGGATGCTTCGACATTAGCGCCGAGCGACGCAGCAAACGGAATGCGGTCCTTTGGCGAAAGACCGTGTGGGGCACCCCTCCCCCTACCCCCTCCCGCAAGGGGAGGGGGCGTGAAAATCCCATTCACGGCGCGCCCTCGTCCGGTTCCGGCGGCCATAGCCAGGCGGCGCCGCGCACGCCGGAGGAATCGCCATGGAATGGCGGCAAGAGTCGCGTGTCGACGCGATCGGAGAAGACGAAGCGGCCCCAGAGCCGGGGCACATTCTCATAGAGGCGCGCGATGTTCGACAGTCCGCCGCCCAGCACGATGACTTCCGGATCGAGCAGATTGATGACATGGGCGAGCCCGCGGGCGAGCCGCTCCTCATAGCGCGCCATGACCGCTTCGGCCTGCGCCTCTCCGCCCGCGGCGGCCTTCGCGATCTCGGCTGCGGCCGACGCGTGTCCCGAAGTCCGGCGATATTCGCTCTCGAGCGCGGGTCCCGAGAGGAAGGTCTCGATGCATCCCTCGCGGCCGCAATAGCAGCGCCGTCCTTCCAGCTCGCCCGCCTGCGGCCAGGGCAGGGGATTATGGCCCCATTCGCCGGCGATGGCGTTCGCGCCCAGCAGGGTCCGGCCTTCGATCGCGATGCCGCCGCCGACGCCGGTGCCGAGGATCACGCCGAAGACGAGGCGCGCGCCGGCGCCGGCGCCGTCCACCGCCTCCGAGACGGCGAAGCAATTGGCATCGTTCGCCACCCTTACCGGCCGCGCCAGCCGCCGCTCCAGATCGCGATCGAGCGGCTTGCCGATGAGCCAGGTCGAGTTGGCATTCTTGACCAGTCCCGTGGCGGGCGACATGGCACCCGGGATTCCGACGCCGACGCTGAGCCGCTGGGGCGCGCCGCCATGGCACGTCGCGAGGGCGGATTCGAGTTCGCTCACCAGCCGGGCGACCGTCTCGAGCGTCGCCTCGTAATTGCCGCGCGGGCTCGCCATGCGCCGCCGCTCCAGGGCTTCTCCGTCGCTGCCGAGGAGAATGGCCTCGATCTTTGTGCCGCCGAGATCGATCCCGATCCGCGCTCGCCCGGCGCCGCAGGGTGCAGCGGACTCCCGATCGCTTGTCACGCCTCGGTCCTCGCCCGCAGCTGTCATCCCCCGATATCGTCCCGAAACGGCTCCGATCTCGCCTCTGCGAGCCGGTTTCTCGGGGGCTGTGGCTGAAATAGGTTCATAATCTCGGCCAACCGAGGATTCCTGCGGGTTTTCGCGGGGTTGCCCGCGGTTGAAAACACTTCCGATCAACAAAATATTAACGATGCCGGGGTTATGCGTTAAGAGATGTCCTAGCCTTCATGGGAACGTCAGTAACGGGGTCCAGACAGGGATGGCCCCCGGCATTCGCACTGACCCCTGCAGGGCGTCTGGGGGCGGCATGAACGACACGATACGCGAATTTCCTTCCGCGGATGCACCGCGCCGAAGCGGCGACGGGAAGACCGTGCTCATCGTCGAAGACAATGAGCTCAACATGAAGCTCTTCCACGATCTGATGGAAGCGCATGGCTACAACATCCTGCAAACCCGCGACGGCATGGAAGCGCTGAAGCTGGCGCGCCAGCACCGGCCGGATCTGATCCTCATGGACATCCAGCTGCCCGAGGTCTCGGGGTTGGAAGTCACGAAATGGATCAAGGAGGACGACGATCTCCGGGCGATCCCGGTGATCGCAGTCACGGCCTTCGCCATGAAGGGCGACGAAGAGAAGATCCTTCAGGGCGGATGCGAGGCCTACATCGCCAAGCCGATCTCGGTGGCTCAGTTCCTGAGCACCGTCGAAAGGTTCCTGCGGTAGGGCCGGGCGCGCGATGTCAGGACGGGTCCTCGTCGTCGACGATGTGGCCGCCAACCGGCGGCTCCTGGAGGCCAAGCTCTCGGCCGAGTATTTCGACGTCGAGCTCGCCGAGAACGGGCCCGATGCGCTCGCCAAGATCGAGCAATCCCCGCCCGACATCATCCTGCTCGACGTGATGATGCCCGAGATGGACGGGTTCGAGGTCTGTCGGCGAATCCGCGCCGACCCACGCTATGCCCACCTGCCGGTCGTGATGGTGACGGCCCTCTCGGACGTCTCGGACCGGGTGCGCGGCATCGAAGCCGGCGCCGACGACTTCCTCACCAAGCCCGTCAACGACCTGGCGCTCTTCGCGCGCGTGCGTTCGCTGCTGCGTCTCAAGCTGATGATGGACGAATGGCGCGTGCGCGAGGCGGTCTGGAACCGCTTCAACATCGACGGCGCGCCCGCCGACGGCGAGGTCGAGCATGGCCATGCCCGCGTGCTGTTGATCGCCAAGCCGGGCGACACGGCCGACCGCGTGACCCAGACCCTGGCCCAGGATCAGAACGACACGCTGCTGCTGCCGGCGGGCCCCGAGGCGGTGCAGCGCGCGCGCAGCGAGACCTTCGATCTGGTGATCGTCGATTTCGCCATCGGTGCCTCCGAGGGCCTGCGCATCTGCTCGCAGCTGCGCGCCTACGAGGGCACGCGGCAGATGCCGATCCTGGTGATCGTCGGCTCGATCGACGCGCCCGAGCTCGCCAAGGCGCTCGATATCGGCGCCACGGACTATCTGGTCGAACCGATCGACGGCAGCGAGCTGCAGGCCCGCACCCGCACCCAGGTGCGCCGCTCGCGCTATTACGACCTGCTGCGCCGCCATTACGAGCGCGGCCTCTCGCTGGCGCTCATCGACAGCCTGACGGGCCTCAACAACCGCCGCTATATGGAGCAGCATCTGGCCGAGCTGATGCGCCGCACCGGCACCTCGGGCAAGCCGCTCTCGCTCATCGTCGGCGACATCGATCACTTCAAGCTGGTCAATGACCGCCACGGCCATGCCGCGGGCGACGAGGTGCTGAAGGAGGTCGCGCGCCGCCTGACGGCGAACCTGCGCAGCTTCGACATGGTGGTGCGGCTGGGCGGCGAGGAATTCTTCGTGGCGATGCCCGAGGTCGGCTATGAAGCGGCCGTCTCGGTGAGCGATCGCCTGCGCAAGTCGATCGCCGAAAAGCCGATCACGGTCGGCAACGAGCAGATCCCGGTCACGATCAGCCTGGGCGTGACGCTGGCCGATCTCGACGAGCCGATGGAGGCGGGCCTCCGTCGCGCCGACCAGGCGATGTACCGCGCCAAGCAATCGGGCCGCAACCGCGTCGAAGCGGTGCCGGCGCCGAGCCAGGAACCGCCGAAGTCCGTCGCCGTCGGCGAGTAGGTTCTTACCGGCTATCGAAGAACGGGAACCGTCCACTCCTGATCCGAAGCGGCAACGTCAGGGCGCATCCCAATAGGGCGGATCGCCGAAGGCGGTGCGCAGGCAGTCGATGAAGGCGCGCAGCTTGGCCGAGGTTCGCCGCCCCTCGGGATGCGCGACATAGACGAACTCGAGCTCGGCCTCGGCGCCGACATCGAGGACCATCAGACGCCCGTCCCTGATCGCGTCCCCGGCAATGAAAGTCGGCAGCAAGGCGATTCCGAGCCCGGCGATCGCCGCATCCAGCAGCATATCCCCGTTATTGACGCGCAGGCCCATCTCGGCGCGGAGGATCGTGGCGCCATCGGCGCCGGCGAAGCGCCAGTCGGCGGCGCCGCGGTTGGTGTAGAAGAGGCCGCGATGCCCATCGAGCTCGGCGAGCGAGGCCGGCCGCCCGTGCCGCTCGAGATAATCCGGAGCGGCGACCAGGACGCGCCGGCTGGGCGCCAGGCGCCAGGCGACGAGGCGCGTATCCGCGATCGGTCCGTGCCGCACCACCGCGTCGTAACCGTCGGCCGCGACATCGACGCGGCGGTCGTCGAGATCGAGCGTCAGCTCGAGCTCTGGATTCTGCGCGAGGAAGGGAAAGACGGCCGGCCCCAGATGCCGATGGCCGAAGGTCACGGGGGCGGCGATGCGCAACGGACCGACCAGCCGGCCGCGGCGCTCGGCCATGTCGGCCGTCGCCTCCTCGACATCGCGCGCGATGCGCGTCGCCCGTTCCAGAAACGAGACCCCGTCCTCGGTCAGGCTGAGCTTGCGGGTCGTGCGGTGCAGGAGGCTCGTCCCCAGGCGCCGCTCGAGCTCGGCCAGCCGCTCGCTCACGACCGATTTCGACAGCCGCAGGCGCCGCGCCGCCTCGCTGATGGACCCGGCCTCCGCGACGGCCACGAAGGTGGCGATTCCGTCAAGTTTCATGATTGTTCGGTATTTCCGAAAGCCAATTTCGAGACTTACAGGCTAATACGAACGCTCGGACTGCACCATACTCTTGGCAAGCGGATTTCATCGAAACCGCCGGTCGGAACCCGACCTGGCGCTCAACAGGAGAAAGACCATGAAACGCTTGTCTGGAAAGGTTGCCATCGTCACCGGGGCGAGCGCGGGCATCGGCCGTGCCACGGCGATGCTGTTCGCGCGGGAAGGGGCCAGGCTGGTCCTGGGCGCCCGCCGCAAGAACGAGCTCGACGCGCTGGTGGCCGAGATCACCGCCCATGGCGGCGAGGCGGCCGCCCTTGCCGGCGATGTGCGGTCGGAGGATTACGCCAAGGCCCTGGTGGCGCTGGCCGTCGGCCAGTTCGGCAAGCTCGACGTGGCCTTCAACAATGCCGGCACCCTGGGCGAGCTCGGCGCCAGCACCGGCGTCTCGGAGGCCGGTTGGAACGATGCCATCGCCATCAACCTGACCGGCTCCTTCCTCGGCGCCAAGCACCAGATCGCCGAGATGGAGAAGCAGGGCCGCGGCTCGGTGATCTTCACCTCGACCTTCGTCGGCTACAGCTGCGCCTTCCCGGGCGTTGCCGCCTATGCCGCCAGCAAGGCCGGGCTGATCGGACTGACCCAGGCGCTGGCGGCCGAGTTCGGGCCGAAGGGCATTCGCGTCAACGCGATCCTGCCGGGCGCCGTCGACACCGCGATGTATCGGGATATGAACAACACGCCGGAATCGCAGGCCTTCATCACCAACCTGCATGCGCTGAAGCGCGTCGCCACGCCCGAGGAGATCGCCCGCTCGGTGCTTTATCTCGCCTCCGACGATGCTTCCTTCGTCACGGGCACGGCTTCGCTCGTGGATGGCGGCCTCTCGATCACGCGCAGCTGAGGGTTGGGACAGGGGCGGGCCCGAGGCGACGGCGAGACCGGGTCGGATCTCGCCCTCGCCGAGGCCGCCTTTGTCAGCGGACAATTGCCGCCTTGCGGCTGCCTCGGGGCGCGCGTCACTATCGAGCCTTCCGACCAGCCCATAGCAGCTCGAGAGGCCGACCATGCCGTCATCGGATTCCGATCTTCTCCATATATCGGCAACCGAGGCGCTGGCCGCATTCCGCGCGCGCAAACTCTCGCCGGTCGAGCTGATGCGGGCGATGATCGATCGTGCCGAAGCCGTCAACCCGCGCCTCAACGCGATCACGCTGCCTTACTACGAGCCGGCGCTGGCGGGCGCGAAACAGGCCGAAGCCCGCTACATGGGCAAAGGCGAGGCGCCGCGGCCGCTGGAGGGCCTGCCGCTCGCCGTCAAGGACATGTCGCATATCGAGGGCGAGCCGGTCTCGATGGGCTCCTGGAGCTACGAGGCCTATCGCAGCGATCACACCTCGCCGACCATCGGGCGGTTGCTGGCGGCCGGCGCCCTCATGCATATGCGCACCACCACGCCCGATTTCGGTTTCTCGGGGATCACGCGCAGTCCGCGCTACGGCATCAGCCGCAATCCCTGGAATACGGATTACACGCCGGGTGGTTCCTCAGGCGGCTCGGCGGCGGCGGTCGCGGCCGGCATGGCGGTGATCGCTGACGGCTCGGACGGCGGCGGCTCGATCCGGATCCCGGCCTCGGCCTGCGGATTGGTCGGCTACAAGGCGCCGGCGGGACGCAATCCGAACGACCGCTCGCTCCCGCTCGAGCCCCTGATCACGACCGGCCCCATCACCCGCACGGTCGCGGATGCCGCGCTCATGCAGAATCTGATGAGTGGCCCGCATACGGACGATCTCATGTCGCTGCGCGAGCGCGTCCTGCTGCCGGAGACATTCGCCTCGATCAAGGATTGCCGGATCGCCTATTCGCCGGACCTGGGCAGCTATGCGATCGAGGAGAGCGTCGCCCGCAACATGCGCGCCGCGGTCGATGTCTTCCGCGGGCTGGGCTGTCAGGTCGAGGAGGTGAAGCTGCCCTGGACCACCGCCAATCTCGACTGCTGGAAAATCTATTGGGAAGGGCTCTACGCCGCGCTGATGAAGGACATGCTGCCGCAATGGCGCGACCGGCTCGATCCCTTCGTGGTCGGCATCGTCGAGCGCGGCCTGAAACGCTCGGCGGTCGATCTCTACAACACGACGATCCACCGCGGCGCCATGTATCAGGGGATCGTGCCGTTCCTCGAGGCCTATGACGTCCTCATCTGCCCGACGCTCGCCGTCCCGGCGGTGCCGGTCACGCATTCCGAGACCGACCCGGGCTTCAAGATCGCCGGGCGCTCCGTCGATCCCTATTGCGGCTGGTTCCTGACAAGCCCGTTCAATCTTCTGGGCCAGCTCCCGGTCATCTCGGTGCCCTCGGGCATCGGGTCGAACGGCGTGCCGACCGGCCTGCAGATCGTCGGCCGCAGCTATGACGACGCGTCCGTCTTCCGCTTCGCGGCGGCCTTCGAGCAGGCCGCGCCCTGGCGCTCGAAACGGCCGGCTTTGTGATCCGGCCCATTGCCACGCCGAGCGGCATGACCTAATAGTATTATCATGCTCATATAAATACAATTAAAAATAGTACAAGGCGGACCGCCGCCGTTGCGGGGTGGTGCCGGTGTCGGTCAGTTGGGGGGATGGTCCTCGCGAGTCGGCAGGCTATACAGGCCGGAAGAACTCGAGCGCCCGATACGCATAAAATGAACATCGCCAATCCCACACTCTCCTCCGCCCATCGCGCTGCGCTGTCCTCGAATCTCGCCGAGGTGTTCGGCTTCACCGAGCTGCGCCCGGGCCAGACGGAGGCGATCGAGGCGCTCCTGGGCGGGCGCCATGTGCTGGCGGTCATGCCGACGGGTGCCGGCAAGTCGCTCTGCTATCAGCTGCCGGCGCTGGTGCTGGGCGGACTCACCATCGTCGTGTCGCCTTTGCTGGCGCTGATGCGCGACCAGGTGGCGGCGCTGCGCCTAAACGGCATCGCCGCCGGCAGCATCAATTCGGACCAGAGCCGCGAGGACAATGTCGCGGTCTGGCGGCAGGCGCAGGCGGGCGAGATCCGGCTGCTCTATCTGTCGCCGGAGCGGCTGATGACCGAGGCCATGCTCAATGCCCTGGCCAGGCTCGATCTGCGGCTGATCGCGATCGACGAGGCCCATTGCATCTCGCAATGGGGCCCGGCGTTCCGTCCCGAATATGAGGCGCTGGCGGGCCTGCGCGATCGCTTTCCGGGCGTGCCGATCATCGGCCTCACCGCGACGGCCGATCCGGCGACCCGGGCCGATATCGAGGCCAAGGTCTTCGCCGGCGACGCCGTCTCCGTGGTCACCGGATTCGACCGGCCGAACCTCTCGCTCTCGGTCACGCTCAAGGACCAGTGGAAGAAGCAGACCGTCGCCTTCGTGAAGGCGCGCAAAGGCCAGAGCGGCATCGTCTATTGCCTCTCGCGCAAGAAGACCGAGGAGGTCGCGGCCCTGCTGCGCGAGGAGGGTCATGCGGCGCTGGCCTTCCATGCCGGCATGGAGAGCGTCGTCAAGCAGCAGGTCCAGGACCGCTTCATGACCGAGCCCGGCATCGTCATGGTCGCGACCGTCGCCTTCGGCATGGGGATCGACAAGCCCGACATCCGCTATGTGCTCCATACCGATCTGCCGGCGAGCCCCGAGGCCTATTACCAGGAGATCGGGCGCGCCGGCCGCGACGGGCTGCCGGCCGACACCATGCTGCTCTACGGCCTCGACGATATCCGCATGCGGCGCGTCTTCATCGAGCAGGAGGAGAGCGCGCCCGAGCGCAAGCGGCGGGAGCATAAGCGGCTCGATGCGCTGATCGCCTATTGCGAGGCACCGGAATGCCGCCGGCGCATGCTGCTGCGCTATTTCGGCGACGAGAGCGCTCCTTGCGGCAATTGCGACGTCTGCCTCGATCCGGTCGAGACGCGCGACGGCATCAAGGAGGCGCGCCTCGTGCTCGAGGCGGTGATGCGCACCGGCCAGAAATTCGGCGCCGCCCATATCGTCAATGTGCTGTGCGGCACCAAGAACGAGAAGACCGCGAGCTTCCATCATGAGGACCTGAGCGGCTTCGGCGCCGGCGCCGACCGGCCGCAGGGCGAGTGGCAGGGCGTCATCCGCCAGATGGTCGCGGCCGGCCTGCTCGATATCGACATCGCGGGCTTCGGCGGCCTGCGCACGACAGCGGCGGGCCAGGCCCTGATGGGCGGGGAGGGCAGCTTCCGCTACCGCCCCGACCGTCTCGGCAAGGAGCGGAAAGGCCGGCGCGAGAAGTCGGCGGCGGCGCAGGCGGTCGACAATCTCGATGCCGCCGGCGGCGAGTTGCTGCAGCGCCTCAAGGCCCTGCGCCTCACCCTCGCCAAGGCGCGCGGCGTTCCGGCCTATGTGATCTTCTCCGACCGCACCCTGGCCGACATGGCCGCCAGGCGCCCGCGCAACGCCGACGAGTTCGCCGAGGTCTTCGGCGTGGGCGAGGCGAAGCGGCGGGATTTCGGGCGGCTGTTCCTGCAGGTCATCGGCAGCGATTCCGGTTCAGGCTGACCGAGCAGGGAGAGGCGAGACGACAAGCTTCTTTGCGCAGGGGCCATCCTTCTTCGCAGCCAGCGACCAGCCTGGCTTGGAGCCCGCGCATAGCCTTGCGAGCAGCAGATCACCGAAGAAAACATTTGCCATCAATCTACCGTCGCCGTCCGTCGACCACCGGACGCTGACCCCCAATTCGTCGTCCGGAATTCTCAAGCCGGGAATATCGAGGACATAGGCCGATGGATTGGCAAATGGCGCATTCTCTTTGTCGTGCCATTCGGGTTCGTCGGGCGTCTCGCCGCGATTATAGAGCCACACATCGCCGACAATCTCGTTCTCGGGTGAGTAGAAGTAAGCATAAGCAACCCAGTTGTCGTCCACGATGACGATGGACGATCCGCTTTCGGGATGCTTGAAGGTCCACTCGAAACCCATCGTCACTTGCGTTGCCTCCCGCCAGCGGGAGCCGCAATGGAACGATCCGATGTCACTTATACGGATCCAAATCCGGATACTGGCGGAGGATCGGTGTCAGTAGATCCGGGTAGATATCGCCCATGATCTGCGCCAAGCGCCGCCGAAAATCTCTTCTCTCATCTTCGGCGACGATTTGTTCCGTGAGGGCAGCCAGGCGATTGAGTGGTTCGGTCACGGTTTGCACGACCTCGATCATCCGAACCGCTAGGTCTCTTTCCATGTTGCAACCTGGATGGTGGCCGTTCCGGCGCTGCGATCAAACCTTGGTGACCAGGATAACCAGAGGTTGTAGGATCAGGCAAGAGACGCGAGCCGTGTGAATATTCACCGCTTTGGGAATGCGTGACCCATGAAGCGCAGATGTCCGAAATGTGAAGAGCGGGCGGTATCAGTCTGGAGCGCCGACGCACTGACGATGAATTGCGCGGCATGCGGTGCCTATTTCAGACATTCCCGACTTTGGGATCAGACGTGGTACTGGGGTTTCACTCTCCTCCTTATCAACGAGTTCAGCCTCGCGCTGCTCGCGTTCGCTCTTGTTCTTTCAGTTTCCGATCCATTGTCCTGGTGGTCCGTCCTATCGGTCGCGCTTCTCGTGGCATGGGTCGCGGTTTTCGCCTCCCGAGCGCTCATTCCCCTGCGCGAGGTCGAGGCGCCAAACCCTGACGAGAGGCGCCGGAACTGGCGCCATAGAGGCCTGCATCTCCTGCTGATTGCCTTGCCCTTCCTGCAATGGGTGCTTCCGTTCGTCGGCCGGTCCGACTATCAGGTCAACTTTCCCGTGGCGATCGCCGTGGCGTCGGTTGCGGTTGGCTTTCTGGTCTATTCCATCTCGCTGAACGGCCGCTATTTCTATTATCGAGGACTGCGGCGACGCTTGGTGGGAACCGGACAGGCCCCGGCCCTGGCGGATACGAACTTGGCGCTCACGCTCGGTTTTCCCTGTTGTTGGGCCGGGATCTCGCTGGCCGTTTTCTATTTGCAGATCGATGGCGCCGACAGCGACCTGCGGAAACTTGGCCTGATTGCGCTCGCTGCAATCGCATCGTTGGCTTCGCTGCTTATGGGCTGCTACTGGGCCGGGCGGAATTCGACCCGTCCCGCATTTCGATGAGGGGGTCGGCCCGATGGGACGACAGATCAATTTTTACCTGACCCCCGAGGACCAGGTGGCCTTCGAGGAACGCCTCAAGAAGGCGGGCGATTTCGTCGCCCTCCGTTGGAAATCGGACAAGCCGGAACCGGCGGTGGTGGATTTGTCAGCTCAAAGGGGCTTTCTGTCCCTGCGTTTGGTCTTGCCACAGCACCTTTCCGAACTCTCGATACAGCCAATTCCCAGCCGTCAGGAATATTTCGTGGACGGTTTGATCTCGCCGGTGGTGGAGTATTCGCGATGCCCTCAGGAGGATCGTCTGATCCGTCGCGGCCGCCTCTATTTTCAGGAAGGCTATTTCGATGCCGCCGGCAAATGGGTCGTGAAGGACGAGGTCTTCATCACTTGGGCGCGGCGCCTGCGCGAAACAGCGCGCCGGTTCTTCAAGGGGCGACGCATCAGCTTTTTCTATCTGGGCGAAGGCGCGGAAAGGGCCCGGGCGGAAGGTTTTGAGCTGTCGCAGATCTAGCGGGTTTTCTCGGAGGGTAGCGCATGATCGCGAAAAGATTATCCACGCGTCTGATCATTGAGATCGCCGCCATTCTGATCGTCGTGATGACGGCGTTTCAGACCATGCGAGCGTCCGAAGTCAGAACGACTGAGAAGATCTCTGCAGCCGGTTTCGTCGCCATCCGGACCGCGGCCCAGAAGCTGGAAGAACATGGCGTGCCGGTGGACGGCTATGCGATCTCGGTGGTCACCTCGGCCGCCGGCGTGACCGTTTTCTTCGTCGATCCGAAGGGATGCCCGGAAGGCACACGCGGGAATTGCGGAGATATTGAGGGCTTCGAAGCGGAGTTGACGCCGGACGGCCAGCAGGTCGTCCGATCGGCGTTCATCCGATAGCCCCCCAAAAGCCGAAGGCCGCGCACCTTTCGGTGTCGCGGCCTCCTAGCCTCTCGACGGTGCTGGGGCTAACCCCGCACCGGAGCGCGTGTGAGCGCTCCCTACTTGATCTTGTATTCCTTGAACGCGACATGCTTGCGCGCGACCGGGTCGTACTTCTTGAACTCGAGCTTCTCGGTCTTTGTGCGCGGGTTCTTCTTGGTCACGTAATAGAAGCCGGTGTCGGCCGTGCTGACCAATTTGATGAGGATCGTGCTGCTCTTGGCCATGGTGGGCCGCTCCTGAAAACCGCTTCAAAACAGGCGGCGGAAGATAAGCGTTTCCCGGTTTAAGTCAAGATTTCCGGGGGGTTGTCGGGAGTGGCGGAACGCCCCGGCGGCCGGCCCCGGCCTAACCCCGCCGGGGCTTGGCTACATCCTTGATATAGCGGAACAAAGCGGGATTCTCGGCGCCCGGTCGGTGGCCCCGCCGCCAGCGCCGGACGGCCTCCGCCAGCACATATTCGGTCACATCGACCAGGTTCATGCCGGCCATGGCCTCGACCGGGCGCCAGGCCAGGTCCACGAGCTCGCCGTCGCCCGCGAGCCCGCCCTGGGCCGCCGCCCCGTCGCCCAGGAAGAAGCGGCTGTTATAGCGCCGGTGCGAGCCCCGGGGCGTGATCGCCCGGCAGATGAAATCGAACGCCTCGAAGCGGGGCGCCAGGCCGCGCTCGGCGAATTGGCGCCAGATGTCGGCCTTGGGTGGATAGGCAGGCTGGGGACCGGGGGCCCCGATCAGCAGGCCCGTCTCCTCGAAGGTCTCGCGAATGGCAGCGCGCAGAAAGGTCGCGGGGCGCTTGCGGGGCGCCGCCCGGCGCAGCGCGGTCTCGACGCCCGGCGCCAGATGTTCCTCGAAGCCGGAGGGCAGCCGGTCTTGCGGATCCACGCGCCCGCCTGGGAAGACATAGATGTCGGGCAGGAACTTCGCCTTGCCGTGGCGGCGTCCCATCAGCACTTCGGGTCCGCCATGGGCACCCTCGCGCAGCAGCACGATGCCGGCCGCGTCGACCGGCCTGACCAGAGGGATCGTCTCGGTCACCGGGAGTCGACCGTGTCGCGCGTCATATGTCGACCGCTTCGCTCAGGGTTATGGGGCCTGAGTCACGGCGGCGGCTTCGGCGGCGTCGGCCGGCGAGGGGGACTCGCCCAGGGCCACGGCGCGGATGTAGAGCTGCGGCTTGTGGATCAGGTCCAGCGCCATCTCGACATCGGTCGCAGGCTCCGACTTCACCTGCGGACAGGTCTTGCGCAGCTTGTCCATCTCGGCCGTGTCGGTGGGTTTCAGCGCGTTGCGCTCGGCCACGGGGATGGCCCGCAGCTCGTTATGCTCGAGCTCGGTCATCAGCTCCGACGGGCTGTGGCCGTTGGTGCAGATCGACGGCAGCACGCCGAGCTTGTTCAGGGTGTAGCCCGAGGGCGCATGGAAGCGCGCCCAGGTCAGGGTCAGCTCGCCGCTGTTGGGCAGGCGCAGCACCGTCTGCACCGTGCCTTTGCCGTAGGAGTTGCTGCCGATCACGACCGCGCGGCCGCTGTCCTGGAGCGCCGCCGCCACGATCTCCGAGGCCGAGGCGGAGTTGCCATTGACCAGCACCACGATCGGCCGGCCGTCGGCGAGGTCGCCCGCGGTCGCCTCGAAATATTGATGGCTGTCGGGATGGCGGCCATGGGTCGAGACGATGCGGCCCTTCTGCATGAAGACGTCGGAGACCGCGACCGCCTCGTCCAGGAGCCCGCCCGGGTTGCTGCGCAGGTCCAGCACATAGCCGGTGACGTTGGCGGCGCCGATCTCCGCCTTCGCATGGGAGATCTCGCGCTCCAGGCTCTCGGAGGTGTCGGAATTGAAGCCGTAGATATGGAAATAGGCGACGTTGCCCTCGGGGTGATAGACCACCGTCTCCGGCACCACATGGGCGCGCGACAGCAGGATCGTCGTCGGCACGGTCGTCTCGGCCTTCAGCAGCTTGAGCTCGACGCGGCTGTCCACCGGCCCGCGCAGCTTGTCGACCACCTGATGCTGGTCGAGCCCCGCCACATCCTGCCCGTCGATGGCGAGGATGATGTCGTCGGTCTGCAGGCCGGCGCGCTGGGCCGGCGTGTAGTTCATGACCGAGATGATGCGGACGCGGTTGTCGGCGACCGCGACCTTCACGCCGATCCCGCCGAAGCCGTCGCGCGAGGCGCGGTTCTCGTCGGCGTCCGCCGCGCTCGAATAGCGCGAGAAGCCGTCGAGCTTCGACACCATGCCGTCGAACACGGCCTCGTAGATCTTCTCGGGCGGAGTCAGGGCCAGCTTCGCCGAATGGAGCTTCGCGGTCTCGACATAGCGCGCGGCGAGCTCGCCCCAGTCGGTCGCGTCATAGGCGGAGGGCGCATCGAAGCGAACCGATTCCTGGCCGTCGATGTCGAGCTCGACCTCGGTGCTGTTGCGCCGCAGGCCGATCGCCGGGTCGAAGGCATCGAGGCGCTTCAGCCCCTCGACGGTGACGTCGCCCAGATTGATGCGGTCGATATAGACGGCGTCGATGTCGTTCAACCCCGTGACGAACATGTCGCGGGTCTCGTCGCGGTCGCTGGTGGCCGTGCTCGGGCCATCGGTGCTGCCGCAGGCCGCGAGAGCGAACGCCGCCATGACCGCTGCCAGCGGCAGAAGCCGCAGCGCGCTGTTGATCAATCTCCCACCCATCCGGGTGTCCTCATCGTGATCGAAGTCGGGGCCAGGTCCCGAGCCTTGGTTACGCGCCGGCCGCCGAGCCGGATTGGCTGGCAGATTAGCAAAAAACGGCGAAAAGGCGACATATCTCCTCTCCGCGCGACCTGCGGCATTTTTGCCGGAATTTCATGGAGATGGGCGGCAGATAGCGGGCTGAGGCTGAAATAAGTCTCACCCTCCCCGTGAAGGCCGCTTCGCAGCCTTCATCCGCCCCTCCCGCAAGGGAAGGGGCTGAAGTGAGGCGGTCCCGCTAAACCGGTTCCCGCGCCAGCGCCTTAACCCTATGCGGCTGCGCCAGCGCCTGGTGCAGTTCCTCCCGGTCGAGTTCGCCCTCGAGCCGGCTGATGACGAGGGTCGCGACGCCATTGCCGACCAGATTGGTGAGCGCGCGGCATTCGCTCATGAATTTGTCGATGCCGACCAGGATCGCCAGGGCCTGGATCGGAATGTCGGGGATGATGGCGAGGGTCGCCGCCAGGGTGACGAAGCCGGCGCCGGTCACGCCCGAGGCGCCCTTCGAGGTCAGCATCGCGATCGCCAGGATGCTCATCTCCTGGCCGATGGTGAGCGGCGTGTTGGTGGCCTGGGCAAGGAACAGCGTCGCCAGCGTCATATAGATGTTGGTGCCGTCGAGATTGAAGCTGTAGCCGGTCGGGATCACCAGTCCCACAACCGCGCGCGAGGCCCCGAGCCGCTCCATCTTCTGGATCATGTTCGGCAGCACGGTCTCCGACGAGCTGGTGCCCAGCACGATCAGCAATTCGTCCTTGATATAGGCGATGAAACGCAGGATCGAGAATCCGGTGAGGCACGCGATCGTGCCCAGCACCAGGAGCACGAACAGGATGCTCGCGGCATAGAAGGTCGCGACCAGCGCCGCCAGATTCCAGAGCGAGCCGAGGCCATAGGCGCCGACCGTGAAGGCCATGGCGCCGAAGGCGCCGATGGGAGCCACCCGCACGATCATGCCGATGATGCGGAAGAAGAGCTGGCCCGCCGTCTCGATCGCGCCCGCGATGCGCTCGCCCAGCGGCCCCATGCGCGAGATCGCGAAGCCGGTCAGGATCGCCACCAGCAGCACCTGGAGCAGGTCGCCCTTGGCGAAGGCGTCGAAGAAGCTGTTCGGGATGATCGCCATCAGATGGCCGACGACGCTGTCCTCATGGGCGCGCGTCACATAGCTCTTGACCAGATCGGGATCGAGCGCGGCGGGATCGATGTTGAAGCCCTGGCCGGGCTTGACCAGCTCGCCGACCAGAAGGCCGATCGCGAGCGCGAAGGACGACACCACCTCGAAATAGACCAGGGTCTCGACCCCGACGCGGCCCACCTTCCTGAGATCGCCCATCGAGCCGATGCCATGGACCACCGTGCAGAAGATCACCGGCGCGATCATCATCCGGATCAGCGCGATGAAGCCGTCGCCCAGCGGCTTCATCGCCGCGCCCAGATGAGGGAACCACCATCCGAGCGCCACGCCGATCGCGATGGCGACGAGCACCTGGACATAGAGGATCCGATACCAGGGGCGGTGCGGTCGGGGAGTGTCGGGGGTGACGGCAGCGGTCATCGGAGCACACCGGATCGGGCGCGAGGAGCGCCAAGAATGGCTCGGTTCCGGCGGCGAGGGGAAGGGCGATGAACATGGCGACAAGGAAGAAGTTGCCCCTCTTCCCGATCAACTTTCCTCTCCACCCGCGCAGCGGGGGGAGAGGTTAGGTGAGGGGCGACGCGGTCGAGCGCGAGCAAGTGCAGGTCATTCGCATGCGGCGCTTGAATCCCCTCTCCCAACTTTTGGGGGAGGGCAGGGAGGGGGATGACGGGGGACGATGATCTCGTCGGGGTGCAAAGGGGCCGGTACCGAGCAGCCCCCTCCCCAACCCTCCCCCAAAGTTGGGGGAGGGGATTCCCTCGCCTCTTCGCGGCCTACCGCTTCTTCTTCCCGCGCTTCGGACCTTTGCCGCTTTTCGTGCGCGGGCCCTTGCCCGCCCCGCGGGGCGGGCCTTTGCGTTTGGCGCCGCCGGGCTTGCGCGAGGGGGGCGCGAAGCCGCCGGGCCTGCGCCCGTCCGGGCGGCCGCGGGGACGCGCTTCGGAGACACGCAACGCGGTCGGCTCGGCGGCGGCGTCCTCGCCTTCGATGATATGGAGCAGCAGCCCGCCGGTCGCGGCGTCGGCCTGCATGAGACGCAAATGCACCGGCTCGCCCAGCCGGTATTCGCGGCCCCAGCGCCGGCCGATCAGCGCATGGGCGCGTTCGTCATGGTCATACCAGTCGTCGGGCAGGCTGCCCATCGGCACGAGCCCGCTGGCGCCGGTGTCCTCCAGGGTCACGAACAGGCCGAAACGGGTCACGCCGTTGATGCGGCCCTTGAAGACCTGGCCCTCGCGGTTGGCGAGGAAGGCCGCGGCATAGCGGTCCATCGCATCGCGCTCGGCCGCGGCGGCGCGGCGCTCGGTCGAGGAGATATGCTGGCCCAGGCTCTCGAAATTGGCCTCGGCGTCCTTCGGCAGGCCGTCCTCGCCGAAATGATGCGCGTCGATCAGCGCGCGATGGACCAGCAGGTCCGAATAGCGCCGGATCGGCGAGGTGAAATGCGCGTAGCGCGACAGCGCCAGACCGAAATGGCCCAGATTATGCGGGCTGTAATTGGCCTGGGCCTGGGTGCGCAGCACCAGGTCGTGGATCATCGCGGCGTAGGTGGTGCCGCGCACCTTCACCAGCAGCTCGGTGAACATCTTCGGCCGCAGCACCTGGCCCTTGGCGAGAGCGAGGCCGAGGCCCTTCAGGCTTTCGCGCAAGGCGTCGACCTTGGCCGCATCCGGCTGGTCATGGACGCGATACATCACCGGCCGATTCTTGAGCTCGAGCGTCTCGGCGGCGGCGACATTGGCCGCGATCATGAACTCCTCGATCAGCTTGTGGCTGTCGAGGCGCTCGCGCGGCGCGATCTTGAGGATATGGCCATGCTCGTCGAGCACCACGCGCCGCTCGGGGATGTCGAGTTCGAGCGTGCCGCGCCGCTCGCGTTCGGCGAGCAGCGCCCTGAACGCGCCATAGAGCGGCTTGACGACGGGCTCGAGCAGCGGCGCGGTGAGCTCGTCGGGCTGACCGTCGATCGCCGCCTGCATGCGGGTGTAGGTGAGGCGTGCCGCCGAGCGCATCAGCCCGCGATAGAAGCGGTGCGAGAGCTTCTCGCCCCGGGCGTTGAAGACCATGCGCACGGCGAGGCAGCCGCGGTCCTCGTTGGGCTTGAGCGAGCACCAGCCGTTCGAGAGTTCCTCGGGCAGCATCGGCACGACGCGGTCGGGGAAATAGACCGAGTTGCCGCGCTCGCGCGCGGCGCGATCGAGCCCCGAGCCGGGCGTCACATAATGGGCCACGTCCGCGATCGCGACCACGACCTGCCAGCCGCCGGGATTCTTCGGATCGTCATCGTCGGTGGCCCAGACGGCGTCGTCGAAATCGCGCGCATCCTCGCCATCGATGGTGACGAGCGGCATGTCGCGCAGGTCGGTGCGTTGTCCCAAAGTCACCGGTCCCGCATTTCGGGCCTCGGTCAGCGCCTCCTCGGTGAAGCGGGTCGGGATTTCCTGCTCGGCGATGGCGATCAGGCTGATGGTCCGGGGCTCGCCGAAGCGTCCCAGCCGCTCCGCGACGCGGCCCTGGAGGTGGCCGGTGCGGTGGGTGTGCAGCACCTCGAGTGCCACCAGCTCGCCGGGCTCCGCGCTGTTGGTATGGGGCGGCATGATGCGGTATTCGGCCTTCACGCGGCGGTCGGTGGGGCGCAGCTGTCCGCCGCCCTCGGGATGCTTCTCGAAGATGCCGATGATGCGCGAGGGCTGGCCCACCAGCTGGCGGATCAAGCGTGCGCTGTAGCTGTCGGCGCCGGTGCGCGAGAGCCGCGCCAGGATTCGGTCGCCCGCGGCCAGGGCGGGGCTGCCGCGGCGCTCGGGCGCGACCTCGATGCGGGGCGGCGCCTCCTCGCTGGCCCAGCTCACCGGCCGCGCCAGCAGGTCGCCGTCGGGATCGGGGCCGTCGATCACCAGCACCGCGACCTCGGGCAGGCTGCCGGGCGGGGCCATGCGCCGCTTGCGGCCGCGATCGACCTCGCCGCTCTCGGCCAGCTCCTTCAGCAGCGCCTTCAGCGGAATCTTGTCGGCGCCCTTGAGCTGGAAGGCGCGCGCGATCTCCCGCTTGCCGACCGGCGTCGGGCTCTGGCGGATGAAGTCGAGAATCTGTTCGCGCGTCGGCAGCGCCGGCGCCTTGCCGCGGGCCATGGGCTTACGAATTCCGCCCGGCCTTGCAGCCGGGCTCGAGGAACGGGGAGGGGATCAGGGCTTGGTCTTGAATTCGATTTCGACGAAAGCGAATTCGTAAGGGTTGGCATTGATGACGTTATGTTCGACGCCGAGGGAGCGATAGTAGGAGCGCCCCGCCTCGAGATCGGCGAACTTCTCTTCCTTGCCGTCCCACAGCTTGAGCTTGCCGGTGGTGAGCGGCACCACGACATAGTCGTATTCATGGCGATGCCAGGTGGTTTCCGCGCCCGGCGCGAAACGCCACTGGATCACCCGCACGCGATCGTTATCGACCTGCAAGGTGGGTTGAGCCTGGGGAGCTTCGGCCATGGTCGGCGGGTCCTTCATGCTGGAATTCGAGGAGGCGCCAGCATAGCAGAGGGGGCGAGGAGAGGCGCGGGGGGAGGCCGGGATATTGTCCCCTCCCCCCTTGAGGGTAGGGCTATCGCATATGGGCGATGGCGTTGAGAAGGAAGTCGTTGTTCCATCTGGCCTGGAGCATTTTGTGACGGATGCGCTGTGGCCCCGGGGTCGCCTGCAGGATGTTGATGGCGATCTTTCGGATGGCGGCGAGGTTCTCGGGGGCATGATCTTTGCGGGTTCGGCAGGCATCCTCGCCGAAGAGGACGTCGAGCACCCAGTGGAGGTTGTTCTCGATGCTCCAGTGGGCACGGACGACCTTGAGGACCTGCTTGGCGGAGAGCTTGCGGGAGAGCAGGAAGAAGCGGGTCTTGGGCTTGGCAGGTTTGGTCGTGGTGCGCCGCCAGCTGTCGATGCGGGCGACGGCAACCAGATCGGGGAAGCCGTGGGCTTGGCCGAGTTTCGTGGCCGGCACGACGACGGCCTTGCGGCGCTCGCGCCGGCCATGCGCGGACGTCGTTTTCTCGGCCGCGCGGGAAGGTTTGCGGGCGGCGTCGATGAGGGCATCGGCGGCCTTGAAGAGCTTGGCGCGGTTCTGTTTGAGCGCCAGCACATAGTGGCCCTTGCGGGCTCGGATGGCGGCCGCCGTATCGGGCCTGCAATGCAAGGCATCGGCCGTGACGATGGCACCCTTGAGGTCGAGCGAGGCGAGGAGTTGGAGCGCGCCTTTGACTTCGTTGCGGTTGGGCGCCTTGCGCTGGGCCAGCGCCATGCGGGTCTCGGCTGCCCAGACATTGACAATGTGCAGGGGCACCGAGCGCTTGCCGCGGGCATAGGCGCCGCGCAGCGCCTTGCCGTCCAGGCTGACCACTCCCTTGATGCCGAAGCCCTTGGTGAACTTGCGTAATACCGTCACCAAGGTCTCCGGATCCAAGGCCCGGAACACGTTGCTGAAGGTGTCGTGGCTGGGGATGCCGTGTGGCAGATCCAGGATGTTGCGCAGCAGCGCCTCCCGTCCCAGCGCGAAGGCCACGAACTCGGTGCAGTCCTTGGCCCCGGCCAGTGTCGCTGCCAAGGCGATGAACAGGATATCCAACAGATCGTGGCGAGCATTGCTCGCCCGCGGGTCCTTGATCCCGCCAAACAGGCGATGAAATTCTTCCATTCCGATCTCCCTCCAAGCTTGGGAGACCTTCTAAGAATCCATTTCTGCCAGCCTGGCAATAGCGGCCAAAAGCCAAATGCGATTCCCCTACCCTTGAGGGGGAGGGTCAGGGAGGGGGATGACGTGGCGTCGATCGAGTCTTCCCTCTCCCTGGCCCTCTCCCGCAAGCGGGAGAGGGGACTCGACCTCTATCCTATTCCCCGTCGGTATCCGACGCCGCCGGCTCGGTCTTGGCCTTCGGCTTCGCCTTGGCTTTCGACTTCGCCTTCGATTTGGCCTTGGCCTTCGCGGGCGCCTTGGCCTTGGCCGGCGGCTTCGCGGTGGCGGAGGCGGCGGCCTTGATCTTGGGGGCCTTGGGCTCCGCCAGCACGGCGTCGTCGTTCGCGGGCCTGGCTTTCGCCCTGGCCTTGGCGCCGCCGCGCTTCACGCCCTTGGCCTGGGCGCGCGCCTCGATCAGGGCCACGGCCTGCTCGACCGTGAGCTGATCGGGCTCGATGTCCTTGGGCAGGGTCGCGTTGATCTTGCCATGCTTCACATACTGGCCGTAGCGGCCGGCATGGAGCGTGATGGGCTGGCCGTCGGCGGGATGCTCGCCGATCTTCTTGCCCGGCGCGCCGCCGCGTCCGCCGCGACCCGTGGAGGGCTCGGCCAGCAGCGCCACGGCCCGGTTCATGCCGATGGTGAGGACGTCGTCATCCTTGCCCAGCGATTTGAAGCGGTCGCCATGCTTGATATAGGGACCGAAGCGGCTGATGCCGGCGACGATCGGCAGCTGATCCTCGGGATGCGGGCCCAGCAGGCGCGGCAATGACAGCAGCGAGAGCGCCTTGTCGAGCGTGACGTCGGCGGGCGACAGGCCGCGCGGCAGCGACACGCGCTTGGGCTTGGGCGGTTCGGGCGTTTCCGGCGCGGCGTCGGCCGGCGCGGCGCCATTCGCTTTGGTTTTGTCCTCGTCCTTGCCCTTGGCCTTCTTCCTTTTCTTCTTCGGCTTGGGCGCGCCCGGCACGGCCTCGCCGAGCTGGATGTAAGTGCCGTAAGGACCTTTGCGCAGGCTCACCGGCAAGTTGGTCGCCGGATCCTGGCCCAGCAGCTTCGGCCCCATATCGACGTCGGAGCCATCCTCGCCATTGCTGACGCCGAGCCGGCGCGTATAGCGGCAATCGGGATAGTTCGAGCAGCCGATGAAGGCGCCGAACTTGCCGAGCTTGAGCGAGAGCCGGCCCGCCTGGCAGCCCGGGCAGACGCGCGGGTCGGTGCCGTCGGCGCGCTCGGGGAAGAAATGCGGACCCAGCTCCTTGTCGAGCTCGTCGATCACCTGGGTGATCGAGAGATCCTTGGTGCCGGCGATGGCGGCGGAGAAGTCCCGCCAGAAATCGCGCAACACCGTCTTCCAGTCGATCCGGCCGCCCGAGATCTCGTCGAGCTGGTTCTCCAGATCGGCGGTGAAGTTGTATTCGACATAGCGGTTGAAGAAGCTCTCGAGGAACGCCGTCACGACGCGGCCGCGGTCCTCGGGCACGAAGCGCTTCTTGTCGATCTTCACATAATCTCGGTCCTGCAGCACCTGGATGATCGAGGCATAGGTCGAGGGCCGGCCGATGCCGAGCTCCTCCAGGCGCTTCACGAGGCTCGCCTCGGAATAGCGCGGCGGGGGCTGGGTGAAATGCTGCTCCGGCGTGACCTCGGTCGGCGTAACGCCGTCCCGCTCGGTCAGGTTGGGCAGGCGGCCGCCATTCTCGTCATCCTCGGAAGGATCGTCGCGATCCTCCTGATAGACGGCGAGAAAGCCGTCGAAGGTCACGACCGAGCCCGTCGCGCGCATGACGGCCTTGCCGTCCTTCGAGACGATGTCGATGCCGACCTGATCGAGCTCGGCGCTCGCCATCTGGCTCGCAACCGTGCGCTTCCAGATCAGGTCGTAGAGCCTGGCTTCGTCGGCTTCGAGATAGCGCGCCACGTCGGACGGCTTGCGGGTGATGTCGCTGGGGCGGATGGCCTCGTGGGCCTCCTGCGCGTTCTTCGCGGTCGATTTGTATTGGCGCGGCTCGGAGGGCACATAGCGCGCGCCATGCTCGGCCGCGACCAGCTTGCGCGCGGCTGCGATCGCTTCCTGCGACAGCTGCACGCCGTCGGTGCGCATATAGGTGATGAGGCCGACCGTCTCGCCGCCGAGATCGACGCCTTCATAGAGCCGCTGCGCGACGCGCATGGTGCGGCTGGCGCCGAGGCCCAGCTTGCGCGAGGCCTCTTGTTGTAAAGTGGACGTGGTGAATGGCGGAAAGGGATTGCGGCGGACGGTCTTGCGCTCGACCGAGCGCACGGTGAAGGGCTCGCCTCCCTTGACGATCGAGACGGCGCGCTGGGCGGCCGCCTCGTTGCCGAGGTCGAACTTCTCGAGCTTCTTGCCGTCGAGCTCGGTGAGGCGCGCCGGAAAGATCTGGCCGGCGGCGGTGCGGAACTTGCCCTCGACCGTCCAATATTCCTGCGGCTTGAAGGCTTCGATTTCTTCTTCGCGCTGGCAGATAAGGCGCAGCGCGACCGACTGCACGCGGCCGGCCGAGCGGCTGCCGGGCAGCTTGCGCCACAGCACGGGCGAGAGGGTGAAGCCCACCAGGTAGTCCAGGGCGCGCCGCGCCAGATAGGCCTCGACCAGCTCCTTGTCGAGCGCGCGCGGGTGGCGCATCGCGTCGAGCACGGCGGATTTGGTCACCTCGTTGAAGACGACCCGCTCGACCGCGATGCCGTTCAGCGCTTTGCGCCGCTTCAGCTCCTCGGTCAGATGCCAGGAGATGGCCTCGCCCTCGCGGTCCGGGTCGGTCGCGAGGATCAGCTTGTCGGCGCCCTTGAGCGCGGCGGCGATCTCCTTGAGGCGCTGCTCCCCGCGGCCCTCGACCAGCCAGCTCATGGCGAAGTCCTCGTCCGGGCGCACGGAGCCGTCCTTCGGCGGAAGGTCGCGCACATGGCCGAAACTGGCCAGCACGTGATAATCCTTGCCGAGATACTTATTGATTGTCTTCGCCTTGGCAGGCAATTCCACGACGACGACGCTGTTCATCGGCTCCGTCTGTTCCGTTTCGGCTCCGCAGGTCCCGCCCGCAATTCCAGTGAGTTAACGCATCGCCCGTGACAGGACGGCGCGTCGGCGACAGCGGCGGGACTAATCCGGCAGGAGCGAAACGCGGTCGCCCGGATGGCGCTCCAGCCGGCCGGCGAGCTCGAAATCGAGCAGCGCCGCCCGCAAGACGGGGGGTGACATTTGGCATCGCCGGACCAGTTCGTCAACCGATACCGGCGCAGAACCCAGCAATTCCGCGAGTTTGCGGGTAGGTTCGGCCGCTGCCGCCGCCTCGTTTCCAGCCGGCCGCAGGCCGTCTGAAGTGCCGAGACTGGCTCGATTTTCCTTAACGAGGTCTTGCGCTGCCGGACCGACCCCCGCGGAGGCGGCCTGCGACCCATCGCCCGAGGGGAGATCGGACCGATCCGGGGCGGGCGCAAGGGGCGACTCCGGGGCCGGGGGTGACAGATAGGTCCGAATTGGGACGATCCCAGCCGGGCTCGAAGGCAGGGGCGAGCCTGTGGCGCCGCCGGCGGTCCTGGGGACCGCACATATAGAGTGTGGCGCCAGGGCGAGTTCCGGATCGAGCCCCAGATGGAGCAGGGCGTCGGAAGCGGTTTCGACCAGCCCGGCGCCTTCGCGCAGCAGCTGGTTGGTGCCGCGGCAGCGGGGGTCGAGCGGCGAGCCCGGCACGGCCATGACCTCGCGGCCCTGCTCGAGCGCAAAGCGCGCCGTGGTGAGCGAGCCCGACTTGAGCGCGGCCTCGATCACTAGCACGCCGCGCGACAGCCCCGAGACCAGGCGATTGCGGCGGGGAAAATGACGCGCCTGCGGCTCGGTGCCGAGCGCCATCTCGGAAATCAATACGCCGCCTTGGTCGAGGATGGCCTGGGCGAGGCCGTCATGCTCGGGCGGATAGACCTGGTCGAGCCCGCCAGCGAACACCGCGATCGTGCCGGTGGCGAGCGCACCCTGGTGGGCGGCCGCGTCGATGCCGCGCGCGAGGCCCGACACCACCACGAGGCCGGCGGCCCCCAGATCGCGCGACAGCTCCTCGGCCAGCTTGCGGCCGCCGACGGAGGCGTTGCGCGCGCCGACCACGCCGATCGACGGGCGCAGAAGAAGGGCGCCATCGCCACGCAACGAGAGCAAGGGCGGTGCATCCTCGATCGCCGCGAGCGGCTCGGGATAGCCCGCCTCGCCCAGCGTCAGGAATTTTCCGCCGAAGCGGGCGAGGGCGGCGATCTCGTCCTCGGCCTGCGCGCGCGAGGGCGGACGCAGGATCTCGGCGCCGCTCGCCCGCGCCAGCTCGGGCAGGGCTCGCAGGGCCTCGGCCGCGCTGTGGAAGCGATCCAGCAATCGGCGAAAAGTGATCGGCCCGATGCTGAAGGTCCGCGCCAGCCGCAGGCGGTCGGCACGTTCGGGATCGCTCAGGGTGGCTTTGCGGGCGGGTGGCATGGCGAGGAGTTTATTGTTTTGGAGAATAATCGTCAATATATACAACTTAAAGATGTAGACGGGCGTAAGACGGTCTTGGAAGTCGGCCATTGTCATCGGGACATCGCCATCCCAACGCATCGCTTGATCGCGTCGCCGATCCGCCTGACCATTGTTTCCAGGATGCCAGCAAGGAGCAGCGCCGTGTATCTGCCGCCGGCCTTTCGCCAGGACGACCTCGCCGAGATTCATGCGACGATGCGCGCGGCGCGGCTCTGCAACTTCGTCACCGCCACTTCCGAGGGCCTGATGGCGACGTCGCTGCCGCCCATCCTCGACGATAAGGAGGGGGAGCAGGGCGTGCTTTACGGCCATGTCGCTCGCGCCAACCCGCAATGGAAGACCGCGCCGATCGGCGATGCCATGGCGCTGTTCACGGGGCCGGACGCCTACGTCACCCCCTCCTGGTATGCGACCAAGCGCGAAACCGGCAAGGTCGTGCCGACCTGGAACTACAGCGCAGTCCATGCCTATGGCCCGGTCGAGTTCTTCGAAGATGCCGACCGGCTGCTCGCCATCGTGACGCGGCTGACGACCTTGCATGAGACGCCGCGCGCCCAGCCCTGGGCCGTCAGCGATGCACCGGAAGATTTCGTCAAGGCCCAGCTGCGCGGCATCGTCGGGTTTCGCATGCCGATTGCCCGTCTCGAGGGCAAGCTCAAGATGAGCCAGAACCGCACCGCCGAGGACCGCGCCGGCGTCGCCGCCGGCCTCGCTTCGAGCGATCGTCCCTCGGATCGCGTGGCGGCGGGGATGATTCCGAAGTAGGTCCGCGTTACGGCGGAGCCACGTTCTCCGTGCCGCAAGAGGAAGGGGCGCGGCGATAGCTCGAAAGCCGAACTGCGAGCGCCTCAGCCGCCTTGTCAGCCTTGCCTGGCAGGCGGCGGGCTCGTCCAGCGTTCCTGCGCGACGGCGTCGGTCCATGCGGAGCCGAGCGGGAGCAGCGTGAGCCAAGTCTCCGCGAGTTTGCCCGCCTCGATTCGATAGAGCTGCATGCCGGCTCGGCTGCGCGTTTCGCCGGTGTTCCTATCGGTCCAACTGAGCGTGAAGCGGAACCACGCGCGGTGGCCCTCGAATGAGTGATCGTACACGGCGAAACGCGTGTTCGGTCGTTCCTCCCGAGTTGCGGCGATCTCCGCTGCGTAGGCTTCGCCTGTGACCGTCCGATCGCCTTTTTCGTCATGCCTTCGGTAGGCCTTGCCCAGGCAGCTGGCGATCAGATCGTATTGGCCGTCATGCCAGACCCGCTCCCATCGGTCGAAGAGATCGCGCGTCACAGACTCGTTCGACATCGATGAACCCCTTCAGGCTCGTGGCTCCCTGAATCTCGCCGCTCGTCATTTGCGTGAAGTCTATGGTGACCCTCCTGACAGCATGGTGTCAGGAGCCTTCAGCCCGGGGCGGTCGTCGAGCGTCGGCTAAGTCTTCTTCTTGCCGATCTTGGGCTCTTCGCCCTTGAGGAGGCGGCGGATGTTCTCGCGGTGGCGCCACCAGACGAGGGCGCCGAGAAGGAGCGCGAAGACCGCGAGGCGGGGGCCGGCCATCAGCCAGGCATAGAGCGGCGCCAGGAGGAAGGCCAGCAGCGCCGAGAGCGAGGAGAAGCGGAAGATCAGCGCCGCCGCGAGCCAGGTCACGCAGGCGAGCGCGCCGACGCGCCAGTCGAGCGCCAGCAGGATGCCGAGACCGGTGGCGACGCCCTTGCCGCCCTTGAATCCGAGCCACACCGGATAGAGATGGCCGAGGATCGCACCGGCGCCGGCGGCGAGCATCAGCTCGGGGCCGCCGGCATCCCCGCCCGCATATTGCGCGAGCAGCACGGCAGCCGCGCCCTTGGCGCCATCGAGCAGCAGTGTGGCGAGCGCCAGCGGCTTGTTGCCGGTTCGCAAGACATTGGTAGCGCCGATATTGCCGGAGCCGATCTTGCGGATGTCGCCGAGGCCGGCGGCGCGGGTCAGCAGCAGGCCGAACGGGATCGAGCCCAGCAGATATCCCAACACCAGGGCAACGACATGAATCCAGGAAAGATCCAAGCTGGAGCCCGGATCGCCCATCAGGCGTAGGCCTCGAAGACGGTCCGGCCGTCGACCAGGGTGCGCAGCACGCGGCCTTTGACGGCGTGCCCGTCGAAGGGCGAATTCTTCGATTTGCTGCGGAAGTGATCGACCTCGATCTTGCCCTCGGCGTCGGGATCGAACAGCAGCAGGTCGGCGGGGGCGCCCTTGGCGAGGCGGCCCTGCGGCAGCCGCAGGATATCGGCGGGCTTCGTCGACAGGCGGCGGATCAGCTCGATCAGGGTGAGCTTGCCCTGATGCACCAGCGCAAGGGAGAGCGGCAGCAGCGTCTCGAGCCCGACGATGCCGAATTCGGCATGGACGAAGGGCACGCGCTTGGATTCCGTGTCGTGGGGCGCATGATCGCTGGCAATGGCGTCGATGGTGCCGTCGGCAATGGCGGCGGCGATCGCGGCGCGATCGCTTTCGCTGCGCAAGGGAGGCGAGAGCTTCGCGAAGGTGCGGTAGTCGCCGACCTCGGCCTCGGTCAGGGTGAAATAGGGCGGGGCCGTGTCGCAGGTGATCTTGAGGCCGCGCGCCTTGGCGGCACGGATCGCGGCGACCCCGTCGCTGGTCGAGAGATGGGCGACGTGATAGCGCGCGCCGGTCATCGCGACGAGATGAAGATCGCGCTCGATCATCATCACCTCGGCGGCGCGTGGGATGCCGGAGAGGCCGAGACGGGTGGCGAGCTCGCCGCCATTCATCACCCCGCCGGCCGCCAGGTCCGGCTCCTCGGGATGCTGCAGGATCAGAAGGTCGAAGGTGCTGGCATAGCTCATGGCGCGGCGCAGCACGCGGGCGCTGGCAACGGCCTTGGTGCCGTCGGTGAAGCCCAGGGCGCCGTTCTCGGCGAGCAGGCCGAACTCCACGATATCCTTGCCTTCGGTGCCGCGCGTCACGCTGCCGTAACAATAGACCTTGGTGCCCTTGGTCTCGCGGGCGCGCCGGGCGATGAACTCGACGCCGGACACATGGTCGATCACGGGATCGGTGTTGGGCAGTGTCACCATGCTGGTGATGCCGCCGGCCGCGGCCGCCTCGCTGGCGGTCGCGATGGTCTCCTTGTGCTCTTCCCCGGGCTCGCGCAGCTGGACCCGCATATCGACCAGGCCCGGGACCAGGCAATGGCCGTCGCAATTGACCTCGATCGCGTCGGCCGGCAGGCCGTGCTGGCCGAGCGCCGGGCCCAGATCGGCGATCTCGCCATCGACGATGAGAATGCCGCCGGGGCCGTCATAGCCGGACGCAGGGTCGATCAGCCTGGCGTTGAGAAGGGCGGTCGGGCGGGGCGGTAGCCTGGAGCTGCGGGTCATCGCCTCAGCTTCCCAGATTGTCGCGCAGGTTTCGGGTCAGCAGATCGAGGCAGGCCATGCGGACGGCCACGCCCATCTCCACCTGCTCGCGGATGGCGCTGCGGCCGATATCGTCGGCCACCTCGCTGTCGATCTCGACGCCGCGGTTCATCGGGCCCGGATGCATGATGAGCGCATCGGGCTTGGCCGATCCCAGCTTGTCGTAGTCCAGGCCGAAGAAGCGGAAATATTCGCGGATCGACGGCACGTAGGAACCCTGCATGCGCTCGGTCTGGAGGCGCAGCATCATCACGATGTCGGCGCCGTCGAGGCCTTTGCGCATGTCGGTAAAGGCCTTCACCCCCAGCTTCTCGATAGCACTCGGCAGCAGGGTCGGCGGCGCGATCACCCGCACGGTGGCGCCCATCGTCGTGAGAAGGTGGATGTTGGAGCGCGCCACGCGGCTGTGAAGGATGTCGCCGCAGATGGCGACGATCAGGCCTTCGAGCCGGCCCCGGCGCCCGCGAATCGTCAGCGCATCGAGCAGGGCCTGGGTCGGATGCTCATGGCTGCCGTCGCCGGCATTGATGACGGCGCAATCGACCTTCTGCGACAGGAGATTGACGGCGCCCGAGTCTGGATGGCGCACCACCAGCACGTCGGGATGCATGGCGTTGAGGGTGATGGCGGTGTCGAGCAGGGTCTCGCCCTTTTTGATCGAGCTCGCCTGCACCTGCATGTTGATGACGTCGCCGCCCAGCCGCTTGGCCGCCAGCTCGAAGCTGGTGCGGGTGCGGGTCGAGTTCTCGAAGAACAGGTTCATGACCGTGCGGCCGAGGAGAAGCGAGCCCTTCTCCTTCTGGCGCATGCGGTCGATATAGGATTCGGAAAGGTCGAGCAGCCCTGAGATTTCGTCTCGGGTGAGGCCGTCGATGCCTAGCAAATGGCGGTGCCGGAAGCTGAGTGGGGCCGGCCTTTCGGTGCTGCGGGTCATCGAGGCCGGACTATAAGCGCGGGGTCCTGCGCGGAGCAAGCGAACTGACGCGATTCAGTCTTTGATCCCCTCCCCCCTGCAAGGGGGAGGGCTAGGGAGGGGGCCGCACGGTGCCGATATCGCGTCATCCCCCTTCCTAACCTTCCCCCGCCCGCCGGCTTGGCCGGCAATCTTTAAATTCGCGGGCGAAGCCCGCCTGGGGGGAAGGGACAAAAAGTGCGATCGCCTGTCTTGTCTGACAACAGAAAGCAACTCGGGTCCGCTCACTTCTCCACCGCCACGGGCGGGCGAGTCAGAACTCCGGATCCAGGACACGACGGGAATCGGCAGGTAAATCAGCAGCAAGGCCACGGCGGTCCAGATCAGGCCGGACGAACCCAGATGGTCCATGGCGGCGCCGGCGATCACGGGACCGGTCAGGGTGCCGATTCCCCACATCAGGGTAAAGACGGCGCTGGCGGTGGCGAGATCCGAGCCGGTGAAGCGCTCGCCCAGCATGATGACGCCGAAGCTGTAGAGCATGGCGAAGATGCCGCCGCAGAAGAAGAACAGCGCCAGCCCGAGGACCTCGGCGCGGATCGCGAAGGGGACGATCAGGAAGCCGCCGATGCTGACCAGCACACAGAGCAGGAACAGCAGGCGCCGGTTCATGTGATCGGCGAGCCAGCCCAGCGGATATTGCAGCGCGATGCCGCCGAGGCTCATGACCGTCATGATCATGAAGGCGCGTTGCTCGGTGGTTCCGTGATCGACCGCGTAGATGGCGAAGAAGGTGTGGAATGCCTCGCCCACGGCGGCGAACAGCAGGTTCAGGAGATAGGGCATCGGCGCCAGCAGCAGGAATCGCAGGAAATGCACGCTGGGCCGGCCCTCGAGGCGGGGCACGGCGCGGCCCGCCAGCAGGGTGATGACGCAGCCCACCAGCGAGAACGCGGCCGCGACGATGAAGGGAGGAAAGCCGCTGGAGCCGGTGATCAGCAGCAGCAGCGGTCCGAGCGCCATGCCGGCCGAGGAGGCGGTCGCATAGATCGCGATGATCCGCCCGCGCTTCTCGTCGGGCGCCATGGTGTTGATCCAGGCCTCGCTCGCGACCCAGATGACCGAGCCGCAGGAGCCGAGAATGAAGCGCAGCGGAAACCAGGCCCAATAGTTGGGGAAGGTCGGAAGCAGGCCGTAGATCACGGCCGACAGCAGCATGGCGCCGAGGAGCAGGCGACGCGGCCCCAGGGCCAGCATGAGACGGCTGCTGAGCGGGGCGGAGAGGATGACGGCCATCGCCGAGGCCGCGGTGCTGAGGCCGATCAGGCCCTTTTCGACGCCTTGCCGCTCGAGGATCAGCGCCAGCAGCGGAAAGGTGATGCCGTAATTGAGCGTCGCCAGCGTGACGGACGCGATCACGCAGGTGAGGCTGCGCGCCCTTGCGCCGCTGCTGGCCGCCGTGGCAGCGCTCATCAAATGGCGCCGTCGGCCTTGAAGCGGTTGAGCTCGGCATCGCCGACCCCGAGCAGCTCCTTCAGCACCTCTTCGGTATGCTGACCGGCATAGGGCGGGGCCCGGCGATATTCGACCGGCGTTTCGGAATATTTGATCGGATTGCCGATCAGGTCGACCTGGCCCGAGCCCGCGAGCGGATGAGGCATGGTGATCTTCATGCCGCGATGCCGGATCTGCGGATCCTCGAACACCTGCTTCACATTGTTGACCGGACTCGCCGGCACGCCGAGCTTGGCGAGGCCCTCGTTCCATTCGGCCTGCGTCTTGCTCCTGGTGAGGGGCGGCAGCAGCTCGTCATAGAGGACGCGGCGGTTATGGACGCGATCCTCGTTGGTGACGAAGCGCGGGTCGGTCGCGAGCTCTGGCGCGCCCGCGAAGGCGCAGAACTTCTGGAACTGCGAATCGTTGCCGACCGCGAGCAGGAAATAGCCGTCCGCGCATTCCAGCACGTTGTAAGGGACGATGTTGGGATGCTCGTTGCCGACGCGCCCCGGCACCTTGCCGGAGGTGAGATAGTTCAAGCCGATATTGACGAGCCAGGCGACCTGCGTGTCGAGCAGCGAGAGGTCGATATATTGTCCCTGGCCGGTCGCATTGCGGTGATGCAGCGCCGCCAGGATGGCGGTCGTCGCATACATGCCGCACATGACGTCGGCGATGCCGACGCCGACCTTCATCGGCGGCCGGTCGGCCTCGCCGGTGACGCTCATGATTCCGCCCAGCCCCTGCGCCAGCAGGTCATAGCCGGCGCGCGGCGCATAGGGGCCCGTCTGGCCGAAGCCGGTGATGGAGCAATAGATCAGTTTCGGGAACTGGTCCTTGAGGTCGGCATAGGCGAGGCCATAGCGCGCCATGTCGCCGGTCTTGAAGTTCTCGACCATGATGTCGCAGGTCGCGATCAGCCGCTTGGCGAGCGCTTGGCCCGCGGGCTTCGCGACGTCGATCGTCACCGAACGCTTGTTGCGGTTGCTCGACAGGTAATAGGCGCTCTCGTTGGTGTTGGCGCCGTTCTCGTCCTTGATATAAGGCGGGCCCCATTTGCGGGTGTCGTCGCCCTGGCCGGGCCGCTCGATCTTGATGATGTCGGCGCCGAGATCGCCCAGGAGCTGGGTGCAGGTGGGGCCAGCGAGGATGCGGCTCAAATCGAACACGCGGAGACCCGCGAGCGGTCCAGACATGGCAGGGTCCGTGGCAGTGAGGTTGAAGCGTTAAGCCCGAATTGGTGGGCGCACTCTGGCGACGGGCGGGGGCCCGGTCAACTGGCGCGGTCGACCCCCGCGCCAAGCCCTTCAGGCGGCGCGATTCAGCGCATCGAGCGCGCCCTGGAGGATGTAGGCCGCCGCCATCTTGTCCACCACCTCGGCCCGGCGCTTGCGGCTCATATCGGCCTCGTCCACCAGGAAGCGCTCGACCGCTGCGGTCGAGAACCGCTCGTCCCAGAGGAGAGTGGGGAGATCGCGCCGCGCCATCAGATTGGCGGCGAATTGCCGGACCGACTGGCAGCGCGGTCCCTCGCTGCCGTCGAGCGCCACCGGCAGGCCGATCACGAATCCGATCACGCGGCGGCTGTCGATCAGGGCCTCGAGCCGCAGCACATCGTCGCTGAACTTGGTGCGGCGAATCGTTTCGACCGGCGAGGCCACGCTGCGCCCGGGGTCGGAGATCGCGATGCCGATGGTCTTGGTCCCGACATCGAGACCCAGGAGCGCGCCTTTTGGCGGCAGGGTTTCACGCAAGGCGGCGGGGGCGAAGAGCGGCATGGCTTCTTTCTAAAGCGGCGCCGCCCTCTCGGCAAGCCGGACGCCCGTCGGGACTGACCGTAAAATATATTGAAAATATGAAATTTGGCAGTAAATTGTGCGGCCATGGACGAGTTAGACAGAAAAATTATCCAACTCCTTCAAAGCGATGGCGAGCGGCCCCTGGCGGCGCTCGGCCGTGCGGTGGGGCTCTCCGTCTCGGCGGTCAATGAACGTGTCAAGAAATTGAAATCCTCGGGGGCGCTGATCGCGATTCAGGCGCGAATCAACCCCGAGGCGCTCGGACTCGACATCCTCGCCTTCATCCACGTATTGATGGACAAGCCTGCGGGCGAGGGGGAGTTCATCAGGCGAATGCGAGAGATGCCCGAAGTGCTGGAGTGTCACCACATCACCGGCGACTACTCCTATCTGCTGAAGCTTCGCGCGCGCAACCCCGCCCATCTCGAACAGATCATCGGCCGGCGCATCAAGCCGATCGCCGGCGTGGCACGCACGCACAGCGTCATCGCGCTCTCGACCGCCAAGGAAACGCTGATGCTGGACAGCCGGTCGCCATCCGATGCTTGACGGATTTCCCGGCGCGTTCTTCGTCAAGGGCGTGCTCGTCGGCCTTGCCATCGCCGCGCCGGTCGGTCCCACCGCGCTGATCCTGGTGCGGCGCACGCTTGCGCGGGGCTGGCCGGCTGGCCTCGCAACCGGCTTGGGCGCAGGCACGGCCGACGCGATCTATGGTCTCGTTGCCGTCGCCGGCCTGTCGCTGATCGGCGATTTCCTGATGGCCGAGCGGGAGTGGCTCGCCTTCATCGGCGGCGTCATCCTGGTGACTCTCGCGATCGTCAGCTGGCGCAGCCATATCGCCGACCGGATTGCGGAGAAGAGCCTTACCGTGGTGGGGCTCGCCGGGCAGTTCTTCTCGATCCTGGTTCTGACCCTCGCCAATCCGATGACGCTGCTTTCCTTCGTGGCCGTGATGGTCGCGATCGGCGCGCTGCCCGAGGAAGGCGAGAACCTCACCACGGCCAGCGCCTATGACGTCCATTTTGTGCTGCAGCTGGTGCTGGGCGTGCTGGTGGGGTCGGTGGGCTGGTGGTTCTTCCTGGTCGCGCTCTCGCTCGCGATGCGCAAGCGGCTGAGCCAGCAATGGCTGCATTCCTTCAACCGCGTCTGCGCCGTCGGCCTGCTGCTGTTCGGCGGCTATGTGCTGGTCGAGGCCGTGCGTTGGGCCGTCGAATGAGCGAGGGCCCGCAATCATGTCCGATCTGGATCTGCTGCTGAAGGGACTGGCGATCGGGCTCGCCATCGCCGCCCCGGTGGGCCCCATCGGCCTGCTCTGCATCCGCCGGAGCCTGGCGCAGGGCAAGCTCGCCGGCTTCGTCACCGGCATGGGGGCGGCCACGGCCGACGGTGTCTATGGCGCGATCGGCGCCTTCGGCATTACCGCGATCTCGGCGCTGCTGGTCGATCAGCAGCGCTGGCTGGCGCTGGCCGGCGGGCTGTTCCTGATCTGGCTCGGCATCGGCGGGATCCGCCGGCCGCCGGCGACCGAGGCGGCGGCGCCGTCGCGCAGCGCCCGCGACCTGGCGGGCTATTTCGTCTCGACCTTTGCGCTGACCCTGACGAACCCGGCGACCATTCTTTCCTTCGCGGCGGTCTTTGCGGGGCTGGGGCTGGGTGCGGGTGCGCAGGGCGGCATGAGCGCCCGCAGCATCGCGGCGGCGCTGATCACGATCGCCGGCGTGTTCACCGGCTCCGCGGCCTGGTGGCTGTTCCTCAGCAGCGCCGTCGGCTGGCTGCGCACGCGCCTGGGGCCGGGCCTTCTGGTCTGGATCAACCGCTTGTCGGGGCTGATCCTGATCGGCTTCGGCCTGTTCGCGGTCTGGACCGCGCTGCGCTGACGCGGCCTGCGCCGCTTATTCCTTGGGCTCTTTCGGTGCCTTCAGCTCGAACACCAGCAGGGTCGAGGTGGCCGAAGCGTAGAGCCGGCCGCCGGCATCGGTGAGGCGGCCCTCGGCGAAGGCCACGCGCTTCCCGATCGTCACGATCTTCCCTTCGGCGCGGACCAGTCCCGTCTCGAGCGTAATGGCGCGGTGATAGGCGATCTTGAGCTCGACAGTCGTATAGCCCTGGTCGGCCGACAGCGCCGCATGAGTGGCGCAGCCACAGCAAGAGTCCAGCAAGGTCGCTGCGTAGCCGCCATGCACGCTGCCGATCGGATTGAGAGCATGCGGCCCCGGCACCCCTTCGAACACGGCGCGTCCCTTCTCGACCTCGACCAGATTGAAGTCGAGCGTCTCCGCGATCGGCGGGCGCCGGCCCGTCTTCATCAGCAGCAGCAACTGCTCGAGGCCTGTGAGCCGGCCGCGATGTTCCTCGAAAACATTCATTCGGTTCTGGTCCTTGAGAGCGGGGGAGCGCGGCCGTGCATACCGGCGTCAGATGCCGTCGCCCTCGTCGGGCTGGATCATGCTCTTCTGCGGCTGCTGATTGCCGGTCGCGCCGCTGTTGGCGCTGCCGGTGTCGGGCTTGGGCTCTGGCGCGCTGCCGCTGCTGGAGCTGCCCGACCCGCTGTCGTCGCCGCTGCTGTCGCTGCCGCGCGCTTCGGCCAGGCCGTCGACGACACGGCCCAGCGCGCTTTCATAGATGCGGATGCCGTTCTCCTGGAACTCCTGCGGATTGACCCCGAATTGCACATTCAGGTCATGCTCGGTCTGCAGGTTGCCGTCATCGTCGACATAAAGCTTCACGGCGATCTCGTCGCGATTCCAGTTGTTGGCGAAGCGCAGCAGGTCGTCGCGGTCGATCCCGCGAACCTCCGAGGCCGGAACGGGTGCCGTGAAACGCAGGTTCCAGATGGTCCCGTCATCGAGCTTGTCGAGGACGACCCAACCCTCGACAGGGACATCGTTGCCGTGGAAGGTGACCTCCAAGTCGCCTTCGCTGTCGATCTTGCTCTTGATATGCTCGTCGCTGAGCAGCGAGCGCACCAGTTCCGCCGAGGGCTTGTAGAGCGCGCTGTCGAGCCGGCTTCCCTTCGGCGCGTCGAACGCCAGGGCCGGAACCGACAGGGGACCGGGCGCCAGGGCGGCCAGGAAGACTGTCAGGCCGGCGGTCAGGAACGCGGAACGCAACATCGATCCTCCGAGGGCGGGCTGCCGAGGGGCCCGCATGAGTTCGGCAACCGGAATCGAATTTTCGCGCGAAGCGGGGGCTCCGCGCAATCGGGTGAAAATGGCGGCGCTCATGGCTGGGATCTCGACAACTGGCCCTGCTTGCCTTGAGGCGGAACGGCGGCTTCCTGCGGGGCGCGGGCGACGAAATCGGGCAGGGCGGCCGCGAAAGCGGCCGCGGACACGGCCATGTCGGCGCCCTTCAGTTCCCGGAAGTCGACCTCGGCGGACTCGATGCCGATGATGACGCAGGCATCGTTCTCGCAGACCAGGTCGGGCGAGCCGGAATCGCCCGGAACGGTGCCGCAATGATGGGCGTAGGTATTGTCCTTCCAGACCATGGAGAGATGGCAGTTGCGCCGCGCCACGGGATGGTCGCTCTGCTCGTTGCCGTACCCGATCTGGGTCATGGAGGGACCGTTCGCCTCGACCATCGCCTCGAGGTCTTTCGGGTCGAGCGCGCGGATCGGCAGGACTCCCGTATCCTGGCCCACGCCGCGATCGAGGCGCAGCAGCGCCCAATCATAGCCGTCGACCTCATTGGTCTCGAGGAAGCGCCTGTGATCGAACTCTGGCGGCATATAGACGTCGCGGATGAGGGCCGTCGCAATGAAATGGCCCTGGTCGTAGCCGGCGCTGAAGCGTTCGGCGACGACGCTCCGATGATCCTCGTCGAACAGGCAATGGGCGGCGGTCAGGATCACGCTCTCGGCCACGACCGAGGCCGAGCAGAGACCGCCATCCGACATTTCCAGAAGCCCGATGGCGCGCGCCGGCGGAACGCTGGCATCGATCGGTTCGCCGGGCGTGTCGCCATGCGGATTGTCGGTCTCTTCCTGGGTCTGCTGGCCGTTCGAGGCGCCGTCGCTGGCGCCGCTGTCGGGTGAGGCGAGGGCGTTCAAAGCGCGCGCCAGCGCGTCCTGGTAGAGCCGGATCCCGTTCTCCTTGAACTCGTCGGGATTGATCCCGAACTGGACCGGCTGGTTATGCTCGGCCTCGAGCTGGCCGTCCTCGTCGAGATAGAGCTTCAGCGCGATCTCGTCGCGATTCCAGGCGTTGGCGAAGACGATGAGCGCATCCCGGTCGCGATCGCCGGTCAATTCCTGGGGAATGATCGTCGTGAAGCGGATGTTCCAAATCTCGCGCTCGTCGACCCGGTCGAGCACGATCCATCCGGGCAGGTCCCGCTGCTCGGCCTGGAAGGTGAGCGCCACATCGCCCTCGCTGTCGATCTTGCCGAGGATGCCCTCGTCCGCGAGCAGCGACTGCAGCAGCGCTGCGGAGACGCGATAGAGCGGAACCGCGATCCGGCTGTCGCTGGGCGGCTTGAAAGCGAAGGCCGGACCGGGGCAGGCCCACAGCGTCACGCCGATCAGAAAGGCCAGCAGGGCGGCAGTAGAGGCAGCGGGGCGCATCCAAACCTCGGCTATCGGGACTCCCGAGGGCCTTGACCGCCCCCTTCAGGACATTATGCCTCGATCGCGGCCGTTTTGCTCGACGCTTTGCGAGGATATCCGCCGGATCCCGGGGACCCGCGGCCGTCGAAGGGGCGGGTCAGTGCAGGCTGTCGGCGCGCTGTCCCATCGCGCCGACCGGCGAATCCTCGTTCGGATCCTTGATCCAGTCCGCGACCGGCGTGGCCTGCAGCTTGCCGGAAACGAGGTCCTTCAGGGTCGGGGCGAAGGCGGTGCTGCCGACCACCAGAAACACGTGATTGACGTAATCGAGATCGACCCAGGCATAGTTGATTCCGATGATCCGGTACTTGTCGCCCTGATGCAGCAGCAGCGGCGATCCGGAATCGCCCTTCACCAGGCCGCACTGGGTCGTGTAGTAGCGCGCATCCAGCACGTCGGCCGGACCGCAGCCATGCCGGAGCTTCGGGCGGAAACCGCCCTGGCCGCCATAGCCGATCTGAATGACATCGGACTTCGCATCGTCGACGATGCCATTGAGGTCGGGCTTGGTCGCCGCAAAGACGTCGATGATCCCGGTCTGCCGGCCGATGGGCGAATCCAGCGTCAGCAGCGCCCAATCTCTGCCGAAAACGGGACTGTCGATGGTCTTGCCGTCGAACTGATGCACCGGGTCGTAGTCGGGGTCGACATGGACCGCCGTTACGTTGGCCGTCGCCACCGCATCGCCATGGTCGCTCCCCGCATTGAACAGGAGCGGCTTCTGATGGCGGCCTTTCTCGTCCATCACGCAATGGGCCGCCGTCAGGATGACATCCTCGGCGACCAGTGTCGCCGTACAGATATAGCCGCCCTGGGTTTCGAGACGGCCGACGGCGCGCGCGGGCATCTTCGCAGGGTCGGCCAGTTCCCAGTCCGAGGCATAGGCCTTGTCGCCCTGGGATTGGTGGGCCTTGCTTTCGCGGGCGAGGTCGTCGAGGGCCCGATCCAGCGCGGTGCGGAACTCGCCGATCTGCCGTTTGAACAGGGCCGCGTCATAGGGCGCCGACGCCCGCGGATAGGCAGCGGTCAAAATGAGCACGCCGCTGTTCTCGAGATCGAGATAGGCCGGACCCGGATTCTTGCTGTTCCAGCGCAGCACGAAGCCGTGCAAGACCTCGCGGCTGAGAAACAGGATCCTGTCGGCGGGGATCGGCGCCAGGGGATCGACGGCGCCGACCTTGCCATGGGCATCGACCGTAAGGGAGATGGAGCCCGGCACCGGCACCTTGCCTTTGACCCAGGTGATGTCGATCTCCTTCGCGTCGCCCGACGGCTTGGTGTCGAGCCCGAGATCTTCGACGGCCTGCGACGCCTGCGCCACGGTCATGGCCCCCGCGGCCGCGTCGTCCGCGAAACCGGTGGCGAGGGTCGCGACGAACGTGAGGATGAAGGCGAGGCCGGCGAGGGTTGCGCGCAAGGAAGCGTCTCTATCGGGTGCTGCGGGTGCCCGCGTTCTCTGACTTCTCGGAAGCGTCGCGCGTCGATGCATGATTGAGGAACTCCGGCAGCGCATTGATGAAGGCGGTGCTCGAAACCGCGACATTGGCGTGCTTCACGTCGCGAATGTCGATGATCGCCTCGTCGATGCCGATGATGCTGTAGCTGCCGTTCTCGAGCAGCAGGTCGGGCGAGCCCGAATCGCCCGGCTCGATATGGCAGAGATGCGCGTAAGTATTGTCCTTCCACACATGCGCAAGGCGGCAATCGCTCTGCATGGTGAGTTCCATCGAGCTGCCATAGCCGACCCGGAAGACCTGGTAGTCCTGCGAGCCGATCATGCGGTCGAGCGTCGCGGAATCCAGTTCCCTGATGGCGAGAATGCCGGTCTTGTCGCCGATGGCGCGATCGAGCCGGACGAAGGCCCAGTCATGACCTTCCATACCGTTCGCGCTGAAGATGCGGGTGATGTCGAATTCCGGCGGCACGAACATGTCGAGGACGCCGGCCTCGACGACCGCCTTGCCGTCGGCATAGGCGGCGCGGAAGCGCTTGGGCTTGACCGCCCGGCCGGCGAAATTGAACAGGCAATGGGCCGCGGTGAGAATCACGTCGGCGCCGACCACGCTGGCGGTGCAGTAGCCGTCGTTCAGCTCCAGGAGCCCCACGGCCTGGGCCGGCAACTGGGTGATATCGGCCTTCTTCCTCGTCGCGTTGTAGCTGCTGGCGAACTCGTCGAGCTGGTCGCGAATGCGGCTCAGGGTCTGCTCGAACCGGCGCAGCCCGTTGGCCTCGAACTCCTCGGGGTTGATTCCGTACTCGACCGGCATGTTGGTCGAGGCGATCAGGATGTCGTCGTCCCCGGTATAGAGGGTGATCATGCCTTCGACCCGATTCCACCGATTGGTGAACTCGGCCAGCATGGCGGGGTCGGGGTCTTCCTTGGGCTTGGCCGGGATGATCGCGGCCACGCGCAGGTTCCAGATCTGGCCGTCGGGGTTCCGGTCCAGATTCACGAAGCCGGCGTAGTTCGTGCCGTCGACATGCCAGTCGATGGCGACATCGCCGTCGGTCATGGTGCGCGGCGAAAGTCCGGCCTTGGCCAGCAGCGACTTCACATAGCTGTCGGTCGCCTTGAACAGCGTCCCCGGCAGCGGCTCGCCCGTCGAGGCGGCGAGGCCCGGATGGGAAAGGGCGAGCAGGACGGCAAGAGCCATCAGGACGTGGCGTGTCGTGCGGAGGAGGGACATGGGTGATCGGGCGCGAGGGCTCGTCGGATTGCAATGTCCCTGTCGGGACGGGGCCGGGCCCTCGGGCGAAATCGCAGAGGGGGAAAGTCAGGTCGATAGAACCAGTCTGACGCGAAATTCCCGTGATCTGCAACCTCGGCTCTTGGGACGGGCGCGGTTCCCGCCGGGGAATAGCATCCAAATGCCCGGAAATCGGTCGAAAATCGGCTGGTTTGGTCGTTCCGGTGCCCGGGAAGGCGCTGTTGCGGGGCCGGGGGGCGGATGATATTTTCCCCGCCTCCCGACATTCCCGGAGCGTTCTCCCCGGCCGTTTACCGGAGCCATCCTTAGGATTCCCATGTCGCTCGACCGCAAGACCGTTGCCCATATCGCGACTCTCGCCCGCCTCAAGCTCACGGAGGAGGAGCTCGATGCCTATGCCAAGGAGCTCGACGGCATCCTGCATTGGGTCGAGCAACTGAACGCGGTCGATGTGTCGGGCGTCGAGCCGATGAGCGGGGTCGGGCGTTTCGCCTTGCCCAAGCGCAAGGACGAGGTGACCGACGGCAATTGCCGCGACCGGATCCTGGCCAATGCGCCGGACGCGGCGGCCGGATTCTTCTCGGTCCCCAAGGTCGTGGAGTGACCGGAACCATGACCAGGCTCACCGATCTCACGGTCGCCGGTGCTCTCGACGGGCTCGCCAAGGGCAGCTTCTCCGCCAAGGAGCTGACGCAGGCGCATCTCGAGGCCATGGCGGCCGCGCGCCACCTCAACGCCTACATCACCGAGACGCCCGAGAAGGCCCTGACCATGGCCGAGGCGTCGGACCAGCGCCGCCGCGCCGGCAAGGCCGGGGCCATGGATGGCATTCCGCTGGCGATCAAGGACCTGTTCTGCACCGAGGGCGTCCCGACCACGGCCGGCTCGCATATCCTGCAGGGCTTCAAGCCGACCTATGAGTCGACCGTCTCGACCAATCTCTGGAAGGCCGGCGCCGTCATGCTGGGCAAGGCCAATCTGGACGAGTTCGCCATGGGCTCCTCCAACATGACCAGCTATCACGGCCATGTTGCCAATCCCTGGAAGCGCAAGGGGGATCCCTCGGTGCTGGTGCCTGGCGGCTCGTCGGGCGGCTCGGCCGCCTCGGTCGCCGCGCGCATCGCGATGGCCGCGACCGGCACCGACACCGGCGGCTCGATCCGCCAGCCGGCGGCCTTCTGCGGCATCGTCGGCATCAAGCCGACCTATGGACGCTGCTCGCGCTGGGGCATTGTCGCCTTCGCCTCGTCGCTGGATCAGGCCGGCCCCATGACGCGCAGCGTCGAGGACGCCGCGATCATGCTGGGGGCCATGGCAGGCCACGATCCGAAGGATTCGACCTCGGTCGATTTGCCGGTGCCGGATTTCCGCGCCGCGCTCACCGGCGATATCCGCGGCATGAAGATCGGCATCCCGAAGGAATATCGCGTCGACGGCATGTCGGCCGAGATCGAGAAGCTCTGGGCGCAGGGCGCCGAGTGGCTCAGGGCGGCCGGCGCCATTCCGGTCGAGATCTCGCTGCCGCACACGAAATACGCGCTGCCGACCTACTACATCATCGCCCCCGCCGAGGCCTCCTCGAACCTCGCGCGCTACGACGGCGTGCGGTTCGGCCTGCGCGTTCCGGCCGACACGCTGGACGAGATGTATGAGCTGACCCGCGCCGCCGGCTTCGGCGCCGAGGTCAAGCGGCGCATCCTGATCGGCACCTATGTGCTCTCGGCCGGCTAC
>CAVOLB010000137.1:0-3459 GCA_963696655.1 uncultured Alphaproteobacteria bacterium
CCCTTGAGGGGGAGGCTGGGGTGGGGGGTAAGCCACAGACTCGCTGTGAGCGCGTATTTGCACGAGGGAAGGCTCTTTCGACGTCGCGCTCTTCGATCACCCCCCACCCTAACCTCCCCCTCAAGGGGGGAGGGGATTAGAGCGGGCGTGGGGCGAGGTTTTTTGTTTACCAGCGTCGATCCACCCGGTAGGGGGTCATGTCGAGCCCCGAGGCCCGGCCCGCCACCAGGTCCGCGATCAGCCGTCCGGTGATGGCGCCATAGGTCAGGCCGAGATGGCCATGGCCATAGGCGAAGAAGCAGTTGGCATGGTCGCCGCCGCTAATGACCGGCACGGAGTTGGGCACCGAGGGCCGGAAGCCCATCCATTCGGTCTTGCCCTGCTCCTGGAGCCCCGGGAACACCGTGCGCCCGCGTTCGAGCAGCACCCGGGCGCGGTCATAGTTGGGCGGCAGCTCGAGCCCGCCCAGCTCGACCGTGCCGGCGAAGCGAAGCCCATGCTCGAGCGGCGTCGCGACGAAGCCGTAATCGGCGATATGGATCGGCCGGCGCGGCATGACGGACGGATTTGGCAGCATGACGTGATAGCCGCGCTCGGTGTCGAGCGGTACCTTATGGCCCAGCATCTGCGTCAGGCGCTTCGACCAGGCGCCGGCCGCCAACACCACGGCGTCGATCGCGTGCTTGCCGGCAGCGGTCGCGATGTGGGTCGGCCCTTGCGGCCCCATCTCGAAGCCGCGGACCTCTTCCCGCAGGATCCGCCCGCCGTTCCGGACGAAATGCTGCGCCAGCTCCTGCACCAGGCGGAAATTGTTCACCGTCTGCGCATGTTCGGGATAGAGCACGCCATGCTTGAAGTCGGGCGCCAGCGTCGGCTCCATCTGGCGCAGCTCATGCTGGCCGAGGATCTCCATCTTCACACCGCGCCGGCGCGAGAGCGCCAGCTCATGCTGGGCGCCGGCGAAGCTCTTGTCGCTGCGATAGACGCTGAGCCAGCCTTCCTCGCGCAGCATGTCGAGCAGGCCCGCCTCGCGCATCAGGGTCTTGAAGGCGGGGACCGATTGCTGCGACAGGGCCCAGAGCGCGATCGAGGCGTTCTCGACCCGCGCCGGCGCGCTCGCGGCCACGAACTTCAACAGCCAGGGCGCCAGCTTCGGCAGATAGCTCCAACGGATCGCGAGCGGGCCCAGCGGGTCCATCAGCATGCCCGGCACGCGCCAAAGGATGCCCGGCATCGCGACCGGCTCGCAGGAGGCGCCGGCGATGATGGCGGCGTTGCCCTTGGAGGTCCCTTCGCCCGGCGGTCCGCGATCGATCACCGTGACGCGATGCCCGTCGCGCTGCAGATAGAGCGCGGTGCATATCCCGACGATACCGGCGCCGATGACACCGATATGGCGGGGTTTGGCGATACCGTTCATGAATGACTGTCCCCGATTGCACCTATCGGGTAGAGGAAGCGGGCCGGCGAATCAAGCCCATGGGTGATGCACGAGGCGGGTTTGGCACGAGCCCCCGAGCTTGCGACAATGCGGGGCTCCGGCGCCCCCCGTCCGCAACCTCGCCCGCGAAAGCCCGCGCCACCATGAATTCATCCGCCATCCGCGCCGCCAGACCGCTTTCGCTCCTGTTGGCCCTGGCTCTCGCCGCTTGCCTCTCGGCGCAGGACCAGGAGGCCGTCGGTGTGCTCGAAGACATCGCTGCCGGTCCCGGTCCCAGCGCGCTCAAGCAGATGACGCCGGCGCCGGAACGCACCACGGTTAGGTTTCTCGTGGAATCCCGCCTGACTGTCGCCGATCTCTATCGACCGGCAGCGCCGGTCGGCGCGCCGCTGGTGCTGGTTCCGGGCCTGAGCCCCGACGGCAAGGACGATGCAAGGCTGGTGGCGCTCGCGGAGAGCCTGGCGCGGGCGCGTTTTCTCGTGCTGGTGCCCGACCTCGATGCCGCGCGCAAGCTCCAGATCAGCCTCGAGGATGCGCGCCAGATCGGCGACGCCGCGACCCATCTCGCGGAGATGACGGCGCCCGACGGATTCAATGGCGTCGGCATCGCCGCCATTTCCTATGCCGTGGGACCCGCCATGATTGCGGCGCTCGAGCCGGAGGTCGAACCGCATGTGAGCTTCGTCCTCGGCCTCGGTGGCTACTACGACACGACGGAGATGCTGACTTACCTGACCACGGGCAGTTATCGCGTGCCAGGAACACGGAGCTGGCGCCAGCACCGGGTCGAGCCCGGCGGCGTGTGGGTGTTCGTGCTCAGCAATCTCGATCGCATCGAAAACACAGCGGACCGCCAACGCCTGCATGAAATGGCGCAGCGCCGGCTTCGCGACCCGAACGCGCCGATCGACGATCTCGCCGCCGGGTTGGGGGCGGAAGGAGGGTCGATCTATGCGCTCCTCGCCAACCGCGATCCGGACCGGGTGCCGTCGCTGATCGCAGCCCTGCCCACCGCCATTCGCGCCGATCTCGACGCGCTCTCCTTGCGCAAACGGAACCTCACGCCCCTGGCAGGGCGCGTCATTCTGATCCATGGCGAGGAGGACAGCGTCATTCCCTTCACCGAAAGCGAGGAGCTGGCGAAAGCCATCGGCAAGGTCGAGCTGTTCCTGGTGCCGGGCTTCTCTCATGTCGACAGCCGGGCCGTCGGCCCGGAGGGGCAGCGGGTCCTCATCGCGGCGATGCGCGCCCTGCTCGATCGCCGCCGATCGGAATAGATCTGCCGGGTCAGTTCCGCCGCCGCGACAGTCGTTCGACAAACCGCTCGCGCGAGGGCGGCAGGCCGCCCCGGCCGCCGACGGCGACCAGGGCATGCTGCTCCAGAAAATAACCGGTGAGAGCGAGCCCCTGCATCAGCTCCTCGCCTTGAGCCGTCCGGGTGGGGTCGGCCACGAAGGGCGGCAGGGGCAGCAGCCGGTCGCGCCAGGGCTGGGCCGCCTCGGCCGCCACCGCCCGGCCGCTCTTGGGCGACACGAAGGCGAGGCCCTCGGTCACGCCGGTGACGGCGCAGGACGACAGATCGAGGCCGTAGCCCAGATCGCCCAGCAGGGTCAGCTCCCAGCGCACGTAGGAGGAGGTCCAGCCGGGGCTGCCGCCTTCGAGCTCCTCGATGAAGGCGACCAGCCCGTCGAACACGCTGGGATGCGGCTCGCGCTCCGGCAAGGCGGCCTCGGTCACCGAGAGCGCCGAGGACAGGCCCGCCAGGCGGTCCGGATCGTCGAGCAGACGCGCCGCCGGGCAGTCCAGCAGCTCGCAGGTGAGATGGCCCAGATGCTCCGCGAGCCGCGCGCGCCAGACCGCCTGCACGCGATTGCCCGGCTGGTAGCGCCCGCCGGCCGACCGGCTCATGGCGCCCTTCACCAGACCGGCATGGCGCCCCTGCCCGCGCGTCAGCAGCGAAACGACCGCGCTGCCCTCCCCCAGAGCCCGCGTCGCCAGCAGGATGCCTTCCTCTTGCC
>CAVOLB010000138.1:0-53221 GCA_963696655.1 uncultured Alphaproteobacteria bacterium
ACTTTCGCGGGGGTGACAATAGAGGTGCGGGAGCGACGACAGAGGTATGTGGCGACGACAGGAAGAGCGCGCCGCCGCCCTTGTCCTGCCTATTCCCCCATCTGCAGCAGCGCGCCGCGTTCGCGGGCGGAGCGGAACGCGATGAGGTACACGCCGAGGCCGACCAGGATGTAGATCACGTTGAGGCCGACCGCGCCCCAGAAGAGGGTGAGGTTGAAATGCTGGTGGAACAGCACCTCGCGCATGCCTTCGAACACATGGGTCGAGGGCAGGCACCAGGCGATCGGCTGCAGCCAGGCCGGCAGCACCGTCACCGGGTAATAGATCGCGCTGATGGGGGCGAGCAGGAAGATGATGAACCAGACCAGGTTCTCCGCCCCCAGCCCATAGCGCATCAGGAGCGAGGTCGAGAGCATGCCGATGCCCCAGGCCATCATCACCAGGTTCACATAGAAGGCCAGGAGCGGCAGGCCCATGTCGAAGATCGAGAATTTGTAGAGCAGGATCGCCAGCACCGCCGCCGGCAGCACGCCGATCAAGGTGCGCACCACGCTCATCGCCATCAGCGCCAGGATATGCTCGGCCGGCCGCAAGGGGCTGACATAGAGATTGGCGAGATTGTGCGCCCACATCTCCTCGAGGAAGGAGAGCGAGAATCCGAGCTGGCCGCGGAACAGCACGTCCCACAGCATCACGCCCGCCATCAGCACGCCGAAGGCCTGCGCCACATAGGAGGTCTGGGTATAGAAGAACTGCGAGACGAAGCCCCAGATGATCATCTGCATGGTCGGCCAATAGGCCATCTCGACCAGCCTCGGCCAGGAGCTGCGCAGCACATAGAGATGGCGGAGCAGGATGGCGCCGATGCGCCGCGGCGAGAGGGCGAAATCCTGGAGGGTCATGCTCATGGCGCTCAGCCCGCTTCCGGCTTGGCTTCTTCGGCGGGCGCCGCCATCCCATGGCCGCGCTCGCGCGCGATATCGAGGAACACCTCCTCGAGATTGGCGCGGCCATAGCGGCGCAGCAGATCCGACGGCTTGCCGCGATCGACCACGCGGCCGCGGCGCATCATCAGCACTTCGCTGCAGAGCCGCTCGACCTCCGCCATGTTGTGCGAGGCGAGCAGGATCGTGGCGCCCGTCTCTTTGCGGAAGGTCTCGAGATAATGGCGGACCCAGTCGGCGGTGTCGGGATCGAGCGAGGCGGTGGGCTCGTCGAGCAGCAGCAGCTCCGGACGGTTGAGGAGCGCCTTGGCCAGCGCCACGCGGGTCTTCTGCCCGGCCGAGAGCTTGCCGCAGGGGCGGTCCATGAACTCATTGAGCGCCAGCTCATCGCCCAGCTCGGCGATGCGCCGGGTCGGATCGGCGACGCCATAGAGCGTGGCGAAGACCCGCAGGTTCTGGCGCGGCGTCAGGCGCGCCGGCAGGTCCACATAGGGCGAGGAGAAATTCATCCGGCCCAGCACCCGATAGCGGTGCTTGAGCATGTCTTCGCCCAGGATGCGGATGCTGCCGGAGGTCGGGATCAGCAGCCCCAGCAGCATGGCGATGCTGGTGGTCTTGCCGGCACCATTGCCGCCGAGGAGGCCGATCACGGTGCCTCCGGATGCCGAGAAGCTGAGCTCGTCGACAGCGATCACGGGGCCGAAGCGCTTGGAGAGCCCTTCGACGAGAATGACGGGTTCGGACATGCGAGACCGCACTATGCCGCGATTCGGCGACTCCGGCTAGACATGCCTACGGAAAATTCATCCCCGCCGGCATCGACCGGGGCTGGGCGGCATTGCGATTCGGCTTCACGCGGGGTCAAATGGCGCCCCCTCACGCCCTCCTTTGGCCCCCGGCGCCGGGTAATTCGCCCATGTGCTTTGTCTTGCGGACGCTCCTGCTGACCGCCTGTCTCTGGCTCGTGACAGGCCTGCCCGCAGGGGCTGCTTCTTGCGGCTCGCCGGCAATCGACCATGCGGCGGCCAAGGTCCGGGAGGCGCGGGTCGCTCTCGGGGCGCTGCCGATCTACGAGAATTCGGGGCCGACATCGCTGACGCCGCAGGCGCAGGCCGTCATCTCGGAGATGAAAACGCATCTTCGCGACTTCCTCGACGCCTATATGCGCTGCCTCCCGCCGAACTTCGATACGGCCGGCACGCAGGACGACCTGGGCCGGCGGTTCGAGCAGCGGGAGGTCGAGCCGATCGGCGCGGTCCATTACGGCGACCATCTGACCTTCTCGATGCAACGGCCCGCCGGGCACCCCGATCTGGTGGCGATCACGGCGAATTTCGCGATCGAATGCGGCACCGATACGGTCCTCTTTCTCTTCTCGTCCGAGGGCGGCTCATGGAGCGAAATTCTGCGCTGGCAGAGCCGTCCCTATCCCGAGATCAATGGCGCCTTCGCCTCCTTCAGCTATGGCGTCTCGCCGCCCGACGAATTGGGCCATTGGTTCGTGGTTACGAAGACAGTCGCCCCCTGGTGCAGTTCGACCTGGTCGGTCATTCGCTACTCGGTCTTGCGCCCGCGAGCGGATCGGGTGACGCCGCGGGTGATCTATGACGCCGACGATCCGATCTGGTGGGGCGGCGAGGATTTTGGGCAGCTGAATGTGGACCGCAACTCGTTCGATCTTCGTTTCCACGCCGACAGCATCGACCTCGGCATCCATAGCCGGCTCTGGATCCGGCATTTCGCGGTCGAGGGCGATGAGGTCCGCCGCGTCGCCCCAATTGCCCTCTCGCCGCGCGACTTCGTCGATGAATGGATGACGTCGCCCTGGAACCAGGCCTCGTCATGGTCGAGGACGGAAGCGAGACCGGCACTGAAGTCCTGGCATGAGCGCCTGCAAGCCTTGCGTCCGACGGAATATTACGCGTATGGCGCCATTCGGCGTTGCGGCGACGGCGCGGCGCGCTATCAGGTCGAGCTCAAATCGGACGCGCCGGACCGCGACGTCTATCTCCAGCTGGAGGAATCGCCCTCGGCCTTCGACATGATCGCGGTCGGTGCGAAGCCCGATCCGAGCTGCGGCGGCCCGGATCTATTGGACAGCATGGCGACCCAATAGGCGCCCCGGTCGGGCCTTGCGGTGCGGGCGCGTCTGGTCTTTCCTGGCCCGGTCATGACCGCCGAAACCACACTCACCTCGGGACGTGCCGGACGGGTCCTGGGCCGGCGGGACAATAGCGGCCCGGCTGTGGGCGGCCGGGTCCGGCGCGGGACGCTCAACACCATCCGCTGGGTGGCGATCCTGGGTCAGCTCCTGGCCCTGTTCTTCACCCATTTCGGCCTCGGCTACGAGCTGCCCCTGGGCTGGGCCCTCTGCGCGGTCGGGACATCGGCCCTGGTCAATCTCTGGGCCAGCCGGCGGGGGCGCGCCTCCTCGCGCCTGTCGGATCGCGAGGCGGCCCTCTATCTGGGCTTCGACCTGGTCGAGCTCGCGGCGCTGCTCTATCTGACCGGCGGCCTCAACAATCCCTTCGCCATCCTGATCCTGGCGCCGGTCACGGTCTCGGCCGCGACCCTGTCGCGGGCGACCACGGCGGTGCTGGCCGTCCTGGCGGTGGTCGCGGTCGTGGTGCTCTCGCTCTGGCATCTGCCGCTGCCCTGGCCGACGCCGGGCTTCAGCCTGGAGCCGGTCTTCATCCTGGGGCTGGCGGCAGCCCTCGCCCTCTCGACGCTTTTCGTCGCGATCTATGTCTTCAGCGTCGCCGAGGAGGCCCGGCGCATGTCCCATGCGCTCTCGGCGACGCAGATGGCGCTCGATCGGGAGCAGCAGGTCTCGGCCCTGGGGGCGCTGGCCGCCGCCGCCGCCCATGAGCTCGGCAGCCCCCTCGGCACCATCGCCGTCGTGGCCAAGGAGCTCGCGCGCGATCTGCCCCCCGGCAGCCCGTTCAAGGACGACGTGCAGCTGCTGCTGAGCCAGAGCGAGCGCTGCCGCCGCATTCTGGCGAGCCTCGCCGCAAAGCCGGAGGTGGGCGGCGGCACGCCGTTCGACGCCGTCGGGGTCAAGCAGCTGATCGAGATGACGGCCGCCCCGCATCGCCGCCACGAGGTGGACCTGACCGTCCAGGAACTTGTTCTCAACAGCGACGGCAATACGGTGGCCCCCCATGTGCCGCGGCGGCCGGAAATCCTGCATGGGCTGGGGACGCTGCTGCAGAACGCCATCGAGTTCGCCCGCTCCCAGGTCGAGGTCAAGGCCTTGTGGCGCGACGGCCAGCTGACCATGACCATCGCGGATGACGGGCCGGGCTTCCCTTCCGACCTGTTGGGCCATCTGGGCGAGCCCTATCTGTCCGGGGGCGACCAGGGCCGGGGCGGGGAGCATATGGGGCTCGGGATCTTCATCGCCGAAACCCTGCTGGCGCGGACCGGCGCCAAGGTCAGCCTCGCCAATCGACGCGAGGGGGGTGCCCAGGTTACCATCGAGTGGCCGCGCGGCCCGCTTTCGGATACGGACTAGAATCCGGGCCCGCGGACCCCCATCTCGACGCCAATGCGTCTCGAGGAGTTGTTCATGACCGACAAGCCCGTTTCCGCCGCCAGCCCCGCCGAGGTCCCGGCCGGAGAGCGAACCCTGCTCCTGGTCGATGATGACGGCCCGTTCCGGCAGCGGCTGGCGCTCGCCATGGAGCGGCGCGGTTATGACGTGGCCCAGGCCGACAGCGTCGCCGCCGGCATTGCCGCCGCCAAGGTCCGGCCCCCGCTCTTCGCCGTGGTCGATCTGCGGCTGGGCGACGGATCGGGGCTCGATGTGGTGACGGCGCTGCGCGACGCGCGGCCCGAAACGCGGGTGGTGGTGCTGACGGGCTACGGCAATATCGCGACCGCGGTCGCGGCGGTGAAGCAGGGAGCCCTCGATTATCTGCCCAAGCCCGCCGATGCCGACGCGGTCGAATCGGCGCTGCAGCAGCAGGGCGACGCGCTGCCGCCGCCGCCCGAACAGCCGATGACCGCCGATCGCGTGCGCTGGGAGCATATCCAGCGCGTGTTCGAGCAGTGCGATCGCAACGTGTCGGAGACGGCGCGCCGCCTGCGCATGCATCGGCGCACGCTCCAGCGCATCCTGCAGAAATACGCGCCCCGGACTTGACGACAGGGCGCTCGCGATTCTTTCCTCTCCCCCGCGTAGTGGGGGAGAGATGCTATGGGGCGGGCGGCGAGGTGATGCACCATTGGTGCTGCAAAGCCAACCGATGGAGCGCGTCCCATGCCAAGATTAAATGACCTGAGCCGATCCCTCACCGCCCTGAACCAGGATAGCACGCTGATTGCGGTTATCGAGATGGGGCTGAAGAGCTGGTTGGTGGGGGCGATTCTGCCTGGTGTTGATCGTCAGCCGCTGAAGAAGCTCGATCCGGATGAGGAATCGTTGCTGGAGCTGTTGCATCGTTGGCGCGAAGAGGCTGCCCGGGCCGGGCGTCCTGTCGCTCGCCTGTGCGTGGCTTATGAAGCGGGCCGGGACGGGTTCTGGCTGGCGCGGTGGCTGGGGATGCGCGGCATCGAGGCTTATGTGATCCATCCGACCAGCATCCCGGTGTCGCGCGAGCATCGGCGGGCGAAGACCGACCGTCTGGATGTCGGCCTGCTGCTGCGCGCCTTTCTGGGGTGGCTGCGCGGGGAGGCGAAGCATTGCAGCATGGCGGCGGTTCCGACGCTGGCCGAGGAAGACGCCAAGCGGCCGAGCCGGGAGCATGAGACCCTGGTGGGCGAGCGCACGCGCATCGTCAACCGGATGAAGAGCACGCTGATCCGCTTTGGGGTTCGGAACTTCAAGCCGACGCTGCGCAAGGCGGCGGCGAAGCTCGAGGCGTTGCGCACGCCTGAAGGCGTGGCGTTGCCGCCCCACACGCGGACCGAGCTGGGCCACGACATGGCCCGCCTGCAGCTCCTGAAGGAGCAGATCAAGGCGATCGAGGCGGCCCGGCTCGAGCGGCTCGAACGGACCCCCGACGAAGGGCCCCACGCGATGATCCGTCTGCTGGCCCGGGTGATTGGGGTCGGGGTCGAGACGGCGGACATGCTCGTGACCGAGGTGCTTCAGCGCAATTTGCGCGATCGCCGCGCTGTGGCGCGCTATGCCGGCCTCACCGGCTCGCCCGACGAGAGTGGTTCCAAGCGGCGAGAGAAGGGATTGGCCAGGGCCGGGAATGCCCGGGTCCGGCGCGCCATGATCCAGCTGGCCTGGCGCTGGCTGATGTTCCAAAAGGATAGTGGCTTGGCGCAGTGGTATCGGGCCCGAACCGCCGACGCACGCGGCGATACGCGCAAGACCCTGATCGTGGCGCTGGCGCGCAAGCTGCTGATCGAGTTGTGGCGCCTGGCCACGACCGGGCAGTTCCCGGCCGGCCTGGCCCTGCACCCGGCCCCATGATCGCGCACACGCTCACATTCCTTCGGATTGCCGTCGCGGGCAGATCCCTACCCGGACGGGCCTCGCGATCCGAGATGGCGATGACCCGCCGCATCCCATGGCTGTCATGCCGAGGGAGAGAATGGGCTCGCCACCTCGGAGCCTTCCCGCCGATGCGCATGACTGCATCATGGTTCGGGTCTTTCCAGACCCACCGAATACAAGGTTGTGACGCGAAGCCTCGCGTCCGGGCACCGGCTCCCCTCGGATCGCTAACCATGGAGACCCAGATGGCCTTGACAGGAAAAGTCCCATACAAGGGACGCGCAGGGTTAGTCGGAGCGAAGCGTAGACTTACCCGGAGCTGGGTGAGGGGGATGAGCGCAGGAAAGAACGACACCCCCTGACACCTCACTCGGCATCGAGACCCCCCTCACCCTGCCCTCTCCCCCCACTTCGTGGGCGGAGAGGAAAGAAAAAAGATGAGCGGTGCGGTGATTCGCGGGCCGGCTTTGATTTCCGTACGAGCGGTTTCTTCCTGACTCAGGACGCCGCGCGCTGAGCCGGAGCGGCCGCGGGCGCCGCCGCGGCCGGGGCCGCTGCGGCCTGTGCCGCCGCCGCGCCGCCGGTGGCGCGGGCGCGCATCAGGTTGTCGAAGTGATGGCCCTGATACATGGTGATGCCGAGCTTCTGCCCCAGCTCGAGGCAGGATTCGGTTTCGCAGCGCGACAGGATCACGCGATCGCGGCCGATCCGGTCGATCGCCTCCTGGACATCGCGGGCGACGCGGTTGTCGAGGTTGGCGGAGAGGTCGGGGGTCCATTCGAGCTTGACCAGATCGACGCCGAGCCGCTCGCGGTCCACCATCGGCAGCAGCAGCGGCTTCACGCCGTCGATGCAGATCTTGTAGCCGCGTTCCTTCAGCCATTCGCGGGCGAAGATGTAGGAGCCCGGATCGGCATAGATGTCGATCTGCTGCAGCTCGATGACGGCGGCGCTGGCGCGTTCGGCGCCCACGATCCGGTCGAACTCCTGGAACTCCGGCGACAGCACGGTCGCGACGTTGAGATTGAGCGAAAAGCCGCGCTTCGGGTCGATCTCGCCCTTGCTCTTCAGCAGCGACAGGACGCGCTGGTCGAGAAGGCGGGTCAGGTGCTGGAACAGCCAGCGATCGGCGGCGATATCGACGCCCGGCATCACGGCGCGGCCGAGCTCGGCGATCGACACGAAGATCTCGAGCAGCAGCGGCTCGATCTGGCGGTTCTCGATCGCGAGACAGATCGGCTGGCGACGGACCAGCGGCGAGAGATCCGCGGTGGCGATGGTCTGCTCGATCTGGCCGAGGCGGCGGGGATCGAGCGGTTCGGCCAGCGGCTTGGGTTTGGCGTCGCGCTGGGTGGTGGCGGCCTTGCGCTTCGTCAGCGCGTCCTCGGCCGCCTTCTTCAATTCGCCCCACTCGGTCTCGAGATTGAACCAGTGGCAGAACCTGTCTTCCTCGGTGCCGGCATGGCTCAGCAGCGGGTCGAGGCTGAAGAGATAACGCAGCCGCGTCACCGGTTCCTCGAGCTCCTCGATGGTGGCGCCCTTGGTGATGAAGACATAGTCGCCGGCCGCAAGCCGGAACAGCGCGCTCTCGTGCTTCTTCGCGAGCTTGTCGAAGCAGGAGGCCGCGATGCGGAAATGATGCTCGCGCCGGTTATAGGGACGCAGCTCCGACAGATGCACGATGACCGCGCGCCGGCCCTCGGTGAAGCGCTCGAGCCTTCCCACATAATCGAGGAGCGCCTGCTCCTGATCGACTGTCCTGCTATCCCGCGGGCGATCGTTCATGGTCTCTCTCTGAATGTCATGTCGCGGCGCCCCGGCTGCGCAAGAACTCAGGCGGGGCGGTGCAACCACCAACCGGTGTCGTTGACCGAATAGACGGGCTTGTAATGCTTGATGCTGGAGGCCGGCACGACCTTCTGAATCTGGTTGTCGAGCACCATCGGCGTGCCCTCGACATAGACGACCAGGATGGCGTGGCCGAGGCCGAGATTGAGATCGTTCAAGGCGACGATGCGCATCTGATCGGTCGATACGCCGGAATCGCGCAACGCATAGAACTTGGCGATGGCGTAATCCTCGCAGTCCCCATTCTTGCGCAGGAACTCGAACGGCGTCGCCCAATAGTCGGGCTTCCCCCAGTTCACCTGATCGAGAATGTATGGATGCGCGTTCATCATGTTGTTGATCGTCCGCAGCTTGGTCTTGAGGTCCAAATCCTTGGCCTGGGCGATGATGCTCTTCCAGAGCTTGGTGTTGCAGAGTGCCGGCGGACAGCCCGCCAGCTCCTTCGCGAACCGATCCATCACGCCGGTCCATTTCGGAAACTGCTTGAGGCTGGTGCCGTGAAGCTCCTTGGTTCCAAAGAACGACGGGGTAAAGCCCGCCGCGTGGGCCGTTGGGCCGACAGCCAATAACGCGAAGGCGACGATGCCGAAGAGGAAGGCAAGGGCATCGCGCCGAACCCGCCGGACCGCATCCATCATGACCGAACACCCCGGTTGTACCGATCAAGGCCCGCTCGATGCTTACCGGGCGATCATCGGCTATAGCTTGAAGGGACGTGCTTAACGCGTGCTTAATTGCTAAGACTCTATCGATCCCAGGAAAGAATGTCCGCGCCGGACTGGTTGATTATCCCGGGCGGGGGTAAATTGGAGCTGTAGATTGACGAACTGGGGCAGCAGGGCCCCTGTTCCAGTGCGCCCGGCGGGTTGCTGCATTGTTCGCGCCGGCCTCTCCGAGGCGGCGGCCGGCCAGGGCAAAATTGAGGAGAAGACCCGTTTGTCAGACATCGAAGCGAGAGCCGCCGCGCAGCGACGCAAGGCGGGGGTTACCCTTGCGGTCGGCCTGATCGTGCTGTTGGCGGTCGCGGTCGTCGGTGTGCTCCTGGTTTTACGATTCGTTGAGAATCAGCGCCAACAGGACCTGCTCGCCTGGCAGACCCGGCTGAGCATCATCGCCGACAGCCGCAAGGCCGATATCGAATCCTGGATCACCCGCCAGCTCGACGATGTCAGCAGCCTCGCTAACAATGCCTCGCTGCAGCTCTACATGGCCCAGCTTCTGACGGGCGGCACCCCGGACGAAAACGGGGGCGACAATACCGGCGAGACCCCCTTCGAGGCCGACTATCTGACCAACCTGCTGACGGTGGCGGCGGAACGCGACGGCTTCGCGGCGCCCAAGCCCACCGAGGTCAATGCCAATGTGGCGCTGCCGGCCGTGGCCGGCCTGGCGCTGGTGGACAAGGACGGCAAGGTCCTGGTCGCCACCCCGGGCATGCCGCCGATCGAGGGTGCGCTCAAGGACTTCGTTCTCAACCTCAAGCCCGGCACCCGGGGCGTCATGGATATCTTCATCGATTCCACGGGCGAAGCGGCCATGGGCTTCGCCGCGCCGGTCTATGGCGTCCAGGCGGACACCACCTCGCAGGCGCTGGGCCTGGTGGTCGGCGTCAAGCAGGTGGCCAAGGAGCTGTTCCCGCTGCTGCGCCAGCCGGGCGAGACCATGAGGACGGCGCGCGACGTGCTGGTGCGCAAGGTGGGCGACGACACGGTCGAGTACATCTCCCCGCTCGAGGACGGCACGCCGCCCTTGGGCCTGCGGCTCAACAAGAACACCCCCGAGCTCGACGCGGCCCTCGCGGTCGTTGCGGCCAGCGGGTTTGCGATCCGGCGCGACCATGCCGGACGGGAAGTGCTGGCAGCGACGCGCGGCGCCTTCCGCGACGTCCCCTGGGCCCTGATGTATGAGGTGGAGCGCAAGGAAGCGCTGGCCGACAGCGATGCCCGCGCCACGCGCCTGCTGGTCATGCTGCTGCTGGCGGTGGGTTTGGTGGCCGTGGCCCTGCTCGCCGCCTGGTGGCTCATCTCGTCGCGGCGCTATGCCGAGTCCGCAGAGCGCCACCGCGCCACCGCCGAACGGCTCGAATCGCAGCGCCGGCTGCTGCGCCTCGTCACCGACAGCCAGCCGACCGAGATCGCGATCTTCAACACCGACAATAAATTCCGCTTCGCCAACAAGGCGGCGGCCGAGCGCGCCGGGCTGGCCCCGGACGACCTGGTGGGCAAGCCGCTCGAGAATGTGATCGGGCCGGCGGCGGCCGAGCCGATCGAGGCCCTCAACAAGAAGGCGCTCGAGACCAACCAGCAGGTGGAGGAGGTCCGCAAGGTCCCCTCCGGCCGTGTCTTCCGTGCGATCCATGTGCCGGTGCCCGCCAGCGCCGGCGAGCCCCCCGGCGTGCTGGTGACGCATGAGGATCTGACCGACGCCTTCCGCGAGCGCGAGCGGCGCGAGAGATTGCAGGACCAGTTGGTGGGCGCTCTGGTCGGGGTCGTGGATCGCCGCGATCCCTTCTCGGCCGAGCATTCGACGCGCGTCGGCAAGCTGGCGCGCGAGATCGCGACCGAGATGGGCCTGACGCCGGTGCAGATCTCGACCGCGCAGACGGCCGGGCAGCTGATGAATCTGGGCAAGATCCTGATCGATCCCGCGCTCCTGACCAAGGGGGCCGACCTCAGCGAGGACGAGCGCCAGCAGATCCGTCGCGCCATGCTCGCCTCGGGCGATCTGCTCCAGGGCGTCGAGTTCGATGGGCCGGTCTCGGAGACGCTGCGCCAGGCCTTGACGCGCTGGGACGGCACCGGCGTGCCGGCGGGGCTGAAGGGCGAGAACATCCTCCCCACGGCTCGCGTCATCGCCGTCGCCAACGCCTTCGTCGGCATGTTGAGCGCGCGCGCGCATCGCTCGGCCCTCACGGTCGAGGATGCGATCAATGCGATGATGCATGACGTCGGCAAGGCGTTCGACCGACGCGCCGTCGCCGCGCTGGTCAACTATATGGACAATCGAGGCGGCCGCGCCGAATGGGAGCAGGGAGCGAGCGCAACCTGACGCAGGGGCCAAGCCTCCCTGCAGGCCGGCGCATTTATGCGATCGGCGACGTGCATGGTCGCGCCGACCTCCTCGCCATGCTGCAGCGACGGATCGCGGCCGACCTGGAGCGCCATCCGGTCGCGGATCCGCTGCTGATCTGCCTCGGCGACTATGTGGATCGCGGCCCGGATTCCTCGGGCGTGCTCGAGCTGCTGCTCGGCGAGGCGCCGGCCGGGATGAAGCGCATCGCCCTCTTGGGCAATCACGAAGAGCTGATGCTGCGCTTCCTGGTCGACGACAGCGCGGGTCCGGTCTGGTTCGCCAATGGCGGCGACGCGACGCTCGAAAGCTACGGCGTCGACGCGCTCGATTCCTACGACCGGGCGCGTCGCCAGTTCGAGCGGCTGTTCCCCGCCCGCCATCGCGCGCTCCTGGAATCGCTGCCGATCAGCCATAGCGAGGGCGACTACTTCTTTGCCCATGCGGGGGTGCGGCCGGGAACGGCGCTTGGCGACCAGCGGCGCGAGGATCTGCTCTGGATCCGCGGCGACTTCCTGCGTTCCGAGGCCGATCACGGCAAGGTCGTGGTCCATGGCCATTCGATCGCGGCCGAGCCGGAAAGCCGGCCCAACCGGATCGGGATCGATACCGGTGCCTATGCCTCCGGCCGGCTCACCTGCCTGGTGCTCGAAGGCGAAAAACGGCGCTTTTTCGTCACCTGAGCGCCGCTTCCTTGCCACCGCCGGCCAGGGGTCGGGAGTGCTACAAGGTCGGGCCGCCGGCCCGGGCTTTAACCGGGCGACAAGGCCGGCTTGTTAGAAATGATGAATTGGGCGTTAGGGGAGTTCCGAGATCATGATGCTGCGCAAGCGCATTCTCGTCACCGGCGGGGCGGGGTTTCTGGGGTCGCATCTGTGCGAGCGTCTGCTGCGCGAGGGCGCCGACGTGCTCTGCGTCGACAACTTCTTCACCGGCACCAAGGACAATGTCGCGCATCTGCTCGACAGTCCGAATTTCGAGCTGATGCGTCACGACGTGACCTTCCCGCTCTATATCGAGGTGGACGAGATCTACAATCTGGCTTGCCCGGCCTCGCCGATTCACTACCAGCATGATCCGGTGCAGACCACCAAGACCTCGGTCCATGGCGCGATCAACATGCTGGGGCTGGCCAAGCGCCTCAAGGCCAAGGTGTTCCAGGCCTCGACCAGCGAGGTCTATGGCGACCCCGAGGTGCACCCGCAGCCCGAGAGCTATCGCGGCAGCGTCAACCCGATCGGCCCGCGCGCCTGCTACGACGAAGGCAAGCGTTGCGCCGAGACGCTGTTCTTCGATTATCACCGTCAGCATAACCTGCGCATCCGCGTGGCCCGGATCTTCAACACCTATGGCCCGCGCATGCATCCCAACGACGGCCGCGTGGTCTCGAACTTCGTGGTCCAGGCGCTGCGCGGCGAGCCGATCACGATCTTCGGCGAAGGCCGGCAGACCCGCGCCTTCTGCTATGTCGACGATCTGATCGAGGGCTTCATCCGGCTGATGGCGGCGCCCGACGAGCTCACCGGCCCGGTCAATCTCGGCAATCCCGGCGAGTTCACCATCCGCCAGCTGGCCGAGATGGTGATCGAGCAGACCGGCTCCAAATCGAAGCTGGTGTTCCATCCGCTCCCCGCCGACGACCCGCAGCAGCGCCGGCCCGACATCACGCTGGCGCAACAGAAGCTGGGCTGGCAGCCGACGGTGCCGCTGAAGGAAGGGCTGACCAAGACGATCGCCTATTTCGACGGGCTCCTGGCGCGGCTTCCCAACCACGTTTTTCAGCGCTGATTTCGGTTTCTCCGCCTCACGATTCGGACATGGGGGGCTTTCCGATCAGTGATCGAAGGCCTCGTAATGCGTGGCGGTCGGCTCGAGTTCCACGAGGAAGTCCTTGTCGAACTCGTAGTACTTCGCCGTCTCGGGCGGCGTGCCGGCAAAGCGTTCGATCGCCCCCAGCGAATCCCAGAAGGTCAGCATGTGAAAATGCGCCAGCGCGCCATCGATGCGCCGCAGCGCATAGGCGCCTCTGTTGCCGGGTGTGGATCTATAATCGGGCAACGCCAACTCGCGCATCAGCTTGAGATAGGCGTCGGCTTTCGCGACGGGCGTGGCGCCATGCCAGATACGGACGATCATGCGTGTCTCCCTCGATCGAGATGAAAACCAGCCTCGCGGGTGGCAAAAATCGGGGAACTTCCGGGCCTGAATATCTCAATCCGCTCGGACCCGGGACGGGGGTCGATTTCAACGCGGTCGATTCAGGCCGGGATCGGGAGCCGGCTCGACTCAAGGCCGCCTGTGTCATCCCGCATGGCGCGATTTCTCCTCCAATCTTGCCATGAATTTCGGCAGATCGACGATGAAGCGGCCATGCTGGCCGCTGCCGATCACATCTTTATCGTCCCGGCACTCCACCTTGAAGCGCAACTGACGACCCTCGACCGCGACCAGTTCCACCTCGGCGGTCACCGTCATGCCGATCGGCGTGGCCGCCACATGGCTCATCTCGATGTGGGTTCCGACCGAGCGCTGATTGGATTCGAGATAGGGCTTCAGCGCCTCGACGCAAGCCTGCTCGACGAAGCCCACCATATAGGCGGTCGCGAACACCGGCGGCATATCGCGGAAATTGGAGAAAGCGGGCGAGACGTTCGGCACGGTCAGCCCGGCATCGACCTTGACGCTTTCGCGGTGACGCAATCCGACGGGAGGAACGGGCATGGGATCGATCCTCGGCGAGGCTATTTCGTGAAATCGAGGTTGGCGGGATTGCTGCCGCAGATCAGCACCGCGACGCGCTCGCCCTTCTGCGGGCGATAGCGGCCCGAGAGCAGCGAGGCGAAGGCGGCCGCCCCGCCGGGCTCGGCCGCCAGACGGAGCACGCGCCACAGCGTCGCCTGCGCCTGCGCGATCGCCGCGTCGGGGACCAGGACCACCTTCTCGACATAACGTTGCGCGATCGGGAACATGAGTTGGCCGACGCGGCGCGGCGCCAGCGAATCGGCGGCGATGCCGCCGGCCTCGGCATCGACGGGCTCGCCCGCCTCGAGCGCGCGATAGAGCGTGGGCGCGGTCTCGGGCTCGACGCCGACGATCCTGATCTTGCCGGCGAACCAGGCGGCGATGCCGCCGATGAGGCCGCCGCCGCCGACCGCCACCAGCAGCGTGTCGATCTCGGGCGCCTGCGTCTCGATCTCCTGGCCCACGCTGCCCTGGCCCAGCAGCGTTTCCGCCTGGTCATAGGCATGGATCGGCAGCGCGCCGCTGCGCGCCACCCAGGCCTCGCTCTCGGCCAGCGCGTCGGCATAGCGTTCGCCGCCGACCACGAGATCGGCGCCATAGCTGCGGATGCGCTCGATCTTGGAAGGCGAGGCCACGCGCGGGACGAAGATCTTGGCGGGAAGCCGCCGTTTCATCGCGGCATAGGCGACGGCGGCGCCGTGATTGCCGCCCGAGGCCGCGACCACGCCCGCCTTCGGAATGTCGCGCAGCAACAGGCTGGCGAAGGCACCGCGCGGCTTGAAGGAGCCGGTATGCTGCAGCAGCTCCAGCTTGAGCTGGAGCGGGCCGATATCGAGATCGAAATCGGCACTCTCCACGCTCATCATCGGCGTGCGCCTGACATAGGGCGCGATCAGCGCCGCGGTCGCGGCGATGGCGTCGCGATCGATCGCCAGCTCATTCGCATTCGTCATCGAGGATCCGTCCGGCAGGAGAAGTGAAGCGCGTCTCGCGATCCTACAGCGTCAGCTCCCAGGTTTCGCTGACAAGATCATGGCCGAAGGCGCGATAGGGCTCGGATTCGATCAGCTGGAATCCGGCCTTCCTATAGAGGTGGCGTGCGGCAAGAAGGTTGCCGTTGGTCCAGAGCCGGACCCGCTCATAGCCGACCTCGCGGGCGAAGCCGAGGCATTCCTCGATCAGCCGCTGGCCCAGCCCCAGCCCGCGGGCCGCAGGCTCCACCAACAGCAAGCGAAGCTTTCCGACCTCGGCGGATTCCCGCACCAGGAAGATCGAGCCGAGGATCTGCCCGTCGCGCTCGGCGATCCAGCAGCGCTCGCGCGCCGGGTCGAAGTTCTTGATGATGCCGGCCACGATCTCCGCCACCAGGGCCTCGAAGGTCTCGTCCCAGCCATATTCGGCGGCATAAAGCGCGCCGTGACGATGCACCACCCAACCCATATCGCCCGGGCGATGCGGGCGCAGGCGGTAGGAGCCCTGCCCCGGCCTGTCGTTGTCGGGGGCGGGATCGTCGAGCGCGTCCTCGATCTGCCGCATAGCGGTCTCGATCCGGTCTTGCTGCGGCCCCGACAAGGGTTCGAGCAGCGCCGTGATCTGCCGGCGGGTGGTACGATCGAGGCCGGCGAAAGTCTTGCGGCCCAGCGCGGTCAGGGACAGGTGGCGTTGGCGCGCGTCCTTGGCCGATGCGACGCGGGCGAGGAGGCCCTGTTTCTCGAAGCCCCGCAGGATGCGGCTCAGATAGCCAGGATCGAGACCCAGATCCCTGACCAGATCGGAGGCCGTCGGCCGCTCGCGATGCGCCAGCTCGTAGAGAACGCGGGCCTGGGTGAGGCTGTAGGGGCTCTCCAGCAGCCCTGCGCCCAGCACGCCGATCTTGCGGGTGTAGAAGCGGTTGAAGCGACGGACCGCTTCGACCCGGCGGTCGAGATCGGCCGAGAGCGCCATGGGGGACCTCCTGTCTCGAGACGGTCCATGGTTCGGCATATGGTTGACTTAGTCAATTATATAGTGAGTAAGCGCTGAAAGCAGGCCAGATTCCAGTTACTTGGCGGGGCAGACGGCGGCGCCGGCGTCGGGCGCATCGAGCGCCCGGGTCATGATGGTATTGGCGCGCTTCCTGACATAGGGCCCCGGGTTGGCGGCCGACCATTCGTCCGGGTTGGGCAGCACCGAAGCCAGGAGCGCTGCCTGATAGCGCGAAAGCTCGGCCGCGCTCTTCCTGAAGAAGCGTTGCGACGCGGCCTCCGCGCCATAGATGCCGGGCCCGAACTCGATGACGTTGAGATAGACCTCCATGATCCGCTGCTTGCCCCAGACAAACTCGATCAGGACGGTGAAATAGGCCTCGAGGCCCTTGCGAACCCAGTTGCGGCCCGGCCAGAGGAACACGTTCTTGGCGGTCTGATTGGAGATGGTCGAGCCGCCGCGCAGGCGGCTCGATCCCGCCTCGATCTTGTTCCAGGCGGCCTGGATCGAGGTCCAGTCGAAGCCGTGATGCTCGCAGAAATGCGCATCCTCGGCGGCGATGACGCTGCGGATGAGGTCGGGCGAGATCCGCTCGATCGAGGTCCAGTCCTTGTGGATGCCGCGCCCGTCCAGCAGCCCATCGATCATGAGGATCGTGATCGGTGGCGGCAGCGACTGGTAGATGACGGTCAGCAGCACCGAGAGCGCGAAGAAGCCTGCCGCGATCCTCAAGCTCCAGCGCCAGAGGCGGCCCGGCAGCGAGCGTCGTCGGCGCGGAGTTGCGGGCGCCGGGCCGGCTTCCGGCGTCACCGCCTCGTCTCGCGATTCAAGCTCCCCATCTCCCAAGCTGCGCCCGACCTCCCCTGCTGCCCCGGCAATCTAGCGGCGGGCTCGCCGGACTGCCAACACGCAACCGTGCCGGTATGGCGGGCCATACACAGGGCGTGAGGAACCACCCCCAACCGTCATCCCCGCGAAAGCGGGGACCCATAGTTCAGCTTGGGCGTTGGATCGACATGGGTCCCCGCTTTCGTGGGGATGACAGCTGAGTTGTATGCGCAACCGTGGACAAAACTGAAACCCCTCAGGCAGAGTCCCGAACCGGCAGCCATGGCACTTTCCGATCCCGAAATCGCGCTCAAGCTGGCACGCGGCGTCAGCCGATTCCTCGAGAATCTGGGCTATGGCACCGTGACCGAGTTCTCGCTCGCCACCGGGCGGCGCGCGGATGTGTTCGGCGTGAACGAGCGCGGCGAGACCGTCATCGTCGAGGTCAAGAGCTCGCCGATCGATTTCCTGACCGACAGCAAATGGCCCGAATATCGCGAGTTCTGCGACTATTTCTATTTCGCGGTGGCGCTCGATTTCCCGCGCGAGATCCTGCCGGCGGAATGCGGGCTGATCGTGGCCGACGCCTACAGCGCCGAGATCTTGCGGGCGAGCGACCTGGTCTCGCTCAATGCCAGCCGGCGCAAGGCGCTGCTGCTGCGCTTCGCGTTCACCGCCAGCACCCGGCTGCGCCGCCTCCTCGACCCCGATCTCTAGCGGCGCGGCGGTTTGTCCGCTCCCGGCGCGGCCGCCGCACGCTCCAGCAGCGCGATGACCTCCGCATCGTCCATCTGATGGAAATCGGCGTAATAAAAGCCGATGGCGCCGAAATCCATCGGCTGCGCCAGGCAAACGACCTCGTCGCATTCCGGCGCGAGCTCGGCGACGGTCTCCGGTGGCGCCACCGGGACCGCGAGCACGAGCTTCGCCGGCTTCTGGCGGCGCACGGCGCGCAGGGCCGCGCGCGCCGTCGCACCGGTGGCGATCCCGTCATCCGCGAGGATGACCGTCTTTCCCGCGAGCGCCGGATGGGCCCGCCCGGGCAGGTAAAGCCCGCGCCGCCGCGCGATCTCGGTCAGTTCGCGCCGCGCGGCCCGTTCGAAGAATTCGGCCGTCAGATCGAGCACCGAGGCCACATCCTCATTGATGACGATTTCCGGACGTTCGCCATCGACAACGGCGCCCGCGGCCAGCTCGGGCTGGTTCGGGGCGCCCAGCTTTCGCACCAGCACAATGTCCAACGGACAGCCCAGCGCGACCGCGATCTCGTAGCCGATCGGAACGCCGCCGCGCGGCAAGGCCAGCACAACCGGCGACTTGTCCCGGAAACGTTCGAGGGCCGAGGCCAGCCGGCGGCCCGCATCCTGTCGGTTGGCAAAGCGCATGGCGGGATTCCGTTGCCCCGTCATCGGGAGTCGAAACCGGGGCTCGACAATAATCGCCCATAGCAGTCTTCGCCGGATCGGGCGTCAATGCGTTGACATGAGTCAAAGAGCCACGCTAGGGAAGTTAGCCTAGTGGGTGTGAGTCCGTTATTGCCAGGGGAGAGTGCCGATGCCGAGGGTGGGTTTCGCGACGCTTTGCGTCGCCGCGGGCGTTCTATGGTCCGGCGTGGCGATGGCCGCCCAGACGCCGGTCGAGGAAGGACGTAAGGCGACACTCGAGCTCGAATACACGATCGAGGGCAAACTCTCGGTCAAGGGCGAGGCCGGGCAGTCGACGGAATGGCGCGTGCTCCGGCAACTGACCGTGAGCCTCGAGCTGGTCGCCGGCAAGCTTTCCCCGGCCAGCGTCACCGACGCGCAAGTCCAGGCCCAGCAGACCGAACAGGCGACGGCCCTGGGCCAGCAGAGCGAGCAGGCGGCCACCAACAACGCTCCCCTCATGGCCCAGATGCAGGCGGCCGTGGAGGCCTGCGGCGACGATGAAGCCTGTGTCGAGGCCTATGTCATGAAGCTGTCCCAGGATCCGCAATTGCAGCAGATGAGCCAGGATGTGGGGCAGGTGCAGCAATCCATGAACAGCTACAACCAGGCCAACGCGCCCCGCTTCCAGCAATGGAACGTGCTGTCGGCGAACGCCTTGTCCGGCACCTACAAGTTCGAGGAATGGCGCAAGGACGTGGTCTACGATCCGATCTGCGGCGCGACCGCCAATCTCTGCACCTCGACGCGCGAACGCAAGGCCGCGGGGAAGATCGGGCCGAACGACGCAACCGCCGGCGGCGCCCCTACGGTCGAGGTCGACACGCTGCAGGACAAGATCAGCGTGGTGCTGACGCCGCCGATCTTCGTCCCGACCATTCCGCAGGTCACCCAGGACGGGCCCGGAGAGGTGCAGATCCAGTTTCTGCCCTACAGCGACTCCGACTATCTGCCGGCGCTCAAATATCTGGCGATCCCCCTGAAGGGCTCCTTCGCGAACCAGAAGGGCAGCGGCAGTGTAAAATTCGCCGAGCTGGAGGACTATCACGGGCCGCTAAAACTGTCGGTGCGCTGGCATTTCCAGGTGAGGTGATTCCCTGGGGCGGTCGCGCCCCTCAGGGGCAGTGGCGCGCCCTGGCCCGTCGGTGCCGATTGATCTGCATCATGGTAAGCGGCTGGAACGGCCGGTAGCCTTTATCCGCCGATGGTTGTGAGAACGAAACGCAAAGCTCGACAGGAATATGCGGGCGGCGAGCACGCCTTGCCGCGACGGCACGGTGCCGCTACGCCCCGCAACGACGAGATTGCCGGGCTCTTCGATGAGATTGCGGATCTGCTCGAGATCGAAGGCGCCAATCCCTTCCGCATTCGCGCCTACCGCCAGGCCGCACGGACGTTGCGCGGTCTCGAGCGACCTGCTTCCGATCTGATCGCCGAGGGCAAGGACCTGACGGAGCTCTCGGGAATCGGCGCCGACCTCGCCGGTAAGATCGCGGAGGTGGTCGCGACCGGCCATGTCGCGATGCTCGACCGGCTGCATGGCGAGTTGCCGGCGGGGCTTGTCGAATTGCTCAGGGTCCCCGGGATCGGTCCCAAACGGGCCAAGATGCTCCATGACAAGCTCGGCATCGCCTCGATGGCCGGCCTGCAGAGCGCGGCTGCGGCAGGGAAATTGCGGGGGCTTCCGGGCCTCGGCGACAAATCAATCGCGGCCATCGCGGCGGCGGCCAAGACGCAGACTGAGCAACCACGCCGTCTCCTGCTCGCGTCAGCCCTGCCCGAAGCGGAGGCCCTGCTGAAGCATTTGCGCGCGGCCCAGGGGATCGGCCAATGCGTTGTTGCCGGCAGTTATCGCCGCCAGCGCGAAACGGTCGGCGATCTGGATTTCCTGGCAACGGCGAGGAATTCCCAACCCGTGATCGAGCACTTCGTCGCCTACGATCGCGTTGCGAAAGTTCTCGCCCAGGGGCCGACTCGCGCCACTGTCATTCTGACCAGCGGCCTCCAGGTCGATCTGCGGGTGGTGCCTGCCGAAAGCTATGGCGCGGCACTCGTCTACTTCACCGGCAGCAAGGCGCATAACATCGCGCTTCGCAAACTGGCTCAGGCACGCGGTCTCAAGCTCAACGAATACGGGGTCTTCAAGGGCGATCGTGCGGTCGCCGGGGAAACCGAAACTTCCGTCTATCGTGCTGTCGGGCTGAGGCCCATGCCGCCAGAGCTGCGCGAGGATCGCGGCGAGATCGAATGGGCGCGCAAACGGCCGTTCCCGGCCCTGATCGAGCTCGACGACTTGCAGGGCGACCTTCACAGCCATAGCAAGGCCAGCGACGGCCAGGCCACGATTGGAGAGATGGCAGAGGCGGCGAAGAAGTTCGGCCTGTCCTATCTCGCGATCACCGAACATTCGCGCCGCCTCGGCATCGCCCATGGGCTTGATTCACGCCGGCTCTCGCGGCAAATGGACGAGATCGACCGGTTGAACGAACGGCTCAAGGGCATTGTCCTGCTGAAGGGTATCGAGGTCGATATTCTCGAAGACGGTGCGCTCGATCTTCCGGACTCGATCCTGGGCCGGCTGGATTTGGTCATTGGTGCTGTCCATGGCGGGTTCAATCTGGCTCCCGAGAAGCAGACGGCACGGCTGCTGCGGGCCATGGATCATCCCTATTTCACCATTCTGGCGCATCCCGAAGGCCGTCTGCTGGGCAGCCGTGCGGGCGCCAATTTCGATATGACGCGCGTGATCGAGCATGCGCGCCAGCGGCGTTGCTTCCTGGAGCTCAACGCCCAGCCCGAACGCCTGGATCTCAGCGATGTTTATTGTCGGGCGGCGAAGGAAGCTGGCGTTCTCGTCAGCATCGGGTCCGATGCCCATAGACCCGCTGATTTCAGCTATTTGCGCTTCGGGATCGGTCAGGCCCGGCGCGGCTGGCTGGAGCCCCAAGATGTTGTCAATTCGCGATCCCTGTCGCGGTTGAAGCCCTTGCTTGCCGCAACCATGTTAAAATAACCACAGTTTGCTTTGCCGGAGAGGGCGATGCCGAAGCTGACGCGCGAACTGATGCCGGCCATTGCCGGCGGGCGCTATGGCAACCAGGCGGAAAATCTTCTCGCCTGTGGCGTGTACGGGTTCGGCCGGCTCCCAGCGTTCAGGTCGCTTTCGCGAGGCGCTGCCCGGGCCTGTCGGCCTCGTCGGGTCCGCGGGGTGTGCTCGCATCGCCGCGAGGTTCTGAGCACGACCGATCTTGCCGGAGGCGATGGGCGGCGCTCGCCAGGGGCGGGCTATCGAGCCTGAATTTTCGCTGCGGCCGTCGTCGCCCGTTCGGCGCTCGAGATGGGCAATTCCGCGTAGGGATCGAGACAAACGAAAAGGGAGATCAGGAATGCAAGATAGCCCGGCACTCACGATCAGCTTTCGCAATCTCGCGCCCTCGCCGTCCCTGGAGACGGAAGTCCGACGGCGGGCCTCCAAACTGATGAAGATCGGACGTGAGCGATTGATCGCCTGTCACGTCGTGATTTCGGCACCGAACCGGCGCCGCCAGCAGGGCAAGCTCTATGCGGTCAACCTGCGCCTGGAGCTGCCGCGCGGCAGCCTCCCCGTCAATCGCAACCCGCCGATGGATCACGCGCATGAGGATGCGCATGTTGCGATCCACGATGCGTTCGATGCGGCCTTGCGGCGCCTCGCCGAGTTTCGCCGCCGCATCGATGGCCGCGTCAAAACTCATGCGGCAAAACGTCCGCGTGCGCGCGACGCGCGCGACGGCCATGCGGAGGAGTCGGAATCCTGAAGCTCGAAGGGTTCGAGGATCGCGCCTAAGCTGCTGCGGCGCAGGCGAATTTTATGGCGCGATCCGTATCCCGCGGAATAGTTCGTGATTTGTAGGGGCTTCGGCTAGCCGTTCGGCTGGTCTTCCATCCGCGCGCCCGGTCGCCATATGGCGGTTTAATTATTTGGCAAAGCTGGGCAATTCGATTATCCCCTGCGGCCTTCCCGTTCCTTTAAGGATTCGGACTCGATCCATCATGCGACATGCGCGTCACATTACCCTGGTTCTGCAGGACCGCGACAGCGACCGGCCTGCCGAGCTCGACCTCGCCATCATGCAAGATCTACTGGCCCAGGAGCCGATCGTCTCCCGGACCGAAGCCGCCGGCCGGATGGTGATCTACAGTCTCGATCTCGGCAGCGAGGCCAACGAGAACCAGGAAACCCAATCGCGACCGACCGGCAGCGACCGCGCGAAGGCCTAGCGGTCGCACGGCCCTCCCGTCTCTTCCCGCCTCGCCCTTCGCCGACTTAGTTCTCCGCCCACATGCGCAACAGGTTCATGTGGATCTTGATGAGCTGTTTGGTTTCCGGCGCGTCGGGCGCTTCGCGGTTGCGGGTATCGGCCGCCTGCGACAATTCATAGAGCAGGTTGCGCTGGTGCGGGTCCTTGACCAGGCTCTGGATCCAGAGCACCGCCGCCAGCCGTTCGCCGCGCAGGATCGGCTTGACCTCGTGATAATAAATGGTCGGATAGAGCACGGCGTCGCCCGCCGGTAGCTTCGCCGTCTTCACGCCGAACTCGGTCTCGAGCGACAGTTCGCCGCCCTCATAGCTCTCGGGATCGGACAGGAAGATCGTCATCGAGAGATCGATGCGCATCCGGTCCTGCCGGCCCATCACCGCATTGTCCATATGCATGCCGTAATGCATGCCCACGCCGTAGCGGCTATAGACCGGCCTGGTGATCGTCTTGGGCCGCGCGGCGGCGTCGAGGGTCTGGTTGCGCGCCAGCGCCGCCATCACAAGCTTGTCGAGCTCGGCCTTGGCGGGGAAGCGGAAATCCAGCTCCTCGTTGGCCTTCTGGTTGCGGCCGAGATTGCCGGCGGAGGCCTTGCCGTCCTGGAACTGCCCGCTGCGCAGGACGCTCACGATCTGTTCGCGCTCGGACGGCGTCAATATTTGCGGCAACCAGAACAGCATCTCGAACGTCCCTCTTCCCTGCGGCCGGATCTTTCCTGCCGGCTCCGCCGTTCGTCGAACCCTGTCATGGCACAGAAGAGCGAAGCAATTCCAGCCCGCCCGCGCCGGAACCCCGGGGGCGCTTCTACCAGCCGGCGCCGGCCGGCTGCGCGCGCAGCGACAAGAGATAGGCGACGATGGCATCGAGCTCGCCCGGCTCCAGCGGTTCTTCCGGCATCGGGTCCCGGGGCGCATGCAGATACTTGCGGAAATAGGCGCCGTCGCGGCCCTCCTGGTGCGCGGCCAGCCAGAAGCTCGGCGCCTTGACGTCGGTCTGGCCCGTCTCCGTTTCGACCGTCACCGGCGGCGGAATCGCCTGGTCGGCGCTCACGCGATGGCAGCCCGAGCAATAGCTCTTGGCCAGGGCCAGTCCTCGATTCGCGAGCGCCGAATCCGCGGCTGCGGCGGGGCCGGCCGCGAGCAGGGCCGCGCCCAGGATCATCATGGCAACCAGGCGCAACGGGACCTCCAACAGCGAGAGCGGGAAGGCAAGAGAGCGCCAGCCGGCCGGCATTGTCCAGCATTCCGGCGAACCTTCTTCACGGGGCCGGCGCCAACGCCTCGAGCGCCGTCGCCACGGTCTCCGTCAACGGACCCGCGGCGCTGAGCACGCGCCAGGTCATGGGCCCGGCCGATCGCTCGAGCTGCCGGCGCAGCACCATGGCGTCCGCGTCGGAGGCATCGCCGCGGCGATCCCGAACGCGGCCTTCCAGGATCGCCGCCGGGGCCTCCAGCCACAATCCCGTGAATCCGACCGAGGCTTGCCGTGCGACCTGCTCGATGTGATCTCGTTCGGCGGGATCGCCGAAGACGGCGTCGGCGATCACGGTCGAACCCGCGGCGATCGCCCGGGCGGCGTCGCGCGCCAGGCTCTCATAGACCTGCCGCGTGACGGCCCGGTCATAGGCGTCGGGGGGAAGCCGCGTCTCCGGCGACACGCCTTTCAGCCGCTTGCGGATCACGTCGCTGCGCAGGACCCGGGCGCCGGCGGCAGGACCCAGGGCCGGCGCCAGCCGATAGGCGAGCGTCGATTTTCCGGTGCCGGAGAAGCCGCCGATCGCGATCAGCCTGGGCGTCGACGGCTCCAGCAGCCGCAGCGCCAGATCGAGATAGTGGCGCGATTGATCGCGCGAGGCCTCGCCGGGACCGCCCTGGCCCTGACGGCGCGCGGTCGAGGCCGAGACATGGGCGCGGATGACCGCGCGGACGGCCATGAAGAGCGGCAGCGCGGCACGGCCTTCCTCCGTCTCGCCGCGGTCGAGATATCGGTTGAAGACGCGATTCGAAAGATCGCGTGCGCCGCGATGCTCGAGATCCATCAGCAGGAACGCCAGATCGTAGAGCCGGTCGATGGTGGCGAGCTCTTCCGAGAATTCGATCGCATCGAACAGGGTCGGCCGGCCTTGCCAGAGGCAGATGTTGCGCAAGTGAAGGTCGCCATGGCCGCGGCGGATGAAGCCGTCGGCCGCGCGCCGGTCGAGCAGGCCGGCGACGGATTGCAGGGCCTCCTCGCTTCGCCGGTTCACGCGATCGATCGCGGCGGTTTCCAGCACACCCTCGGCTGCGGCCTGCTGCAGCTCTCCCAGATTGCCCGCCATGATGCGGGAGAAGCGTGCGGCACCATCTTCTGTCTTCACCGGCGCCAGCGATTGGTGGAACTCCCAGACGATGTCGGTCAATTCCTGCATGAGGGCCGGCGTCAACCGGCCTTCGCCCGCCATCCGATCGAACAGCAGGCTCTGATCGAAGCGCTGCATCTCGATCACCCAGTCCAGGATCTCGCCGTCGCCATCGAACCCGAGCCTGCCGTCGGGCCCGCGCGTGATTCTGTGGAGGGCGAGATAGATCCCGGGGGCGGTGCGGCGATTGACGGCGAGCTCGGTGCGGCAAGCCCGCTCGCGCAAGGCCGGCGTCGAGAAATCGAGATAGGCGAATCGAATCGCGCGCTTGAGCTTGAAGGCGCGCTCGCCCGCGAGGAACACCGAGGCGCCATGGGTGTCGATGCGCTCGATCGGCGTGCCGGGCGGCAGACCATGGCTCGCCGGATTGGCGAGAAAATCGATGACGGGCTGTTGCGGCTCGGGCATCGGCACCTGTCGCTCGGCGGTGCGGGTTCGGCCGACCCGCCATCCCACTTGAAATGGGGCAGAAGCGCGACTTTGTCGAGACGATAACGCGCCCCGGTTCGGCTCAGACCCGTTCGCCGCCGACCTCGCCCTCGACCACCGGCGTCCCGCGCGCGCGGGTGAGCATATAGAGCCCGGCGCCGACGATCAGGGCCGCACCCGCCAGGGTCGCCAATCCGGGGATCTCGCCCCAGAAGGTGAAGCCCCAGAGGCTGGCCCAGATCAGGCCGGTATATTCGAAGGAGGCGACCAGATTGGCCTCGGCCATGCGATAGGCCTGGGTCAACAACACCGTGCCGACCGCGGCAATGGGGCCGGTGGCCGCCATCAGCAGCAGATCGGTCGTGCTCGGCATCGTCCAGGCGCGCAGCAGGAAACCGAGGCTGCCGGTCTTGTCGCCTTCATAGCCGCCCTGGCCGAACAGCCCCGCCATGACGAGCGCGCCCGTCAGAAACAGCAGGTTCTGATAGAAGGCCATGACTGGCGCGCTGTCGGTCGCGCCGAGCCGGCGTGCCATCAGCGCGGCCACGCCGTAGCTGAAGGCCGCGGCCACGGGGAGCAGCGCCGCCCATTCGAACAGGCCACTCGCGGGGCGCATCATCACCACCACGCCGGCGAAGCCCACGATGGTAGCGATCCAGCGATTGAGGCCGATCTTCTCGCCCAGGAAGGGCCCGGCCAAGGCGGTGATGAAGAGTGGGACGGTGAAATAGAGCGCAACGATGCTCGCCAGCGGCAATACCGGGAAGGCCAGATAATAGGCCGTGTAGGCGGCCATCAACGCCGCGCCGCGCAGGGCCAGCCAGCCCGCGCGCGGCGAGACGAGCGCGCGAATGCCGCCATGCCAATGCAGCATCGCCAGCAGGATCGGAATGCTGACGAAGCAGCGGATGGTGATGACCTCATGGACCGGATAGCTCCCGGCCACGGTCTTGATCACCACATCCTGGAACGAAAAGATGAACACGCCCGCGAAGAGCGAGGCGATGGCCATCAGCGATCGGCGATCGCGCAAAGGCGGCAAGTCCGAGGCTCCCCCGAGCCGCCAATTCTGTGATGACGCGCCAGGGCAAGCGCTGCGGCGAATCGGCGTGCGGGCGAGACTATCAGATCGGGCGGGGTTTGCGTGAGGTGCCGGAAGGAAGGGCGCGGTCTCGATCTATTGTCCCCTCTCCCGCTTCGCGGGAGAGGGCTAGGGAGAGGGAAGACGCGGTATCGGCCATCGCGTCTTCCCCCTCCCTGACCCTCCCCCATTCTGGGGGAGGGAACAGAGCTTAGGCCGCCGCGGCGTCGCCGGAATCGGACCCCGTGAGCATCGCCGCATTGACGGCGGCGAGGCTGCCATGGGCCGGGGCCTGGGGCAGCGTCACCACCGGGCAGGCCGCGCGCAGCCGGTCATGGAAGTCCAGGATCGCGTGCTCATAGTTCGAGAGCGGGCCGGGCTCGTAACCGTTCGAGCGCAGGCCCATCTGCACGCGCTCGCTCAGGTCGCGGTCCTCATGGCCGACCTGCCGGTTGATGCGGGCGTTGAGATAACGCAGCACCTTGGCCTCGCGCCGCGCGTCGGGCCGGCTGAACACCGGATAGCGCATGAGGCAGGTCTCGGCCGTCTGGGGCAGGATCTGGAACACATCCATGCTGTCCGGATAGATGTCGATGCCGATATTCGGGGCCATCGAGAAGAACAGCCAGGTGCGGCGCGTCTTCTCCGGCAGGTCGGTCAGGATCTCGGGCGCCATCTTCTGATAGAGCCGCTCGCTCCAGACCGGCGAAGGCCGGTCCTTGAGCACGCTCTCGCTCACCGCCACGCCATGAACGTTGATCTCGCCCATGAGATCGTTGTCGAGCATGCGGTGATAGCCCGGATGGCCGATCGGCACGTGGTAGTTCTCGAGATTGTTGTCGACCGCGACCTTCCAGTTGCAGTTCCAGCTGCCGGTCCAGAGCTCCTTGATCGGCTCCATCTCCTCCAGCCGGTAGGGCCGCGCCATCTCGATGAAGTCCTTGAACATCTCCGCCAGGCTGGGGCCGCCCGAAACGAGCCGCACGAAGACGAGACCGAGGACGATCTCCATCTCGACCGGCTTCAGCCCGAAATCGGCCTTCTTCATGCCCGGGAAGGTCTGCTCCGAGGGCACGCCCATGAGCCTGCCGTCGAGCGCGTAGGACCAGCCGTGATAGGGGCAGCGGATGCGGCCCTTGCAGCTGCCGGATCCATCCAGCAGCTTCGAGCCGCGATGCCGGCAGACATTCGAGAAGGCGCGGAGCTCGCCGTCCTTGCCGCGCGTGACCAGCACGGAATCGCGCATCATGTCGAGCGTGGCGAAGTCGCCCGGGTTCTTGAGCTGGTTCACATGACAGACGAACTGCCAGGAGGGCAGGATCACCCGCTGATATTCGAGCTCGGTCAGCTCCTGATTGAAATAGGTCCAGGCCGGCAGGCCGCGCGTCATCGAATCGACCTCGGTCGGCGCAATCGGGGCCAGCGCAATCGGGGTCTGTTCGTTCATGGCGGTCTCCTGTCGGGTCACATCGATCGGGGTCATGGTCGTATCCAACTCAGGTCGTCAGGGAAAAGGCCTCGGGAAACATTCCGGCGAGGTAGTTCAAAGCGGTGCGCTGGGCTATCCCACGGTCGAAGGCAGCGCCTTCGACCATGATCTCCTGCCAGAGATATTCGAGGACGCCGATGAAGCCGGTGGCGACCGCCTCGGCGTCGAGATGGCGATGGCCGCCGCGAGCGATCAGGTCGGCGATGATCCGCACCATGTCTTCGTGGTAGCGGGTGTCGATGACGCCGACCCGCTCGAGATAGGTGCTGCGCGATCCGGCCTCGCCCCAGAAGGCGTACCAGACCGCGACCTTGTCGGGCGCCGAGACGGCGGGATCGAACATGGTGGCAATCAGGCGCTTCAAGGCTTCGACCGGGTCGGTCGCGGAATCCTGGAGAGCGCTCGCGCGCGCCCGCTCGAACTCGGTCGAGAGATGGTCGAGCACCTCGACCAGCAGCGCCTCCTTGCGCTTGAAGTGAAGGATGACGGTGCCGGGAGCTACCTTGGCCGCCAGCGCCACGCGCTCGACCGTGGTGCCCGACAGGCTCTGGCGCGCGATCACGCCGACGGTCGCCTCGAGGATCGAAGCGCGGGTCGCGGCGCCGCCCTGGGGCACCGTCCGGATCGCTCTCAGTGCTGCGGCCATGGGACCGAAATCCTTCGAGTTCTGTTGCGGTTTCAATACGATAACGCTACTGAATGAATATTCATTTACTTGAGCCGGGGGCCCGTGTCAAGCTCGCCCCCGGAAATCCAGCCGGTTCCGGGGCTTAGCCGAGGGGTGCAGGATCGGCTTCCGGGCCGGGTGGGAACGGCGATCGAAGGGGAGAGGCAAATGAGCGGCTTGTGGCGGTGGGTGGCAGCGTTGGCGTTGGCGACGGCGGTGGTGATGGGGGTCGGATCGGCGTCGGCCGACGAGCCCGGCATCGACCTCCGGGTCATGACCTTCAACATCTGGTATGGCGGCGCGCAGGTGGATGCGGGCCAGGTGGTCGAGGCGATCAGGGCGGCCAAGGCCGATATCGTGAGTTTGCAGGAACCCGACGGCACCGCGCGCGCCATCGCGACCGCGCTGGGCTGGCCCTATGTCGACGAGCGCCGCCACATCCTCTCGCGCTATCCGCTGTTCGATCCGCCGGGCGATCCGCTCTATGTCTGGGTCGAGCCCGTGCCCGGCCGCATCGTCGCGGTCGCCAATGTCCATATGCCGGCCACACCCTATGGCCCTGAGGCGGTGCGCGACGGTCAGGATCTGGCGGCGGTGCTGCAGATGGAGATCGATACGCGGCTGCCGGCCATCCAGCCCTATCTCGAGGCGCTGCCCAAAGTGGCGGCGGACGGCACGCCGGTGTTCCTGACCGGCGATTTCAACTCGCCCTCGCATCTCGACTGGACCGAGGCCGCGATGAAGGCGCGCCCGCAGGTGAAGTATGCGGTCGAATGGCCGGTGAGCAAGGCGCTGGCCGATGCCGGCCTGCATGACTCCTATCGCGAGGCTCATCCCGATCCGGTGGCACAGCCGGGCTTCACCTGGACCGCGGGCTATCCCCATCCCTGGGTCAAGCCGAACGAGACCTTCGACCGCATCGATCTGGTCTGGAGCGCGGGCAATGCCAGTGTAACGGCGAGCCAGGTCGTGGGCGAAGCCGGCGGGCCCGATGTCGATGTTCCGGTCACGCCCTGGCCGTCGGATCATCGCGCCGTGGTCTCGACCTTCCATGTCGTGCCGGGTGTGGCGCCGGCGATGGTGGGCATCGACCGGCGCCTCGTCACCCAGGGCGACGATTTCATCCTGCGCTTCGTCATCGGCAATCGCGAGGATGCGCGCGTCTCGGTCGTGCCGAAGGGCGGCGATCCGGCGAAGAACGCCATCGCCAGCATGGCGACTGGCGATGCCAGCGATCGGCCCTCGATCAAGCTTGGCTCGACCTTCATGAAGGCCGGCGCCTATGACGCGGTTCTTGCCGATGCGGACGGCAAGGAGCTGGCGCGCACGGCGTTCTGGGTGCTGGCGCGCGACGCTGTGCCGGTCGTGGCGGCGCAGAAGGCGAGCTACAAGCCGGGCCAGACGATCGAGCTCTCCTGGCACAATGCGCCGGGCATGAAGTTCGACTGGATCGCCGTCTATCGCGCCGGCGATCCCGATATCTACAACTACATCGCCTATATCTATACCGGCGCCACGATCGAGGGCTCGGGCGCCTTCGACAGCGATGCGCTGGGCGGCAAGCTCGAGCCCGGCAAGTATGAGCTGCGCCTGCTGCGCGACGATTCCTATGTGCTGCTGGCGAAGGCGCCCTTCACGGTCAAGCCTTAGGACAGCGCCGGCCCGAACGCTTCCTCTCTGGATCGTCCCGCTCTTGCGCGGCTATGCTCGCGCGCGAGCGAGAGAGGGAGATATCCATGGGCAAGATCGATCTGGCTTCCGTGCCACGCCATGAGGGATCCGGCTATCCGCCACCCTATGACGCGCCCTGTCGCGAGCGTGTCCGCCAGGCGCTGGGGGATGCGGCCGGCCTCGATCAGTTCGGCGTCAATCTGCTGCGGCTGCCGCCGGGAAGCTGGTCCAGCCAACGCCACTGGCATACGGCGGAAGACGAGTTTCTCTGGGTCGTCGAGGGCGAGGTCGTGCTGGTTACCGATCGGGGCGAGCAGGTCCTGCGGCCGGGCGACTGCGCGGGGTTCAAAGCCGGTGTCGCCGATGGACATCATCTGCAGAACAGGTCCGGACACCCGGCGCTGATCCTCGAAGTCGGATCGAGACGCCCCGATCAGGATGTCACCGACTACCCCGATATCGACCTCCGTTGGGAACCGGCCGGCCGTACCCACAAGGACGGGACGCCCTATTGAACGAAGGCCGCTATTTGCCAGAGAGAGTCTGCGAGAACAGCTTGTATTTTGTATGCGCGATCTGGGCGGTGCGATAGAAATTGATCAGCTGGTCCCAGGGGTCGGCAATTCGCTGAATGCCGGAGATGAAGACCACCAGGGTACTCACATTGGTCTGTCCCTGGATCACGAACCAGCCGCCGACCATCAGCACCAGCAGCGGTCCCAGCGCATCGAGGACGTTGCCGATATAGGTCAGGACGAATTTGCGCCGATAGATGCTCATCCGCAGCCCGTAAGCGACATTGACGAGCGAACGGAAGCGACCGGAGGCCTTTCGGCTGTTGGACCAGGTCACGATCTCATGGCCGATGCGCCGCACCACCTTCGCATGGCCGCGGGCGAGGCGATTGATCGCCTGCTGCACCATCCGGACGATGAAATAGTGCGGCGTGTAGATCAGGGCGGCCAGGCTGGCGATGCGCCAATCCACCCAGGCCAGATAGCCGAAGACGAAAATGATCGTTCCGCCCTGCAGGAGAGGGACGGAAATGCTGTCGCCGACGAAACCGCCGATATCTTCGGTTTCGGACGCCGCCATCGATACGACCGTGCCGGGATCGGCCAGCAGGCCGCCACGCTTCGTGCTGTGCCGGTCCTCGTTCGTGTAGATGGCATTGCGCAGGCGGCGCGTGACGTCCTCGACCACCCAGCCGCGCGTGAGGTTCAGGGCATATTTCAGAGTTTGCTGCCCCAGGATCGTCGCCAGGTAGAACAGGCCGAGAATGACGAGGTGATGGAAATCCTTCTGCCCGAGGGCGTCGTCGACCATGCGCCGTTGCAGATCCAGAGGCACCGTCCCCAGGGGGATGACCACGGCCGACAGCAGGCAGATCACGACCTGCCCTTGGGCGCTGACCTTCCAGACATAGCGATAGATCGATCTCGGCATGCGACCCCGGCGAGGCGACTGCCGCCATCCGGTGGAACCGAAGGGTCCGACGCATCCTCGACACTGATACCCTGGACTGCCGCGCGGCAAAAATCAAAGCGTCCGCAAAGGTTTTTCATGCGCGGCCCCGGTGGGACACGGACCGGTTGCACCAATTCGGATGGTCCCGCGCCGGCTTTCGACTGAGAGGGAGCGCCGCTTCGCGGTGGCGGCCTTCACGGCCGATCGAGAACTCTCAGCTTCCGAGCGGCTGGTGATGCTCGTCGCCCTCGAGCGTCTGCACGAACAGTCGATATTTCGTCTGGGCGATCTGGGCCGTGCGATAGAAGTTGATGAGCTGGTCCCACGGATCGGCGATGCGCTGCATGCCGGAGATGAAGACGACCAGGGTGCTGACCTCGGTCTGGCCCTGGATCACATACCAGCCGCCGACCACCAGCACGACGAGGGGTCCGAGCGCATCGAGGAAATTGCCCAGCGAGGTCAGGATGAACTTGCGCCGGTATATCTTCATGCGCAGGTCGTAGGCGATCTGAACGAGCGAGTGGAAGCGAGCGGAGTTGCGCTGCTTCTCGATGTCGCCGACCAGTTGCTGGCCGAGGCGCCGAACGACCTTGGCCTGGCTGCGCGCCAACCGGTTGATCACCTGCTGCACCCAGCGCACGATGAAATAATGCGGCGTATAGAGCAGCGCCGCGAGGCTGGCGATCCGCCAATCCACCCAGGCGAGATATCCGAAGGTGAAGACGATCGTGCCGCCCTGCACCAGGGGCACCGAGACGCTGTCGCCGACGAAACCGGCGATGTCCTCGGATTCGGACGCGACCATCGCCACCGCCGTCCCCGCATCGGGCGGTGTCCCGGGCTGCGCCGTGCCCAGGCTGTCCTTGCCGCGATGGATCGTGCGGCGCAGGCGGCGCGTGACGTCCTCGACCACCCAGCCGCGGGCGATGTTCATTCCGTATTTCAGGCCCTGCTGCGCGACGATCGAACCCAGATAGACGAGGCCCAGGATGATCAGGAGCCGCAGATCCTTGTTGCCCAGCGCCGTATCGACCATGCGCCGCTGGAGCTCCAGCGGCACCGCGGCGAGGGGGATGAGGAGGCCCGAGAACAGGCAAACCATCAGCTGGCCCCTCCGGCAGGTGCGCCAGATGAAGCCATAGATCGACGCCGGCATCGGCGCCGATTGTTCGTCGGGCGCCGGCTGATCGGGCGCCGCCGCGCGGGCGGCGCTCTCCGGGCCGTTGCCCGGTCGTGGAACGGTGTCGGTCTGGGTCATCCGGGGTGTAACGCCGGAGTCCGTCTTTGCATTCCTTGCCCTTCACCAAGTTGTGCGCTTCGCCAAGGCGACGGCAGAGCCGGGCCAACTCATGTAAGACCTCGTTACATGGCTGGGCTGAAGGGCTGGGCCAAGGACCGGCCTCGCCCTCGCTGACGCTGCGCCGGAGATTGGCGAACCGATCTATCTCAAGAGTTTGGCGCGGGCGGGAACTTGCAGCGTGCGCCATCGCAGCGCTCGCGGACGAGGGGCCTGGGCCGGCGGCCTACCGCGAAATCGAACGGCAGGTAGCGCTATCGGAGGGCAATGGCGACCCGGCGATCGCCGCCCAATCGAGAGAAAAGGGGAGGGGCGGGCCTGGGGGAGATGGCCCGCCCCTCCCATGCGCTCACGTCAGGCGGCGCGTACCGTCGTCAGGAACTTCTCGAGCTCGCCGCGCAAGGTTTCCGCATTGCGCGACAGCTCGCCAGAGGAAGACAGCACCTGCGCCGCGGCCGAGCCGGTATCGGTGGCGGCTCGGTTGACGCCGGTGACGTTGGAAGAGACTTCCTGGGTGCCCTGGGCGGCCTGCTGGGCGTTGCGCGAGATCTCCTGCGTCGCCGCGCCCTGCTCTTCCATCGCGGCCGCGATCGCGGAGGCGATCTGGCTCATCTCCCGGATCGTCGCCCCGATGCCGTCGATGGAGGCCACCGATTCACCGGTCGCGCTCTGGATCGAGGCGATCTGGCTCGCGATCTCCTCGGTCGCTTTGGCAGTCTGGGTGGCGAGCGTCTTGACCTCGGAGGCGACCACGGCAAAGCCCTTACCGGCCTCGCCAGCCCTCGCCGCTTCGATCGTGGCGTTCAGCGCCAGCAGATTGGTCTGGGCCGCGATGTTGTTGATCAGGTCGACCACGTCGCCGATCTTCTTCGCCGATTCGGCGAGCGCCTGGACCTGCCGGTTGGTGCGATCGGCCTCGGTCACCGCCCGATCGGAGATCTGGCTCGATTTCTCGACCTGGCGTGCGATCTCCTTGACCGAGGAGGACAACTCCTCCGACGCGGAGGCGACCGTCTGAACGTTGGCCGAGGCCTGCTCGGTGGCGGCTGCCACCGCCGCCGACTGGCGCGAGGTTTCTTCGGCGGTCGACGTCATGGTCTGGGCCGCGGATTCGAGCTCGGTCGAGGCCGCCGCCACGGACTTCACGATGCCGCCCACGGCCGACTCGAAATTGTCGGCCATGCGGGTCATCATCGCCTTGCGCTCGACGACCTGTCGCTTCTCGGCCTCCGCCTGCTCATGGCGCAGGCGCTCGGCCTCGACCATGTTGTCCTTGAAGACCTGCGTGGTCTGGGCGATGTCGCCGATCTCGTCCTTGCGGCCGGTGCCGAACACCGAGACCTCGAGATTGCCGCCCGCCAATTCCTTCAGGCAGGCGACGATCGCCCGGATCGGCTTGACGATGCCGCTCTGCGATATGAACCAGCCGAGCGCGATGCCGAGCAGCAGGCCGATTGCCGCCACGGCGATCATCACCGTGCGCTGGCTCTCATAGAGGGCCTCTGCCTGCTGGGCATAGGTCGTCGATTTGTCGTCCGTGTAGGTGAAATATTCGCGCACGGCGTCGCGCAGGTCGGAGGCGAGACTGCGGCTCTGCTTGACGCTCGCGAGGATCTCCTTCTGGGCGTCGCCGGTCTCCACCAGAGACGAGTTGCGTTCCGCGACCGCCATCGTCCCTTCCAGGGCGCCCTTGTAGTTGCGGTAGATCTCCTCGATCTTGGCCAGCATCGCCGTCTGGTTCGGACCGGCCGTCTCCTTGAGCTTGGCGAGACGCTCCTCGAACTGGCCCGACTGCTCCTCGATGTATTTCTTGGCGTTGGCGATCGTCTCCGGCGACGGGTCCGCCGCCAGATTGTATTCCGTGCGGTTGAGGGCGACCGCGTTGGTGTTGAGGCGCGATCCGAGCATGGCCTCGGATCCGTTGACCTTCATTTCGGTGGCGATGCTGTTGAGCGTGCTCAAGGCCGAAATGCCGGTAACGGCGATAATCGCCGCCACCAAGCCCAGCATGCCGATCGTCGCGAAGATCTTCGTCGAGATCCTGAATTTTCCGAGATTCATTGGGAATGTGCTCCTGGGAACCCTTTTATGTGACGTTTGGTCGCTCTTCATCGGCATTTGAGGGCACAAATCTTAAGCCGCATTGAAGGCTGTGGGCGCTTGAGCCAAGTAAAAAAACCGGAGCGCCGACTCTAATGTCTCGGGAGCAAGTACCGAGTTTGCGGCTGATCGTTCATGAGCATGCCGACCTGTCATTTGACGTGCCGGAGGCAATAACGCCCGACGCTCTCACCGTTCGGCAGTTCTTCCGCCGATTTCCCGACGAGGCATCCTGTCTCGAGCTCGTCATGGAGATGCGTTATGGCATGCGCCACCTCTGCCACGCTTGCGGCGCGGAAGCGACGTTCCACCGGATCGCCGGGCGGCGCGCCTTCGCCTGCGCGCGTTGCGGCTGCCACATCTATCCCTGCGTCGGGACGATCTTCCAAGGCAGCCGTACGCCGCTGCAGCTCTGGTTCTATGCGATCTATCTGTCTCTCGCGAGCCGGCGCGGTGCGTCGAGCAGGGAGCTGCAACGACGGCTGGGCGTGACCTACAAGGCGGCGTGGCGCATGCGCCAGCAAATAGGCCGGCTCGAGCCCAAGGGGCATAGAGCGGGTGCCACTGGTGGCTCAGGCCGCGGAGGGAGAGGTCCGGCGGCGCACCCTCGCCGTGGAAGCCTGCGGCCGGGACGATAGCGCACCGGCGGGGTCGAATTGGCCCTCAGCGCCTGCCGGCAACGGCTCATCCGTCGCGGCGCTCTTCTCGTCAATTCGCTCTACGGCACATGGCAGGTCGGACGCTTCGGCCCGCAATGCCATAGGTCTGGCGACCGCAGCGATCGCCGTCAGCAGGTCGGCGCGGGTCACCGGTCCGGCACCGCGCAGTTGTTCTTGCTGAATGAAGATTTCAAGGCGGTTCGTCTGCAGTGCTTTCTTCAGATTCAAGGGAAAGTCGGTCATGGTCACGCGGTTGTTCGTGTTGCAATTCAGATAGGCACGCCGAAGGTTATCCGGGAGGGGTCGTTAAGAGAGCCTGACCAAATGACATACCCCGACCCATGTCCGTGCAACATTCCGGCTGCGGTGGCGATACAACTCATGTAAGACCTCCTTACATGAGCTGGTCACGAGACAAAGGGCGAAGTCATGGGTCGGGTGAAGAAGCCGGGCGGCGCGGTTACCACCATGGCAACCTGCGCGAGACGCTGATCAAGGCGGCGCTCGACCTGATCGGCGAGAAAGGGCCTGGCGGATTTACCTTCGCCGACGCGGCGCGCTGGGCCGGTGTCAGCCCCGCCGCCCCTTACCGTCATTTCCGCGACCGCGACGCGCTCATGGCCGATGTGGCGCGCCAGGGCTTCGAGCGGTTCGAGGCCTTCCTGAAGACGGCCTGGAACGAGGGCCGGCCCGATCCCTTCACCGCCTTCAACAATCTGGGCAAGGCCTATCTCGCCTTCGCCCGCACCGAGCCCGCCTATTTCGCGGCGATGTTCGAGGCCGGCGTTCCGCTCGACACCAATCCGGAGCTGCGCCAGGCGGGCGACCGCGCCTTCGCGATCCTGCGCACCGCCTCGGAGGCGCTCAGCGAGAAACTGCCCAAGGACGGGCGCCCGCCCGCCTCGATGATGGCGCTCCATATCTGGTCGATCTCGCATGGCATCGCCTCGCTGTTCGGACGCGGCGACGCGGCCCGGCGCAAGCTGCCGATGGCGCCCGAGGAGCTGCTCGAGGCCGCGGTGCTGATCTATCTCCATGGGCTGGGCTGGGGCGGATCGGATCGCGGCAGCCGGGCGCGCTGAGGCCCGCCCGGCCTTTTTTTGCGGATTCTTGGGGCGCCGTCTTGACAGGCCGGCCGGCATCTCTTACGTATGTGAATGTCATTAACATTCACATGGGGCGGTCGACATGGATATTGCCGCGAAGCTCGACGACATCGGGAAGCCCGCCTGGATCGGAGTGACGGTCCTCGGCTTCATCCTGTTCTGGCCGATCGGACTTGGGGTCCTGGCCTATCTCATCTGGAGCGGACGCATGGGCGGTTGGAAACGAGATTTCGATGGCATGAACAAGGCGCGCGGTCGCTGGTACGGGCCCTCGGGCTGCGGCTGGGGCCGGAACCGGTCGCAAGCGACCGGCAACCACGCCTTCGACGAATATCGCGCGGATACCCTGCGCCGGCTCGAGGAAGAGGAGCGCGAGTTCCGGGAGTTCCTCGATCGGCTGCGCCAGGCCAAGGACAAGGCCGAGTTCGATCAGTTCATGAACGATCGCCAGCGCCGCGGACCGGACGCCCAGCCGCAGAGCTGAGGCCCCCGGGAAAACCGGACCGGCATTGAACGCGCCGGACCTCCAGGAGGTCCGGCGCTTTTCTTTTGCATGCACCCCCACCCGGCGCCCCTCAAGGGACGAGGTGAAGAAGGTGCGAGGTACTGCAATCCTACTGCACCGTCACTTCCGTCCACATGCCGTTGGCGAAGTGGCCGGGGATATTGCAGAACAGCAGGTATTTTCCGGGCTTGAGCTTCAAGCGCAGCGCGCCCGCCTTGCCGGGATCGAGCTCCGAGACCTCGCCCAGGTGACCGGCGGCGTCCTCATCGACGCGGCTCTCGGCCTCGTTATAGGGCAGCGGCGACTTGGCATCGTGCACCGGCACCACGATCATCTCATGGATCGTCTCGCTGGAGTTGTTGGTGACCTCGAAGGTGACCTCGCCGGCCTTCACCGCCGCCGGCACCGCGCGAACGCCCACGGTCGCCTTCGACATGTCGCCGCCGCCCATGTTCATGCCGAGATTCGTCGCCATGTCGGCATTGGTCCCCTTGTCCCACAGAGTCACATTGACGGTGGAGGCGGCCATCGCCGATCCGCTCAGGGTCGCGGCCAGCGCGATCGAACCGAGGGGAAGAAGGAATGCCAATCTGAAAGCCCGCATGATGTCCTCGTGACAAGATTGATGATGAGTGCTGCGCCGGAACCGGCCGGGCAGGCTCTATCTAGCGACGCGGGCTGTCGCCAACCTGTCGGACGGAAGCCCGAGAAGTTGCGGTAAACCGGGGGTTAACGAGGCGTAACGTCGCCGAGCCCGGCCGGGCGAAGGCTACTCGGCGGCGTCGCTGCGCCGGGAGAGCAGCGGGATCGCGGCGAGGAGCGCCTTGGTATAGTCCTCGCGCGGATGGCTCAGCACCTGCTCGGTCGGTCCATATTCGACGAGCTTGCCCTGGCGCATCACCGCGACCTGCTCGCAGAGATAGCGCACCACCGCGAGGTCGTGCGAGATCAGGATCAGGGTCAGTCCCATCTCGCGCCGCAGCCGCTCGAACAACCCCAGGATCTGCGCCTGGATCGTGACGTCGAGCGCCGAGGTCACCTCGTCGGCGATCAGGATCTCCGGCTCGAGCGCGAGCGCGCGTGCGATGCCGACGCGCTGGCGCTGGCCGCCCGAAAGCTGCGTGGTGCGCCGCTCGAGCAGATTCGGGGGCAGCTCGACCTTCGCCATCAGGTCGGCCAGCCGCGCCGGGATTTCCCGGTCGCTGCAGAGCCGGTGCTGGCGCAGCGGCTCGGCGAGGGTCGCCGCCACGGTCATCGCCGGATTGAGCGAGAGGAACGGATCCTGGAACACCATCTGCATCTTGCGCTGCTCGGCGGGAGGCCGTTCCTGCAACAGACGTTCGATCGGCTTGCCGTCGACCAGGATGCGGCCGGCTTGGGGCGCCGCCAGCCCGATCAGACTGCGGGCGATCGTGCTTTTTCCTGAGCCGGATTCGCCGACGATGCCGAGCGAGCCGCCGCGCGGCAGAGTGAAGGACACGCCGTCCACAGCAGTGACGGCGTGGGCCGGCCGCCGCATGACCCAGCCGACGAGGCCCTGGGCCGAGCGGAACTCGACCTTGAGGCCCTCGACCGCTAGGCGCAACGCCGGCTTGGCCGCGCTGTCGGTCTTGCGCGCCGGCGGCCGCATGAGGGAGGGCTGCGAGGCGATCAGGCGCTTGGTGTAGTCGTTGCGGGGCGAGGTCAGGATCTGCTCGACCGAGCCGGTCTCCATCACCGCCCCGTCCTTCATCACCACGACGCGGTCGCACATCTCGGCGATGACCCCCAGGTCATGCGAGACCAGGATCAGCGACAATTGCCGCTCGCGCCGGATGCGGCGCAGCAGGGCCAGGATCTGCGCCTGCACCGTGACATCGAGCGCGGTGGTGGGCTCGTCGGCGATGAGGATGTCGGGCTCGCAGGCGAGCGCCGCCGCGATCATGACCCGCTGGCGCATACCGCCCGAGAGCTCATGCGGATAGGCGCCCGCGCGCCGCGCCGGATCGGTGATCTGCATGTCGCGCAGGAGCTCGACCGCCTTGAGCCTGGCCTCGCGCCAGCTCAAATTCTGATGCAGCACCATGCCTTCGCCGACCTGGCGCCAGACCGGCATGATCGGATCGAGATGGGTCGAGGGATTCTGGAAGATCATCGCGGCCGTCTCGCCGCGGAAACGCAGCAGCTCGGCCTGGTTCATGGCAAGAATGTCGGCGCCCTCGACCAGGATGCGGCCCGACCGCACCGTGGCGTTGGCGGCGATCAGCTTCAGGATGGCCCGGCAGGCGACGGTCTTGCCCGAACCGGATTCGCCGACGATGCCCAGCGCCTCGCCGCGATGGAGGGAGAAGGACACGCCTTTCAGCGCCGGGACGGTGCCGTATTGGGTGGCGAAGTCGATGGCGAGGTTCTCGACCCTGACGAGTTCCTCGCCGCTGCCGCTCTCCGCCGTGCCGGTCTGGTCGGCCATCCTCAGGGCCCCGTGTTCAGCAGGCGGGCGAGCCCGTCGGCGATGAGCGAGAGCCCGAGGGCCAGGATGCAGATCGCGAGGCCGGGAAAGAAGGCGATCCACCAGGCGGTGGTGAGATAATTGGGCCCTTCGGCAATCATGGCGCCCCATTCCGGCGTCGGCGGCTGGACACCGAGCCCCAGGAAGCCCAGCGAGGATCCGAGCACGATGGTCAGCACCGCATCGGTCATGACGAACACGGCCGAGGGCACCATCGCGTTGGGCAGCACATGGAACAGGATGGTGCGGCTGTGGCTGAAGCCCATGCTGCGGGCCGCCAGCACGAAGTCGGCATTGCGCAGCACCAGCGCCTCGCTGCGCACGAGGCGCGCATAGGTGACCCAGTTCACCAGGGTGAGCGAGATGAAATAGCTCTGCAGGCCCGGCCCCAGCACCGCGACGATGGCGATCACCAGCACGAAATAGGGGAAGGAGACGGTGACCTCGAAGATGCGCATCAGCACCGAATCGATGCGCCCGCCGAAATAGCCGCCGAGCAGGCCGATGATGGTGCCGAGGATGATGGGGCCGACCACGCCGAAGAAGGCCATCATCAGGTCGGCGCGCGCGCCATAGAGGATGCGGGTGAAGATGTCGCGGCCGAGGGCGTCGGTCCCCAGCCAATGGGCCTGGCCGGGAGGCTTGATGATGCTGAGCACATCGACCTTGATCGGGTCGTACTCGGTGAGGAGCGGTGCCGCCAGCGCCAGGAAGACCCACACGAGGGTGAGGGCGACGCCCAGAACGAGCGTCGTCGGCAGCGAGGCCCAGACCCGCGCCCAGCGGCTCTGCGAAGGCCCTGCCGTCATGACGCTCATAGCTTCACCCGCGGATCGAGCATGACCGTCACCACATCGACGATGAAGTTGGTGACGACGATGCCGAAGGCGAGGACCAGGGTCACGGCCTGCACCACGAAGTAATCGCGGGTCAGGACGGCGCGGATCAGGGCCTGCCCCATGCCCGGGATATTGAAGACATTCTCGACCAGGACGGTGCCGCCGATCAGGAACGACACCACCACCCCCATCAGGTTGACCGTCGGCAGGAGCGAGTTCCAGAACACATGGCGGCTGAAGATGTAGCCCTCCGACAATCCTTTCGACCGGCCGGCGGTCGCGTAATCCGCATCCAGCTGCTGGATGAAGGTGGCGCGCAGATTGCGGGTCAGGATCGGGGTGACGCCGATCGCGATGGTGAGCGCCGGGAGGAAGAGGTGATAGAGATTCTCGAAGAAGCCCGAGCCGTAGCCCGAGACCGGGAACAGCTTGAAGCGCAGGCAGAAGGCGAGGATCAGCATCAGCCCGATGAAATAGGAGGGGATACCGACGCTGCTGACGCAGACGAGACGCACCAGCTGGTCGGGCCAGCGTCCGCGCGCGCGGGCCGCGGCGGTCGCGAGTGCCAGGGTGAAGGCGACCGAGAGCGCCAGGCCGTAGAGGATCAGGTAGAGCGTGGGCTCGATGCGGTCCAGGATCACCCGGCCGACCGAGCTGCGATAGATGATCGACTGGCCGAAATCGCCGCGCAGCGCGTTCAGCACGAAATAGAAATACTGGACCAGAACGGGTTGATCGAGGCCGTAGCGGGCGCGAACGAAATCGACGGCGTCCTGCGGGGCCTTCGGTCCCAGCATGATGCGCACCGGATCGCCGGGCGTCAGCTGAATCAGGATGAAGGTGATCAGGCTGATTCCGACGATCACCGGAATCAGCTGCACCGGGCGTTTGAGCAGAAACGCGAAACGATCCATGCGCTGATGATTCGCCGGCCGTGACGGGAGAAGCAAGAGTGCATCCGGGTCGGGACCGGTCCCAAGGCACCGGTCCCGACCCGGATGCGACCGGAAACCTAGACCAGATCGGTCTGATCGATCTCTGAGAACTGGAGACCGATATTCAGGATCAGGTCCTTGACCTTCGGGCTGTAGGCATTGAGCCAGGCCGGATAGAAGAGCGCCACCTGCGCGACCTCGTCGACAACGATCTGCTGGATCTTGGCATAGATCGCCGCGCGCTTGTCGCCGTCGGTCTCGCCCGCCCCTTCCTCGATCAGCTTGTTGACCGCGTCGTTGTTGTAGCGCGTGTAGTAGGACTTGTTGTCGCCGGCACCCCAGGCGCACCACCGCAGCGCATTGTCGGGGTCGCGCGTCTCGTTATACCACCAGTTGATCTGGGACTGATAATCGCCGTCGATCAGCCGCGTCCAGAGGCTGGTCGAATCGACCTTGGCGACGTTGGCCGTGATTCCGACCTCGGCCAGCTGCGCCTGGATCAGCACCCCCGTCTTCTCGTCATCGGAGACGCCGGCCGTGACCATCAACTCGAAGCTGGGGTCGGTGACGCCCGATTCGGCGAGCAGGGCTTTCGCCTTCGCCACGTCGCGCTGGATCACCGGCAGCGATTTGTCGAAGTAGTTGAGGGCGGGGCTGAAGATCGAGTTCGCCGCCACGCCCGTGCCCAGGGTCACTGTATCGGTGATCGCCTGGCGGTCGATGCCGTGGCTGACCGCCTGCCGGAACTTCAGATTGTCGAACGGCGCCTTCGAGTGATTGATCAGAAGCTCGTAGGTCACGCTCGAGGTTTCGGGATCGGCGCGGAAGCCGGCAGCCTTGAGCTCCGCCAGCCGCGAGATCGGAACGCCGATATTGACGTCGATCTCGCCCGCCTGGAGCATCGAGACGCGGGTGTTGTCGTCGGGAATATAACGGAACTCGATGCCGTCCAGATGCGGCAGGCCTTGGCGGTAGTAGTGCTCGTTCTTGGCCAGCACCACGCGGTCGCCGGGCTTCCAGTCGACGAACTTGAAGGGACCGGAGGTCACGGGCGCCTTGGCGAAGGCGTCGTCGCCCATCTTCTCGACCGCGGCCTTCGGCACGATGCCGGTGTTCCAGATCTCGGTCAGCGTCAGGAAGGGCGTGAATTTGCGGTCGAGGGTCATGACGACCGTCTTGGCGTCCTTGGCCTTGGCTTCCTTGAGCGGCTGGAAGGGCGCGTTATAGGCCGTGTCCTTCTGGAAGCGCATGCGGGTATAGCTGAAGGCCACGTCCTCCGCCGTGATCGGCGAGCCGTCGGAGAATTTCGCGTCGCGCAGATGGAAGGTGTAGGTCAGCCCGTCGTCGGAGATGTCCCATTTCTCCGCGAGCCCGGCGCCCACGTCACTGCGGTCGGCATTGGCCTGCAGCAGGCGAGCATACATCATGCCCTGGATGATGATGTCGGACCCATAGACGGTCTTGATCGGGTCGAGCGTCAGCACGTCCGAGCCATAGCCCATGCGCAGGATCTTGGCGTCGGCAGCGCCGGCTCTGAAGGCCAGGCTCGGCAGCGTGGCCAAGCCGGCGGCGAAGGCGGTGGTTTGCAAGAATGTACGGCGATCCATGGCGTTCAGTCCTCCTGTTGGGGGTCGTTGCTTGTTGTTGTTGGGCGATAGGCAATGCCGGCAGTCCGATCCCTTCTGTTCCGAACTCAAATCCTGGTCACATGCAGCGCCGGGCGGCGCCGGTCCCAGCGGTGGTCCTGCTCGAGCTGGCGTCCGAGGCGCAGCAGCAGGTCCTCGCGGCCGAAGCCCGCGACGAACTGCACGCCCACCGGCAGGCCCGTCTTCGTCCAGCCCAGCGGCAGCGAGATCGCCGGCGAGCCGGTGCCGTTGAAGAGCGCGGTGAAGGTCTCCTTCGGCGCCAGATCGTCGAAGAAACTGTCGATGGTGCGGCCCGGGCGGTCCGGGTCGTAGGTGCCGATCGGTTCGGGCGCGATGGGCGCCGTCGGCGTGACGAGAACGTCATAGCGCGCCAGGAATTCGCCGACGGCGCGCGTCACCTGGTCATAGACACCGAGCGCCGTCACCAGGCTCGCGGCCGAAAGGGTCTGGCCATGGCGATAGACGGCGATGGTCGTGGCCTGGAGTTCGCTCTCGTCGATCGGCTTGCCCAACGCCGCGGCGAGCTCGTCCAGCGAGGGCGTGGTGGTCGCGGCCCAGATCACCTTCTGCGCCGCCAGGAAGGCGGCGTAGTCGAAGCGCGGGCTCGACTCCTCGACATGATGGCCCATCGCTTCGAGCTGCTTCCCGGCTTCCCTCGTCACCCGCACCACCTCCGGATCGAGCGGATAACCCGACCATGACTCCGTGCAGAGCGCGATGCGCAGGGACTTCGGCGGTGTTTCGATCGCCTTCGCATAGCTGCCTGCGGGCGGCGCGATCTCGTAAGCATCGCCGGGCACGGCGCCCGAGGCGAGATCGAGCAGCGTGGCACAGTCGCGCACGCTGCGCGTCAGCATGAAGGCGGTGGCGAGCCCCAGCAGCGGCGCGTTCGACTCCGGCGCGCCGCTGACGCGGCCGCGCGAGGGCTTGAGACCGACCAGGCCGCAGAAGGAGGCGGGGTTGCGGATCGAGCCGCCGCCATCGCCGCCTTGCGCGAAGGGCACGATCCCGGCCGCGACCGATGCGGCCGAGCCGCCGCTGGAGCCGGCCACGCCGCGCGACGGATCCCAGGGATTGCGTGTCGCGCCATAGAGCGAGGATTCGGTCGCGGCGGCGAGCCCGAACTCGGACGAGGTGGTGCGGGCGAGATTGACGAGGCCGCCGCCGCGCAGCTTCGTCCAATAGTCGGAGTCATGGGCGGCGCGGAATTCGCGGGCGAAGACGCTGCCGAACTGCGCCTTGCGTCCGGCTTCGATCGGAAAATCCTTGGTGAGGGTGGGAAGCCCGCGATAGGGCCCCGGGCCCGGCTTCTCCGACAGCCCCTCGAACGCATCCTGGTAGATCTCGATGACCGCATTGAGCTTCGGATTGAGCGCGCCGATCGCCTCGATCATGGCCGCGCCCAGCTCGCGCGGCGTGGTCTCGCGCTTCTCGATCAGCGCCGCCAGCCCCAGCCCGTCATGGGACGCGAGCTCCGCCGCTCTCACGACGGCGGCTCCGCGCAGCTCAAATCACATGTCACCGAAGTCTCCAAAATAATCCTGCAACGCCGTCAGATGCTTGATGCGCGCCGGCACCCGCTCGCCCAGCCGCTCGATGACGGATTCGAGCAGCAGCTCCAGCAACGCGACCGTGCTGACGGTGCTGTCCCAGAACACCTCGCCCTCGCCGGGGTCGGTCAGCGAGACGTCGGCATCGTCGGCCCAGGCGCAATAGATGTCGGTGACCGCGATGACCTTGATGCCCATGGCCTTGGCGCGATCGGCCAGCGGCCCGGCTTTGCGCGCGTAGCGGCGCGATTCGATGATGACGAGGCAGGTCTTGCGCGGCTCGCCGTCGAAGAGATCGACGAAGGTGCCGTCCTCGCCGTCGAGGAAACGCACGCCCGGCCGCGCATAGTCGAGCTGCGAGGCGAAGTAGTCGCCGATGCCGCGCAGATTCTGGAACGAGACCACGAAGACGCGGGGCGCGTCGGCGATCAGCTTGACGGCTTTGCTCCAGGCCGGCGTCGAGGCCTGGCCGAAGATGCGGGTCAGGTTGTCGATGTGGGCCTGCAACTGGCGGCCCTGGATGCCGGCGCCATTGCCGTTGCTCCTGCCGGGTGTGGGCTCCTTCACCTGCCAGGCGGAGTTGGGACCGCGCGCGCGCAGATCCTGGGTGAGCTCGCTGAGCTTGCGATAGCCGAGCCGGCGCAGAAAGCGGCCGACCGTGACCGCGCTGACGCCGACCTTCTTGGCGATCGACGCCGCCGTCTCGAACGGCAGATCCTCGAGATGGGCCTGGAAATAGCGCGCCAGCAGCGTCTCGGACTGGGTGCGCCAGTGCGATTTGGAACCGAGCCTGCCGAGAATCTGATCCTGGCTCATGCCCGAAACGACACCCATGTAACAATAATAACAATCTTGCAAAAATGTTATCGGCGTTACATCGGCGGAGTCAAGCGACCTGGGGGCCGGAAACGGTGGACGGAACGCGCCAAACAAACGGTAAGGGGAACTGTTGCCGCCGATACTGCTAGAATGACAGGAGCGGTTCAAATTCGTGGGGGAGCGCCCTGAGGGGCGCCGATTTCGACTCCAGTGGGAAATGGCATGACGTTCGCGAGGCGTTTGGCGGTTCTGCTCGGTGCGGCAGCGCTGTGGGGTCTGGTCGGCTGCAGCTCGGATTCCCTGGAGCCGGTCAAGGCCCAGTCTCCCTCGTCGTCCATGGGTGCGACAGTGACGACGGCGCCCGCCACGGCCTTGCCGTCTCCCGATGCCACCGTAACCGCGCCGCCCTCCACGCCCGCCGTGGACGCGGCCTCGGCCAGCCCGATCGAGCCGACGGCCCCGCCGCCCGAGAAGGCGTCGCTGCCTGGCACCGAAGAGACCATGCCGACAGCGACGGCACCGGCCGAACCGGCTGCGGTGGCGCCCGCCGCGCCGGCTGAGAATGCGCCGGTCGCGCCGGCTCCGGCCGCCACCGCGACGCTGCCGGCCCCGAGCGAACCGGCCCCGAGCGAACCGGCCCCGAACGAACCCGCATCGGCCGCGACCGGCAACGAGCCGCATTCGCTGGGTGCCGTGGCGCCGGCGTCGCTGCCGGCCGAGCCATCGGGCCCGACCGAACCGGCCAACCCCGCGCTCGTGCCGCTGGGATCCGCTCCTGCCGCGACGACCGAGCCCGGCGCGGCGCCAGCAGCCCTGCCAGCCGCAGCGGAAACGCCGCCAGCCGCCAGCGCCGAACTCACGCCGCTGGGGTCGGCGCCCGCGGATGCGCCTGCGCCTGTTCCCGCCCCCGCCGAGCCGGCTCCCGCCGCCACCGTGACGCCGCCGGCCCCGAGCGAACCGGCCCCGAGCGAACCCGCCCCGAGCGAACCCGCATCGATGGAACGCGCACCTGTCGCCATGCCCGCCGCTCCCGCCTCCACGGAACCCGCCACGGCCTTGATCACCCCGCTCGGATCCGCGCCCGCGGCGCCGCCTCAGCAAAGCGCGACGGTGCCCGTGGTTCCATCGCCGCCGCCGGCCGATCTGGGGACGGCGCCGCATTCGCTGGGGGCGACCGAGACCACGCCGGCCACGGCAGGGTCGACGGAATAGCCGCCGGGGCGCCAGCCTGTCATGGCGCCGTCATTGACGGGCCGTTATACCCAGGATCGCATGAGCTCCGCGCCGAACGACCCGTCCTCCCATGGCGTGAGCTTTGCCGCGGCGTTCCGCGTCTGGCTGCGCGTGGCCCTCTTGAGCTTCGGCGGGCCGGCCGGGCAGATCGCGGTGATGCATCGCATCCTGGTCGAGGAGAAGCGCTGGATCTCCGAGACGCGATTCCTGCATGCGCTCAATTACTGCATGCTCCTGCCGGGCCCCGAAGCGCAGCAGCTCGCCACCTATGTCGGCTGGCTGATGCATCGCACCCGCGGCGGCCTCATGGCGGGCGGACTCTTCGTCCTGCCGGGGGCGGTCGCGATCATGGGCTTGAGCTATGTCTATGCCGGCTGGGGTCATCTGCCGGTGATCACGGCGCTGTTCTTCGGCCTGAAGGCCGCCGTGCTCGCGATCGTGCTCGAGGCCGTGGTCGGGATCGGGCGGCGCATCCTGAAGAGCCGCGTCATGATCGCGATCGCGGCGCTCGCTTTTCTCGCCATCTTCTTCGTCGGCGTGCCGTTTCCGGCGATCATCGCCAGTGCCGCCTTGATCGGCTTTGCCGGTGCCAAGTTCGGCTGGCCCGCCTTCCTGCCGCCGGCCGGAACGAATGGCGCCGGCATGGCGAATGCAACCGATGACGGCAGCCTGCTCGGCGACAGGGCGCCCGATCACACCCGGCCCTCGACGGCGCGGTCGCTGCGCACCGCCGCGATCTGGCTGACGATCTGGCTGGGACCTCTGGTCCTGCTGTTGCTGGCGCTCGGGCCCGCCGACGTCTTCAGCCAGATCGCGATCTTCTTCAGCAAGATGGCGATGGTGACGTTCGGCGGCGCCTATGCGGTGCTGTCCTATGTCGCGCAGCAGGCGGTCGAGCATTATGGCTGGCTCAAGCCGGGCGAGATGCTGGACGGGCTCGGCATGGCGGAGACGACGCCGGGGCCGCTCATCATGGTGCTGCAGTTCGTGGGCTTCATGGCGGCCTATCGCGATGCGAGCGGGCTCTCGCCGATGCTGGCCGGCACCTTGGGCGGCCTGCTCGCGACCTGGATGACCTTCGCGCCCTGTTTCCTCTGGATCTTCCTGGGCGCGCCCTTCATCGAATCCCTGCGCGGCAACAAGGCGCTCAATGGCGCGCTGTCGGCGGTGACGGCGGCGGTCGTCGGCGTGATCCTCAATCTCGCGATCTGGTTCGCGATCCACGCGCTGTTCGCCGAAACCATTCCCGTGCGCGCCCTCGGCCTGTCCTTCGACCGGCCGGTGCCCGGCAGTCTCCATCCCTGGGCGCTGATCCTGAGCCTCGTCGCGATCGCCGCGATCTTTCGCTTCAAGATCGGCATGCTGCCGACCCTGGCCCTCTGCTCGGCCGCGGGCGTGGGGCTTTATCTGCTGGGCGTGAATGGGTGAGATCGCGCGCCCTGTCATCCCCGCGAAAGCGGGGACCCAACTTTAAGCTTGGTGCGCTGGATCTGGATGGGTCCCCGCTTTCGCGGGGATGACAAGAGAGCACATGAATTGCGAGCGGTGCGCCCCCTCCCTAACCGTCCCCCACAAAGGGGGAAGGGGATTGATTCCTCACGACACCGGCGGCGCGCCGCCTTCCGAGCGCCTTCGCGCGACGAAGCTCTCCAGCGCTTCGGTGACCGCGGGGTCCTTCGCCGGGGCCACGAACTCCTTCAGCACTTTCTTCCACAGGCCGTTCGCGCGCTCGGTCGCGGTCCTGGCGCCGTCCTCGGTCCAGGCGCCGAAATTGCGCCAGTCCGACACCAGCGGCGTGTAGAAGGCCTTTTCGTAGCGCGCCATCGTGTGGGCGGTGCCGAAGAAATGGCCGCCGGGTCCGGCTTCCGCGATGGCCTCGACGCCGATCTCGTCTTCGCTGAAGGCCACCGGCCGGAACAGCTCGGCGAACATCTGCAGCATCTCGACATCGAGAATGAATTTCTCATAGGAGGCCGCCAGGCCGCCCTCGAGCCAGCCGGCGCCGTGGATCAGGATGTTGCAGCCGCCCATGATGGCGCCCCAGAGCGACATCTCGGATTCATAGGCCGCCTGCGCGTCGGCGATGTTGGAGGCGTTCACGTTGGAGGAGCGCCAGGGCAGGTTGATATGGCGCGCGAGCTGGCCCGCGCCGAAGGCGGCCTTCACATATTCGGGCGTGCCGAAGGCGGGCGCGCCCGACTTCATGTCGACATTGGAGGTGAAGCCGCCATAGGAAACCGGGGCGCCGGCCCGCACGATCTGGGCGAGCGTGATGCCGGCGAGCGCCTCGGCATGGGCCTGCGTCAGGGCGCCCGGCAATGTGATCGGCGCCATGGCGCCGGCGAGGGTGAAGGGGGTGATGATCGAGAGCTGGCCCGCGGCCGCGAAATCGATGATCCCCTGCGACATCGGGATGTCGAGCTGGAGCGGCGAGTTGGTGTTGATGACGGTGTAGCTGTGAGGCCGCGCCTCGAACTGGGATTGGCTCAAGCCGGCATTGATCCGCACCATCTCGAAACAGTCGCGCACCTGCGGCTTGCCGCGGCCATAGATGAAGGGCGCCTTGTCGCCCAGCGTCAGCATGGCCAGCATGGTCTCCAGATGCCGGAATTCGGGTGGGATGTCCTGGGGCTCGATGCAGGCACCGAGGAAATGGATCACGTCGTACTGCTGCGACAGCTTGGCGAAATTGCGGAAATCCTCGAGCGTGCCGCTGCGCTTGCCGCGCTCGATGTCGGTGACATGCGGCGGTCCGCCGACTGGGATCACGCTGAGATGCTTCTGCGCGATATGCTGGGTGCGATGGGATGCGGGTGCCACCAGATCGAAGGCGGGCGGCGCCGTGCGCAGCGCCTCCTGCACCAGCCCGCGATCGATCTTCACCATGCGGCTCGCCTCGTCGACCGAGGCGCCGGCGGCCTTGTAGCGCTGGCGCGCCTCGGGCAGCAGCACGCGCACACCGATCTCCTCGAGGATCCGCAGGGCCGCCCGGTGCATCGTCTCGACCTGGTCGTCGGAGAAGATCCGCATCGGCTCGAACGGATTGACCAGCCGGCGATAGGGCTCGCTGCGGGCCGCCTGATTGGCCGCATTGTCGCTGGCCGTGCGGCGGCGGATGCGCCGGTCGGCGCGCGGATCGCCGGGGGTCATCGGGTCTGTTGCCTGCAAGGTTGGGTCGGATCCAACTCTGGACATGACTGTACATAACCGGGCGGCGCGACGCAAAAGCCAGGTCGGGGCACGAAAGCAGCGGGGCCGCGCCTTTGCCGGACGCGGCCCCTGTTCCTTTGCGTCGTGAGCGCCCCGTCCGTCACATGATCTGCAGGAAAATCATGATCAAGCCAACGACGGAGACCGCCCAGGATGCCGTGCGCAGCCAGGGGATGCCGACGACATAGATGACGGCGTAGGCGAGGCGCGCCCACAGGAAGAGCTGGGCCCCCAGCACCGTCATGCTGGTGCTGACGCCCGCCGCGTGCGCCACCAGGACCAGCCCGGCGAACAGCAGCAGATTCTCGATCATGTTCAGGTGGGCGCGCCGCGCCCGGCCGGCCCAGCCGGTCGGCGCCGCGACCCCTTCGCGGTTGCCGGCGAGGGCCGGGACACCCACCTGCAAAGTATGGCCGGCGACCGCAACCAGCATCTGGATGAAGGCCAGGGCGATCGCGCAGACCAGCAGCGTCAGTTCCGTCGTCATGATGTTTCCCCTCCGCTTGGAGCCGGATTCGTCAGGTCGAGTCGGCTCTGCCCATCATAGAGGGAACCGCCGCCCTTTGGATGCGGGACCGTCGGGCCCATAATCCCATAGGACGCTTGTCCAGGGCCCCGGGGGATCGAATCATGGCGAAGCCGCGTGTCGTCGCTTTCTTCATCAAGGAGTTCAAGGAAGTCATCCCGCCGACCCTGTTCTTTCTGGTGGGATTCAACGTGATCGTGCTGACCACCCAGCTTCTCCTCAACGACTACTTGACCGGCTACTTCACCGGCTTGGCCAACTTCATTCTCGCCACGACCGCGGCGCTGGTCGTGGGCAAGGCGGTGCTGGTGGCGAACCATATGCCGTTCCTGCGCCGCTACGACACGGCGCCGCTGATCCAGCCGATCCTGTTCAAGACCGTCGCCTATTGCATCCTGGTCTTCCTGGCGCGGTTCCTCGAGCATCTGGTCCGGTACTTCATCGATGGCGGAACCTTCGCCGGCATCCCGGACTATGTCGCGGAGCATTTTTCCTGGAACCGATTCTTTGCGGTCCAGATCTGGATCTTCGTGCTGTTCCTGATCTACACGACCTTCAGCGAGCTCAACGAGCTGTTCGGCCAGGGCGAGCTCTACAAGATCCTCTTCAAGCGGCGCTCCTCGGAGATCAAGCTCTCGCGCCGCCAGCGGATGCGCTCCCTGGTCCGCTTGAACGATCTCACCCTCGCTCACGGTGTCGACGAGCTGCGCGATCCCGGCAGCAAGCCCCATGCCGAGATGGTCCAGCTGCTTCAGGATCTCGCGACCAAGAAACAGGACTCACCGCGCCGCGCGTCCGCGGCGTGACGGCCTCGCGTGGTAGGTGAGGGCCAGCCCGATGCAATGTTTGAGCGCCGCCGCGGACGGCTTGGCGTCACGGGTGAACAGAAGCGCGCGATTGCCCTCGAACGCGAACGCGTCCGGATAGAGCTCGCGGAAGTGGTCGATCAGCGTCGTCTGGCAATGGAAATAGGCGGCGTAACGGTCGGGATCGCTCTTCACGGCATCGATCCGCACCGTCGTGCCGGTTCGCGGTTTCACGGGAAGATAGGCGGGCTGCCCCCATTTCAGGGTCTCGATCAGGCCGCCCGTGCCCAGCTGCGCGTCGGCCACCGCGAGGATCAGGCCCCGCAGCGCCAGCAAGGCGCGCCGCAAGGCCGGCGGATAGGCCGCGAAGACCTTCGCCACGGCGGGATCGCTGAAGGGGCGATGTTTCATGGCCATGAGATCAGCAGAATCGGTCCGGCGCCGCAATCGGGCGGCGGCCGGAATTTAGCCTCATGCGCAAAGACCGGAATGGCGATAGCCTCGGCGGCTTGCCACGTCTTGGAGGACAGGTCCCATGACCGACAAGCCGACCTCGAGCGACGCCGACGGCATCTTCGAACCCTTCTCGGTCGAGCGGGTGCCGTGGCAGGAGGAGTTCAACCATGGCCGCTACGGGAGCCGGTGGCAGCAACTGGGAGATTTCGGCGGCGGCTCGCATCTGGGCGTGGTGCGGGAGGAGCTGCTGCCGGGCTGGCAGTCCAACCTGCTGCATTATCATCTGCTCGAGGAGGAGCATGTCTTCATCCTCGAGGGCATGCTCACGCTCCGCCTCGGCGACAAGTCCTACCTGATGAAGCCGGGCGATCATGTCTGCTTTCCCGCGGGCCAGCCGGCCGGCCATTGCCTGGTCAACCATACCGACAAACCTTGCCGCTATCTCCTGATCGGCGAGCGCAACCCGCACGATGTCTGCGTCTATCCCGAAACGGGCCGCGTCGGCGTGAAGCTGATGGGCGAGGGTTATCGCCGCGCCGCGCGGATGGACTATTGGGAAGACGCGCCTTGAGCCGCGCCCGCGGATTCCGATCCGCAGGCGGTTTTGATTCAGATCAATGCGGGGCGTCGGCCGGGCGCTAAGCTGCGATCGTCGTTTCCTGTCAGCATGTGCGACCGGTCCCGTTCTTGTCTCTGCGGCGCCGTTCGGTAGCCAGGCTTTCAAACGCGATGATGCAGGTCCTCGATCAGATCGGGCGCGACCACCGCAACATGCGTCTCCTCCTCGACATCGTCGAAGAGGAGATGAATGCCTATCATGAGGGGCGCACCCCCGACTTCGACCTGCTGCGGTCGATCGCGGAATACACGCTGCACTATCCCGACCTGTTCCATCATCCGAAAGAGGATCTGATCTTCGAACGGCTGGTCATGCGCGACCCGTCGGCGAAGGCGGCCATCGGCGACTTGATTCGGGAACATGAACGGCTCGGCGAGCTGACCCGGCGCTTCGCGGCGGCGATCGGAAATGCCGCCCGCGATGTCGAGATGCCGCGCGCCTGGCTGGAGGCGCTGGCGACGGAATATCTCTCGGTGAACCGTCTGCATATGCAGGCCGAGGAGAAGCACTTCCTTCCCCGCGCCCTCGCGGCACTCACGGATCAGGACTGGGCCGAGATCGACAAGCGCGCCGTTCACGTGAACGACCCGATTTTCGGCCCGCGGGTCGAGGACAGCTATCTTGCCATCCATGAGCGAATCCGGATCTTCCGTCT
>CAVOLB010000139.1:0-11355 GCA_963696655.1 uncultured Alphaproteobacteria bacterium
CATAGGCGCTAACTTAGGGATTTACGGGGGCGTCGCGATGTGATTCACCATTGGGATGAATCCTTCGCAGACACAAGGTGGGTACCGGGAGCTGCTGGGTCGGCTGCCGGTCGATTTCGATCTGGAAGCAACGGCGCGGGAGAGCGGTGCATTTACGCGCTCGCGTGCGGTTCGCGATGCGGCTGGGCTGCTGCGGTTGGCGCTGCTCTATGGTGCCTGCGGCTTGTCCCTGCGGGCCGTGGCAGCGATTGCCGAGCTCGAAGAGATCGCGACGCTGTCCGATGTGGCCGTGATGAAGCGCCTGCAGGCGGCGGCGCCCTGGCTGGAGCGATTGCTGGGGGCGATCCTGGCGGAGCGGGTGCCGCAAGGACTGTCCAAGCTGGGTCGCAGCCTGCGCCTGATCGACGGGACGACCCTGAGCGCCCCCGGACGCCGGCGGCCGGATTGGCGGCTTCATGTGAGCTTCGATCTGGTTGGGCGGCGCATCGACGAGTTGACGCTGACGCCGGCTCGCCAGGGGGAGAGCCTGTCGCGCCTGACGCTGCGGACCGGCGATCTGGTGGTGGCCGATCGCGGCTTCGTGCGACCCAACGATCTGCGGGCCGCGGTCGAAGCCGGTGGCGACTTCCTCAATCGGCTCGGGTCACGCCAACTGCGTCTGCTGACCGCCAAGGGGCAGCGCTTCGACATTCGCAAGGCTCTTCTGGTCTCCACCCGTAAGGGCCTCTTCGATCAGCCCGTGCGCATCGCTCATGGCCGCAACGCCCGCTTCGAGCCGGTCCCAGCCCGCCTCGTGGTCCTGCCGCTTTCCCCCGAGGCCGCCGTCAAAGCCCGGCAACGGCTCGCCCGGGCCGCCCAGCGCGAGGTCTACACGCCCAGCCAAACCGCCGTCGCCGCCACCGAGCATCTGATCCTCATCACCTCGATCCCCGCCAGCGACATCGATCCCAACGACCTGGCCGATCTCTATCGGCTGCGCTGGCAGATCGAGCTCGCCATCAAGCGACTGAAGAGCCTCGCCGAGCTCAAAGGCCTCCCCGCCAGGAACCCTCAACTCGCTCGAACCTGGATCTACGCCAATCTCATCGTCGCGCTCATCGCCGAGGACCTCGCCATCGAAGTCCTCGACGTTCCCCCCTGAGCGCAAATCTGCCCGATGCTTCTCTCTCTGGCGCGCCTTGAAGCTCACCCTGGGCTTCTGTCGCTATGCCATCCAGACCAATCGACCCTTCAACACGGCACTCCGGCGCCTCGCCAAGATCGCCAACAAATTGCTCGACCCACCACGGCAAAGACCCATTCAAATCGTCACCGCCATAAGTTAGCGCCTATGCGCGAAAGCGGGGACCCAACTGTCAGCAGCGGAGGCTTGGGCAGGCATGGGGCCCCCGCTGGAGTTTACGCTTGGGCCGGCCTATGGCCGGACCCGGGCGCGGGGGTGACAGCAAAGTGGGCTACGCCTCGATCGCATCCTCGAGCGTGCGCAGGCCCGGGCGCTTGGCCTGGACCAGCACGGCCATGTTGCCGGGCTTGTGCTGGTTCTTCCACATCTTGGTGTGGGCGCGCGGGATGTCGTGCCAGGAGAAGACCTCGGACATGCAGGGATCGATGCGGCGCTCGACCATGAGCTGGTTGGCCTGGGCCGCCTGCAGCAGGTTGGCGAAATGGCTGCCCTGGATGCGCTTCTGGCGCATCCAGACGAAGCGCGCGTCGAAGGTGATGTTGTAGCCGGTGGTGCCGGCGCAGAAGACCACCATGCCGCCGCGCTTCACCACGAAGCAGGAGACCGGGAAGGTCGCCTCGCCCGGATGCTCGAACACGAAGTCGACGTCGTTGCCCTTGCCGGTGATCTGCCAGATGGCGCCGCCGAACTTGCGGCATTCCTTCATATAGTCGTTGAATTCGGGCCCGTTCACCTTGGGCAGCTGGCCCCAGCACTTGAAATCGTTGCGGTTGACGACGCCCTTGGCGCCGAGCTGCATGACGAAGTCGCGCTTGCTGTCGTCGGAGATGACGCCGATCGCGTTGGCGCCGGCGGTCGAGATCAGCTGCACCGCCATCGAGCCGAGGCCGCCCGAGGCGCCCCAGACCAGCACGTTATGGCCGGGCCGCAGGATATGCGGGCGATGGCCGAACAGCATGCGATAGGCGGTGGCGAGCGTCAGCACATAGCAGCCGCTCTCTTCCCAGGTCAGGTGCTTGGGCCGGTGCATGAGCTGACGGTCCTGCACGCGCGCGAACTGCGCGAAGGAGCCGTCCGGCGTCTCATAGCCCCAGATGCGCTGCGAGGGCGAGAACATCGGATCGCCGCCATTGCATTCCTCGTCGTCGCCGTCGTCCTGGTTGCAATGGACCACGACCTCGTCGCCGACCTTCCAGCGCTTCACCTTGGAGCCGACGGCCCAGACGATGCCGGCGGCATCGGAGCCGGCGATGTGATACTCGGCCTTGTGCACGTCGAAGGGCGAGATGGGCGTGCCCAGCGCCGCCCAGACGCCGTTGTAGTTGACGCCCGCGGCCATCACCATCACCAGCACGTCGTGGCTGTCGAGAGCGGGGGTCGGGACGGCTTCGACCTTCATCGCCGTCTCGGGCTCGCCATGGCGCTCGCGCCGGATGGCCCAGGCATACATCCGCGCCGGGACATGGCCCAGCGGCGGAATCTCGCCGACCTCGTAGAGATCCTTCACCGGTTGCTGAGGCTCGGCGCGCAGGGGCACCACTTTCGCTGGCTCGCTCATGAAACCACCCTCCTCGATGGGTCCGCCTGGCATCCCCGGCCCGGTCTGGGGCTGGCTTCCCGATAGACGCCACGACGATCGGAAAACGGATGTACCGGCTCGCGGTTCCGTTTGCAATGCACAAAAATGAAGATAGTTACGGAAATTGGCGGGTAATGGACCGATTATTACTATTTACGGTTGACACGCGTCACAATCGATATGGCGAGGCCGATATCGAGACCGGAAAAAACCGCGATATTGCATTGCAATAGTGCGCTTGCAGCATCGCTCTGTCGAGGTCGGAAGCGGCGGCCGGCGCTCAGGGGCGGGATTTCGACGGCTTGATCCGGGGGGCGCCGCTGACGGGCGCGCCGACGCCGACATCCCCGGGTGCCGCGACGGTGCCGGCGCTCTCGTCGCTGGTATCGCCGGCGCTCCCGTTGTCGGCTCCGTCGTTGCTGTCCGTGGCGCCGCCGCTGTCCGCCGGGCCCGCGCCATCCGGTGCGCTGTCGGTGCTCTCGCTGTCCGCGCCGGCGCCGCTGCAGACGGCTTTGACCGCGGCCCATTGCCGGGCGTCGAAGGCATCCTCGCCGCTGGACGGCCGGTCGGTCGCGGCGATGCGGTCGGCGAGGCCCGGGTGGCTTGCGAGCCAATCCGGCAGAATCCCCTCGCTTTCCTCCGGCCCCAGCCGGCGGAAAAATCCGGCGAGGCCGTCGGCGCGCAGGCCCGCGGCCTCGAGCAGCGCGACGCCCCGGCTGTCGGCATCCGCCTCCATCTGCCGCGTATAGGTGAGGCCCACCAGCACCTGGCCGACGCCGCTCATATCGCCACCGCCCAGCAGCATGGTGAGCACGGCGCCGACGCCGACCTGCTGGATCGCGTTCTGCATCGGATGGCGCAGATCGAGATGGGCCAGCTCGTGGGCGAGAACGCCGGCGACCTCGTCGCCCGACCCCGCCTTGTCGATCAGGCCGCGGAACAGGACGATATGATTGCCGGGAAGCGCGAAGGCGTTGACCATCTTGCCGTCGATGACGTCGAGCGTCAGCGGCGGGTCCTCGATCTCGTCGGGCGCGAGGCGGGTGAGGAGGCCTTCGAGCGCCGCGATGCCGGCCTCGCCATGGCAGGTGGGCGCCAGCGAGACGAAGGCGTTGCGCATCGCCTGGCCGAAGGGCATCTCCCAGCGCCGCGGCATGGTCTGGGCCAGCTCGGCGGCGGCGAAGGGAAAGCCGAAATAGAAGCCGGCGAGCAGGCCCGCGACGATGCCGCCCCAGGCCACCGCCCGCTTCAACCCGCGATAGCCTCCCTGCCGCTTCCATTGCGCCAGCTCGGGACGCATCGTCAGCAGCAGATTGCGGGCGCCGCTGTCGGCCAGGATCAGCCTGGCGCCGTCGCCCTTCCGCAAGGCGTTGGACAGCGTGAAGGTCATGGCGCCGTCGCTCGGGCGCCGGTCGACGGTCATGATCTGCGCCAGCGGCCATTCGGCGAGGAGCTGGGCCCCGACGCCGACAATCTTCAGCTTGCTGCCGGTGACATTGACGCGCACCGGATGGGCGACCGCGCTGCGCCCGTCGTAATAGCGGTCGGGCGCTTCGCCGGCCTTGGCAGTGGATGCGGATGGGCCCTGGTTCGTCACCGTTCCTGCCGCCTTCGCGCGAAATCGATCGAACTAGAACATACCTGGATCGAAGGCTTCCAACAGCCCCTCGCCGAAGCGCGGCCGGGCGATGGTCGACTGGGTCAGCGCCGCCCCGTCGAGCTCGCCCTGGATCTCGAGATTGCGCGCGATGAAACGCATCGTGCGCTGGATCAAAATGGGGAAGCCGAAGCCCAGGGTCACGATATAGATCGCGGCATTGCCGACCCAGAGTCCGATCAGGCTGCCGGCCGTGGCGGCGCTGGCGAAGCGAAGCGTGGCGAACTGGGCGGCGGCGGCCGTCGCCCGGTAAAGGGTGGCGAAATAGAACGCCCAGCCGATCAGGTAGGAGAGGCCGAAGCCGGCGATGACGGCGGCATAGCCGACGGCGATCAGCCGGAGGAAGAGCTGGATCTGCGCCTCGTCCGGCTTCGTCTGATACGTCTCCTGCTGGTGGACATAGTCCATGAACCCCTGGATATCGAGCCAGCCGGCGGCATAGGCGATGCCGAGAATGGCGCCGCCAAAAATCGCGGTGAGGAAAAGGGTCAGCACCAGGCTGACGAAGAAGGCGGCGTAGAGCGGCCCGGCGCGCAGATCGAGCTGCAGCCGCTCGCTGCCGAACCAGCTCGCATTGGCGCGCCAGTTCATCAGCTTCGAGGTGACCCAGGGCTGCACCGATCCGAGGGTCAGGGGCAGCAGCAGCGACAGGCCCAGCGCCTTGAGGCCGTAGCTCCAGCCCGAGCCCGTCATGCCGCCGCGCACGCCGCGCCAATAGGTGCGGGTCAGGCGGTAATTCTGGGCGGTGTAATGCGCGACCAGCGACAGATAGACGATGAAGAAGAGGAAGGCGAACTGCGTGACGAGCGCGATCGGCGAATCCGGTCCCAGCGCGAATTGCAGCACCACCTGGAGCACGCCGAAGGCGACGAGGAAGCCCAGCACGATCAGGAAGCCCTTGAACAGCTCGCCGCCCGTGCCGGTATATTCGAGCCGGTCGCCCTGGAAGCTCACATGCGACCAGACATAGCGCCGGATCCGGGTCTTGGCCCAGAAGCGGAAGATGCCCAGCGTGATGACGCTGAGGACGAGATTCAGCAGATAGATCTCGTAGAGCTGGAACAGCGTCCCGTCATAGACCAGTCGCTGAGTCCCGGCGGCCGGCACCGCCGGTCCCCCCGCCATCGTCACGTCCGCCATGTCTTCCCCCTGCAGCGGATGGTTGTGATGATCGGATTAGAGCAGATATTTCCTTCTTCGCCACCTACGAAGCAGAGAGCCGTGAACGGCGCACTTCGTCATGCCGGCCTTCGAGCATGTGAAAGAATCGAAGGGCTGAAGAAATAATCCCCTCCCCCTTGTGGGGGAGGGTTAGGGAGGCGGGTATCTCGGTCTCGAGGGCAGGACGGAATCTCCGAATACATTCAGGAGATCGAGTCAGTCACCCCCTCCCTGCCCTCCCCCATCAAGGGGGAGGGGATAGACTCCTTCTTCAGAACCCCATCTTCCATTTCCCGTCCTCGAGCGCGAGGGGGTAGCTGCTCCAGCCGTCGGGGTGGCGCAGCAGCGCGGTGGCGGTCTGGCCGTAGACGTAGATCTTCGTCAGCAAGCCGTAGATCCCGTCCACATTGTTGCCGTCGGCAAAGATCATCTCCTTGATCTGTCCCATGCCCTGGGGATCGAGCATCGAGAGCGCCGGGTGATCCTTGGTGACGACGGCCTTGAGCGCGTCGGGATTGCCGTCGGAGACGGCCTGGAGGAAACGCTTCAGCGTCTGGCCCTGCTCGCTGGCCTTGGCCTGGTCGCCTTCGATGGTGGCGGTGAGCTTGGGCGCCGGCAAGAGTGCGGCATTGAAGACGACATTGAAGCTGAAGGTCTTCGGCCCCGGCTTGTTGTCGAAATTCACCACCTCCATCGGCGCGGTGGTCTTGATCTTGCCGGTGATCGTGCCCTTGGCCTTGTCCTCGGCGAAGCCGGCGAGCTCCACCCCCGAGGAATCGCCGCTCATGCTGAAAAATTGCGGCAGCTCCTCCTGCGGGATCAGGGTGCGCCCGCTGACGACCGTCTTGGCGGCGGGGTCGATCTCGATCACGAGGCCGCGCAGCCGGCCGTTATAAGCCTGCTCCATGGCGCTCATATCGTCGACGCGTCCCGGCAGCGGTCGGTCGGTGAGGATCAGCGTGATCGTGCGCTCGGGCGAATTCGGCATGCGCATTTCCGGAATTTCGACCACCTCCAGCGCATAGGCCTGGGTCAGGCTCGTCGGCGCCTTGTCGAGCCGCAGCGTGCCGTCCGCCTTGCCCGGCCCGGGCCCGGCGGCCGCGGCCGGCGACAAGGCGCTGCCCGCCAGCAGCATCGCCGCAAGACAGGCGCTGGCGCAGAACTTCAACATCGCGATCCTTCTCCCATCATTGCGCCGGCATCGGCCGCGGGGGTCGTTGCATACCCGCCTGCGCGCTGCCGGCCACCACCGGCCCCAGAATGCCCGGGACCGATGGCGCTGGCGAGGGTGCCGTCGAGGAAAATCGTTTGGAATCCTGTAACAATTGCGTTCGTCCGGCCTATCCCCCTGCGCGTCGAGCGGCCGCTGCGCCCTTCGCACCGTTCCGCCGGGATTGACTTTCGCGCGCTCCTGGCCATACTTGCCGCCGATCTTGGCGCCCTCGGGAGCCAAGGCTCCGTGGTCATTTGTGCCGGCTTGCGGCCACGTTAAATAAGCAGCTAAAAGGCCCAGGGACGCTTTGAACCTCGGCCTTTTCGGTCGAGGTTTTTTTTGGCCCGGCAGATCCTGCCGGCCATTCGGAGACGTCCATGGCCCAGAGAAGGAGCCCGAGAATTTCGGGCTCGAAGACGCGTCCTTCCACCGCTGCGGCGAAGGCCGCCGGCATCGCGCCCGCACCGGGATTGACCGCGCCGGGCGCCGATCCGGCGGGCTGGCATCCCGATACCCGCATGATCCATGGCGGCGTGCTGCGCTCCGATTTCAAGGAGACGGCCGAGGCGATCTACATGACCTCGGGCTTCGTCTACAGCACGGCCGAGGAGGCGGAAGCCGCCTTCGCCAACACCAAGCCGCGCTTCGTCTATTCGCGCTTCTCCAATCCGACCGTGCAGATGTTCGAGAGCCGCATGGCGCTGCTCGAGGGCGCCGAGGATTCGCGCGCGACGGCGAGCGGCATGGCCGCCGTGTTCGCGAGCCTCGCCTGCCAGCTCAAGGCCGGCGACCGCGTGGTCTCCTCCGATGCGCTGTTCGGGTCCTGCCAATACATCCTGGCGGAAATCCTGCCGAAATACGGGATCGAGATCGTGCTGCTGGACGGGCGCGATCTCGGCGCCTGGCGCAAGGCGCTGTCGAAGCCGACCCAGGCGGTGTTCCTGGAATCGCCCTCCAACCCGGGCCTGCGCATCGTCGATCTCAAGGCGGTGTGCGATCTCGCGCACAAGGCGGGCGCCTGCGTCATCGTCGACAATGTGTTCGCGACGCCGCTGCTGCAGAAGCCCTTCGACTATGGCGCCGACGTCGTGGTCTATTCCGCGACCAAGCATATCGACGGCCAGGGTCGCGCCCTGGGCGGCATCGTGCTGGGCAGCCGCGCCTTCATCAACGACAAGCTGCAGCCCTTCCTGCGCCATACCGGCCCGTCGCTCTCGCCGATGAACGCCTGGCTGCTGCTGAAGGGACTCGAGACGCTCGATCTGCGCCTGCAGCGCCAATGCGCGACCGCCGAGCGCATCGCGAAGTTCCTCTCGGGCCAGAAGAAGATCGAGACGGTGCTTTATCCGGGCCTCGAGAGCCATCCGCAGCATGCGCTGGCGATGCGCCAGATGAAGAGCGGCGGCACGCTCGTCACCTTCGACCTCAAGGGTGGCAAGGGCGGCGCCTTCCGTTTCCTCAACGCGCTGAAGCTGATCCTGATCTCGAACAATCTCGGCGATTCGAAGAGCCTGACGACGCACCCCGCGACCACGACGCATCAGCGCCTGGGCCCCGAGCTGCGCAAGCAGCAGGGCATCCTCGACGGCACGGTGCGGCTCTCGGTCGGGCTCGAGGCGGCCGAGGATCTGGAATCCGATCTGGCGCAGGCGCTGAAGGCGGTCTAGCGCGCCCGCACCCAGGTCGGAGGAAATCTCCGACAAGCCGCAGGCGGGCCTGCGACGAAAGATTGTCTGTTTTTGGTGACCCCGATGCCGATCAAGATTCCCGATAAATTGCCCGCCTTCGACGTCCTGGTGAACGAGGGCGTGCGCGTGATGACCGAGACGGCGGCGATCCGTCAGGACATCCGTCCCCTTCAGATCGGGCTGCTCAACCTGATGCCGAACAAGATCAAGACCGAGCTGCAGATGGCCCGCCTGCTCGGCGCCTCGCCGCTGCAGATCGAGCTATCGCTCGTCCGGATCGGCAAACACAAGACCAAGAACACCTCGGAGGATCACCTTCTCGCCTTCTATCAGACCTGGGAGGACGCCAAGGACCGGAAGTTCGACGGCTTCATCATCACCGGCACGCCGCTCGAGACGATCCCCTATGGGGACGTCACCTATTGGCCGGAGATGCAGCAGATCTTCGACTGGACCCAGACGAACGTCCATTCGACGATGAATGTCTGTTGGGGTGCCATGGCCGCACTCCATCATTTCCACGGCGTGCCGAAGCATCATCTCTCGGAGAAGGCGTTCGGGGTCTACCGGCAGAAGATCATGGCGCCCTCGTCGCCCTATCTTCACGGCTTCTCCGACAATTTCCTGATTCCGATCTCGCGCTGGGCCGAGATCAGGGCCGCCGACATCGCGGCCCGTCCGGAACTGACGCTCCTGGCGCATTCCGAGGAGAAGGGCGTCTGCATGGCGGAAGACAGCCGGTTCCGGCGCCTCTATGTGCTCGACCATCTCGAATATGATTCAGGCTCGCTCGCGGACGAGTATTTCCGGGACCTCAAGGCCGAGGTCCCGATCAAGCTGCCGGTCAATTATTTCCGGAACGACGACACGTCGCGACCGCCCCAGAATTGCTGGCGGTCCCACGCCCATCTGCTGTTCGCCAACTGGATCAACGAGATCTACCAGACGGCGCCGTTCGACATCGATCTGATCGGGAAGAGCTGACGGCGAGCTCGCGGATGTCGCCGTGCTACGGGGCGCTCATTATGTCGCGTGGCACGCCGGGACCCGAGAGCCGCCGATAGGCGATGGCGGCGCTGGCCGCGAAGACGACATAGATCGCGCCGCCGGCCAGCGTGCCCAGCAGATGGCCGGCGATGCGGATCGGAAGCAGATCGACCGCCAGGACATTGGACGCGAGCATTCCTGTTCCGGCGAGGAGCAGGTGAGCGGCGAAGCCGCAGATCGCGAGCCCCATCAGCCGCAGGCGGTTGCCGGCCGAGACTTTCCAGGCGAGATCGAGGGCGCTGCCCTTGCCGTCGCTCGCCACGATCGAGGGCAAGCAGCTGCAGCCACCCGGCCGCCCAGAGCCAGCAGAGACCATAGATCGCCTGCACCGCGAGCACGGCCATGGGCGTGGCCAGAAGCGGCCCCAGCGAAGGCGTCATGAAGGCGCCGACGACCGCGGGCACGGCCGCCGCCAAGTCCCACCAGGAGAAGATTGCCGAGCAGCCGCCATTGCCGGCGGTCCCAGCGGAACAGCCCGGCCAGGCGAGGCGGCTCCTCGAACAGCACCAGCCTCGTCGTTCCCAGCGAGAGATTGATGTAGATGACGAGGGCGATCAGCCCGTTGGCAATCAGGATGAGAGTGTAAGTGAAACTGCTGGAGTCCGAGCGATCCTTGCCGAGCAGGAAATGCTCGGCGTTTCCCGAGATCGCGACCGCAAGGATGCCGGCCGCGATCTCGATCAGCAGAATCAGGAAAAGCTGCGAGGCGATCCGCCGCCGGACCGGGCGCAGGGCGGCAAGACCTTCTTCGATCGTTCTGAGGACGGGCAGCTTGGCGGCAAGCAGGGCGTTGTCCTCGCTTGGCATCGGTGTTCCTGACGCGGTCACGGGTCAGGCCGGCTGCAAGGGAAGACCGCCCACGGGTCTTTCGTTGGTTCCGGTCAGGATCGAGAAGGCGACCGCTATGGTTGCGGCTGTCCAGACCTGGAAGACGCCCGATGCAATCAGATTCATGACCTCTCCGACGAGAGTCGCTCCCAATGGGTTTCCGGGCAACGCCATCGCACTGACGATGCCGAGCAGGCCTGCCAGAATCCCGGCTGCGATCGTGATCGAGAGGATCAACAACAGCAAGAGGATGGCCAAGCGTAGCTGATTGCCTCGCGACAATCGCCAGGCGCGGCGAAGGGCGCCTTCCGGATCGTCGGTTGCGACGACGGGTCCGGTCAGGCACATCCAACCCATCGACCAGATGAAGACCGGGATCAGAAGCAGGGCGCAAATCGGGTAGAGGGCTTCTACCGGTAGAAGCGGTCGACCCAGATAGGCGATCGCGAAGATCAGGGCCATCATCGGGATCAGGACGATCACGAGGCAAAACAGGCTCACACCCAGAAGCCGCCATTGGCGACGGCCCCAGCGAAAGATCGCTTCGACGCCTGGGCGCTCCCGGAGCAGCACCCAGCGGTTCACGATCAGCGCGAGATTGACGGCAAGGAGGAAGCCGACCAGCCCTTGAAATGACTGGCTGGCGATGACAGGGATGGCGCTTGTTCCGTCGCCGGCGGAAGGATCGCGAAGGGCTGCATCGATGAATCCGCCGACGAAGCCGGCGACAAAACTCGCGATGAGTTGCGCCAGCACGAACAAGGCGACCTGCGCCCAGATGACCCCGCCAAGGGCGGCGAGCGCGCGAAAACCCGCCCCCAATGTCTCGAAGACAGGCACCTTCACGCGCGACGCAGCGCCGGCCTCACTCGACATGATGTCATTCCCCCCAATTCGTCCCACAACCCTGGCAAGAAACAGCTTAGCGATCTTTCGCGACAATCGCTCGGTCCGGATGGCGGCCGTGTCCGCACCGGTGCAGGGTCTATTGCACTGCAC
>CAVOLB010000140.1:0-6968 GCA_963696655.1 uncultured Alphaproteobacteria bacterium
CGCGGTCGCGGGGATGACGATTGGGGGCGTCTTCGCGCAGTAACGAGAAGGAGCGTCGAGCCGCCCTACGTCACCTTCCCCTTGATCGCGTCCTTGACTCGCTGCGGCGCCCGCGCGCGGACGCCGACCTGCTCCGCGCCGGCGAGCGCGGCGAAGCGGCGGATCGCGAGGCCCAGCTGCTCCGCATCGGCATCATCAACAAGATCCAGCCGGCGCAGCCACCAGGTCTTGCCGTCGAGCTTGCCGTCGACCATGCCCACCACGCGCTCGCCCTGAAGCACCGGCAGCGCGAAATAGAAGCGCCGCTTATGGGCCGGCGTGTAGGCCTCGAACTTGTAGTCGAGATTGAAGAGTTCCTTGGCGCGCGGGCGGCTGTAGAGCAGATGGTCGAGCGGCGCCAGGAGACGCGTCGGCGCGTCGTTCGCGACGGTCGCGTTCCAGCCGGCCTCATCCTCGGGCAGGTACCAATAGACCGGCTGGTCGGGCAGGTCGGTCGCCTGCACCGGGATGGCGACGCCGCTCTCGAGCGCATGGGCCACATGCTCGCGCCAGCGCTTGATGCCGCCGCCGGGTCGCCAGGGTCCGTAATGATGGTGGGTGCGCTGCGCGATCTGCTCCGTGGTCGCGAGCTTCAGCACATGGAGCGCGGAGCGGATCAGGAAATCGTCATAGCCCTTGCGCCAGTCCTTGGCGCGCGGCGAGGGCGGGGCGACGAGCTCCGGCAGGCGCCGCTCGGTCAGGTCGAACAGCCGCTGGAAATTCTTGTCGCGGCCCGCCACCACCAGCTTGCGCTGCGCGAACATGACCTCGAGCGCGCGGGTGGTCTCCTTGATCGTGTTGAAGCCGCCGACGATGCGCCGGCTCTTGAAGCTGCCGGGCCCCGTGGGGCCGTTGGCGCGGATGTGATCCTCGACCTCCTGCATCACCTTCTTGAGACGCTTGGTGACCGGGCTGCGCAGCGTGGCGGGGTCGGCGAGGCTCTCGGACATATGGGCGAGCCAGTCGCGCCTTGTGGCGAAAATCGGATAATGGGTCTCGACCAGGGCGCTCTGGCCATAGAGCAGGTCGTAGAAATGCGAGGGCGCGGAGGCGCTGCGCGCGGCCCAGGCGATCTCCTGGTTGCGCAGCCCGGTGATGCGGATCGAATCGATCTGCCACATGGCGAGATCGACCGCGCGCGCCGCGGCCTGGGCCTCGGGCCAGAACGCACCCCACAGCCCCTGCCGGTCGAGCAGGAAACGGCGCAGCTCCGAAGCCGAGACCGGGCGGGGCTTGGTCATAGCGGGGCGTGGCAAGGCGAGTGAATCCCCTCCCCCAGCTTTTGGGGGAGGGTTGGGGAGGGGGCTGCTCGGTATCGGCCCCTTCGCACCCCGACGAGATCCTGGACCGAGTCATCCCCCTCCCTGCCCTCCCCCGAAAGTTGGGGGAGGAGATTCAAGTTTGAGGGGGGAGGAGAAGAAAGCACGAGCATGGACACGGGGGGGATCACCCCTCCTTGCCGCTGACGCCGGCCTCGGCGAAGGTCGCCATGCCGGTGTGGCAGGCGACCGCGGCCCTGAGGATGCCGATCGCAAGAGCCGCGCCCGAGCCTTCGCCCAGCCGCATGCGGAGATCGACCAGCGCCCGCTTGTCGATCGCTTCCAGGAGCCGCTTATGGCCGGGCTCGGCCGAGACATGCGCGACCATGCAGTGATCGAGCGCGCGCGGATCGATCCCGCGCAACACGGCGGCCGCCACCGTGCAGGCGAAACCGTCGAGGAGCACCGGCACGCGCGCGAGACGCGCCGCGATCACGGCGCCGGCGATCGCCGCCAGCTCACGCCCGCCGAGCCGCCGCAGGATCTCGAGGGGATCCTTGAAATGCGCGCGATGCAGCTTCAAGGCCTCGTCGATCACCGCGATCTTGTTCTCGAGCGCCGAGCCCGCCACGCCGGTGCCGGGGCCCGCCCAGTCGCGGCCATTGCCGCCGACGATCGCCGCCGCCAGCGCCGAGGCGCTGGTGGTGTTGGCGATGCCCATCTCGCCGAGGCAGAGAAGATCGATGCCGGGCTCGACCGCCATCATGCCGTAGCTCATGGCGTGGGCGCATTCCTCCTCGCTCAGCGCGGCGGCGCGGGAGAAATCCTCGGTCGGCTCGTCGAGCGCCATCTCATAGACCCGGAGCTCGGCATCGACGGCGCGGCAGAGCTGATTGACCGCGGCCCCGCCGGCGACGAAGTTCGCCACCATCTGCTTGGTGACGGCGGCCGGAAAGGCCGAGACGCCGCGCGCGGCGACGCCGTGATTGCCGGCGAAGACCGCGACGCGCGGACGATCGAGCCGCGGCGGGTGACGGCCCTGCCACTCGCACAGCCATTGCGTGATCTCTTCCAGCCGGCCGAGCGCGCCCGGCGGCTTGGTGAGTTGCCCCTCGCGCGCCGCGGCGAGCGTGCCCGAGGCCTGATCCGGGCCCGGCCATTGCGCGATCACCGCGCGGATCTCGGCGAAGCTGGCGGCGGGTCGGTCGTTCGCGGGCGGGTTCGGCATGAGACACCTTGAGGCGGGATCGGTTGTGGGGTTGCGTTGAGCGGCGCTCCGCAAGGACAGCGGGAAGCGGCGGACGAAACTGGTGGCGGGGCGATGCGGAATGGCCCCGGCGCGACTCCCGGATCGAATCCAGGTCCGGGCGCTTTGCGTCGGGGGCGGCAACTGTCCTATAACCCCCGCATCCGCGCCAGCCGGAAAAACCTCACACATTCTCCATGCCAGATCCCGCCGCCCCCAACGAGCCCGCGCCGCCGCCCGACTCCGGGCCCGATCCGATTCGGGTACCGGGCGGGTCGATCTGGAATCCGCTGGCTTGGCTGGAGGATCTGCGGCTGGCCCTGGCCTTCCTCACCCGCCTGCCGATTCGAGGCGACCTCGCCCCGCGGCCGCTGGCGGCGGCGGTGCGCTGTTTCCCTCTGGTGGGCGTGGTGGTCGGTCTTGGCGGCGGATTGGTCTATGCGCTGGGGCTGAAGCTCGGCCTGCCGCCCCTGGGCGCCGCCCTTTTCGCCATCGTCGCGACCGGTCTCCTGACCGGCGCGCTGCATGAGGACGGATTGGCCGACAGCGCCGACGGGCTGGCCGGAGGCCACGACCGCGAGCAGCGCCTCGCCATCATGTCGGACAGCCGCATCGGCAGCTATGGCGTGCTGGCCCTCATCGTCTCGGTCATGGCGCGCGCCTCGCTGCTGGCGGGATTGCCGTCGGCCCACGGCATCGCGGCGCTGATCGCCGCCCATGCGCTTGCCCGCGCCAGCATGGCGCTGGTGATGGCACGCGGCATGCCTGCCAAGAGCGGCGGGCTGGCGGCCGACGCCGGCAAGCCCGCCGAAGGCGACGCGCTGGTCGCCCTCGCGATTGCCGCCGTCATCGCCTGGATCGCGCTGGGACCGGTGGTCGCGGCGGTGGCCTTGGTCGCGACCCTGATCCTGGCCTGGGCGATGGCCCGGCTCGGCAAGCGGTTGATCGGCGGCTATACCGGCGATGTTCTCGGCGCGGTCGAGCAGCTCTCGGAGATCGCCGTGCTCGCCATCGCCGCAGCCGTGATTTGAGCGGAGGCAGAAACCGATGACGGTTCCGATCACGCGCTGGTGGTGGATCCGGCATGCACCGGTGACCTCCCATCGCGGACGCATCTATGGCCAGAGCGATGTGCCGGCCGATTGCGCCAACCTGGCGAGCTTCGCCGGCCTTGCGCGGCTTCTGCCCACGGACGCCGCCTGGATCGCGAGCCACCTGGCGCGGACGCATCAGACGGCGGCGGCGATCTTCGCCGCGGCCGGCAAACCGATGCCGGCCCTCCTGGTCGAGCCGCTGCTGGCGGAGCAGCATTTCGGCGACTGGCAGGGCCTCACCCATGACGAGCTCGCGACGCGGCGCGATGGCGCCTGGCATCGCTTCTGGCTGGCGCCGGCCAAGCTGGCGCCGCCCGGGGGCGAGAGCTTCGTCGAGGTGATCGCGCGCGTCGGCACCGCCGTCGAACGCCTGACCGCCGCGCATCAGGGCCGCGACATCATCGCGGTCGCCCATGGCGGCACCATTCGCGCGGCCCTTGCGCTGGCGCTGGGAATCGATCCCGAACGCGCCCTGGGGTTCGTCATCGACAATTGCTCCCTCACCCGCATCGACCATATCGGCGCCTCGGCCTCGAGCGACGACAGCGCCTCGGCCGCCAGCTGGCGCGTGGCGACGGTCAACCATCCGCCGGTGATCGCGGAGCGCGGGTGAGTGCGGTGGCGTGTATTGTCCCCTCCCCCGCTTCGCGGGGGAGGGCTAGGGAGGGGGCTGCTCGGTATCGCGACTTCCCCCTTCCTAGCCTTCCCCCTCCCCGCCAGCTTCGCTGGCAAACTTTTTAAGAGCCGCGGGCGAAGCCCGCCGGGGGAAGGGACAGCAACCGAAAACGCTCTCCCCTCATCGATTGCCCGTGATTTGGCATCGCAACTCGGGGCCACTGCCTCGGAATTGCCAAAATCCGCCGCTCCTTTAAGGTCCCCCTCCAACCCGCGACTCGACAATCGGGAGACTCTCTATGGTTCGCATGCGCACGCTGTTGACGGCACTGGCCCTTGTCTTCCTGGGCTGTGCCATGGCGCGCCCTGCGGCGGCGCTGACCGACCAGCAGGAAATCATCGACAAGGCCCGCATCACCTTCGACAAACTCATCACCAGCCCCGAATTCGCGGAGCTGCCGGGCTATGTGAAGCAGGCCAAGGCGGTCATCATCTTCCCGTCATTGATCAAGGGCGGCTTCATCATCGGCGCCGAAGGCGGTTCGGGCGTGCTCATGGTGCGCGACGACAAGCTGGGCTGGAGCTATCCGGCCTTCTATACGCTGGCCGCCGGCAGCCTCGGCCTGCAGATCGGCGGCGAGATCTCCGAGGTCGTGCTCTGCATCATGAGCGAGAAGGCGCTCGACGCCGTCATCGACAACCAGATGAAGTTCGGCGGCGACGTCTCGATCGCGGCGGGACCCCTCGGCAAGGGCCTCGAAGCCGGCACGACCACCAATCTCGATGCCGACGTCTACAGCTTCGCCAAGACCTCCGGCCTGTTCGGCGGTCTCTCGCTCGAAGGGGCGGGCGTGCTCAAGCGCGACAGCTGGAACGTCTCCTATTACGGCACCGGCGCCACGCCCTACGCGATCCTGATCCAGCGCCGCTTCTCCAATCCGAACGCGCAGCCGCTGCGCGATTCGCTCTCGCCCTATTGAGCTGAAAGCGCCCTTCGGGGCGCTTTCGCTATCGCCGGTTCGCCAACCGATTGATTGCCACAACATTTCCGGGGGGAAGATTTCGATGACCAGCCTGCGCCTGACCTGTCGACCGCTGCTGCTGGCATTGGGACTCTCCGGAATGTTGACCCCCGCGCTGCCGGCCCTGGCCGACGGCAACACGGCCACAAGCAAGGCCACGGCCAAGGGCGATTCCCGCAGCCTCGACAACACCGTCTTCGGTTTCAGCAATTGCCGGCAGGACCTCGACGCCGACCGGATGCTGCTGCGTCTCCATGTGACGCAGACATGGGACGTCAATTCGCCCGAAGGCCAGGGCCATGTGCGCCTCGATGCCTTCGACGTCAAGACCGGCACCGCCGGCAAGCCGCTCTATACGGTCGAGGCCGAGGGCGCGGACGGACATGTCCTCGCCGACTGCCTGCTGCAGATCGATCGCGGGCTCGAGGATCTCGAATGGTGGCAGATCAACGATCTGGCCTCGGGCACGCTGCTGTTCGAGACCATGGCGGAGCCGCTGATCTTCGCCACGCTCGACGACGACCAGATCCGCAGCATACGGGCCGTGGGCTTCTATGTGCCGCCCGACGACGAGACCGACAAGAGACTGGCCGACCCGCATGTGGTGGGACTCCTGACGCTCGCGACCGACGGCAAGATCGCGACGCGCCTGCTGGTGACCGCGAGCGATCCCGCCAAGGCGGCCGAGCTGCGCAGCTATTGGGACGAGCGGCGCTATCTGGCGGTGGTGGAGACCGGCAAGCCGGGGGCGCTGGGCGCGGCCACGACCGAGCAACCGCTCTCCAAGCGGCCGCTGTCGGTCGAGTTGAGCTGGCCGGTCGCGGGCCTTGCCTTGCAGCTGCCGATCGGCCCCACCGGCCTCAAGACCGAGGCCGCGGTCATACCCGATGGACTGAAAGTCGCGCCCTGGTAGGACAGCAGCGGCGCGCCCGCCCGGGGCCGCATTAAACCGGCGACAACGGCAGGAGGCCTCGCTTGCCTGCCGCAGGGCCCTGCCCCATATTTCCTCGGATCGTGATCGCTTCCCTTCGCCCGTGACGGGAAGACGACGCCACGTTGTTCCTCTCATTTCACCGAGCCGATGCCCAAGAGCCTCGTTGCGCGCGTCACCAGTCTCGTCGCCTTGCTGCTGATCGCGGCGATCGCGGTGTTTTGGGCCTTCCGCGAGGCCGGTCCGCCGGGTGAAGGCGGTTCCGGCACGGCCCTCGTCGGCGGCAGCTTCACCCTCACCGACCAGAACGGCCAGACCCGCAGCGACGGCGATTTCCGCGGCAAGCTGATGCTGGTCTATTTCGGCTTCACCCATTGCCCCGACATCTGCCCGCTCGATCTGCAGAAGATCACGCAGGCCATGGGCAAGCTGGGCGACAAGGCCGACCAGGTGGTGCCGATCTTCGTCACCGTCGATCCGGCCCGCGACACGCCCGCGGCGATGCGCGATTTCGTCGCGAATTTCGATCCGCGCATCGTGGCGCTCACCGGCGAGAAGGCGGCGATCGATCGGCTGGTCAAGGATTACCGCGCCTATTACAAACCCGACGCCGACGGCACCGACTATAACGTGATGCATTCCGCGCTGATCTATCTCATGGGCCGCGACGGGCGGTACCTCACTCACTTCGGACAGGACGTCAGCGCCGACGACATCGTCGCCGGCGTGACGAAGCAGCTCTGATGGTTCTCGCCAAGCTCC
>CAVOLB010000141.1:0-7209 GCA_963696655.1 uncultured Alphaproteobacteria bacterium
GGGGCCCATATCGATCCAGCGGTGTCGGTTGAGGGTTGGGTCCCCGCTTTCGCGGGGATGACGGTTAGTGGATGGGGGCAGCTTGCCCGCTTCGTCGGGACTCCTTGCGGCATCGCACGCGAAATTCGCCGCCAAGGCTTTCCACCGCCCGCACGGCGTGTGTAATCTCCAGTGAAATCGAGGGCTTCGCCCGATTCGGCGGGGGTTCGCAGGAACCGGGCGGCAGGGCTCTGGATTCGCGCCCGATTCCGACCTGGTGAGTTCCGAGCTCCGGCCATGCAGATTTACCTGCCGATCGCCGAGATGTCCCTCGACATCTTCATGTTGCTGGCGCTCGGCACGGGCGTGGGTTTTCTCTCCGGCATGTTCGGCGTCGGCGGCGGATTCCTGCTGACGCCGCTCCTGATCCTGATCGGCGTTCCGCCGGCGGTCGCGGTCGCGACCCAGGCCAACCAGGTGGTCGCGTCCTCGGTCTCGGGCGTGCTCGGCCATTGGCGGCGCGACAATGTCGATTTCAAGATGGGCTTCGTGCTGCTGATCGGCGGCTTCGCCGGCTCGACCATCGGCGTGCTGCTGTTCGGCCTGTTGAAGCGCCTCGGCCAGATCGACCTGGTGATCGGACTGTTATACGTCGTGCTGCTGGGCCTGATCGGCACGCTGATGATGATCGAGAGCCTCGGCAGCATCCTGCGCCGGCGCCATCACATCGTGGCGGCGCGCAAGCTGCATCAGCATATCTGGCTGCACGGCCTGCCCTTCAAAGTGCGCTTCCGCAAATCGCGCCTCTATATCAGCGCGATCCTGCCGGTGGCGGTGGGTTTCGTCGTCGGCATCATGTCGGCCCTGATGGGCGTGGGCGGTGCCTTCATCCTGGTGCCGGCGATGATCTATATCCTCGGCATGCCGACCATGGTGGTGGTCGGCACCTCGCTGTTCCAGATCATCTTCGTCGCCGCCAACGTGACCCTGCTGCAATCGGTGCAGAACCAGACGGTCGACGTGGTGCTGGCGCTGGTGCTGACGGTCGGCGGCGTGATCGGCGCGCAGATCGGCAGCCGCGTGGTGCAGAAGCTGCCGGCCGAGCAGATCCGCGTGCTCCTGGCGGCGCTCGTGCTGATCGTCGGCGTGGTGCTGGCCTGGGAGCTGGTGGCGACGCCGAAGAACATCTATTCGATCACCCTGGTGGGGTCGTCGTCATGAGCCCCGCCTTGCGCATCCGGACGGCAATGCTCCTGCTGCTGGCGCTCTTCGCGCTCGCCGGCTCGCAAGTCCGGCCGGCGCTGGCTGCGCCCCTGATCGCCGATCTCTCCAATCATCTGATCGCGATCACCACGGGCTTTGCCGGCACCGACGTGCTGATGTTCGGCGCCACCGACGGTCCCGGCGCCATCATCGTCACGGTGCGGGGTCCCTTGAGCGACGTCTCGGTGCGGCGCAAGGAGCGCGTCGCCGGCATCTGGGTCAATCGCGACACGCTCACCTTCGGCCTGGTGCCGAGCTTCTACGCGGTCGCGAGCAGCCGGCCGGTCGAGGAGCTGCTGTCGCCGGAGCTGCTGCAGCGCCAGCAGGTCGGCCCCAACAACATCGCCCTCATCCGCCCGGACTCGAAACCGACCAAGGTCGAGGCCTTCCGCCAGGCGCTCTTCAAGGTGAAGGAGGAGCAGGGACTCTATTCGCCGACGCTGGGACGGGTGAGCTTCCTCGGCAACCAGCTGTTCCGCACCGAGCTGCACTTTCCTTCCAACGTGCCGATCGGCAATTATCTGGTCGAAGTCATGCTGATCCGCGACGGCAAGCTGGTCAGCGCCCAGACGACGCCGCTGGTCATCAGCAAGACCGGCGTGGGTGCCGAGCTCTACCAGTTCGCCCATACCCAGTCGCTGGCCTATGGCGTCTGCGCGATCCTGGCCGCCCTGTTGCTCGGCTGGTTCGCCTATCTCATCTTCCGCAAGATCTGACCGGGAGGAGCATCCCATGTCCGCATCCGCCGAACCGCCCGCCAAGCCCCCCAGTACCGAGGCAGCGCCCGCCGAAGCCCCCAGGACGCAGGGCCGCGTCTTCCTGGTGGTGGTGGACGAATCGCCCGAACTCAAGGTGGCCCTGCTCTATGCCTGCCGGCGCGCGCAGAAGACCGGCGGGCGCGTCGCCCTCCTCCATGTCGCCGAGACCGGCGATTTCCAGCAATTCTTCGGCGTCGGCAAGGTGATGGCGCAGGAGACGCGCCAGGCGGCCGAGGCCCTGATGCAGAAGATGGCGGCCGAGGTCTATCGCCTGTCCGGCGCCATGCCGGTGCTTTACTTGCGCGAGGGCGACCGGCGCGACGAGCTCATCAAGCTGATCAACGAGGAGCCCTCGATCTCGATCCTGGTGCTGGGTGCCTCGACCAGCTCGAAGGGACCGGGTCCGCTGGTCTCGGCCTTGAGCGGCAAATTCGTCGGCAAGCTGCGCGTGCCGCTCACGATCGTGCCGGGCAATCTCTCGGACCAGGACATCCAGAGCATCGCCTAGAGCCTGATCGTCTCGAGTCGAATCGACTCGAGACGTGAATCGGTCTCTCGTTATTCGAATCTTGCTCCAGGAGCGCCAGGCAATTGTCCCGGCCGGGTCCGCCCGAACTCGTCATCTTCGATTGCGACGGCGTCCTCGTCGACAGCGAGGTCATCGCCTGCCGGGTGCTGTCGGAGAGCCTGGCGGAGGCCGGCATCCTCGTCACGGCCGACGACATCGCCGAGAATTATGTGGGCTTGAGCGCCGCCACGATCTTCGCGGATATCGAGCGGCGCACCGGCCGGCGCGTGCCCGAGGATTTCGCGGCGTCGACGCGCCCCCGGCTCGAGGCGGCATTCGCGGCGGATCTGGCGGCGATGCCCGGCGTCCCGGCGGCGCTCGCCTCGATCGCGACCCGGGTCTGCGTCGCGTCCAGCAGCGCGCCGGCGCGGCTGCGCCATTCGCTGACCCTGACCGGGCTGATCGACCGCTTCAGCCCGCATATCTTCAGCGCCGAGCAGGTCGCGCGCGGCAAGCCCGCGCCCGATCTCTTTCTGCTGGCGGCCGGTTCGATGGGTGTGCGGCCCGACGCCTGCTGGGTGATCGAGGACAGCCGGGCCGGGATCGAAGCGGCGGGCGCGGCCGGCATGACGGCGATCGGATTCGCCGGCGGCTCGCATTGCCGCGCCGATCATGGGGAGCGGTTGCGCCGAGCCGGCGCCACGCGCGTCCTGGCGACGATGGATGAATTGACGAGCCTGCTGGCAGCGACATCGAGCTGATGCCGCCGCCGCTCAAGGCAGCCCGAAGATTTCCTGCGGGGCGTCGATGCCCTTGAGCGGATGCTGGCCCAGCGATTTCAGGCGCGAGCCGCAGGGCGAGGCGAAGGGCCGCGAGGTCAGGAGCGTGCGGTCGAGCTCGGGGCAGAGCGATTCGATCCGGGTCACCAGATTGACCGCCGGCCCGATCACGGTGAAATCGAGCCGCGTCGCCGCGCCGATATTGCCGTACATCACCGGGCCATGATGGAGCCCGAGCCCGACCTTGAGCTCGGGCTTGCGCGCGCGCTCGCGCACCTGGTTGAGCTCGTCGAGATCGAGAAGCGCGCGCTCGGCCGCGGTCAGCGCGTCGCGGCAGGCCCGGTCGCGATCGAGGTCGTCGCGCATCGGAAAGATCGCGAGCATGGCGTCGCCGACGAATTTGAGGATTTCGCCGCCCATGGCTTCGACCGGCACCGCCATGCAACCGAAGTAATCGTCGAGCAGCTCGACGATCTGGTCGCGCTCGAGCCGGTCGCTCAGCTGCGTGAAGCCGCGCAGGTCGCAATACCAGAGGGCCGCCGCCAGCGTGGTCGCCTCGCCGCGGCGGATCGAGCCGGTGAGCACGCGCCTGCCGGCCTCGCGGCCGAGATAGGTGTCGAGCAGCGTCGCGGTGGTGCGGCGCTGATGCAGCACCTCGATCGTGACGCTCAGCGCCGGCACCAGATCCCGGATCATCGCCAGATCCTGATCGGTGAAGCCGCCCGGCGACCGGCTCGCCCAGGAGATGCCGTGGATCTCGCCCCGACCGAACTTCATCGGCGTGACGAGATAGTCGGTGAAGCCCTCGCGCTTCAGATCATGCAGGATCGGATAATCGAACGCGCTTTCGGGCCCTTCGAGCCTTCGGCGGATCGTGAGCGCGGTGTTGTAGCAGGCCGCGAGCGGGCTCCTGGCGAAGGCATCGGAGATCGCGGTCTCGTGACCGTAGAGAGTCTCTTCGATCGGATGGTCCGGCGTCCAGAGCACGCGCAAGCCCGCGACCTGCGGGTGAAGCGCGCGCAGATGGATGCCGACGCGGGCCAGATGTACGCCTGCCGCGACCAGGCGCCGGGCCATGCCGTCCAGCAGCTCGCCGGGATCGGCGCTGTGCCGTCCTTCCTCCAGCAGCCAGCGTTCGATGGCGGCCGTCATGCGCCGTCGTGGCCGAGCCGGCTGACCTCGTCGGGCAGGCCGAACACCGCCTGGGCGACATGCACGCCCGGCAGTTCGAAATGCCCGAGCGGCACCATCTCGATGCCGCAGGGCGAGGCGAAGCGCTCGGAAGCCACGAGGCGCCGCCCGAGCTGACGGCAAAGCCGCTCCAGGCGCGTCGTCAGGTTGACGGCGTGGCCGATGACGGTGAAATCGAGCCGGTCGGGGGCGCCGATATTGCCATACATCACGGTGCCGGTATGCAGCGCCAGCCCGACCTCGAGCGTGGCTTCGCCCGCCTCGCGCCGGCGCAAGTTGAGCTCGTCCAGCGCCGTCAGCGCCTGGCGTGCCGCCTTGAGCGCCGTGCGACAGGCCCGGTCGCGATCGAGATCGTCGGCGATCGGGAAGATCGCCAGCATGGCGTCGCCGATGAATTTCAAGACTTCGCCGCCCAGGGCCTGCACGGGCGCGGCCATGCAGCCGAAATAGTCGTTGAGCAGCTCGATCACCTGGTCGGGCGCCATGCTCTCGCTCAGCGCGGTGAAGCCGCGCAGGTCGCAATAGAAGATGGCGGCGGCCATGGTGACGCCGGCGCCCCGCCGGATCTGTCCCTGGAGCACGCGCTGGCCGGCATCATGGCCGAGATAGGTGTCGAGCAGGGTCGAGGCGATGCGTTTGGTCTCGCGCACCTCGAGAGCGATGGTGAAGATCGGGATCAACCCCTTGAAGTAGGCGATCTCCTGCGCGGTGAAGCCGCCCGGCCTGTCGCTCGCGATCGCCAGCGTGTTGATGGTCCCGCTGGTGAAGAGGACCGGCAGCGCCAGATAGTCGGTGACGCCCTCGGCCTTCAGATCCTTGAGGATCGGGAAGTCGATCGGCGTGGCCGGATCCTCGATCCGCCGGCGCACCTCGTTGACGCGGCGCTCATGGAGCAGGCGGATCGGGCTGTCCAGATAGGCCGGCTCCTCATAGATGCCGTGCTCGCGCGGCACGATCTTGATCTGCTCGCGGTTGCGCCACCAATGGAAGCCCTGGGCGGCCACCTGCGGATGCAGGGTGCGCACGCTGACGAAGAAGCGGAACAGCGGGAAGCCGCTCTCGACCAGGCGGCGGCAAAATCCTTCGATCAGCCCCTCGCTCGACTTCTGCTCGCGCCCGTCGATCAGGAGCCAATGCGCGACCGGGTCGGCGCAAGGGGCCGGGGCCGCGACGGAGGTCTGGGGCTCTTCGGTCAAGGTCTGGGACATGGAAGCTTCGGCATAAACCCGGGAGTTCGCGTCGGTCAAGAAATCCACCATGAAAGGGCCGGCTTAGCGGATGTGGGGGGCGACGGCAGGCGCGGCAATGGGCGCGGCCGGCATGGGCGTCGTCCCTAAATCCATAATCCATCACGGGTTTTTAGGTTGAGTCGGTGAAACCACGACCAGAATGTGGTTGAACCCGGCGCCGCAATCGACCATTTATCGGACCAGACAGCTAGGTTATCCATCTCGCGCCCGAGGAGGCGCCCAGCCCATGTTCATTCAGACCGAGCAGACCCCCAATCCGGCCACCCTCAAATTCCTGCCGGGCCGCGACGTGATGGGCGATGGCACCGCCAATTTCCCGACCCGAGACACGGCCGACCGTTCGCCGCTGGCGCAGCGGCTGTTCCAGATCGAGGGCGTCACCGGCCTCTTCTTCGGTTCCGATTTCGTCACGGTCACCAAGGCCGAGGACCAGGAATGGAGCCTGATGAAGCCCGCCATCCTCGGCGTCATCATGGAGCATTTCGTCGCCGGCAAGCCGGTCATGGCGGAAGGGATCGCCGCACCGGCCGAGGCCGAGGTCGCGGTCGAGGACGAAGAGATCGTGTCCCAGATCAAGGACCTGCTCGACACGCGCGTGCGGCCCGCCGTGGCCCAGGATGGCGGCGACATCATCTTCCGCGGCTTCGAGGAAGGCGTCGTCTATCTGCATATGCAGGGCTCCTGCGCCGGTTGCCCGAGCTCGACCGCCACGCTCAAGATGGGCATCGAGAACATGCTGAAGCATTACGTGCCCGAGGTCGTCGCAGTCGAAGCGGTGCCGTAAGCGTCGCGCGCCATTCGACAACGGCCCATCAGCGATCAGCGCGCCGGTTCACCCCGGCGCGCTTTTGTTTTTTGGGGATGGTTGGGGGCGTTGGCCGGACCGTTCGCTTTCTGGCCGCTCGCTCTTTCGTCGCTCCCGAACTTCCGTCACCCCCGCGAAAGCGGGGGCCCATGTCGATCCAGCGGTGTCGATTGAGAGTTGGGTCCCCGCTTTCGCGGGGATGATAGTTAAGCAATTGCTGTGGCGACGTGCATCCTGAAGCGCTGCCCCCTCACTCCACCGGGATCGGGTCCAGCGGCCGGGCCATCAGCTCGCGGCCCGGCGGCAGCGCGGAATCGCTGTAGACCGGATAGTTTCGCGAATTGAACAATTGATAGTGCCACCATTCATTGCGATAGAAGTCCCAATGGGCGGCCGTCATGATGCCCAAGAGGATCGCGCGGTTGCGCTGGGCCTCGACGGAGACGTTGGTGCGCGCATGATGCGCGATCGGGCGGAACTCGTCGAAGCCGGTGCCCATCTCGAGCTCGCGGCCGGCCGCATCGAGCAAGGTCAGGTCGACGGCGACGCCGCGCGAATGGGGCGAGCCCCGGCGCGGATCGGCCAGGAACTCCGGATTGGGATCCTTCTTCCACAGCGCCCATTGCGCTTCGCTCGGACGGAAGGCGTCGAAGATCTTGAAGCGGTATCCCAGCGC
>CAVOLB010000142.1:0-59609 GCA_963696655.1 uncultured Alphaproteobacteria bacterium
CTCGGCAAGGGTCACTCGCCCGAGCAATGCGCCGGCATACTTCGACGCATGTATCCCGGCGACCCGGATCGCAATGTCAGTCACGAGACCATCTACACCGCCATCTATGTGATGCCGCGCGGTGAACTGCGCAGCGAGGTCATCGGGCTGCTGCGACAGGCCCGTCGAGCGCGCAGACCCCGTGCCCGGGGCGAGGATCGGCGCGGTCAGATCCCGGCGATGGTCTCGATCCACCTCAGGCCGCCGGAGATCGACGCACGCATCGTGCCCGGCCACTGGGAAGGTGACACGATCAAGGGCTCCGGCAACGCCTCCGCCGTCGGTACGCTCGTCGAGCGCACCACCTTGTTCGTGCGGCGAGACCACAATCGCGGCCATTACATACTTTTATGAGCCATTCTTAGAAGCCTTCGATCCCGATCTTCGCGAAGAACTTGGCGTTTGGTACACACCACCGGAGATTGTTCGCTATCAAGTGCGGCGAGTTCATCACATTCTTAAGATGGAGCTCGGTCGGCCGCGTGGTTTGGCTGATCCTGATGTCGTCGTGCTCGACCCATGCTGCGGCACGGGAGCTTATCTGCTTGAAGTTGCACGTTGCATTGCCGCCGAACTGAAACGTGAAGGCGATGAAAATAGCCTTGGGCTCGAACTGGCGCGCGCCTTCCATGACCGCGTCATGGGCTTTGAAATCCTTACCGCGCCATTCGCAATCGCACAGCTCCAGCTCTATCTCCTTCTCGACCAGCTTGGATCGCGGCCGGACCCCGCCCACCGGCTTGCGATCTTTCTTACGAATGCCCTGTCTGGTTGGCACGATGCGGGCAGCATCAAGCTAAACTTCCCTGAGATGCGTGAGGAGTTCGACGCCTCGCAGAGAGTGAAGCACGAAGCCAAGATCATCGTCATACTCGGAAACCCGCCTTACGACCGCTTCACGGGTGCGGCGCAGGCGGAGGAAGCCGAGCTGGTCGCACACTATAAGGGTATAGAGCTGGTTGAAGAGCGCAACAAGGACGGCACGATCAAGCGCGACGAGTTCGGTCGTCCGAGGAAAAAGCAGCGAGGTGACAGTCTTCTTTACAGGGAGTTTGGCGTCCGCAAGCAGCTTCTCGACGACCTCTACATCCGCTTCATCCGGCTCGCAGAGGAACGGATTGGAGAAGCCGCCGACTATGGAGTCGTCTCCTACATTTCCAATTCGTCTTACCTAACGGGGCGCTCGCATCCGCTAATGCGGCGCTCCCTCCTCTCTAACTTTCATTCAGTTTGGATCGACAATCTAAACGGAGACAAATATCGCACTGGCAAGATCATTCCTAAGGGCTTACCGGGCGCCGGCACGCGCGACGATAGCATCTTTACGACGGAGATGGATCCCCGTGGCATTCAACCGGGAACGGCGATCGTCACATGGGCGAAGCGCAAGGGCCCGCGGACGACGCCAGCCAACACGACGGCTCTCTATAGAGACTTCTGGGGGCCGGCGGCACTCAAGCGACAGAATTTGTTGGGTAGTCTGCCAACGGGATCGCCCCCCAAAGGAAGCGACATCCCGGGCTATGAGGTCGTGGTGCCTTCCCAGGAAAATCGCTGGCGGCTCGCGCCTAAGACCTTTGAAGGTGGTTTCGAAGCATGGCCGAGCCTTGAAGAGTTATTCCCAACCAGTTTTCAAGGCATCAATCATAACCGGGGTCTGGAAGGCGGCATAATTGATACCGACCGCGCGGTTCTCGAAGAGCCATCTATGTCCTGCTCGGCAGAGAAGATGGGCGCAAGCCAGTGCGCTACTTTATCGCGAAAAATCGTGAACTTGCGCGGCAGGTCTCTAAGCCTGCCAAGTGGAAGGAAAATGCCTTTATGAATTTGAGGTCAGTGGGAAAGTACGAAAATCGTTGGCACATTCTGGAAAAGTAGCGTTCTCAGTGATTTCATAAGCCGAGGCACTTCCGCCGCTCACCTGTCCTCGCGCGGGGTGGCCAGGGCCGGCTTGGGGACCGGCACGCGGCCATGGCCGCTGACCTCGTCGCCGGCATTGGCGGGCAGGGCGATGAAGGTGAAGGCCGAGGCCGCGGAGAAGATCGCCACCACATAGAAGGCGAAGGTGAAGTCGCCGACATTCAGCTGGCCCCCATGCATCGAGACGGCGATATGGAGCGCCAGGGCGCCGACGCCCACGCCGAGGCTCATGGAGAGCTGCTGCGCCATGCTGGCGAAGCTGGTGGCGAGGCTCATCTTGTCCGGCGGCATGTCGGCATAGGCGATGGTGTTCAGCGCGGTGAACTGCAGCGAGCGGAAGAAGCCGCCGGCCAGGAGCAGCGCCAGGATCACCCAGCTGGGCGTGCCGAGCTGGAAGAACGAATAGCTGGCGAGGAAGGCGGCGCTGATGATCGCATTGGCGATCATCGTGCGCTTGAAGCCGAAGCGGCGCAGGATCGGGGCCGCGGTCAGCTTCATGAACAGCGCGCCGGCGGCGGCGGCGAAGGTCAGCAGGCCCGAATTGAGCGCCGACAGCCCGAACCCCAGCTGCAGCAACAGCGGCATCAGGAAGGGCAGGGCGCCGATGCCGATGCGGAACAGGGTGCCGCCCCAGATGTTGGTCCGGAAGGTCTGGATGCGCAGCAGCTTCAGGTCGATGACGGGATAGGCCACGCGATGGGCGTGGCGCACATAGAGCGTGATGGTGACGAGGCCCGCGACCAGCAGCACGCCGACGATCCAGCCCGGCAGGATGCCGCGGCCCATGGTCTCGAAGGCGAAGACCAGCCCCGACAGGCCGACGCCGCTGAGGATGAATCCTCTCAGGTCCAGGGGCGGCGTCTTCGGCTCGCGGGCATCGGCGATGAAGAGCGTGGCCAGCACGATGCCGAGCACGCCGATCGGCAGATTGAGCCAGAAGATCCAGCGCCAGGAGAAATAGGTGACGATGAAGCCGCCGAGCGGCGGGCCGATCACCGGGCCGATCAGTGCCGGGACGGTGAGATAGGCCATGGCGCTGACGAGCTGCGTCTTGCTGACGGCGCGCAACACCACGAGCCTTCCGACCGGCACCATCATGGCGCCGCCGATGCCCTGCAGGATGCGGGCCGCCACGAACTCGGCCAGTGAATTGCTGAGGCCGCAGAGGATCGAGGCCAGGGTGAAGACGACGATGGCGATGCGGAAGACATGGCGCGCGCCATAGCGGTCGGCGACCCAGCCGCTGATCGGGATGAAGACCGCGAGGCTCAGCAGATAGGAGGTGATGGCGAGATTGAGATGGACCGGGTTCTCGTTGAAGGCCCTCGCGATGGTGGGGAGCGCCGTCGACACCACCGTCGAATCGAGGTTCTCCATGAACAGCGCGCAAGCGACGATCAGCGGCGTGGTCATGGGCGAGGAAGGCCGGACGCGGGTCATGAACCGGAATTCAGGTCGGAGGAGAGCCGCGGGACGGGCGCCGCGCCAGGGCAGGAGGGCGCGCGAACGCCGCACCCGATTTCGAAGATAGGGCGATGAACGGCCCTCAGTTGAGCCAATTTCAGATGGCTGCCATCCATGACAAGCAAGATGGCGGATCGGACCTTGCAATGCCAGTCCGGGCCTCGGGAATCTAGGACATTTCGGCTGTTGCGCTCAGGCCCGCAGTAGCGCTCTCTGCGGCAAGAACAAGGCCGACGCCACCGTGCCCGTTCCGATCGCCGCGAGCGCCAGGAACAGGGTCGAGAATCCACCCGCCGAATCGTGGGTAAAGGCGATCAGCGGCACGGCCAGCGGGCTGGCGCCGAAGGAGAGCACATAGCTCACGGCGTAGACCCGGGCGCGCCAGCGCTCGTCGACGATGACCGCCACCATCGCGTCGAGGATGGGGATCAGGCCGAAGACCGAGAACATCAGCGCGACTGCGATCGGCAGAATGCCGATGCCGGGACTGAGGGCGGCGACGATCAGCAGCGGCACCTGCAGCGCCGCCACTGGAAGGAACATGCGGCCCGCCCCGTGCCGGTCGATCAACTGCCCCACCAGGAGCTGGGCCATCGCCGCCACGACATAGACGATCGACAGGAGCGCGCCGATGCCCAGCGTCGATTCGGTGAAGGCTGCCAGATGCTCGGAGAACACCTTCGGCATGGCGATGGTGGTGGCGTTGAAGATGACGCTGTCGCAGATGGTGGCGACGAACAGCACCAGCCCGACCCGCAGCAGCAGGCTGCGCGGCAGGGCGCCGGCCGTCCTGGTCTCGGTCAGCGGCGCTTCCACCGTCGCGCGCACCGTCATGAGGAAGAAGATGCCGCCGAGGACGGCAATGGCACCCGGTACGAAGAAGGCCGCGCGCCAGCCGACCCAATCGGAGAGCGCGCCGGTGACGAGGGCCGCGCTGGCGATGCCGAAATTGCCGAACACGCCATTGATGCCGAGCGTCTTCCCGACCTTGGCCTGGTTGCGCACCAGAAGCGCGATCCCGACCGGATGATAGATCGAGGCGAACAGGCCGAGGGCGGTGAGGCCGACGAAAATGCCGGTCGGCCCTTGCGCGAAACCGGTCGCGATGGCGGCGAAGCCGGTGCCGAAAAAGAAGATCACCATCATCCCGCGCCGGCTCCAGCGGTCGCCGAGCCAGCCGGCCGGCAGCGAGCCGCCCCCATAGGCGACGAGCCCGCCGAGCGAGAGGCCGAGCAGCTGGCTGTAGGGCGTGTTCCAGTCCCGCTCCAGCGCCAGCACGGCGGTCGGGAAGATCAGCATGAAGAGATGGACCAGCACATGGCCCAGATTGATGAAGCCGATGGTCGGATCTGGACGGCGCATAACGGCTAGGGCGCTCCGGAGGCGCGGCAGGATCGGCAGGACGGGCATTGTAGGCACGCGCGGCTTGTCCTACCTTCGCTATCATGTCAGTTGCTATCGAGAAACGGACAAAGCGGCCGGCCCATTCGGATCCCGATCTGCTGGACGACACGCCGCGCGATGTCATCGCCTGGGCGGACTCCTATGGCGCCGGCGCGGTGGTGCCGTCGCATCGCCATCGCCGGGCGCAGCTGCTCCACGCCGTCACGGGCGTGATGACGGTGACCACGCCGGGCGGGTCCTGGGTGGTGCCGCCCCATCGCGCCCTCTGGGTTCCGCCGGCGACCGATCATGCGATCCGCATGACGGGCGCCGTCTCGATGCGCACGCTCTATGTCGAGCCCGCGGCGGCCGCTTCGATGCCGCGTCAATGCTGCGTGCTGTCGGTGTCGCCCTTGCTGCGCGAGATGATCCTGCGCGCGATGGAGATGCCGCGTCTCTACGACACCGAGGGCGCTGCCGGCCGTCTGGTCGCGCTCATCCTCGACGAGATCCGCGTCCTGCCGGCGCTGCCGCTCCATCTCCCGATGCCGGTCGAGCCGCGGCTGGCGAAGATCTGCGAAAGGCTGCGGCGCCATCCCGAGGACGGGCGCACGCTCGAGGAATGGGGCCGCAGCGCCGGCGCGAGCGGGCGCACCCTGGCGCGGCTGTTCCATCGCGAGACCGGCATGAGCTTCGGCGCCTGGCGCCAGCAGGCGCGGCTGATCGAGGCGCTCGCGCGGCTGGGGGCGGGCGAGCCGGTCACGACGGTGGCGCTGGATCTGGGCTATGAAAGCCCGAGCGCCTTCACCGCCATGTTCCGCCGCAGCCTGGGTATCACGCCCAGCCGCTATTTCGATCAGCCGCGATGACGTCACCCTCATGATCAAGTTGCCCATCGACGACGCCCTGCCGGAGCTCAAGCGAATCCTCGCGCGCGCGCCCAACGCCGTCCTGGTGGCGCCGCCCGGCGCCGGCAAGACCACGCGGGTGCCGCCGGCGCTGCTCGACGAGCCCTGGACCCAGGGCGGCAAGATCCTGGTGCTGGAGCCGCGCCGGCTGGCGGCGCGCGCGGCCGCCCGGCGCATCGCGCAGGAGCGCGGGGAATCCATCGGCGACACGGTGGGGTTCCGCGTGAGGCTGCAGGCGGCGGTGGGCCCGCGCACCCGCATCGAGTTCCTGACGGAAGGATTGTTCGCGCGGCGCATCCTGTCGGATCCGGGCCTCGAGGGCGTGGCGGCGGTGCTGTTCGACGAATTCCACGAGCGCAGCCTCGATGCCGATCTCGGCATGGCGCTGGCGCTCGACGCCCAGCGCCATCTGCGCGACGACCTGCGGCTCCTCGCCATGTCGGCGACGCTCGACGGCGCCCGGGTGGCGAAGCTGCTCGGCGGCGAGGGCGGCGACGCGCCCCTGATCCACAGCGAGGGCCGGCTCTTCGAGATCGAGACCCATTATCTCGGCCGCGAGCCGCGCCGGCCGATCGAGCCGCAGGTGGCGGATGCGGTGCTGCAGGCGCTGCGCGCCGAGAGCGGAAGCCTCCTGGTCTTCCTGCCGGGCGCGCGCGAGATCCGGCGCGTCGAGCGGTTGCTGACGGAAAGCATCGCCGATCCCGACGTGATCCTGGCGCCGCTGTTCGGCGCGATGGAAGGCGGCGAGCAGGATCTCGCCATCGCGCCCGCGGCCAAGGGCAAGCGCAAGATCGTGCTCGCGACCTCGATCGCCGAGACCAGCCTCACCATCGAAGGCGTGCGGGTGGTGATCGATTCCGGCCTTGCGCGCGTGCCGCGCTACGATCCGGCCAAGGGCATGACCGAGCTCGCCACGGTGCGCGTCTCGCGCGCCGCTGCCGACCAGCGCCGCGGCCGCGCCGGACGAACCGAGCCCGGCGTTTGTTATCGCCTCTGGGACGAGGCCGAGACCCGCGCGCTCGAGCCCTTCGCGCGGCCGGAGATTCTCGAGACCGACCTGGCGGCGCTGGCCTTGGCCCTGGCGGAGTGGGGGGCCGCCGATCCGGGCGATCTCGCCTGGCTCGATCCGCCGCCCAAGGCCGGATTCTCGGCCGCCCGCGAGCTGCTCGTCGGCCTCGATGCGCTGGATCTGGAGGGGCGGATCACCGCGCATGGCAGGGCGCTGGCGCGTCTGCCCTTGCCGCCGCGCCTCGCCCATATGGTGCGGGCCGCGGCCGAGCGCGGCGAAGGCGCGCTCGGCGCCGAGATCGCGCTGCTGCTGACCGAACGCGGCCTCGGCGGCAATGACAGCGATCTGCGCCACCGGCTCTCGCTCTTCGGCAATGACCGCAGTCCTCGCGCGCGCGATGCGCGCCGGCTCGCGGAGAACTGGGAGCGCCTCGCGGCGCCGGAAGGAAAGCGCGCGGCCAGGGAAACGGCGCGCGATCTGTCGCGCACCGGCGCGATCCTGGCCCTGGCCTATCCCGATCGCGTGGCCCAGGCGCGGCCCGGCAAGCGCGGCGAATATCTGCTGGCCAATGGCCGCGGCGGCCGCCTCGAGGCCGCGGACTCCCTGGGGCAGGAGCCCTATCTCGCCGTGGCCGAGATCGCGGGCGAGGCCGCCTCCGCGCGCATCCTGCTCGCCGCAGCGATCACGGAAGCGGAGATCGAGACCGATTTCGCGGCCCATATCGAGGAGACCGAGGAGATCGCCTTCAATTCGGCGACGCGCGGCGTGAAGGCGCGCAAGCTGCGTCGCTTCGGCCAGATCGTCCTGGGCGAGACCAGGCTCGACCGGCCCGAGGCGGAGGCCGTGGCGAAGGCGCTGATCGACGGCTTGGGCGGGCTCGGGCTCGCGCTGTTGCCCTGGAACGATCTCCACCGGCAGTTCCGCGCCCGCGTCGGTTTCATGCGCCATGCCGAGCCGGCCGGGGACGGCCGGGAGGGCTGGCCGGACATGAGCGATGCGTCGCTGCAAGACCATCTCGCGGATTGGCTGGGTCCCTTCCTCGCCGGCAAGCGCCGCCTCTCGGACATCGAGACCCAGGATCTGAGCCACGCGCTCGACGCGATGCTGACGCCGGACCAGCGTCGGCGGCTGCCGCGCACGGCACCCACTCATCTCACGCTGCCGACGGGCCGCGAGGCGGCGATCGATTACGGCGCCGATGGTGGACCGACGCTCTCGGTCAAGCTGCAGGAACTGTTCGGCCTAGCGCAGCATCCGAGCCTGGCCGAAGGCCGCGTGCCGATCACGCTGGCGCTGCTCTCGCCCGCGGGTCGTCCGGTCCAGGTGACGCGCGACCTGCCGGGCTTCTGGCGCGGCTCCTACAAGGCGGTGCGCTTGGAGATGCGCGGGCGCTATCCGAAACATCCCTGGCCCGAGGACCCCCTGACCGCGCCGCCGACCGCGCGGGCCAAGCGGCCCGGCAGCCCACACTGATCTGAATGTCCTGAAAATACATTCACCTTCAATCGTTTATATGTGCAATTGCAAATCATTTGCATTTGCAATAGCCTCCGCTCTCTTGAGATCGACAGCCCGGAGGAAGTGAGCGGCATGAGTGCTTCGGCAGGCGGACCAGCAGGCATCGGTGAATTCGGCGGCGGACCCGCGCTGCTCTCGGAACTGGAATTGCCGGAGCGGCTGATGGTCTGGGCCTTCCGCTGCTGGATCGCGCCGGTCTCGCTCAAGGGCTACATCGTCCGCGAGTTCGCGCGCCGCTTCGGCAGCCGGGAGTCCGAGCGCGCGCTGCAGGAGTTCGTGCGCTTCGTCGAGGCGCTGCATGGGCAGACGCAGCGCGTGCTGCATTTCCATCATCCCTGCTGTCCCTGCGTGGGCCGCGACGAGATGGTGATCCTGGGGCTGCTGGCCTCGGCACAGGCCGCCGACAATGAGGGATCCCGCGCGGCCGCCTTCGCGCTCACCGGCTCCAACCGGATCGCCACGCTGCTCTCGGCCTCGCGCGTCCTGAGCGCGCGGATGGCGGACAACGACCTCTTCCTGCCGGCGCGCGAGGCGAGCCGGGTTGCGGTCATGGCGGTGAACGACAATGCCCAGCGACCTTGGCTGCAGTGACCGGGACGCCATGAATGACGGCGCCGGGATGACCCTCGACGCCGGCGCGATCCTCGATCGCGTTGCGGACAAGGCGAGCCCGCCTCCCTTTCCTGCCGAGTTCGATCCCGGTGCCGCATTCGTCTGGCTGGCGGGCTGGCTCATCCCCTTGGCATGACGCAGGCGATGTGCTGAGGTCTCGCCCTCGCCAGCTCCGGGGGAAGCGTCATGATCGAGCTCTATACCGCCGCCACCACGAACGGTCAGCGCGCCTCGATCGTCCTCGAGGAATGCGCCATCCCCTATCGGGCCCATAAGGTCGATCTGCAGAAGGGCGAGCAGCATTCGGCGGGCTTCCTGGCGCTCAATCCGCGCGGGCAGGTGCCGGTCCTGGTGGATCCGCAGGGCCCCGGCGGGAAACCGCTGACGATCGCGCAGAGCGGCGCCATCGTTCTTCACTGCGCCATGACGAGCGGAAAGTTCCTCACTGTCGATCCGGTACGGCGGCCGCTGGTGCTTCAAGCCTTCATGGCCGCGATGTCCGATTGCTCGCCCTGGAGCGGCGCGCTCTTCGTCACCGAGGAGCGCGTGCCGGACCGCTCGGCGAAGAATGCCGATTTCATCCGCAACATGCTGCTGTTGCATTTCAAGGAAGCCGATCGCCTGCTGGGGTTGAACGACTATCTGGCGGGCGAGGTCTCGATCGCCGATTTCGCGCTCTATCCGACCTACAATTACCGGGCGCCGCTGCTGCACGAGGGTGGCAAGCTACCGAACCTGAAACGTTGGGCGGCAGCGATGGCGGCGCGGCCGGCCCTCCAGCGCGGCATGAAGGTACCGGCCTAGACGAAGGCGCCGGCTTTACAGGCGTTACTGGGTCCCGGTCGGTGACAGGGGATGCGCGTCGCGGCTCGCGGCGTCCAGCGTCGCCAGGAAGCGGTTGGCCCACCAGGCGGCACCGTCGGCCTTGAGCTGCTGCATCATCGCCTGCCAGCGGGCATGCCGCTCCTCGAACGGCATGACGAGAGCGGCATGCATCGCGTCCGCCATCGAATCCGCGTCGAACGGGTTGACCAGCAGCGCCGCGGTCAGGCTTTCGGCGGCCCCGGCGAAGCGCGACAGGATGAGCACGCCCGGATCCTGCGGCGGCTGGGCGGCGACATATTCCTTCGCCACCAGATTCATGCCGTCGCGCAGCGGCGTTACCAGGCCGATCCGGCTCAGGCGATAGAATCCCGCCAGCACGGGCCGCGTCAGCGCCTTGTTGAGATAGCGCAGGGGTTGCCAATCGAACTCGGCATGCTTGCCGTTGATGCGGCCCGCGATCTGCTCGAGCTCGCGGCGCAAGGTGCGGTAGGTCGCGATCTCGCCGCGGGAATGGGGCGCGATCTGAAGATAGGTGACCTTGGCCTTATGCTCGGGCCAACGCTCGAGCAGCTGGCCATAGGCGTGAAAGCGGTTCGGCAGGCCCTTGCTGAAATCGAGCCGATCCACGCCGATCGCGAGCAGCCGTCCCGCCAGGCTTTCCTGAAGCCGGATCGTCTCGTCGGCCGTCTCGGCTTGCGCCGCGATGCTTGCGAAGACCGGCGCGTCGATGCCGACGCCGAAGACGCCGGCCTGGCTGCTGCGACCGAAGGCTTCGAACCGGCCGTCGGGATGGGCGCGTCCGCCCAGATTGCGCGTGACGAAATCGAAGAAGCAGCGCCGGTCGCGTTCGGTCTGCAGGCCGATGAGATCGTAGCCCATGAAGCTCTCGCCGAGGCTGTCATGGGCCGGCAGGGCCCCGAACAGATCGGCGGGCGGGAAGGGCGTGTGCAGGAAGAAGCCGATCGGGTTGTTGACGCCGAGCTTGCGCAGCTCCTGGCCCATCGGGATGAGATGATAGTCATGGACCCAGATGCGGTCGTAAGGGCGCAGCAACGGCTTCAGGGCGGCTGCCATGGCGCGGTTCACGGCCATATAGCCGTGATAATCCTCGCGATGAAAATCGAGCAGGCCGAGCCGATAATGCAGCAGCGGCCAGAGACAGGCATTGGCGAAGCCGTTATAGAAGCGCTCATAGTCGTTGCGCCCGAGATCCATGACCGCGTAGGTCATGCGGCCGGCGCGGGTGAAGCGCAACTCGCCGCTGGTATGGTCGGTGACCTCGCCGCTCCAGCCGAACCACAAGCCCTCGGCCTTGCCGAACACGTCGCGGAGCGCGACGGCGAGGCCGCCCGCCTGGGCCCCGCGCTGTCGCGGCAGGGGGACCCGGTTCGAAACGATTACGAGCCGTTCCAAAATCCCTCCTCCCAGCTCTTGCTGAGCCGCATGCAGGCGCCGATCAGACCGACCATCGAGTAGGTCTGCGGCATGTTTCCCCAGAGCTCGCCGGTGGCGGGCGACACGTCCTCGGACAGGAAGCCCGAGGAATTGCGGCTGGCCAGCAGCGATTCGAGGATCTCGCGCGCTTCCTCCGGCCGTCCGACCATGGCCAGCGCATTGACGTACCAGAAGCTGCAGACGGTGAAGGCGCTCTCGGGCGCGCCGAAATCGTCGGGCGCGATATAGCGCATCATATGCGTGCCCCGCCGGAGCTGTTTCTCAATCACGTCGAAGGTCGACAGGAAACGCGGATCCTTGGGCGCCACGAAGCCGAGCTCGGGCCAGAGCAGCAGGCTCGCATCGATCTCGTTGCCGTCGAAGGCGCTGACGAAGCATTTCAGTTTCGGATTCCAGGCCCGCTCGAGGATCTGGACCCGCAAGCCGTCGGCCGTATGCTTCCAGTGGTGGGCCTTGTCGGCGAATCCCAGCCGCGCGGCGATCTGCGCCAGATGATGGCAGCCGGCCCAGCTGGTGACGGCCGAATAGCTGTGCACGGCCTGCCGGCCCCGAAATTCCCAGGGCCCCGCGTCCGGCTGCAGGCCGAGGGTCGCCGCCGCCTGGCCGACCTGCTCGAGGCGTTCGAACAAGGCGGCGTCGCCGCGCTTGGGCAGGCGCTCGTCGAAGAACATCTGCGCCGCCGCCATGATCACGCTGCCATAGGAATCGTTCTGGGTCTGCAGCGCCGCCGCGTTGCCGACACGCACCGGCCCCATGCCCCGGTAACCGGCGAGGTGCGGGGCCGTGACCTCCTCGACCGGGGTCGAGGGTACGATCGGATAGAGCGGCTTCAGCGACGCTGTGGGCTCGATCGCGAGGAGATTGGTGATGTAACGGATGAAATCTTCCATCGTCCGCGTCGCGCCCAGGCGATTGAAGGCCCGCACCACGAAATAGGCATCGCGCAGCCAGCAGAAGCGGTAATCCCAGTTGCGCCCGCTATTGGCGGATTCCGGAATCGAAGTGGTGAGCGCCGCGACCACGGCGCCGGTCTCCTCGTAGGCGCAGAGCTTCAGGCCAAGCGCCGCGCGCAGCACCGCCGACTGCCATTCGAACGGCACGTTGAGGTAGCGCGCCCAGTCCTGCCAATAGTCGAGCGTCTCCTCATAATGATGGCGCGCCAGGCTGGCGAGGGATTCGGCGATCACCTCGTCGCCACCCAGGATCATGGTGACCGGCGCATGCAGCACGAAGGGCAATTCGTCGGCGAGATAGGCGAGCGGCGCGTCCGTCGTCAGGCGCAGCACGAGGTCCGGGCCGCCATAGCGGATGCTGTTGCTGCCGGACATCTTCTGTGGCGCCACGCTGCCATAGCGGAAATGCGGGCGGGTGCGGACGCGGATCACGGGATGGCCCCGCACCGGCTCGATCCGGCGGATCAACTGGGCCGGGCGGAAGATCCTGCCATAATGCTTGAAGCGCGGCGCGAAATCGGTGATGCGGATCTCGTCGCCTTCCGCGCTGCTGAGATGCGTCACCAGGATCGCGGCATTGCCGACATAGCTCTGGCGGCTCTCGACCGTGCCGCGCAGCTCGACGTCCCAAAAGCCGGCCTCGGGATTCTCGCCGTTGAGCAGCGCGCTGAAGACCGGATCGGCATCGAGACGGGGGTGGCAGTGCCAGACATGGCGGCCGCGGCGGTCGATCAGCGAGGCCACGATGCAATTGCCGATGGCCGCCAGATCGAGATTGGCTTGAGGCGGGGAGGCGGGTTTCATGAAGCGGATTTCATGGCAATGATCTCACTGCGCGGCATTCACCCCGCGGTCGAACCGGATGGAGAGCTCGCGCAGCCAGGCCCGCGTCGCGGCCGGCGACGGCAGGAAGCCGTCGGCCAGCAGATCGCGCTTGTCGCCGACGCGAATGGCGCAGCCCGCATGGGCGCGCGACGCCGCCATGCCAGTGCGGTCGGTCTCGTCGTCGCCGATGAAGATCGGGACACGGCCCTTGAACGGAGCCACCAGCATCAGCGCCCGCACCACGTCACCTTTGTCGAAGTTCTTCGGCTTGATCTCAAAAACGCATTTGCCTTCCAGCAGTTCCAGGGCTTCCGCCTCGGATGAGAGGAGCCGCTGGAGCGTGGTCTTGAGCTCATAGGCGACCCCGGGGTTCTGCCGGTAATGGATCGCGATCGAACGGCCCTTGTCCTCGAGCAGCAATCCCTTCCAGCTCGGCAGGATCGTCTCGAGGCGCGGCCGCAGCCGGTTCAGCGCGGCCACGAACATCATCTCCTGGCGCGGCTGGCGGGCAGGCCCGCGCATCTCGCCGCCATGCTGCGCGCCCACGACGAAGCGATGCGCGGAGAACAGGCGGTCCACGTCGGTGAGGCTGCGGCCGGTGACGAGGGCCAGCGCCCCATCGAGCTGCAGCTCGAGCGTGCTCAGCACGGTCGCCAACATGTCGGGGACGACGACCGACTGCGGGCTCGCGGCGAGCTCGATCAGGGTCCCGTCGATATCGAGGAACAGCGCCAGGCGGCGGCGGAGATCGTCCGGCCCCAGACGATTCAGGCGCATCGCCGGCGAACCCGGTTGCAATTCCAACGGCGGCAAAGCCTGCTGCATCGGCCGAATCGCTGCAATTCCTTCTGCCATGGGTGAATGGAAAATGCCGCGACGACCGCCGATTACGGCGGATTGAGGATGCGTCGCGGGGGCAGGGCGTTTCGGGGATGCCCCTAACCAAATGGCAAAGGCCCGACCTGTCAACCCTCGATCGACCGGGGCCGTGCGGCGTCACCCGTCGCGAATCCCGAGGCTCCCCTGCACATTCCCGTGGGCATCGCCGCCACGGCGCGCTTGGCGCCTCGGAGGCGGCGTTCTACCGTGTGAGCCGCCGATGCGCGTCACCGAACGAAATGCGTACGGCCGAAACGACCAGGAGCGTGGAATCCGATGGCCCAGCATGGCTACGACACCGGCCGACTCAATTTGCCCTTCGTCGGGCATTGCACCTTCGCCAAGCAGCCGATCTGCACCGATCTCGAAAAGATCGATGCGGACGTGGCGGTGCTGGGGGTGCCGTTCGACATGGGGACGCAGTATCGCGCCGGAGCGCGCTTCGGACCCCGTGGCATTCGCGAGGCATCGACCCTGTTCTGTTTCGGCCATGCCGGGGCCTACGACCACGAGGATGACGTGGTCTATCTGCCGACCGAGAAGGTCCGCATGGTCGATGCCGGCGATGTGGACATGGTCCATACCGACACCATCGCCTGCCATCGCAACACCGAGGCCGCGGTGCGTCAGATCCTGAAGGCGGGCGCGATGCCGCTCTGCCTCGGCGGCGATCACGCGATCCATGCGCCGGTCATCGCCGCCTTCTCCGAGGAGAAGCCGGTCCATATCGTCCATTTCGATGCGCATCTCGATTTCGTCGACGAGCGCCATGGCGTGCGCTACGGCCATGGCAACCCGCTGCGCCGCGCGTCGGAGATGGCGCATGTGCAGGGCATGACGCAGCTCGGCATCCGCAACGTCTCCTCGTCGAACCGCGAAGACTACGAGGCGGCGCGCCGGGCGGGATCCGCGATCCTGTCGGTGCGCGATGTGCGCCGGCTCGGCACGGCCGGCACGCTCGCGAAAATCCCGGCCGGGAAGCGCTACTACGTCACCATCGACATCGACGGTTTCGATCCTTCGATCGCACCGGGCACCGGCACGCCGAGCCATGGCGGCTTCCTCTATTACGAGGTGCTGGAGATCCTGCAGGGGCTGGCGCGCCAGGGCGATGTGGTCGGCATCGATCTGGTCGAGGTGGCGCCGCATTACGATCCCACCGGCATCACCTGCTTCCTCGCGGCGCAGATCCTGATGAACTTCCTGGGCTTCATCTTCCAGGCGCGCCATGAGCGCCGGGTCTCCGCATGAAGCCGGTCGCGATCGGCGCGCGCGGGGTCTATCGCATCGAGCCGACCCCTTCGCACACGGCCTCGGCGATCGGCAATGCGGGCGTGCATGTGGTGTCGACCCCGGCCCTGATCGGCTTCCTCGAGGATGCGAGCCACCGCGCGATCCTCGGCTGCTACGAAGCCGGCGAAGCGAGCGTCGGCACCAAGGTCGATGTCGAGCATCTGGCGGCGGCTCCGCTGGGACAGGCGATCGAGGCCACGGCCGAGGTCGTCGCGGTCCAGGGCCGGCGCGTGGATTTCCAGGTCGAGGCGCGCCAGGGCGAGCGCGTCGTCATGCGCGGGCGTCATCAGCGCGCCGTGGTCGACCTCGCGCGCTTCCTCGCGGCCGAGAAAAAGCCCCGCTAGCCCCTCCCTCCCTCTTTTTGCGAATCATTCGCGACAACGCTTGACAGGCCCCGGCGAGGCGCCTAATTATATCTGCGAATGGTTCTTAATTGCATCTTTTCCACCGCTATGACGGCCCTGAGCCAGCGCACCAAGTTCATCGTCAAATCTCTGATTTTCTTGGTTCTTTTGGCATTGACCGGGATTGGCATCGCGACCGGTTCGGAACGTGGCGGCCATGACAGCGCGATAGTCCGGACGGCCATGGTCGCGAGCCAGCAGGATCGGCATTTCGGTGGGTGGGATGGCCGGAACGAGGCTTGGGGATCCAGGGCGGGTGGGGGCCTGCTCTGACGGACTAGACGCCGGATTCCCGGGCTCGAACCCGGCAAGGACTTCCATCGGGATCCGCCGGTCGCGGGACCGGTTGGGCGAAACTCGGCTCTCCCCTTGTTTGCCCAGCAGTCGACCGGTGGTTCGGGCCCTCGCGACGACAGGGGCCTGCCGGTTTCCGCCCGCGTGACGAAGGCTCGAGCGCCTCTCTCCTCGAACCTCAACTCACGCGGGCGGGACCGAAACCAATCCCGCCTTCCCAGCTCGACTCAATTGCCGTCGGCGTTCGTCGGGCAGCGGCGGCGTGCACGATGGCACGGGGCTCGGTTGCAGGATCGAGGTCGTGGTCTGGCCGAAGACGAGGACGCGATCGAGCGCGTCCGACGATTTCGGATGGATCTTCATCAGGAAATAATCCTGCCCGACGATAGCGAGCCTGCTCGGGATCGGTCTCGTGGTTGCAGGCGTAACCCTGCGACGCGCGGCCTGAGCGATCCGGCTTCCGCTATTGCGCGGCGCGACCCGATCCGCGCGCGGCCTTGTGGGCACGCGCGACGCCGAGGAAATTGTCATAGAGGCGGCGCGCGGCCAGCGTCATCGAGGCCAGCTCCTGCTTGGCCGCGGCCTCGATCCGCGGCAAGGCGTCGGCACCGAGACGGTCGGCCAGCGCCTTCGCATATTCCGGCACGCAACCCCATTGCGGCACGGTCTCGCCCGTGATCTCGACATGATACTGGATGCCCCAGGCCCGCTCGCCGACCCGCATCGCCTCGACCGCGCAATCGGGCGAGCGCGCCAGCACCGCCGCCTGCGCCGGCGGCTTCGTCACCTCGACCGAATGCCATTGCAGCGCCTTGGCCTTGGTCGGCAGCCCACGAAACAGCACGTCGCGATGCGCTTCCTTGGTCAGCTCGACGCCGAGCACGCCGATCTCGGGCTTGGCCATGAGCTTGCACTCGCCGCCCAGCGCGTCGGCCAGGAGCTGATGGCCCAGGCACATCCCAAGGTAAGGCATGCGCCGGCCGAGCACGGCCTGGCGGATGGCGGCCTTCTCCGGGATCAGCCAGGGATGCTGCTCGGTCTGCCACACATCCATGGGCCCGCCCATGACCCAGAGCGCGTCATAGCGATCGAGCGCCGGGATCGGTTGCCCCTCATCCAGCTCGATCGCATCCCAGGCGATACCGTCGCTCTGCAGGAACTCGCGAAAGATGCCGGGATGCTCGCAGGCGATATGTTGGAAGACGAGAATGCGCATGAGGATTTCGACCGCAGTTCCGCTGACGGGTCTTCGGGCAAGCGGGCGTCAGCATAAGGCCGGCGATGGCCGGGCGTCGATGGCTCTGCGGCTCCGCTATCGAACGGCGGGGGCGCCGGCGCTCAGGCGCGAACGCGAAACAGGATGGGCTCGCCGCGCAGGATGGCATCGCGGCTTTCGGCCAGTTCATAGCGCTGCGCGACCAAGGCCGCCTTGGCGGGTGGCAGGAACGCGCTGGCCCGCGGCTTGGCGCTGTCGGCCTGGGCGAGGGTGTGGGTCAGGAAAGCGGCGCTGCTGCCGGCCGGCGGGGTCTGCGCGCGCGAAACTTCCGGCGCCGCCGATGCCGAAAACAAATCTGCCGAACTCGCCTGCGCAGGCCTGTCGGGCCGCGGCAAGGCGGCTTGCCAGCGATCCTGTCTGGTAATCGATGACGATATCGGGGGCGTCACGATATCGAGCGGCATTCTTTTGTCCTCCAGGGCCGTAACCCGGCCTCTCAACCCAATTATTGAGGTAAACGCCCGTGGGACAAGCCGGGATCGCTAACAAACATGGTTAAAATGATATTAGCCAGTTAACTTCAAATTCGAGGCAAATCCGCTGAAACCCGCCGCATTTAGCGCAAGACCGAGGGGTCTCGCGGCAACCATCTGGTTTCATAGATTCTTAAAGCCGCGGCCCCTATCGTCCGGGAAGCCGGCGAGGGATCCAGGTTAGGGCATCTGGTTTCCCGATTGCCGCCGGCCGAATGCCTTCAGGTAGGAGGTTGTTGCCCATGACGGCGCGGTCCTGGCCGCAGACGGCTCCCGATTCCAAGGATTGGGTTCGGGACGCCATCGAGGCTTCCGGCGATCTTGTGTATGACTGGGATCTGACCGCAGACCGGATCGAATGGGTCGGGTTGGCGAGCGGTTTCTTCGGCACGGGCGATGAGCTGGTGCCGGATTCCGGCCGCATGCTCGCCAGTCACATCCATCCCGAGGACCTGCCGCAGCGCCTCAAGTCGCTGACCGAGCATTTCAATCAGCATGCGCCTTACGACTGCGAATACCGCCTGCGCCTGCAGAGCGGCGAGGAATGCTGGGTGCATGATCGCGGCGCGGTCAAGCTCGGAGAGAGCGGCGATCCCGAACGGCTGATCGGCACGCTGCGCATGATCAATGCGCGCAAGCAGCATGAGGCGCGGCTCGAGCGGCTGGCGAGCTTCGACGACCTCACCGGCCATTTCAACAAGCTGCGCTTGCGCGATTCGATCGATCTCTGCCTCAAGGAGAGCTACGAGGCCAACGTCACCAGCGCCTTCCTGGTCATCGGCGTCGACAATCTGAGCAAGGTCAACAACGCGTTCGGCTACCAGGCGGGCGATCAGGTGCTGATCGCGATCGGCCAGCATCTCGATCACATCCTGCGCTCCTCCGACACGGTCGGCCGCATCGGCGCCGACCGTTTCGGCGTGCTGCTGCCGCGCTGCTCCGACATCCAGATGAACCGCGCGGCAGAGCGCATCCTGCAGGCGGTGCGCGAGATGTCGATCCCGGTCGACCCCGCGCGCGTTCATGTGACGGTCTCGATCGGCGGCCTGACCTTCCCCAATCCCGAGCATATGACGGCCGAGGACATCGTCACCCGCGCCGAGACCGCGCTGCGCCAGGCCAAGCGCGACGGGCGCGACCGTTTCGCGCTCTATCAGGCCTCGCAGCAGCAGAACCTGTTGCATCGCCGCAGCCAGACCATCGTTACCGAGGTCGAGCGCGCGATCGCCGAGAACCGGCTCTGTTTCGCCTTCCAGCCCGTGGTCGATGCCGTCACGCATCAGCCGGTCTCCTACGAGTGCCTGATCCGCCTCAAGAGTGCGAGCGGCGAGCTGGTGCCGGCGGCCGCCTTCGTGCCGGTGGTCGAGCAGCTGGGGCTCGTGCGCCAGATGGACCGCCATGTGCTCGAGCTCGCCGCGGCGGAGCTGGCAAACCATCCCACCGTCGAGCTCGCGGTCAATCTTTCCGGTCTGACCGCCGCCGATCCGACCTGGTTCCGCGCCCTGAAGCTGATGTTGCAGGATCGCCCGGAAATGGCCCGTCGGCTGATCTTCGAGATCACCGAGACGACGGCGCTGCAGGATGTCGAAGAGACGGCGCGCTTCATCCAGCAGCTGAAGGATCTCGGTTGCCGGCTGTCGCTCGACGATTTCGGCGCCGGCTATACCAGCTTCCGCCACCTCCAATCGCTCAATTTCGACATCGTCAAGATCGACGGCAGCTTCATCCGCAATCTGCGCGACAATCCCGAGCATCAGCTCTTCGTGCGCAACCTCTTGGGCATGGCCGACGCCTTCGGGCTCAAGACGGTCGCCGAATGCGTCGAGACCGGCGAGGATGCGGGCTTCCTCGCCAATGAGGGCGTCCATTATCTGCAGGGCTATTATTTCGGCCGCCCGAGCCTCGAGCGGCCCTGGCTCGCCGACAGCCTGCCGATGCTCAAGAGCGGCGCCAAGAAAGCCGGCGCGGCGTGAGGCCTTAGTATCCCCTCCCCCGCTTCGCGGGGGAGGGTTAGGGAGGGGAAAACGCGATCGATGCAGCGTCATCCCCCTCCCTAGCCCTCCCCCAAAGAAGGGGGAGGGGACAACAGATACTGGTCTGCTCAGCTCTTGTCGGCGCCGCCCTTGTCCGGCGTCTTCGGCGGTTTGGCGTCGGACTTCTGCTCGTCGCGGGCCTTGCCGACCAGCGACGAGATCTCGCGCTGGATCGCTTCCAGGCGCGAACGCAATTCCTCGATCTGATCCTCGCTCTGCGGCGGCGAACCGGCCGACGGTGTCGCATTGGCGCGCGGCGCGGCTTCGCCCGGGCGCGATGCCGTTCCCGGCGCAGCCCCGGCCTGCGGCGGCATGCCGGCCTGGAACGGGTTGAACATCCGCATCGCGCGCTCGAAGAAGACCAGGTTCTGCTTGCTCATCTCCTCGAAGCGGCCGAACGGGAACATGCCGCCGAGGCTGTCATGCATGTAGCGGCGCATCTGCCCCTGGTTGCGGGCGAAGGATTCCATCGATTGCTCGAGATAGCGCGGGACCAGGAACTGGAGATTGTCGCCGTAGAAGCTGATGAGCTGGCGCAGGAAGTTGAGGGGGAGCAGATTCTGCCCGCCCTTCGATTCCTCCTCGACGATGATCTGGGTCAGGACCGACCGGGTGATGTCTTCGCCGCTCTTGGCGTCATAGACCACGAATTCGACGCCGTCCTTCACCATCTGGCAGAGATGGTCGAGCGTCACATAGCTGCTGGTGGCCGTGTTGTAGAGACGCCGGTTGGCATATTTCTTGATGGTGATCGGCGCCTTGGCCCCCGATTTTTCCTCGGTCTTTTCCTCCATGCGCGTCACCTCCGTCGGCACCCGTTGCGGCGCAGCATAGCAGGATTCAGGCCGGGTTGTGCAACGCGAGGATTTTCGCCCCGCGCCGCAGCAAGTGGAAACAAGCCAAGGGCTTGGCTATAGTCGAGCCTCCGAACCCAGAGGCCCAGACGCCATGGCCGAGCCGCCCGACCTCGCCCAACTGGCCAAGCGCTATCTCGATCTGTGGGAGAGCCAGCTCACGGCGTTCGGCAGCGATCCGGCGCTGCTCGATCAGGTTGCTCGCACGGTCGCGGCGATGGGCGCCACGCTGGTCGCCGCCAGCGGCGGCGTGAGCGCGCCCCCGGGAGAGAACGAGGCCCCCGGAAAGAACGAGGCCCCCGGAAAGAACGAGGCCCCCGGAAAGAACGAGGACGGTCATGGCCGAAGCCGCAGCCGCAAGCAGGACACCGCCGCCGCGGCTCGGCCCCCGGCCGCTGCCGCAGCATCTCCTGACGGCGATGCTCGGCTGGACCAGCTCGCTCGCCAGCTGGCGGATCTGGAGCGCCGCCTCGCCGGCATCGAGGCCGCCCTTGCCGGAAAACCTCGCCCCGCTCGGCCTCGATCTCGCAAAGCTCGATCCTGACGATTTCGCCGCGGCGCTCGAACGCGAGACCGTTGCGCGGCTCGACCGTCTGGCCGCCGGCATCGTCGCCTATCGGACCTTTCCCGCCCGGCGCCAGGTCGTGGAGCCGCCGGTCGTCTGGCGTGAAGGCACCACGCGGCTGCTGAAATTCGGCGCGGCGAAAGAGAGGGCGAAATCCGGCAAAGGCGCCGACCGCCGGCCGGCGCTCCTCGTCGTGCCGTCGCTGATCAACCGCGCCTATGTGCTCGATCTCGACGAGGATCGCAGCCTGATGCGGTTCCTCGCCGGCGAAGGCTTCGCGGCCTATTTGCTCGATTGGGATGCGCCGGGTTCGGTCGAGCGCCGCTTCGATCTCACCGATTATATCGCCGGCCGTCTGTCGCGCGCGCTCGATGCGGTCGCCGAACGCGAGCCCGGTCGTCCCATTGTGATGCTCGGCTATTGCATGGGCGGACTGCTGGCGCTGGCGGCGGCGCAGGCCCGCCAGCGCGATCTGGCGGGGCTGGTGCTGATGGCCACGCCCTGGGACTTCCACGCCGAGCATCCGGAGCAGGGCAAGCTCATCGGCGCCATGGCCGCCGCCCTGGAGCCGACCTTCGCGTATCTGGGCGAGATGCCGGTCGATGCGCTGCAGGCGCTGTTCGCCGGTGTCGATCCATTCCAGATCGTCCGCAAGTTCCTGGCCTTCGCCGAGCTCGATCCGGCGAGCGACAAGGCGAAGCTGTTCGTGGCGCTCGAGGACTGGCTCAATGACGGCGTGCCGCTGGCGGCACCCGTCGCCCGCGAATGCATGACGGGCTGGTATGGCGAGAACAGGCCCGCGACGCTGCGCTGGGAGGTCGCGGGCGAGATCGTCGATCCGGCGAAGATCGATCTGCCGTCGCTGGTGGTCATTCCCGACCAGGATCGCATCGTGCCGCCGGCCTCGGCGCTGGCGCTGGCCGAGGCGCTGCCGAGGGTGGAGCGCCTGACTCCCGCCGCCGGCCATATCGGGATGGTGGTGGGCGGCAGCGCCAAGCCGAAACTCTGGCATCCCCTGGCAGAGTGGATGGCGCGGCGCGGCAAATGAACGACAAGTCATCGGTGCGGCGGCTTCGTTGCGTTTGCGTGTCATGACGGGCGGCGACAAAGCCCTGCGACATCACGGGCTTTCCCGCGAGCGGGACCTCGGCTTGCGGCGCCCGGCCCCGGCCGGTTAAGGTCGGACGAGACGAGCCGTCCGGGCTTCCCCAGAAGAGCCCGAGAGCGGCCTTCCCCATTTTCCTCGCGGATGTTCGCCATCGCCCGGGGAGCAGCAAGGAGTTCCGTCCCATGTCCGAGATCGTCATTGTCGGTGCGGCGCGCACGCCGGTCGGATCCTTCAACGGATCCTTGTCGAGCCTGCCGGCGCACAAGCTGGGCGAAGTCGCGATCAGGGCCGCCATGGCGCGCGCCAAGGTCGAGCCCGGCGAGGTGGACGAGGTCGTGCTCGGCCAGATCCTGAGCGCGGCCGAGGGACAGAATCCGGCCCGCCAGGCGGCGGTGGGCGCGGGCATTCCCTATGAGAAGACGGCCTACAACATCAACCAACTCTGCGGCTCGGGCCTGCGCGCGGTGGCGCTGGGCTTCCAGGCGATCCGCGGCGGCGACAGCAAGATCGTGGTGGCGGGCGGCCAGGAGAGCATGAGCCAGGCGCCGCATGCCATGCATCTGCGCAACGGCGTGAAGATGGGCCCGGCCGAGATGGTCGACACCATGATCAAGGACGGCCTGTGGGACGCCTTCAACGGCTACCACATGGGCAACACCGCCGAGAACGTCGCGCAGAAATGGCAGATCACGCGCGCCCAGCAGGACGAGTTCGCGGCGGGCTCGCAGCAGAAGGCGGTGGCCGCGCAGCAGGCCGGGCGGTTCAAGGACGAGATCGCGCCGGTGACGATCAAGGATCGCAAGGGCGACATCACGGTCGATACCGACGAATATCCGCGCGCCGGCACCACGGTCGAGACCCTGGCGAAACTGCGTCCCGCCTTCCTCAAGGAGAACGGCACGGTCACGGCCGGCAATGCCTCGGGCATCAATGACGGGGCCGCCGCCGTCGTGTTGATGACGGCCGAGGAAGCCAAGCGCCGCGGGCTCACGCCGCTCGCGCGCATCGTCTCCTGGGCCACGGCCGGTGTCGATCCGGCGATCATGGGCTCGGGGCCGATTCCGGCCAGCCGCGCGGCGCTGTCGAAGGCCAATTGGAAGATCGGCGATCTCGACCTGATCGAAGCCAACGAGGCGTTCGCCGCGCAGGCCTGCGCCGTCAACAAGGAGCTCGGCTGGGACGCGAGCAAGGTCAATGTCAATGGCGGCGCCATCGCGCTCGGCCATCCGATCGGCGCCTCGGGTGCCCGCGTGTTGGTGACCTTGCTGCACGAGATGCAGAAGCGCAACTCGAAGAAGGGCCTCGCCACGCTCTGCATCGGCGGCGGCATGGGCATCGCCATGTGCGTGGAGCGCTGAGATCAGGGTGCGTGGAACGCTGACGCGTTTCCGGATTCAACGAATCGCCTCGAGAAGCCTGAGGAAACAGGCCGGCAGGGACAGGGAGAGAACATCATGACCAGGCTCGCGCTCGTGACGGGCGGAACGCGTGGCATCGGCCGCGCCATCGCCGAGGCGCTGAAGAAGGCGAACTACCGCGTGGTCGCGAACTACTCCGGCAACGACGCCGCCGCGAGGGAATTCACCGCCGAGACCGGCATTCCGGCGGTGAAGTTCGATGTCGGCGACTTCGCGGCCTGCGAGGCGGCGATCAAGAAGATCACCGCCGAGCACGGACCGATCGAGATCCTGGTCAACAATGCCGGCATCACCCGCGACACGACGCTGCACAAGATGACCCCGCAGGTTTGGGACGAGGTGATCCGCACCAACATCACCAGCTGCTTCAACCTCTCGCGGCTGGTGATCGAATCGATGCGCGAGCGGAGCTTCGGGCGGATCATCAATATCGGCTCGATCAACGGCCAGTCGGGCCAGTTCGGCCAGTCGAACTACGCCGCCGCGAAGGCCGCCATGCATGGCTTCAGCAAGGCGCTCGCGCTGGAGTCGGCCGCCAAGGGCATCACCGTCAACACCATCTGCCCCGGCTATATCAACACCGACATGGTCCGCGCCGTGCCGGAGCCGGTGCTCGCGAAGATCGTCGCGAAGATTCCGGTCGGCCGCCTCGGCGAGCCCGAGGAGATCGCGCGCTGCGCGGTCTTCCTCGCCGCCGACGAAGCCGGCTTCATCACCGGCTCGCAGCTCACCATCAATGGCGGGCAGTATATGCTGTGAGGCTGGGCTCTGTTGTCATGCCCGCACTTGCCTAACTTTCTTCCCCTCCCCCCTTGAGGGGGAGGCTGGGGTGGGGGGTAGCCACGGTCTCGATGCGGGCAATGTTCGCGCGTTAGAAAGTTCTGGAAGCACCACGTTCCGTCATCACCCCCCACCCTAACCTCCCCCTCAAGGGGGGAGGGGTTAGAGAAGCGGGAGGTGATGGTGGAAACATCTCACTTCTTCAACAACTCCGCCGCCGTCTCGTCCAGCGCGCGCCCCGCCAGCGTCACCAGCTCGTCGATCTGCGCCTTGGTAATGGTGAGCGGCGGCGACAGCACCATGGTCTCGAAGCTCGCGCGCATGATGAGGCCGTTGGCGAGGCAGCGCTCGCGGCAGACATTGCCGGCATGACCCAGCGGCTCGAAGCGCCGGCGGGTCTTCTTGTCGGCGACGAGCTCGATCCCGCCGAGCAGCCCCAGCGTGCGCACCTCGCCCACGATCGGATTCTTCTCCAGCGTCTTGAGGGCTTGCGCGAAATAGGGGCCGGTCTCCTTGGCGACCTTTTCCACCAGGTTCTCGCGTTCGATGATCTCGATGTTCTTGAGCGCCACGGCGGCGGCCACCGGATGGCCCGAATAGGTGAAGCCGTGAAGCCAGTAGCCGGCCTCGAGCAGCGGCTTGGCGACGCGGTCGCTGACGGCGACGGCCGAGATCGGCTGATAGCCCGAGGAGAGCCCCTTCGCCATGGTGACGATGTCGGGCGTGAAGCCCAGGGTCTCGAAGCCGAACCAGCTCCCGGTGCGTCCGAAGCCGCAGATCACCTCGTCGGCCACCAGCAGCACGTCATGCTTGCGGCAGATCTTTTCGACCGCCGGCCAATAGCTCCTGGGCGGCACGATGACGCCGCCGGCCCCCTGGACCGGCTCGCCGATCACGGCCGCGACATTCTCCGCGCCCAGCTCCAGGATCTTCGCCTCGATCGCCTGCGCGCAGGCGATGCCGAAGGCCTCGGGATCGCGGTCGCCGCCTTCGGCATACCAATAGGGCGCGCCGACATGATGGAAGCCAGGCAGCGGCAGGTCGGCCTGCTCATGCATCGTGCCCCAATTGCCGAGGCTGGCCGACGCCATGGTCGAGCCGTGATAGGCGAAGCGGCGCGAGATGAAGGCCTTCTTCTTGGGCTTGCCTTCGAGATTCCAGAAATGGCGCACGAGGCGCACCACCGTGTCGTTCGCCTCGGAGCCGGAATTGGCGAACAGGATGTGGTTGAGGCCATGGCCCAAGAGCTCCACCAGCTTCGCGGCCAGTTCGACCGTGGGCGGCGTGGTGCCGCCGAAGAAGCTCGAATAATAGGGGAACTCGCGCATCTGGCGCGCGGCCGCCTCGACCAGCTCCTCGCGGCCATAGCCGACATTGACGCACCAGAGCCCCGCCATGCCGTCGAGATAGCGCTTGTTGTCGACGTCATAGATGTAGATGCCGTCGGCATGGGCGAAGAGCCGCCCGCCGCCCTCGGCCACCACCTGGGTGGCGTTGGAGAAAGGATGGATATGATGCGCGGCGTCGAGGCGGCGCAACCGGGCGGCATCGTAATTGGCGCGAATGGCGGTCATGAAAACTCCTCGAGGCAAGGGGTGCACACTGACCGACGGAATCGTCGATCGACGCGACGCAAGACTGTGGGCAAGGTTTCGGGCGCCGGGAGGGCAAACCCGCTTCAGGGATAGGGGATTATGCGAAAGCGGAGGCCCCAGGGGAAGGGGCGAACGCGGTTCCAGAAGGGGGACGAAGCGCTTCGCATTCGCGGAGGCGATGCAGGCGGCGTGCGCTCTGAGGGCGGGGTTCCCGATCCCACGCTCCTTCGTCATCCCCGCGAAAGCGGGGACCCATCTTGATCCAGCGGCGTCGGTCGATAGCTGGGTCCCGCTTTCGCGGGGATGACGGCTAAAGCTGTGGCGCCTGGCTCATCTCACCAGTTGTGATCTCACCCGCCCCTGGCCGCCTTCTGCAGCTTCTCGTCCACCTCGACGCGCCAGCCATTGACCAGACGGTTGGTCTCGTTGGCCATGCCCACGACGGCCATCAGCTCGGCCAGCATCGCGTCGTTGGCGCCCGCCTTGCGGGCGCCCGCCATGTGGCTGACGATGCAATATTCGCAATTGTTGGTGACGCTGACGGCGAGATAGAGCAGCTCCTTGGTGCGCGCGTCGAGGGCACCCGGCGCCATCACCTCCTTGACGCTTTCCCAGGTGCGCTTGAGCGTCTTGGGATCGTTGGCGATCGCCTTCCAGAAATTATTGATCCAGTCGACATTGCGGGTCTTCATGATGTCGTCATAGACCGCGCGGACCTCGGGCCCGGCTTCCGCATATTCGATCAGTTTCACCAGCGCCATGGCTTCGGTTCTCCAGTGTGAGGGGAGTGATTGAAACGGCTGGGCCGATGCTGGCACGATCCCCCGGCGGCGGCCAGGGCCAACCCCGCATGCCGGCCACCCGAGGAGAACCCAGGACCATGATCAAGGCGCGACCCTTCGACTATCCCTATGACGGCAAGCTCGTGCCGGCGGCGACGGCCCTGCTGGTGATCGACCTCCAGGTCGATTTCCTTTCCGAGCAGGGCTATTTCGCGCGGCAGGGTTACGACGCCTCGGCCTTGCGCGCCATCATCCCGGCGGTGCGCGACCTGATCGCGGCTGCGCGGCGCGCCGGCTGCCGTATCGTCTATACCCGCCAGGGCTATCGCGCCGATCTCGCCGACCGGACGCCCTATGAGCAGTGGCGCCACAAACATGCGGGCCTGCCCGTGGGCGAGCCCAGCCCGACCGGGCGGCTGCTGGTTCGCGGCGAGCCCGGCTTCCAGATCATTCCCGAGCTGACGCCGGCCCCCGAAGACATCGTCATCGACAAGACCGCGAACGGCGCCTTCTGCGCCACCGACCTCGATCATGTGCTGCGGGCCCAGGGCATCACCCATCTGCTCTTCACCGGCTGCACCACCGATGTCTGCGTGCATACGACGCTCCGCGAGGCGAACGACCGCAACTATCAATGCCTGCTGGTGGAGGATGGCTGCGCCAGCGGCGACGCCTATGCGCATGAGGCCGCCGTCTATATGACCACGATCGAGGGCGGCCTGTTCGGCGTTGTCGCCAAGGCGAAGGACGTGATCGCGGGGCTCTCGTCGCTTCCCTAAGCTCACCCCGCCCGAATTCCGCATTTGCCGTTCTGCGTCGGATGCGCGTCGGCCCCCTCCCCCTACCCCCTCCCGCGAGGGGAGGGGGCTCGAACTAACAACAATCGCGTTCTCTCCCGATCGCAGATCCAGCGAAGGAAAGAAAAATCTACGCCCCCTCCCCTTGCGGGAGGGGGTAGGGGGAGGGGGCGGCGCGGGATCCGCTGCATCAGAGTCAGATCCGCCTTCAGCCCGCCTTCTCGCGCTTATGCATCTCGACCATCGCGGCCATGCTGGGTGCGGTCCAGTCCGGCTTGACCTTCTCGGGCGGCGGCTTGGTGGCGCCGGTGCCGGTCTTGCCGGCGCGCCGGTCGATCCAGAAGCTGGTCAGTCCCATCTTCTTCGCCGGCACATGGTCGTGGAAGAGGCTCTGCGCCGTGTGCAGCACCTTCTGCTTCGGGATGCCCATGGCGGCGAGCTTCGCCAGCGCCGCCTCGAAATGCGCGAGCGCCGGCTTGTAGGACCCGACATCCTGCGCCGTGACGACCAAATCGAAGTTCTGCCCCAGCCTGCGCGCGCTGTGCGCGAAGGAGGCGCGGTCGACGTTGGAGAGGATCGCCAGCTTGTAATGCTGCTTCAGATAGGCGAGCGCGTCGGCGCTGTCGGGAAAGGCCGGCCAGTCCTTGACCGACTGGCCGAAGGCCGCGGCTTCGGCCGGCGTCGCCGCGCGACCGCTGCGCTCGCCCATCTCCAGCAGCGTCGCCGTCAGCAGATCGGAATAGAGCAGGGTCGGGCGCTCGGCCTCGATCCGGGATTCGACCTCGCCGAAGAGCGTCAGCAGCGCCTCGTCGCCCAGCGCGACGCCGGCCCGTTCGCGCCAGGGCGCCAGCGCGGCCAGGATGCCGCTCTCCCAGTCGATCAGCGTGCCGTAGCAGTCGAAGGTCAGGACGTCGAAATCGGCGAGTCGCATGGCGGCGTCTCCCTGAGAGCGGCTCATAAGCCCGGACCGGACCCGGGCGAAGCCTGATGATGGGCGCATCCGCGCCCGCCGGTCTTGACCGCTTCTCCGCTCTCTTTGACCGGGCCTCAGGCCTGGCGGTCGCGGCGCTGGCCTTGGCGATAGCGCGCGGGTGTAATGCCGCGCCGGCGTTTCAGCGCGCGCGTCAATGCGCTCTGGTCGCCATAGCCCGAGGCCGCGGCCACCGCGGCGATCGAGACATCGCTTTCGCCCAGGAGCTTCATCGCGTGATCGAGCCTGATCTCCGCCAGATGCTGCATCGGCGTGCGTCCCAGGTCGCGCTGGAACAGCGCATGGAGATGGCCGGCGCTGGTATGGGCGGCGGCCGCGATCTCGGCCATGGTGAGGGCGCGCGACTTGCCGGCTTCCATGAAGGCGAGCGCGCGGTCGAGCCGCCGCGCGACGACGAAGGAACGCCGCTCGAGCCCGGCGCCGAGGCGGCCCAGCAGCAGGCGGCCCCAGTCCCGCCGCTCGCCCTCCTCGAGGCTGTCCTCGGCGCAGGCGTCCTCGAGGAATCGCAGCAACGGCCGCAGCCGCGGGTCCAGGCGCAGGAAAGGCTCGCGCTCGCAGGCGGACATCAGGCGCTGGGCGGCCTCGCTCTCGTTGGTCCCGGCCTGCCAGTCGATCACCAGGAAACGGTTGGCGCCGCGGGCGCGGAAGCTGTGCGGACGGCCCGGCGCCACCGCCACCATCGAGCTGGTCTCGGCGCGCCCGCATCGGCCCGCGACCTCCATCTCCAGCTCGCCCGCCAGCGCCAGGACGATCTGATGATGATCGTGGCTGTGGGTGAGGGCGGTGTCGCGATAGGAACGCAAGGAGAGATCGGTGACGCGCATGGGATGGTCCGGCCGGGTCGGGAACGGGGAAGCCCCCATGCTGCCATGAAGGCGCTCCGCCGTCACCCGCCGGCGGAATCGCGTGAGCGGAGGCGTCCATGACCGGCGAGCGGAGCGCGCGGCTCAGGGCCACCTTCGTCGGCGCCATCGCGCCCCTGCTCTGGGCGACCCTGGCGCTGCTCACGACCTATGCGCAGCCGCTGCCGGCTTTCGAGCTGGTGGCGATGACCTTCGCCGTCGCGTTCCTGCTGGTGCTGGGCAAATGGGTCTTCGAGGCGGCGCGGGGTGGGCCCTCGGTCGCGAGCCGCTTCCGGCTGCCGCTCCCGGCCTGGGTCATCGGCGTGGGCGGGCTCTTCCTCTATCACGTCTTCTACTTCAACGCGCTCGCCCGCGCCCCGGCGGTCGAGGCCAGCCTGATCTGCTATCTCTGGCCGCTGCTGATCGTGCTGTTCTCGGCCTTCCTGCCGGGCGAGACGCTCAAGCCGGTGCATATCCTGGGCGGGCTCTGCGGGCTTGCCGGTGCCGGCCTGCTGGTGACGAAGGGGCAGGGCTTCGGCTTCGATCCGGCCTATGCGCTGGGCTACCTGGCAGCGCTCGCCTGCGCCTTCACCTGGTCGATCTATTCGCTGCTGAACCGGCGGATGGCCACCGTGCCCAGCGATGCGGTCGGGGTCTATTGCGGCGTGACCGCGCTCTTGGGGCTCGCCTGTCACCTGATCTTCGAACGCTGGGTGACGCCCTCGCTTGGAAATGCCGCCGCGATCCTGCTGCTGGGGATCGGGCCCGTGGGCGCCGCGTTCTTCGTCTGGGATCATGGCGTCAAGCGCGGCGACATCCAGGCGCTGGGGAGCCTCGCCTATGCCTCGCCGCTGCTCTCGACGCTGTTGCTGATCCTGGCGGGCCGGGCCGCGCCGAGTTGGGCGCTGGCGACGGGCGCCCTTCTCATCGTCGGCGGCGCGGCACTCGCGGCCGGAGGCCTCTTTGCCAGGAGGTCGCGCTGAGGGGTGCGCGCGACGGCGTCACCGAGGGCTGCCAGCCTTGGGGCGCCATCTCGAAGCTCTCGAAGACGAAGGCCGGTGCCACCATGCAGGTCACCAGCGTGAAGAGGCTCAAGGAGCGCGCGGTCTGCCAGCAGCCGGCCGGCACCAGCACCTGCGGCCGCTCGCCCGCCGCCATGTCGAGCCCGAGCCGATGCTCGTCGCGCCGCTCGCCGTCGGGCGAGAGCGTCAGCTCGAGCGCCCCGCCGGTGTGATAGAGCCAGAGTTCGTCGGCATCGGCGACGCGGTGCCAGCGCGAGACGTCGCCCGCCTCGAGCAGATAATAGATCGCGGTCGCATGGCCGCGGCCGCCCGAGGCCGTCTTGTGCCGGTAGGTCTCGCGATACCAGCCGCCCTCGGGATGGCGTTCGAGCCCGAGCTGCTCGATCAATCCCGGCGCGGTATCGGAGAGCAGCTGGATCATGCCGGGTCCTTGGGCACGGTTGCCTTCATCGATTCATCCTGGCTGACGCGCCCATACCAGGCGGCGAGGGCCGGCCGGTTGCGGCGCCATTCGTCGGCGGCGAAGCGCAAATCGAGATAGCCCAGCATCACGGCAATGGCGATGGCGCCGATGTCGGAGAGATCGACCAGCGCCTTGGCGTCGCCCTCGAGCGAATCGAGCGCGCGTTCGACGGCGGCCTTCTGGCGGTCCATCCAGCCCTGCGAGCGCTGGCCCTCTGGGCGCTGCGATTCGAGCCGGCGCAGGATCGCCGCATCCATCGCGCCGTCGGCCAGCGCGTGATGGCGCAGCGCCTGCCAGCGGGCGGGGCCGGGCGGCGGAAACAGCTTGGCGCCCGCATGCTGGCTGTCGAGATATTCGCAGATCACCAGCGAATCGTAGAGCCAGCCCTCCGGGGTCTGGAGTGCGGGCACCTTGCACAGCGGGTTGTCCTTGGGCAGGTCGGTCTTGGGATCCCAGGGCGCGGTCGGGATGCGCTGGATCCGGTCGTCGAGGCCCATCTCGATGGCCGCGACCAGCACCTTGCGCACATAGGGGCTGGTGGGCGAATAGCGAAGCGCGAGCTGGGTCATGATGGAAATCTCCGTGAGAGAGAGGGGGCGGTGGCGCGCGATCTCAGAACTGGTCCTTGCGCCGGCGGATCTCGCCGAATACCTCATGAGCGGGTTTGCCGGCAAGACCGAGACGCTGCGCCATCGCGTCATCGTCGGCGCGCAGGAAAGGATTGGCGGCGCGCTCCTCTGCCAGGGTCGAGGGGATCGTCGGCTTGCCCTCGGCGCGCAGGGATTTGACGGCCGCATCGCGCGCCTGCAGCGCCTTGTTGTCGGGGTCGACCGTGAGCGCGAAGCGCGCATTGGCCTCGGTATATTCATGGCCGCAATAGATCCGGGTCTCGGCCGGCAGCGCGCGCAGCTTCGTGAGCGAGCCCCACATCATGACGGGATCGCCCTCGAACATGCGCCCGCAGCCGAGCGAGAACAGCGTGTCGCCGCAGAAGAGCGCGCGCGAGCCCTCGAACCAGAACGCGATATGGCCGCGGGTATGGCCCGGGATGAAGAGCACGCGGGCCTGGGAATCGCCGAGACGGAAGCCCGAAGCCTCGTCCACGGCCTCGTCGATCGCGGGGATGCGCGCGCGGTCATAGGCCGGCCCCACCACGCGCGCCCCGGTCGCCGCCTTGAGCCCGACATTGCCGCCGCAATGATCGCCATGGTGATGGGTATTGAGGATATGGCTCAACCGCCAACCCCGCGCGGCGACGGCCTCCAGCACCGGCTCGGCCTCCGACGGATCCAGCACCGCCGTCAGCCCGCTCTTCGGCTCATGCAGCAGATAGCCGTAATTGTCCTTCAGCAGCGGAACGAGCGCGATCTCGAGCGGGGTCATGGGGGTGCATTGTGGGTGGCAGGGAGTGCTAACTCTAGCAGCGCCACGGGACGCGCCCAAGTCCCCCTATCTGCAAGCCTTGCGGTAGAACGGCGTGTGTATTACTTATAATAATACAACCAAAACGTCATCCCCGCGAAAGCGGGGACCCAAGCCTGTCGCAAGCGATGTCCTTCTACGTTTACATCCTCGCTTCGGATCGAAATGGGACGCTTTATGTCGGCGTCACCAACAACCTCATTCGCCGTGTCGCGGAGCATAAGGACGCCAAGGTTCCCGGCTTCACCAAGCGCTATGGCGTGAACCGGCTCGTCCATTTCGAAACCTGCGACAATCCCGAAGGGGCGATCCTGCGCGAGAAGCACATCAAGAACTGGTACCGCCGCTGGAAGATCGAGCTGATCGAGAAGCACAACCCCGATTGGCACGACCTCGCGCCGGGATTGGTCGCGTAGTGACGGCGCCGCCTGCGTCATCCCCGCCCTCCTAGTCATCCCCGCGAAAGTGTTTGGTCTCGGATGATTGGTTGGATGGAATTGGTGTAGATCGAGGCATCTCGTATGTTCGGGAGCGCCTCGCATCATGGAACTGACCTTGCACGCCAATGCCACCACCACGCCCAAGGTTCGGGCCTATATCCAGCGCAGCCGGCGTCCTGTCGCGGAGCTGGCGGGCGAGCTGGGCGTGAGCGAGACCACGATCCGGCGCTGGCGTGGCCGCAGCGGGGTTGCGGATCGTTCGCATACACCCAAGACCCTGGCGATCAGCCTCTCGGCACTGGAGGAGGCGCTGGTCTGTGAGCTACGCACCCAGCTGGGCTTGCCGCTCGACGACATCACCGAGGTGATGCATCGCTGCCTCAACCCCAAGCTTTCTCGCGCCGCCATCTATCGCTGCCTCAAGCGCCACGGCCTGAACCGCCGTCCCGGGCCCGGCAAGCCGCCGGTCGGCGTCTTCGAGACGGCCACGGTCGGCTTCATTCACATCGATCTCAAGCATCTGCCGGCCCTGGAAAGGCGAAAGAGCTACGCCTTCGTCGCCATCGACCGCGCCACGCGCTACGTCTATCTGGAGATCCACCCCAAGCGCGACGGCGAGACCGCGGCGGGCTTCCTCGAGCGTTTCCTCGCCCACTTCCCCCACCCGGTGCACACCATCCTGACCGACAACGGCAGCGAGTTTACCGACCGCTTTGCCGTCGACATGAAGAACAAGCCCTTCAACCGGCCCTCCGGTCGCCATCCCTTCGATCGGCGCTGCGCCAGCCAGGGCATCGATCACCGCCTCACAAGGCCCTATCGACCCCAGACCAACGGCCTCGTCGAGCGCTTCAATCGTCGCATCGTCGAAGCCATCGGACAGCAGCCCAAGCAAGGCAGCGCACACAGGCTCTTTGCCTCCCATGCCCAACGCGACGCCTTCCTCAACCGCTTCGTCAGCGACTACAATCGCACGCGGCTCAAGTGCCTCGATTACATCGCCCCAATCCAAGCCCTCAACAATCCCCCGAGACCAAACACGAAAGCGGGGACCCAACTCTCAACTCGACTCCGCTGGATCAGCATGGGCCCCCGCTTTCGTGGGGGTGACGATAGGGGCGGGTGCGATGATCCTCGCAAATGCGGCAGGGTATCGGCGGCCCTGCGACCCGCACGATCATACGTAGCTTGCTCCCATGGTCATCCCCGCGAAAGCGGGGACCCAACTCTCAACCGACTCCGCTGGATCAGCATGGGCCCCCGCTTTCGCGGGGGTGACGATAGGGGCGGGTGCGATGATCCTCGCAAATGCGGCAGGGTATCGGCGGCCCTGCGACCCGCACGATCGTGTGCAACTTGCTCCCATGGTCATCCCCCCCGAAAGCGGGGACCCAACTCTCCATTCGACGCGTTGGATCAGCATGGGCCTCCGCTTTCGCGGGGGTGACGGTGGGGGCGGGTGCGATGATCTTCGCAAATGCGGCAGGGCATCGACAGCCCAGCGACAGCACGATCATGCGTAGCTTGCTCCCATGGTCATCCCCGCGAAAGCGGGGACCCAACTCTCAACCGACGCCGCTGGATCAGCATGGGCCCCCGCTTTCGCGGGGGTGACGGCAGGGGCGGGGTGGCAGCCCTGTAAAACCTTGCCTTCCACCCCAATTTATCGTCCAGCAACTTCCGTGGTATAAACTCGACCCATGTGGAACGACGCCGTCGATCTGCGCGATTTCTACGCTTCGCCCCTGGGGCAGATGGCGCGCCATCTGTTGCGGCGGCGGCTGCGGCAGATCTGGCCGGATGTGGGCGGGCAGTCGGTGCTGGGGCTCGGCTATGCCACGCCCTATTTGCGCCAGTTCAAGCCCGAGGCCGAGCGCGTGCTGGCGCTGATGCCGGCGGGCCAGGGAATCCTCCATTGGCCGCCGGGCGAGCGTGGCCTCGCCGCGCTCGTGGACGAGACCGACCTGCCGATTCCCGACCGTTCGATCGACCGCGTGCTGCTGGTCCATGGGCTCGAATGCGCCGAGCATCTGCGCGACCTGCTGCGCGAGGTCTGGCGCGTGATGGCCGATGACGGGCGCCTGCTCGCGGTGGTGCCCAACCGGCGCGGCATCTGGGCGCGCAGCGACCGCACGCCTTTCGGCCAAGGCCAGACCTTCTCGCCCTCGCAGCTTTCGCGGCTGATGCGCGACAACATGTTCATGCCGACGCAGAACGGGGAGGCCCTCTTCCTGCCGCCCTTGCGCGCCAGCTGGATGCTCAAGACCGCGCCCGCCTGGGAGCGCATCGGGGCCCGCTGGTTCTCGCGCTTCGCCGGCGTGGTGATGATCGAGGCCGGCAAGCAGCTCTATGGCGTCGCTTCGGTGAAGCCGCCGCGCGGCCGCCGCCAGGCCGCCGTCATCGCCTTCCCACAAATCGCGGGACGCGAGACGCGCCGCGGCGGCCTGTCCAAGGATCCCGGCGAGAACTGATTGCCCGCGAGCCTTCGACGACCGCCTAGCCCTGCCCCTTCAGCAGAAACAACCCCTGTTCGCCCAAGAGATTGGCGAGCTGCAGCGAGCGGATCGGGCGCGCGCGGCCCTTGGCGTCGATCGCGATCGCGCGCTCGATCGCGATGTCGCTCGAGCGGCAGAGCCCGAAGAAATCGCGGATCGTGCAGAGATGAATGTTGGGCGTGTCGTACCAGCTCGACGGCAGCGTCGGCGTCACCGGCATGCGGCCCATCGCCCCCAGATGCCAGCGCACGCGCCAATGGCCGAAATTGGGGAAGGAGACGATCGCGCGCCGGCCGATGCGTGTGAGCTGGCGCAGCACGGCCAGGGGATTGTGCGTGGCCTGCAGGGTCTGGCTCAGCACGGCATAATCGAACGCGTGGTCGGGATAGTTGGCGAGGTCGGTGTCGGCGTCGCCCTGGATCACCGAGAGCCCCTGCGCCACGCAGGCATTGACGCCGGCCTGGCTCAGCTCCATGCCGCGTCCGTCGACCTGCTTGAAATGCACGAGGTAGTCGAGCAGCGCGCCGTCGCCGCAGCCGATATCGAGCACGCGCGTCGAGGGAGCGATCATGTCTGCGATGAGCCGCAGGTCGACGCGGATGCCGGCCTGGTCGATCGAAGCCTCTGACGCCACCCGGATCTCTCCCCGCTCAGCCGCGATCGAGGCCGCGATGTTCCGCGCAGCCGGAGAGGAAGCCGCCGAGCATGCGATAGAACTCCGGCACGTCGAGCAGGAAGGCGTCATGGCCCGCGTCGCTCTCGATCTCGACGAAGCTGACATTGGCCGCGACCGCATTCAGCGCATTGACGATCAGGCGGCTCTCGCGCGTCGGGAACAGCCAGTCGCCGGTGAAGGAGACGGCGCAGAACCTGACCGGTGTCCCGCGAAACGCATTCGCGAGGATGCCGCCATGCTCGGCCGCGAGATCGAAATAATCCATCGCGCGCGTGATGTAGAGATAGGCGTTCGCGTCGAAGCGGTCGACGAAGGTGGAGCCCTGATGGCGCAGATAGCTCTCGACCTGGAAGTCCGCCTCGAAGCCGTAGGTGAGCGTGGAGCGGTCCTGCAGGCTGCGGCCGAACTTGCGATGGAGCGCGGCCTCGGAGAGATAGGTGATATGCGCCGCCATGCGCGCGACCGAGAGCCCGCGCGAGGGATTGCGCCCTTGCGTCAGATAGTCGCCGCCGCACCATTCGGGATCGGCCATGATCGCCTGGCGGCCGACCTCGTGGAACGCGATGTTCTGCGCCGAATGGCGCGCGGCGCAGGCGATCGGCACCGCCGCGAACACGCGGTCGGGATAAGTGGCGGCCCATTGCAAAACCTGCATGCCACCCATCGAACCGCCGATGACGCAGAACAGCTTCTCGATGCCGAGATGGTCGATCAGCAGCTTCTGCGCGCGCACCATGTCGGCGATGGTGACGACCGGGAAATGCAGCCCATAGGGCTTGCCCGTCACGGGATCGGGATCGCTCGGCCCCGTGGTCCCCATGCAGCCGCCCAGGACATTGGCGCAAAAGACGAAATAGCGGTCGGTGTCGAGCGGCAGGCCCGGCCCCACCATGTTGCTCCACCAGCCGGATTTGCCGGTGATCGGGTGGGTGTCGGCCATGAACTGGTCGCCGGTCAGGGCATGGCAGACCAGGATCGCGTTCGACTTGTCCGGGTCGAGCTGGCCATAGGTCCGGTAGGCGACGGTGAACGGTCCCAGGGCCACGCCGCAATCGAGCTTCATGGGCTGGTCTTGACCGAACACCACGCGCTCGCCGGGCAGGCGGGCACGGACCTCGGGTGAATTGCGTGTCAGGCCGGCCATCGGGTTCGGGGAGGTCTCGCGGGAGGGGCCGAAGAGGGCTGGAAAACCAGCGGATTAGCTAGGGGTGCGCCCTCCGCGCTGTCAACGTTTTCTTTGATTTTAAGCCGCCGGCCGACTATCACTAACCCGCCTTTCCAAGAGCTGGATCCCAACGCATGGCCGCGACCCAACCCACCCTCGACGATCTGCGCCGCCAGATCGACGAGATCGATGTCACGCTGCAAGAACTGATCGTGCGCCGCGCCGAAGTGGTGACGCAAGTCGGCGCCCTCAAGAATCGCATCAGCGGCGGCGCGCGCGTGGTCCATATGCGTCCCGCGCGCGAGGCGATCATCCTGCGCAAGCTGGTGGAGCGCCATCGCGGACCGCTGTCGAAGGCGACGCTGGTGCGCATGTGGTGCGAGCTGATGTCGGCCTCGCTCCGGCTCGAAGGCAGCTTCTCGGTGGCGGTCTGCATGCCCTCGGCCATGGAAGCCGGCTACTGGGATCTGGCGCGCGACTATTTCGGCAGCATGACCCATCTCGTTCCGCGCGAATCCGCGCGCCAGGCGCTGGGCGCCGTGTTCGATGGCGAGGCCTCGGTCGCGGTGCTGCCGATGCCGCAATCGACCGACAGCGATCATTGGTGGCGCCTCCTCCTCAGCCGCGACGCCAAGGCGCCGCGGATCGTGGCGCGGCTGCCCTTCGGCGCCCGCGGCTCGGAACGCGGCGCGCCGGTCGAGGCGCTGGTGGTGGGGCCGATCGTCCCCGAGGCCTCGGGCCTCGACCGCAGCCTCATCGCCGTCGAGACCGCGGCCGAGCTGTCGCGCAGCGCGCTCGCCGCCGCCTTCAAGGCGGAAGCGCTCGAGCCCAGCTTCCGCGTCTTCGGCGTCGGCCCGGCCGAGACCGGCGGCTATCTGCATCTGATCGAGATTCCGGGTTTCCTGAGCCCCGACGACAACCGCCTGGCGCGGCTCGCGCGCCGGCTGGGGCCTGCCCTGCAGCAGGTCTGGACGCTCGGCTGCTATGCCGAGCCGCTGACCGACGCCGAGCTCGGGATCGCCGCCAAGCCCAAGGGAGGCCGTTGATCATGGCGCTGACCCCGCGCCCCGGCATCATGTCGATCGCGCCCTATGTCGGCGGCGAATCGAGCCTGCCGGGCCAGAACCGCATCATCAAGCTCGCCTCGAACGAATCGCCGCTGGGCCCGAGCCCCCGCGCGATCGAGGCCTACAAGGCGCTGGCGAGCGAGCTGCACCGCTATCCCGATGGCGGCGCCGTCGCGCTGCGCGCGGCGCTCGGGCGCCATCACGCGCTCGAGCCGTCGCGCATCGTCTGCGGCGCCGGTTCCGACGAGCTGATCGGGCTGCTGGTCCGCGCCTATGCCGGGCCCGGCGACGAGGTGCTCTATAGCCGCCACGGCTTCCTCATGTATCCGATCGCGGCGCAGAGCGTCGGCGCCACGCCCGTGACGGCACCGGAACGCAATCTGACGGCCGATGTCGATGCGCTGCTGGCGCGCGTGACGCCGCGCACGCGCATCCTGTTCCTGGCCAACCCGAACAACCCGACCGGCAGCTATCTGCCGAGCGCCGAGGTGAAGCGCCTGCGCGACCGGCTGTCGCCCGACGTGTTGCTGGTGCTGGACGCGGCCTATGCGGAATATGTGACGCGTCCCGATTATGACGCCGGCGCCGGGATGGTGGAGAGCCACGACAATGTCGTGATGATCCGCACCTTCTCGAAGATCTATGGCCTGGCGGCGCTGCGGATCGGCTGGGCCTATTGCCCGCCCGCGATCGCCGACGTGCTCAATCGCCTGCGGGGGCCCTTCAACACAGGGGCGGCGGCGCAGGCCGCGGCGGTGGCGGCGCTCGAGGATCGCGCCCATACCGAGAAGGCGCGCGCGCATAACGATCGCTGGCTGCCCTGGTTCAGCCGGCAGGTCGAGGCGCTGGGGCTGATCCCCCATCCGAGCCTCTGCAATTTCCTGCTGGTGCAGTTCCCCGAGGCGACCGGTGGCGCCGAGAAGGCGCTGGCCTTCCTCAACGGGCGCGGGGTCATTCCGCGCCGCATGGCCGGCTATGGCCTGCCGGATTGTCTGCGATTCACCATCGGCACGGCCGAGGAGATGGAGGCGACCGTGGCGGCGTTGCGCGAATTCACCGGCCGGCGGCCCGAAACCGGAGGCTCGCGATGAGCGCCCAGGCAAGTCCCCAGAAAAGCTCCAAGCCAAGCCCGCAGTTCGAGCGCGTGGCGCTGATCGGGCTCGGCCTGATCGGCTCCTCCCTGTCGCATGCGATCCGCCGCGGCGGCCTCGCCCGGCATATCGCCGGCCATGCCCGCTCGGAGCGTACCCGCGCCAAGGCCGTCGAGCTGGGACTGGTGAATTCGATCCATGCCGACCCGGCCTCGGCCGTGAAGGACGCCGATCTCGTCATCATCTGCTCGCCGGTCGGCACCTATGCCGAGATCGGGGCGGCCATCCGCGACAGCCTGAAGCCGGGCGCGATCCTGAGCGATGTCGGCTCGGTCAAGCAGGCCGTGATCCGCGATCTCGGCCCCAATGTGCCGGACGGCGTCCATTTCGTGCCGGGCCACCCGATCGCCGGCACCGAGCATTCCGGCCCGGAATCGGGCTTCGCCACCCTGTTCGACGGGCGCTGGTGCATCCTCACGCCACCGCCCGGCACCGATGCCGCCGCGACCGAGAAGATGGTCCAGTTCTGGCGCGCCTGCGGCAGCCAGGTCGAGGTCATGGAAGCCGGCCATCACGACAAGACGCTGGCCATCACCTCGCATCTGCCGCATCTGATCGCCTACACCATCGTCGGCACGGTCGCCGATCTCGAGGACGCGACCCAGAGCGAGGTCATCAAGTTCTCGGCCTCGGGTTTCCGCGATTTCACCCGCATCGCGGCGTCCGATCCGGTCATGTGGCGCGACGTGTTCCTCAACAATCGCGACGCGGTGCTGGAGATGCTGGGCCGGTTCGCCGAGGATCTGACGGCGCTGCAGCGCGCGATCCGCTGGGGCGAGGGCGACAAGCTCGAGGCCCTCTTCACCCGCACGCGTGCGATCCGGCGCGGGATCATCGACGCCAAGCAGGCCTGAAACCGGTCCGCAACGACGTCGGCGTTATCCTTGCCGGCGCCCGGGTGAGGCATTCCGTCCTGCGCGTCCGTAGATTTTTTTCTTGCGCGCCCGGCAAATTTACTGGATATCCCGAACCGAAGACGCCGCACGCACGTGCAACGGGCTCGCCAGCGGGCCCGGCAACGGCCGAAAGCGTCCTTTTTGGATCGATCGGTGCCTCGCGAGCAAAGCAGGCACTGAGGCCCGAGAGGGAGCCGTCGAAGCTTTCCGGCCGGTGATGCGAGCAGAGCGCTCCTTCCGGACGGTATGATCGACACCGAGCGGAGGTAAGAGATGACAAAGAAGTTTCATTTCAAGGGCCGGATCCTGATGCTGGGCTACGGCTCGGTCGGCCGTTGCACCCTGCCTCTGATCGACCGGCATTTCGACATGCCGCTGAGCCATATGGCCATCGTCGATGCGGACGACAGTCACAGGCTTCTGTCCTCCTATGTCGCGCGCGGCCTCAAATACGAATCGACGCCGATCGTGCGCGAGAACATGGCCGCGATCCTCGCCAAGTATCTCGGCAAGGGCGATCTGCTCATCAATCTTTCGGTCGAGGTCAGCTCGATCGAGCTGATGAACTGGTGCCAGGCGCATGGCGTCCTCTATCTCGACACCTGCATCGAGCCCTGGGCCGGCTATTACGACAACGCGTCGCTCCCGGCGAATGAGCGCTCGAACTATTTCCTGCGCCTCAGCGCGCTCGAGAACGCGAAAAAATGGCGCAAAGGCTCGCCTTCCGCGCTCGTGACCCATGGCGCCAATCCGGGTCTCATCACCCATTTCATCAAGCAGGCGCTGCTCGACATCGCCAAGATGCGCGGTTTGTCGGCGACAAAGCCGAAGACCCAGAAGGGGTGGGCGCGGTTGATGATGAAGACCGGCACCAAGGTGATCCATGTCGCCGAGCACGACACGCAGATCTCGAGCAACCCGAAGAAGCCGGGCGAGTTCGTGAACACCTGGAGCGTGCCGGGCTTCGTCGGCGAGGGCCTGCAGCCGGCCGAGCTGGGCTGGGGCACGCATGAGAAGCGCCTGCCGCAGGACGGCAACGAGCATCCCGTGGGCCCGAAATGCGCGATCTATCTCAATCAGCCGGGCTGCGTGACCCAGGTGCGCTCCTGGACTCCGATCGGTGGTCCGATGATCGGCTTCCTCATCACGCACGGTGAAGCCATCAGCACTTCCGACTATTTCACGGTCTGGGAGGACGCCCGCGCGATCTACCGGCCGACCTGCCACTACTCCTATCACTGCTGCAACGACGCGGTCCTCTCGGTTCGCGAGCTGCAAATGAACGGTTTCCACATCCAGAAAACGCACCGCATTCTCGGCCGCGAGATCACCCAGGGCATCGATGAGCTGGGCGCGCTGTTGATGGGCGATTTCGGCGCCTACTGGTACGGCTCGCAGCTTTCGATCGAGGAAGCGCGCGAGCTCTTGGGGCCCGAGTTCAACGCCACCTCGATTCAGGTCGCAGCGCCGGTGCTCGCCGGCTGCATGTATCTGATCGAGAATCCGACGCTGGGATTGTTGGAGCCCGAGGAACTCGATCACGATTATGTGCTCGATGTCTGCCGGCCTTATCTGGGGCCGGTCGTCGGCATCCACAGCGACTGGACGCCGCTGCAGGATCGCGGCCGCCTCTTCGAGGAGGCGAACATCGATTGGGACGATCCCTGGCAGTTCCGGAACTTTCGCGTCAGCTGACTTACGCCACTCTGTCCCCTCTCCCGCCTGCGGGGGAGGGTCAGGGAGGGGGATGTCTCGATCACCGAGTTGGCCCCCTCCCTCACCCTCCCCCTTGAAGAGGGAGGGAACAACAAGGCGAGGGCCGAAGGCCCTTTCTGCTAATTCTGCTCCTTCTCCGCCAGCCGCTCGTTCTTCGTGAGCTGCTCGGGTTTCGGCAGCGTCGCGTACAGCAACCGGTAGGCGTCAAGCGTGCCGGTGGTGTAGTCGGCGGCGCGATCGCGGGGGACGGGGCTGTTCTCGTGCGGCAGCGTGCCATAGGCCTGCGCCAGCGCCACGCGGAAGGCCTCGATCTGCTGCCAGCCATCGTAGTTCTGCAGCGCTTTCGCCTGTTTCTTGCGCCAGATCGCGGCGGCCGCCACCACATGGACCGTGGCGTAGGAGGTGCCGTCGCCATAGCCCCACCCATAGATCGGACTCTTGACGGCCTTGCCCTTGCTGTTGGTGAGCGTGCTGTCGGCGCGGAAGATCGGATCGGCCGGCCCCCACACATCGACCCGGTCGCGGCCGGCATTGTAGTGGTTGTAGATGCGGATCCAGGACTCCGACGATTTGAGGCCGCCCACGCCGATCGCGCGATCGAATTTGCCGGGATAGGTCACGCTGTCGGTGTATTGCCCGGCGGCGGCGATCACCATCACCCCCGCCTCATAGGCGCGATCGATCGCGGCGCCCAGCTCGGGTCCCGGAAACACCGGTCCGCCCAGTGATATGCTGATGAGGTTGCAATGACGGACCTCGACCGCATGACTCACGGCCGCCGCGAGATTGACCCAGATGCCGCGATTGAACATCTGCGGCTCGAGCACGACATCCTCGACCACGCGATAGGGCACGACCGGAACGCCCGGCGCCATGCCGGAGAAGGGCGATTTCACGCCATCGACGGTGATGGTCTGCGCCGGCGCGCAGAGCACGCTCGAGGTCCGCGTGCCATGGCCCGGCGTGCGGATCAGCCCGGTGCCCTTCAGCGGATCCATCGGCGTCTTGCCGGGCTCGAGATAATTCACGCCCTCATTCACCAGCAGCGGCACCTTGCCCTTGCTCCAGTCGCCGAAGGCCGGATGCTCGGTATAGCCGGTGTCGAGATGAGCGACCTTGACGTCGCCCCAATCGACGACGCCGGCGGGGCTGCTGACGGCCCTGAGGGCCGCGTCCAGGCGCGGCAGGGTGCTGTTCCAGGTGCGCGGATTCATGTCGTTCCCCTTCTATGAGCGATCCACGGGACCTGGGCCTCTCTTCCCCGTGACGAAGCGCGGGCTCCCGCGCCTCTAGGACAAGATTCTAGTCGCCGTTCGCGACGGCGTCATGAATCTTGTCGACGGCGGGAGGAGCGCCCGTCGAGGCTCAGCGAACGATCGGTTGCAGCTTCGCGAGCTTGAGGGGACCGCTGCGGAGTTCGCCATCCTGGGCGGTCAAGGGCACCTTCACGCGGCCTTGCCCGTCGGCGAGCAGCGCCAGGCCCAGGGCCGCGAGCTGCGCGTCGTTGGATTTCATCAGCCCCGCATCGGCCACGGCCTGCAGCGTTTCGGTGGCACCCTGGACCGAGGTGTTGGCCGCCGCCAGCGGGCGCAGTTGATCGTCGAGCGAGAAAGTGCCGCTGCCGCTCAGCTTGAGCGGCCCCCAGGCCAGGCCCATGAGGTCGAGATCGATGGCGCCGCCGGCATCGCGCCAGGCCGCGAGCGATGCCGCATCGAATCCGCGCGGCGGCGGCCCTTCGAGCCGACCCGAGGCCGCGATATGGTCGATCGTGGCGCCCAGGGCGAGGCGGGGATCCGGCGGCAAGATGACGGTTTCGGCGCCGAGATCGAAGGAGAGGCTGGCCGCGACCGCGGCGGATGCGTCCGGCGCGGGTTGGCCCAGGGTCGCGTAGAGGCTCTCGATCGTGGCGGCGCCCCGGCCCGGCTCCTGTGCGCTGATGCCGCCGGCCGTCAGCCTGAAGCGATCGAGCCGCCCATCCGTCGCGAGCGACAGCAGGCCCTCGGCCGTCTTGGCCTCGACCTCATAATGGTGACCCTGGGCCAGGACCTGATGCGCGCCGGGCATGGCGAAGGCGATGCTCAAGGGCGACCAGGCCGGCGCGTCGATCGCGAGATCGGGGCCGGACCAGGTCCAGGAGCCGTCGCCGGCGGCGGCACTCGGCGCCGCGACCCGGGTCTTCAGGCGGAAGGGAAAGCCTTCGATCGGGTCGCGCTGCGCCTCGATCTTGTAGCCCTCGGCGCGGCGGGCCGCGATCCAGAGATCGATCGAGGTGGCGAAGCGCCCGGCGGCGACATGCCACCAGACCGCCCAGCCGCCGGCGAGGCCGGCGAGGACCAGAACGGCGACGAGGGCGGCGATCCGGGATTTCCGTGTCATGGGCAGGAGATGTAGCAGATTGCGGGCGGCCGGGCGCGCTTGCCGGCGCGGGCGCGGTCGCTATGATGGACGCGGACCCCAAGATTTTTCAGTCCTTTGATCTCCCCTTCCCTCTTTCCCGGCCTGTCATGAGCGCCCCCGCCGGCGATTCCGCGGCCTCTCCGATCGCGCGCCTGCTCCAGGCGGCGGTGCCGGCTGTCTTCGTTGTCATGTGGGCCACGGGTTTCACCGGCGCGCGGCTGGGCCTGCCCTTTGCGCCGCCGCTCACGCTGCTGTTCCTGCGCTTCGCGATCGTGGTCGCGGTGGTATTGCCGATCAGCCTCGTCACCCGGGCGCCCTGGCCGCGAGGCTGGCGCCTGCGCGGCCATGTGGCGGTGGTGGGGCTCCTGATGCATTCGGCCTATCTGGGCGGCGTCTATTGCGCCATCGCCGCCGGCGTGCCCTCGGGCATCAGCGCCCTCATCGTCGGGCTGCAGCCCCTGCTGACCGCGGCCGTGGTCGGTCCCTTCCTCGGCGAGCGGGTGACGAAACTGCAATGGCTGGGCCTCGCGATCGGACTTGCCGGCGTGGCGCTGGTGCTGCTCGACAAGCTCCATTTCGACCCTGCGCAGAGCTGGGGCGTGGTGCTCGCCTTCGGCGCGCTTCTGAGCGTCACGGCGGGAACGCTCTACCAGAAGCGCTTCTGCAGCCATGTCGATCTCCGCACCGGGGCCGTGATCCAGTACAGCGCCGCGAGCCTGGTGCTCCTGCCGCTGGCCCTGGCGCTGGGCTGGGGGCCGGTCGAATGGACCGGCGAGCTGATCTTCGCCATGGCCTGGCTGGTGCTGGTGCTGTCGCTGGGCGCGGTCTCGATCTTCTATCTGCTGATCCGCAAAGGCGCCGCCTCGCGCGTGACCAGCCTGTTCTACCTGACGCCGCCGGTGGCGGCCCTGCTGGGCTGGATCATCTTCGGCGAACGTCTGGGACCGGTGGCCCTTTTCGGCATGGCGCTCACGGCCTGCGGCGTGGCGCTCGTCATGCGCCGTTCCGTGCGCTGGCGCTGGGGCCGGTCATGAGCGAGGGGCCGCTGATCGAAAGCCGCCGGCTGACGGCACCGCCCGAGGGGGACTTCTGGGTGTTCGGCTATGGCTCCCTGATGTGGAAGCCGGAGTTTCCCTTCCTGAAGGCGGAAGCGGCGTTGCTGCGCGGCTGGCATCGCGCCTTCTGCGTCTGGTCGGTGCATTACCGCGGCACGGTCGAGAAGCCCGGGCTGGTGCTGGGGCTGGACCGCGGCGGCGCCTGCCGCGGCCGGGCCTTCCTGGTGGCACCCCAGCACAAGGCCGAGGTCGCGAACTATCTGCATGAGCGCGAGATGGTGACCGGCGTCTATGAGCCGCGCTATGTCACGATCGAGCTCGCCTCGGGCCAGAAGACGCGCGCCGCGACCTTCCTCGCCGATCCGCATCATTCGCAATATGCCGGCAAGCTCGAGCCCGCGAGGCTCGTCCGCATCATCCGCGAAGGCCATGGCAACGCCGGCAGCAATCTCGATTACCTGCGCAACACCGTGCGCCATCTGGACCAGCTCGGCATCGCCGACGGTCCGCTGCATCGCCTGTTGGTGGATGCCGAGCTCGATGCGCCGCGCAAGAAGGTAAAACGCTGAAGCCTGGTCATTTTTGCGTAAGCGACTCGCAAATTGGCCACCTGTTGCTTGTAGCGCTACCCAGTTCACCGTCTACTATGGGATGGGAGAATCAATTGAACTCTCAGTTCGAAGATGGTCAATGAGATGACAGCAATAGAGCGCGAAGCCTTAGCGCGCACCTGGATTCAACTACAAAAAGCACAACGAGATTCCGATGCTCATAGAAAGAACTTCTGGGCGCACGAAAAGATGGCGGAGCTCCTTCGTAGTGACCCAAATGAGTGCTGGCTAACAATCCTAGAAGTCCTAAGCCAGGACACGAGTAGCTGGATTATTGAGAATCTTGCTGCGGGCCCTCTTGAGGACTTGCTCGTTGCCCATGGCAGGCAATTCATCGAGCCTATCGAATCAATGGCGAAGGATCCCGTTTTTCGTTCACTTACGCAGCTGGTGTGGAAAAACAAAATGCTCGATGACGTTTGGTCTCGACTACAGGCCGTCGCTCGCGCATAGGCATGACTATAGCGCCGACGCTACTCCGACGCTCAGGTAGGATTGGATGCTCTACGGCGCCTGGTTGCCGACGCCGCGCGCGAAATTGAACAGCGTCTCGGCGAAATGGGCGAGGCTCGAGAGATCGCCCAGCCAGAGAAACAGAATCAGCACCATCAGCCCGCCCAGGAGCCAGACATACCAGGGGCGCTGGCTCGGAACCCGGGTGCCGCAATAGGGACATTCGTCGACGGTGCGGCTGATGCGCTGGCCGCAATGCGGGCAGGGGCGCCCCATGCTCCGGCGCGCCCCCTTCCGCCTCAGCTACATTTCGAATAGCCGCAGGAGGTGCAGAGGTCGCAGCCTTCCTGGCGGATCAGCGAGGGCTGGCTGCATTTGGGGCAGCGCGGCAAGAGGCTGTGGCGCTCCGGGTCCGAGGCGCTCTGGGTGTTGCCGGCCGGCAGATTGACCACCTTGCGCTGGCTCTCGAGCGCCAGGCCCGGCGTCTGGTGGCCGGCGATGAAGCCGATCTCGATCATATGGCGCTCGATGACGTCGCCCAGCGCCGCCAGGAGCGAGGGCACATATTTGCCGTCCATCCAGCTGCCGCCGCGCGGGTCGAACACGGCCTTGAGCTCCTCGACCACGAAGGAAACGTCGCCGCCGCGCCGGAACACCGCGCTGATCATGCGCGTGAGCGCGACCGTCCAGGCGTAATGCTCCATGTTCTTCGAGTTGATGAAGACCTCGAAGGGCCGGCGGCGCCCGTCCTGGATCACGTCGTTGATGGTGATGTAGAGCGCGTGATCGCTCTCGGGCCAGCGCAGCTTGTAGGTCTGGCCGGGCAGGGCCTCGGGGCGGTCGAGCGGGCGCGTCATATAGACGACGCCGCCGGCCTCGAACGGATCCCTGGGCCGGGGCTGCGGCACCGTGAGCGGCAGCTCGGCCTGCGCCTTGGTCTCGGCGGGCTTGGTCTCGAGCACGGCACCGGTGATGTCGTTGGGCCGGTAGGTGGTGCAGCCCTTGCAGCCCAGCTCGTAGGCCTGGGCATAGACATCCTTGAAGGCGTCGAAGGAGAGATCGACCGGCACGTTGATCGTCTTCGAGATCGAGCTGTCGACGTATTTTTGCACCGCCGCCTGCATGACGACGTGATCGCCCGGCGTCAGCGTCTGGGCGTCGACGAAATAGTCGGGCAGGGGCGCATGCTCGCCCTTCAACCGCCGGAACAGCCGGTAGGCGTAGTCGGTCACCTCTTCCTGCGAGCGCGTGCCGTCGGGCATCAGCACATTGCGGGTGTATTTGAAGCTGAAGACCGGCTCCAGCCCCGAGGACACATTGTTGGCGAAGAGCGAGATCGTGCCGGTCGGCGCGATCGAGGTCAGGAGCGAGTTGCGGATGCCATGCTGGGCGATCGCGTCCTGCACGTCCTGGTCCAGCTCGCGCACGGTCTCGCCCGCGAGATAGGCGCCGGCATCATAGAGCGGGAAAGCACCCTTCTCGGCGGCGAGCTCGGTCGAGGCCAGATAGGCCGCGCGCTGGATCGCCTTCATCCATTGCTCGGTCAGCGCCACCGCGGGACCCGAGCCGTAGCGCGCCCGCACCATGATGAGCGCGTCGGCGAGGCCCGTGACGCCCAGCCCGATGCGCCGCTTGGCCTTGGCCTCCGCGGCCTGCTCCGGCAGCGGGAAGCGCGAGATGTCGACGACATTGTCCATCGAGCGGACGGCGATGCGCACCAGCCGGTCGAGCTCCGCGAGATCGAGCGCGGCATCCTCCTCGAACGGCGATTTCACCAGGGCGGCCAGATTGATCGAGCCCAGGAGGCAAGCGCCATAGGGCGGCAGAGGCTGCTCGCCGCAGGGGTTGGTCGCGCTGATGGTCTCGGCGTAATAGAGATTGTTGCGCCGGTTGATGCGGTCGATGAAGATCACGCCCGGCTCGGCATAGCCATAGGTCGCGCGCATGATCTTGTCCCACAGCTCGCGCGCCTGCAGCACCTTGTAGGTGGTGCCGTTGAATTTCAGCTCCCAGGGCGCGTCCTGCTTGATCGCCGCCATGAAGGCGTCGGTGGCGAGCACCGAGAGATTGAACATGCGGAGCCGCCCCGGCTCGCGCTTGGCCTCGATGAAGGCCTCGATGTCGGGATGGTCGCAGCGCATCGTCGCCATCATGGCGCCCCGGCGGCTGCCGGCGCTCATGATGGTGCGGCACATCGCGTCCCACACATCCATGAAGGAGAGCGGACCCGAGGCGTCGGCGCCGACGCCCTTCACCGGCGCGCCGCGCGGCCGCAAGGTCGAGAAGTCGTAACCGATGCCGCCACCCTGCTGCATGGTGAGGGCGGCCTCGCGCAGATGGGTGAAGATCCCGCCCATATCGTCGGGGATCGTGCCCATCACGAAGCAGTTGAAGAGCGTGACCGTGCGCTCGGTGCCGGCGCCGGCCAGGATCCGGCCGGCGGGCAGGAACTTGAAATCCTCCATGGCCTGGTAGAACGCGTCCGCCCAGCGCTCGCGCTCGAGCTCGGGTGCCGCCAGCGCATCCGCCACGCGCCGCCAGCTGTCCTCGATCGTGCGGTCGAAGGGCCGCCCGTCGGACGTTTTGAAGCGGTATTTCATGTCCCAGATCTGCTGGGAAATGGCGGTCACTTGCGGCATCGCAAAGACTCTCTCTGAACGCAGTGGCGGCAGGAAAAGGGGCGCCAGTCTAGGAGCCTCGGAACGGTCAAATCAAACCCAATCTGTTCCGGAAATGTTTTCCCTGGGTTTCGCCGGCATCTTAGAAAAATTATAAAGCAATTTCAGTTATGTAGGAAGTATTAACCCAATTCACAAGGGACCCGGAAAGCATCCCGGGGAAAGCCTGAGCAAGCGCCGGGAATCCTGTGGATAAGTCATGGGAAAAGCGGGAAGAATTGGCCCGGCGACGGCCTATTCCGCGGGTGCCGGCGGGGCTTCGAGCAGGCGCTGGCTGGCGCCCTCGATGCGGGTCTCGAGCTCCTTCATGAAGCGCCGGCGGTCGAGGCCGGCCGGGATCGGCTCGAGGAACTCCACGGTGATCCGGCCGGGCTTCTTGAGGAAGCTGCGCCGGCCCCAGAAGACCCCCGAATTGAGCGCCACCGGCACCACCGGCCGGTCGAGCTTGTCATAGAGCGCGGCGATGCCGGGCTGATAGGGACGATGCTCGCCCGGCGCCGTGCGCGTGCCCTCGGGGAAGATCAGGAAGGGCCGGCCGCTCTTGGCGGCGCGCTCGGCCGCGCGGATCAGCTGGCGCAGCGCCTTGGCGCCGGCTCCGCGATCGACGGCAAGCGCGCCCGATCCGAGCAGATAGAGGCCGAAGATCGGGATCCAGATCAGCTCGCGTTTCAGCACATAGATGGGCCGGTCGAGGATCTTCGCCAGGGCCAGCGTCTCCCAGCTCGACTGGTGCTTGACCGCGAAGATCACCGGCTCCGCCGGCAGGCGCTCGCGGCCGAGGATGCGGTGATCCAGTCCCGTCAACAGCCGCAGCAGCCAGAGCGTGATCCCGACCCAGAGCCGGCAGAGCGCGTAGACCGCGTCGGGGCCGAACAGCAGTGTCGGCAGGCCGACGATCGCGAGCAGAGCCGTCAACAGATAAAACAGCAGGTTGAAGAGGAGCGCGCGCAAATGGGCCATCGCCGGGGGCCGCTCCCTAAGGCCTGACCGGTGCGAGGCCGGCATCGCCCGGCAGCACCAGCCCGCGCAACAGCGCCACCAGATACTTGTTGTATTCGCGCACCAGCAGATTGGTGGTGCCGGGCCAGCGCCACCAGCCTTCCTGGCGCACCTGACGCGGGAAGACCGGATAGGGGAGCACCTGCACGCCCGGCATGGCGCGATGGAATTCCAGCATGCTGCGCGGCATGTGATAGGCCGCGGTGATGAGGCGGATCGATTTGAATTTCTGCTGGCGCATCCAGTCGGCGGTCTCGACCGCATTGCCGCGCGTGTCCTCGGCGCTGTAGCCGAGCGCGATGCAGCAGGCGATGGTCTCGGGCGAGAGCTTGGGAATCTCCGCGGGCTCGAGCGCGCCCAGGAGCGTCGCGAGATCGACGTCCTTGTTGACGCCGCTGATGAGGAGCTTCTTGGCATGGCCGTTGGCCAGCAGCTCGAGGCCCGCCTCCAGCCGCTCGCTGCCGCCGGTCAGCACCACAGCGGCGTCGGTCGCCGTGGTGTCGATGTCGCCGCCGTGGGGGATGCGCGTGACGAAGGCGATCAGGCCGATCACCCAGACCAGGCCCAGGATCAGGAACAGCAGGGCCAGGCGGCGGACCCAGCGCCGGCGGCGCTGCTCGGTCTCGTTGCGTCGGGCCTGCCGCATCGAGGGTCTCACAGGCTGCGCCCCAGGAAATGCAGCACGGCGACGCGCGCCGTCAGCATGGCGACGAGGGCGGCCGCCACCGGCAGGGAGGCGATGATGGCCCAGTCGATCCAGCCGAGCCGCGCCAGCGGCACCAGCCCGCCGCCAAGCGTGGCGGCCAGCCAGCCGATCGCGGTGATGGTGGCGGCGCCGGCCGCCAGCCCCAGCAGGCCGCCGAGGAACCCCTGCATCAGCGCATGGGTCTGGAACTGGCGGGCGATGTAACGGTCGGGCGCGCCCAGGAGATGCACCAGCTCGATCACCTCGCGATGGATGTCGAGGCCGGTCCGGGTCACGAACAGCACGGCCAGGGCGGCGGCGGCCGAGACGAAGCCCAGCACCAGCATGGCCAGCAGCCGCACCAGCCAGGAGAGGCGCTCGGCGCGTTCCATCCAGTCGCGATGATCGTCGAGCCGCGCCTCCGGTGCGGCGTCGGCCAGACGCAGGGCCAGCGCCGCGCTGTCGACGGTGGCGTCGCTGGCGAGCTCGACGGCGACCAGGTCGGGTAAGGGCAGATCGGCCGCCGCGGCATCGGGCCCGAGCCAGGGGCCGATCAGCTCGGCCATCGCGTCGGGCCCCAGCACCTCGGCATGGGCGATGCCGGGCGTGGCCGTGAGCACATCGAGCACGCGCTGCAGCCGCGCCTGGCGATCGGCGTCGGTCGCCTCCACCGGCTGGGGCAGCTCGACGGTGAGGGCGCCGGTCAGCTCGGCGCGCCAGCCGGAGACGAGCTCGCCCGCCGCCAGCACGCCGGCGAGGGTGAGCGCCGCCAGATAGACCATGGCGCCGACGATCCAGGGCAGGAAGCGCGAGGAGCCATCCTTGCCCAGCGGCAGATCGCTGCGCAGGATCGCGGCGGCCGACTTCAAGGCCGTGCCGCCGACAGGCGCGTCCGCTGCGCCAACCGGCCTCCTTCGAGATGGAGCTGATGATGCGGGAAGCGGGCGACCAGGCCCTCGTTATGGGTCGCGATCAGCACCGTGGTGCCGAGCTTGTAGAGCTCCTCGAACAGATACATGAGCCGGAGCGCGATCCGGTCGTCGACATTGCCGGTGGGCTCGTCGGCCAGCAGCAGCGAGGGCCGGGCGATCACCGCGCGTGCAATCGCGACGCGCTGCTGCTGCCCGCCCGACAAGGTCGCCGGCAGGGCCTCGAGCTTGTCGCCCAGCCCGACCCAATCGAGCAGCTCGCCCACATGCTTCCTGATCTCGGCCTCGCGCACATTGGCGAGGCGCAGGGGCAGCGCCACATTGTCGAAGGCGGTCAGATGCTCCAGCAGCCGGAACTCCTGGAACACCACGCCGATGCGCCGGCGCAGGGCCGGCAGGTCGCGCCGCTCGAGCCCGGCGACATCGCGGCCGAACAGGCTGAAGCGGCCTTCGCTGGGCTTGAGCGCGAGGGACAGCAGGCGCAGCAAGGTGGACTTGCCGGCGCCGCTGGGACCGACCAGGAAATGCAGCGTCCCCGGCGCCAGCGCGAACGAGATGTCGCGCAGGATCTCGGGGCCGTCGCTGTAACGCACGGCCACTTGTTCGAGCAGAACCAACGGCGCTCGGTCCTCATCGGGTGCGAATGACGCGAGAACATGGCATGGGGTCCGGTCTTGCGTCCAGCCGAGCGGCCCGGCCGGCCCCGACGCCGGTTGCGCGGCGCCGAGTTGCTGCCGCGAGGCGTCCCCCGAGTCGCCGCGGATTCCCTTGCGGCCAGGACCGGGGAAGATCCGGTCGGGAGTCTCGAACCCGCCGGCGATGACGATGCCGCAGGTCTTTTCCGCATGCCGCATCAGGACTTTCCAAACTGGTGCCAAAAACCTATAAGGCAGGAGGGACGCAACCTCCGCCGTTCATGATCATCACCTGCCCCGCCTGCTCGACGCGCTATTCGATGGACCCGACGTCGCTCGGGCCCGAAGGCCGTCGCGTGCGTTGCGCCAAATGCAAGCATGTCTGGCAGCAGACGCCGCCGGATGACATGCCGAAGCGGGTGGATCTGGCGCCGGAACCGGCGCCCGCCCCGGCGGCGGCTCCAGCCGCTGCTCCTGCCGCCACGACAGCGGTGCCCGCCGGCCCGAGCGCCATGGGCGGTCCCGCCGAAGAGCGCGTGGCGATCCCACCGCGCCTGCGGGCCGCCGCCCCTCGTCAGGGGATCAGCGCCGGGCTCGGCATTCTCTTCCTGCTGATCGTCATCATCGGCCTGGCCGCCGCGGCCGGTTACTTCTTCCAGAGACAAGTGGTCGCCTCCTGGCCCGACGCGCGCGAGATCTACGAAGCGCTCGGCATCGCCCAGCCCGTGCTGGGCAAGGATCTCGAGATCAGCAACATCGCCTTCGTGAAACAGACCATCGACGGCCAACCGGTGCTGGTCGTGCATGGCGAGATCTTCAACAAGGGTCAGGCGACGGTGGCGGTGCCGAACCTCTTGGCGACGTTGCGCACCGAGAAGCGCCAATGGCTGTTCGATTGGATCTTCGCCATCGAGAAGACGAGCCTGGCGCCGGGCGAGACCGTCACCTTCACCACGACCGCGAAGAATCCGCCGAAGGACGCGAAGCTGCTCGAGGTGACCTTCACCGAGAAGCCGGTCGGCAGCTGATCCCGATTCGGGCGCCTTCCCCGCATCGCCGCGTCGCGCTCCATTCATTGACGACCGACGCCCCGCCGCTGTGATCGATTCCGGGCCGGCGGGTCCGGCCATCTGCGGCAGCCGGTCGCATCCGCGCCGGCAGCGTTGCAATCTTCATGGCCGATCAAAGCGATATATCGAATCGCGCAAGCCCCCACGCGACCGGCGGCTTCGTTTCCTAAGATTGAGCATCCGTGAATCCTGCCTGGGGCCGATTCAGCTTTAACTCAATGTTAAGTACGAAAGCGCCAGTCTCCGTGTTGCGCATTCCTTCGCGTTTCGCTCCTGGGCTTCGGGTGATTCTCTTGAATCCACGTCACCCGGCGCCAGGTTCAAGAGCGAGCATGGAGGACATGCCGAACCTTTTTCAGGGCGACAACGGAACGAGCAGACGATGGCCCGTATTCTGGTGGCAGAAGACGATCCTTCGGTACGCGAGCTGGTCACGCGCGTGATCCAGGCCATGGGCCATCAGGTCCAGGCCGTCACGGACGGCGCCTTCGCGCTCGAAGCACTGCAGATGGAAGATTTCGACCTGCTGCTGACGGACATCGTCATGCCGCGGCTCGACGGCATCGCCTTGGCCCTCAAGCTCGGCAAGTCGCGCCCCCAGCTTCCGATCCTGATGATGACCGGCTATGCGCATGAGCGTCAGCGCGCGCATGATCTCGACGTGCTGGTCCATCGCGTCCTGACCAAGCCCTTCACGGTCGATCAGTTCCGCACCGCGATCCGCGACGTCCTCACCGGCAGCGTGACGCAGCCGCAGGCGGCCGGCTGGGCGTAAGGCCGGCGCAGTCCACACGCGTTTCTTTTTCGTCGCGATCACTTCCGCAACACTTTCCTCTCCCCCTCCTGAAGACAGGAGGGGGAGAGGAAAGAAAACGCGGATGAGTTCTCAGAACCGATCCAGCAGCCGCTGCAGATAATCGCGTTCCACCTTGGGGCGGAATTGCTCCGAGGAGCGGCGGCGCAGCTCGTCGAGGATCTGGCGGGCGCGCTGGAGGTCGGCGGCTTCCGGCAGCTTGACGTCGCCGGTGTCGATCATGCCGGTGCCTTCCTGCTGGCGCTGGCCGGGATCGGGTTGCTGGCTCAGCAGCTGATCGCGGGGTGCGGCACCCGGGCGGCTGCCGAAACGCTCGGCCAGCGCCTTCAGCATCTGCTGCTGGCTCTGCATGAGCTGATCGAGCGCCTCGCCCTGGGCCTGGTTGGCGGCGCCGGGATCGCCATTGTCGAGCGCGCCGACGGCATCCTTCATCGCGCGCTCGGCCTTGCCGAGCGACCCGGGGATGTTGCCCGTCATGTCGCCGAAGCTGCGCATCACCTCGCCCAAGCCCTGGCGCAAAGTCTCCTGATCGTTGGAGGCGCCCTGCATCTCCTGCGGCGAGCCGCCCTGCTCCATGCGCTGCTGGTCGCGGAAGCTGCGGTCGAGCAGCTCCTGCTGCTTCTGCGCCAGACCCTGGAGCTTCTGCATCATCTGCAGCGCTTCGTTCTCGCCTTCCTGCGGCTGGCCCGCGAACGGATCAGCCTGGAGGTTCTCCAGCATCTCGCGCAGCTTCGAGAGCATGTTGCGCGCCGCATCCTTGGCGCCGGCCTCGGCCATCTGCTGCGCCTGATCGAGCATGCGCTGGAGATCGTCGCGGCCGAGCGACATCTTGTTGGGATCGACCGGCTGCATGTTCTTGCCCTCGGCCAGGTCGCGCTTCATCTTCTCCATCAGCGCGTCGAGGAACTGGTTCATCGCCTGGCGCAGCTCCTCGACCAGCTTCGCCAGCTCCTCGTCGCTGGCTCCCTGATCGAGCGCGCGCTGCAGAGCGTCCTGCGCGTCGCGCAGGCGCTGCATCGCGACCGCGCTTTCGCCTTCCTCGATCCGCAGCGCCGTGTCCCACAAGAGCTGCAGCAGGTCCGGCAGCGCGCTGTCGAGATTGCGGTCGTAGCGCAGCCGCGCCGAGACGCTGGAGAGCGCCAGCATCACCACCACGTCGTTGTTGTAGGACTCGGTGTCCGATCCGAGCTTGTCGAAGGCATAGACCAGGGCCTTCCGCTTGTCGGGCTGGAGCGCCAGGATCTTGCGCAGCGCGATGATGGCGCGCGCCACCGGATGATGGAACGGCCGCTCGGGCAGCGTGATGTTGCGGGTCTCGCTGTGGCCGACCTGGTCGGTCGCGTCGCGCGCGGCGAGCGTCAGCATCACCGGGCTGCCGGCCAGCGGGTTGGCGGTGAGGTCGTGATAGCTCTCGGCCCGCGTCTGGCGCAGCCCGCTGCCCGGCACCGGCAGGTCGAGCTCGATCGGCGCGGCGCTGGCGGCGTCGCCCAAGGGCGTGATCTTCGCGGTCACATGCTCGACGCCGTAATCGTCGCTGGCGGTGTAGCTGAGCTTGAGCACGCCGCGCTCGGTCTGGGCCGGGTCGGCGGTGAAGGCGACCGTCGGCGGCTTGTCGGGGATGATCGTGATCGGCCATTGCGCCAGCTCGCGATTGCCGAGCTTCAGCACCAGCCGGTCGCCGGTGACGAGATGGCCGTCCTCGAGGCGCCAGCTCTTCTGGGCCAGCGGCTCGAGCATCCGCGTCTCCTCGCCCAGCACCAGGCTCGGCTGCTGCGGGCTGTGCTCGACCTGGGCCAGCACGACGCTGTTCTCGGCGATCGCGAGCGGCTTGGGCGCCCCCGCATTGTCGGGCGCGGCTGTGCTGCTGCCGGTCGGGGGCGCGCCGGCATTCTCGGCCGGCATCGGCGTGGAAGATGAGAGCAGGATCGGCGCCAGGCCGGTATAGGCCGGCGGCGTGATCCAGATGTCATAGCCCGGCGGGGCTGCCGCGGGACCGGCCGTCAGCCCCGGGATCAGGGCCTGCTTGATGCGGGCCAGGCTGTCGGGGCCGGCCGCGGCCAGCCCGATCACCAGGAACAAGCCGAGCGCCGCCCGAAGGCCCCAGGGATCGCGCGCGGCGAGGCCCGGGCGCGGCAGCTTGAGCCGCAACCGGCCGATCGCCGCCAGCAGCCGGGTTCGGTGCAGGGACCAGAGCGCCTCGGCCTCGGGCTGCCCCAGGCCGGCCGCGAGAGGGTCGACCAGCAGGGTCAGGGGACGGTGGGGGAGCTCGCTGTCGAGCTCGAGCCGGCGGCGCGCCTCGGCATCGGTGGGGCCTGAGAAGCGCCGCAAGCCGTGCCACAGGGCAAAGCCGATGGCGGCGGCAAAGGCCGCCAGCAACAGGGCATGGAGCCAGGGTGGCAGGCGGGACGGCAGATCGAGCAGAGCGAGGACGACGAACAGGCCGGCGATGCCGACCGCGGGCCAGAGGGCCGGCCAGAGCCGCTCCCAGAAGAGGCCGAGGCGCGCCAGCAGCAGCCAGGGCCCGAGCCGCGCCCGCAGCCGCCGCTCGACGACGCCAATCTTGTGGCCGACGCACCCGAGCTCCCCAAAACCATGCTGGGCCGCGAGCAGCTGGCCTGGCTGAAACAGACCCTTGCGGAGTCCGACGCCACCTGGAAGATCATCGTCACCAGCGTACCACTGGCGATCCCCACCGGATCCCCGGCCGCAGCGGGCCGGGACGGCTGGGCGAACTTCGATCAGGACACCGGCTTCGAAGCGGAGTTGCTCGACCTGCTCACCCATCTGCGGGACCGGAACATCCACAATGTGCTGTTCATCACCACGGATGTGCATTTCGCCTCGGTGCAGCGCTATACACCCTTTGCCGATGCGCCGGACTTCCAGGTCTACGAATATGTGACCGGCCCCCTGAACGCCGGGCTGTTCCCGAGCACCGCGCTCGACACCACCCTGAACCCCGAGCGGCTGTTCTTCCACGGCCCGGCGTCCGCGGACGCCGTGACCAGCCTTGCCGAGGCGCGGCGCTGGTTCAATTTCGGTGAAGTGGCAATCGATGCCGAGGGCGTGCTCACCAGCCGGATCCGCGACGCCGACGGCCGGCTGCTGTACCAGGGCATCCACGCGCCGCGCTGAACGCGGCGCGTGTCGGCCGCTAGGCCAGCCCCTCGGCCTTCAGCGTCGCCTGCACTGCCGGGCGCGCCATCACCCGGCCCAGGTAGGCGCCGAGATTGGGCCAGGGCGCCAGGTCGATCTTCAGGAACCCCGCCCAGCCGAGCACGGTGGCGAGATAACAGTCCGCCACCGTAAACCCGCTCCCCATCAGGAATTGCTTGCCGGCCAGTTGCTGATTGGCATAACCCAGCCGCCCCTTGAGGTTTTCCAGCGCGATGTTTTTGGCCGCGTCCGGCAGTGCCGGATTGAACAGGGAACCAAAACCCTTGTGCAGTTCGGTGGCGATGAAATTGAGTATTTCCATCAGGCGGTAGCGCTCCGGCGTGCCGGCCGCGGGCGCCAGGCCGCTGCCCGGCTTCTGGTCCGCGATCCACTGCAACAGCACCGCGCATTCGGTGAGCGTTTCCCCACTGTCGAGTTTCAGACAGGGCACATAGCCCTTCGGATTGACGCTGGCGAAATCGGCGCCGGTCTCGGTCTTCTTGCTGGCGAGATCGACTTTTTCGAGTTCGCAATCGAGCCCGGCCTCGCGCAGCGCCATGTGGGGAGCGAGCGAACAGGCGCCCGGGGAGTAATAGAGTTTCATGATCGATTCCTCAGCAGATGAATGGGGTGTCGTGCGGCACCGCGGCGGGTACCACGCTGGTCGGTCAAGACTACTCCTGCGCCGTGGCGGTTAACACACCGGATGAACACCGCCTGAAGATTCGCTGGCCGCGCCGTCGCAAGGGCGCTGACCCAATCCGTCTCGGTGCGCGTCTGTCAATCGCTCCACACTTTGCGCGTCAGCGCGACCATTATTTCGGCTTGCTCTGGATGTCGAAGCAAATGACGCCAAAAGTCTGCAACGTATTGCGCGCTCAGGCCGGGGGCAAGCTCACGCGCTTTTGGCAGTTGCTGCCGGGCCTCGGCGTCGCGTCCCAGTGCCGCCAGCGATAACGCTAACACCCCATAACTCCAGGCGGCGCCAGGCCAATGTCTTACCAGACTCCGCGCCGTTTGCTCGGCCTGCCGCGGATCGTGGCTTGTCAAATGGCAATCGGCGTTCCCTATTCACAATAGGCACAGCGCCTGCGCGCCGCCCTGCACGGCATCGACTATCAGACGGCGGTCAAAGGTAGCCAACCGCCCACCATGTACCAGCGCCAGCGCCAGCAGGTAGCTATCGGTGACCTGGGCGGAATGCAGCAGACGCGTGCTGTCGATGCGCGCATCCAGCAGGCTGATGTCGTCGGGCCAGAAGCTGTGGCCCGGCAGGGCGCGCAGGCCGGCCAATAACTCGGCTACGGCGGCAGGCGTGCCGGGCGAGTTGGGATAGCGCGGGTGGCCGACGATACGCAGCAGGCCGTTTTCCGTAACCGGGCAGGTGGCCCAGGCCGCGCGTCCATCCCGGTCAAACCAATCATGCGCAGCGTCGTGCTGCACATGGGCCGGGTCCACCAGCGCGATCAGCACATTCACGTCCAGCAAGAACCTCGCAACCGTCGGCGACCTGGCTTTGGCTCGGCTCACGGCAACTCATCGCGAAGCTGGTTTATCAACTCCATCGTCACCGGCGCGGCATCGGCTGGGGTGGCCAGCAGGGGCACGCCATTGCGCGTGTTGCCGGCCATTGGCGCGCGCCGGAGCGCCTGCCGCGCCAGCGCCGAAATCACCTCGCCCACGCTGGTGTGTTGGTGCTTGGCCAGACTTTTCGCCGCCAGCAGCACATCGTCGTCTATCGACAGTGTGGTTCGCATCGGGAATCTCCTTGGTAGGGTGCAGGGCAAAAAACGCATCAAACATCACGCATCATACCCCTCGCAGCCCCGCGGGTCACCGACGGAAACCACGCCTCTGTCTTGGCGTCCATGGCCCCCGACCACTGCGCACCGTGGCATTGCTTCCGCTCGTAGTGGCATCGCCGCGACCGGCGCTTCGGCAGGGGGTGAAGCGGTAACGAGCGCCGCGACCGGCGAGGTTGCCAGCGATTGTTGCGGCCGTTTGCAGTGTCGCAGGAAGGCATCGCCGGCGATGATGGCGACGCCGATGCCCACCGCCTGCGCGGTATTCCACAGGTGGTCCAGCGGTCGCGGTTTCGGGTCAACGCTCATCCAGTGATGCTCCGGTTCGCGATTACCGCGCCAACCGAAAGCGCATGCGCCATCGCCGCTTTAATTATTCGATAGCCGCTCCGCGGCTGAGGCATTGACTCCATAACCCGAGCAGCTCCCGTCAGACCCGAGCGCGCTGACGCGTCCGTACTGTTACGGCCCCGGCCATACTCTATCCCAAAAAACGCCACGGACCTCACAATACATA
>CAVOLB010000143.1:0-48003 GCA_963696655.1 uncultured Alphaproteobacteria bacterium
AGAGCGGTAGTAATCCGACCTTAACCGCCGCGGGTCAAATTGTGCCATGCACAGGATGCCCAACTTGCACCCGCCAGGAGGCCCCCGGCATGCGGGACATACCCTCTAGCACCTGTCCGCTCTGCGATCGGACTGGAAGCCTTCTCCATAAGGCTGTTCGCGATTGTTTGTTCGGTGTGCCCGGCCAATGGGACATTCGGGCATGCACGAATCCAGCGTGTGGTCTCGTTTGGCTCGATCCCAAGCCGATCGAGAGCGATCTGCACGAGGCCTATGCAGCTTACTACACCCATGGCGAGGCCAACGCCGGAACCGGCGGTGTTGGGCCGCGTCGATGGCTGCGTCTTGTCATCGCAAGGCTGGAGCGGCTTTGGCTCGGGGCATTATTTCTTGGATCCGCCCGGGCCAAGATCGAACGCATGTTCCTCGAAGATACGATGCCCGGTCGAATGCTCGAGGTGGGATGCGGCGATGGGCGATTGTTGAGCCGGATGCGCGGCCTCGGATGGCATGCCGAAGGGCAGGATCTGGATGCGAAGGCTGCCGAGCATGCGCGTCAGGTTTATGGCGCAACGGTCCATGTCGGGGATCTCGTATCGCTGGCGCTGCCCGCCGATTCCTACGATGCGGTCGTGATGAATCATGTGATCGAGCACGCCCACGACCCTGCCGCGCTCTTACGGGAATGCAAACGGATTTTGAAACCGGGTGGCGCGTTCGTGGCGACAACACCCAATCCCGATAGTTTCGGACATCGGAAATTCGGAGCGGCTTGGATTGGGCTTGATGCGCCGCGGCACCTTCATTTGTTTCCGTTGCACGCCCTGACAGCGATCGCGAATGTGGCGGGCTTCGGGCAGCCGGAGGTTTGGACGACGCCGGCGCGAGCGGGCGGGCTGCTTGCCGCGAGTTCCGACATCGAACGGCGGGGGCACCATCGGATGCGCGCCGGAATCACGATCTTCCAGGTCGTTGCTGCGGCCTGGTACCAGCTGGTTGCTGGAATCGCTTATCGTCTGAACGAAAACTCCGGTGAAGAAGCCGTACTGCGAGCCAGGAAGTGATGTCCCGAGAGCTCCATCCGACGACGGGCAAGAAGACAGTTGCGGCGCTGGTCGTGACTTACTTTCCCGATATGGACCTTCCCGTGCGGTTGGAGAGGCTGCTGGCACAGGTCGATCGGCTGGTCGTGGTCGACAACGGCTCGGATCCGACCTGTCTTGCCTGGAAGGGTGGCTTTGCCAGCCGTCGCGGCGTCACGATCCTCGAGAATGGTCGAAACCTGGGTATTGCCGATGCGCTCAATCGCGGCATGAGTTTCCTGGCCGGGGAGGGTCATGACTGGGTCCTGACGATGGATCAGGACAGCTTGATCGAGGAGGGCTGCGTCGCTTCGCTGCTGCGGACCCTCTCCCAGGATGCCGATCCGGATCGGGTCGCGATGGTCGGTTCGAACCGTCAGGATGAGGGAGCCGGTCTCGCGCCTCATCGCTGGTTGCGGCCGAAGACGCGGCCGCCCTTCTTCGAGCGCGTTCCCTGCGAGCGCATCGAAGCCAGCGGCGTCACGCTCGTCATCACCTCCGGCACATTGACGAGCGTGAAGGCATTCCAGGCGCTGGGACCGTTCAAGACCGAGTTCTTCATCGATCTGGTGGATTTCGAATATTGCCTGCGCGCGCGGCAGGCCGGGTACCGGATCCTCGTGAGTCAGGCGGCGCGGATGTCGCATCGCGTCGGTGCAAAACGGCAAAGCGCGATCGCCGCCGTGACCCTGTCGCCGATGCATCACGGTCCCTTGCGGAAATACTACATGTTCCGAAACGGCGTGCATGTGATGCGAGCCTATGGCGCCACCTTTCCGCACTGGCTCGTTTACCAGCTGTTAGCCATGTCCGAGATCATAATCGGCGTTTTTCTCTTTGAGGACCGGAAGGCCTCCAAGCTGCGAGCCTGCTTCGCCGGCGTCTGGGATGGTCTCCTGGGGCGCAAGGGGCCTGCGCAGCGGGCATTCTAACGCGGCCGATGTGGTCTTTTCGCCGATGAGGACGGCTTCTGCGTCCATGCAAGAAACTTCGAACTCCATCGAGCGCGGCATCGTCGTCGGCCCCGGGTCCCGGCCGGCAGGCGGGCTGTTTTCTCCATGACGATCACGCCCGGCCTTCGCTCCATCCTGGGGAACTTCAGTTTCCTTTTCGGCAGCCAGCTGCTGACGACGTTGATCGGGGCCGCCTATGCCGTTCTTCTGGCACGCCTGCTGGGGCCTGAGCTCTATGGCACGCTGACCTACGGCTATTCCTGGTATCTGACCTTCATCACCTTGACCTATCTCGGTCTCGACATGGTGCTGGCCCGGGAAGTCGGCCGGAATCGTGACCGGGCGCCGCGCCTGGCGGGATCGACCCTGGCGCTGCGTGCCGCGGCTGCGACCTGCGTCGCGATCTTGTCCGCGGTGGCTGGGTATGTCTTCGAGCCGGACCAGACGGCGCGCCCCCTGCTGCTCGTTCTCTCCATGGCTCTTCTGGGCCGCGCGATCTGGCTCTGGTGCAGCTCGGTCTTTGTGGCCTTCGAGGTGACGCGCCGCCAGCTGCCGATCGATCTCTTCTTCCGGCCGCTCGAGCTCGTGATCGTCATCCCGACGCTCTGGTTTCTGGCGCCGCGAAGTATCCTCGCGATCGGTATCATTCACACGGCTCTCTGGTGGATCCAGGCGGCTGTCGGCGTCTTCATCGTCTGCCGGAGAGTCACGCGCGTCGATTTCACCGGCCTTTCCGGGAAAGCGCTCCAACTCATCGGCGCCGGCATTCCGGGCGCCATCTACACCCTGACGGTCCTCTGGTTTCTGCAGGCACCGATCGTGCTGTTTCGACAGGTCGCGGGCGTCGGTGACGCACTGGGGTATTTCGCGCTCTCGATGCAGATGATGGGATATCTGCTCACGGTCCCCTATCTCGTCGGAAGCGTGGCACTGCCGGTCCTGTCGCGTTCGGCGGCGCGTGACGACGGAAAGGCCCGCAGCGCCGCCAGGACGATGCTGGTGGCCATTCCCGCCGTTGGCGCGGCGCTCAGTCTGCTGGGCACCTGGCTGGCCCCCTCGCTGACATCCCTCGTCTTCGGTCTTGAGTATCTGCAGGCTGGCCGCATCCTGGGCGAGGCGATCTGGCTGCTGATACCGATCAGCCTCGCCATCGGCCTGCAGCAGGTCTTGTTCTCCTGCCGCGTCAATCTCGGCCTCGCCTCGATCTTCTCCGTTGTCGGCATCGTGGCCATGGTGGCGCTCTATGCGCCGCTGACCCGGGCCTTCTCCTATCACGGGGCGTTGCTGGCCACCGGCATCGGCATGTCGATCTGGGCCGGCGGCATCGCCCTGGCGCTGGTGACGGCCGGCATACTTTCCAGGCCGCCCCGGGATTCCCTGGCGGGCGTGGCACAGGGGAATCTTCCTTGACGCCGACAGGTCCCGCACAAGTCCGCGCCCTCATCTGGGGGACCTACGATCTGGGCAAACCCCGGACCCGGATTCTCTTGCGCGGGCTGCGCGAGGCGGGCGTCGATCTCGAGGAATGCCATGCCGAGGTTTGGGCCGGGGTCGAGGACAAGGCGCATATCAGGCGGTGGGCGATCCTCGGCCGGATGGCGAGGGTGCTCGCGGCCTATCCCGGATTGATCTGGCGCTATCTGCGCGCGCCGTCCCATGACGTCGTCATCGTCGGGTATCTCGGTCATCTCGACGTGCTCATGCTCTGGCCGTTCGCCCGGTTGCGGGGCGTCCCGATCGTCTGGGATGCCTTCCTGTCGCTCTACGAGACCGTCGTCGAGGATCGCGCCATGCTGCGGCCGCGAAATCCCGTGGCGCGGCTGCTTCGGGCCTGGGATTGGCTCGCCTGCCGGGCGGCCGATCTGGTGCTGCTCGATACCGCCGCCCATGCGCACTGGTTCGAGACGAGCTTCGGCTTGCCGGCGGGCCGCACGGCCTCGCTCTTCGTCGGCGCCGAGCCCGAGTCATTCGGCCCCTTGCCCGACCGTGGCTCGCGACGGCCGGGCCAACCCTGCCGGATTCTGTTCTACGGGCAGTTCATTCCCTTGCATGGCATCGAGACCATCGTCGAGGCCGCCGCGCGATCCGATCCGGAGAGTCTGGTCTGGACCATCATCGGGACCGGCCAGGAAGCGTCGCGGATTCGCGACCGGCTTGCGGCACGGCCCGTGCCGCATCTGACATGGATCGACTGGGTCCCCTATGCGGAGCTCCGGGAACAGATGGCGGAGGCCGACATCTGCCTGGGCATCTTCGGTGAATCGGGCAAGGCCGCCCGCGTGATCCCCAACAAGGCCTTCCAGGTGATCGCGGCGGGACGGCCGCTGGTCACCCGGGATTCTCCGGCCCTGCGGGAGTGGATCGGCGACGGGGCCAGGGGCGTCAGGCTTGTCGAGGCCGGGGACGCCGACGCGCTCCTCGCGGGCATCCATGATCTCATCGGCTCGGGAGAGCTGGAGCCCGATGCCCGCTCCTTGGCGAGGTTGCGGAGCCAGATCGGCCCCGCCTCCATCGGGCGCGGCTTCAAAGACCTCATCACATCCTTGCCGATCCGCGACCAGCGTTCGACCAGGAAGCTGAAGGCAACATCGCCATGAGCGAAGCCGCCACCTCCGCACCGGCGCTGTCGCAACCTGCCGGCCTCTCCGGTTGGATTGCCGCACGCGCCCGTCTCCTCCTCACGGGCGCGCTCGCATTCGCGCTCGGGCTGAAGCTCGTTCTCATCTTCCGCATCAACATCAACTGGGACGAGTTTTACTATCTGTCCTTCGTGCAGGACTATCTGCGCGGGTCCGTCAGCGAGCGATTTCAGACCCTCCACGTCCATTTCTTCGCCTGGCTGCCGACCGTGGCCGAGAGCGAGATCGGACAGATTCTGATCGCCCGGGCCGTCATGGCGTGCTGCGCGATCGGCAGCGCCCTGCTCCTGCTGGGCATCGCGCGGCGCTTCCTCTCGCGCGAGGCCGCGTTGTTCGGTGTGCTGGGCTATCTCTCCACCACCGCGGTCGTCGAGCATGGCACCAGCTTTCGGACCGATTCGATCGCGACGCTGCTCGTTCTCCTGTCGCTGTTCCTCGTGCTGCGAAAGCCGGGGGGGCCGCGCGGCGCCGTCTTTGCCGGCATCGCGCTGGCCGTGGCCATGCTGGTCACGATCAAGACGGCGTTCTACGTCGCGCTCATCGGCCCGGTGATCTGGTGCCTCGGCGCCGGGGCCCGCGACCGTGTCCGCCTCGCGCTCGCTTTCGGCCTGAGCTTCGGGCTGGTCCTCGGCGGGCTCTACATGCTGCATGTCTTCACCCTGGCGCAGCCCGCCATCGGCGGCGCGACCGGGTATCTGCGCGGAACGGCGGCGAAGGTGTTCTTCGAGGACGGCCCGATGCCCCGCTGGCCGGAGCTCCTCGTCGATATCGCTCAGAATCCCCTCTACTGGTTCCTCGCGGTCCAGGGCGCGGTGATCGCGTGGCGGGCGGCCCGCGCGCGCGACGCGGGCGGCGGATGGGAAAGGTGGCTTCCCCTGCTGCTCGCGGTTCCGATCCTGACGCCGCTCATCTATCGCAACGCGTTCGCTTATTACTACGCCTTCATCCTGCCGCCGGCCGCGATCCTGGTCGGCCTCGTCTATGACCGGATTCGGCAGCGCACCTCCGGCGCGATACAGCTTCGGAGCCTGCGGCTGCTCGCCCTGCTGATCGTTTTCCAGATCGGCTTATTGCTGCTTCGCACGACGGCGAACCTGCCGGATGCGATCGGGCCGCAACGGGGGACGTTGGATGTCGTCCACACCGTCTTTCCGGACCCCGTTCCCTATATCGACGGCTATGGCGTCGTGTCGGGTTTCCCGCGGGCCGGTTTCTTCATGAGCAGCTGGGGCGTGGACAAGTATCGCGACGCCGGTGAGCCGGTGTTCCGGGACCTGGTGGCGAAGGCGCAGCCGCCTTTGCTCCTCGCGGACTCGCCGTCGCTCTACGGCGCCCTGGTCCCGGGCGTGACCGTGATCCCGGAGCGGGCGCTGTTGCCCGAGGACGTCGCCTTCCTCCAGGCCAACTATCTGCAGCATTGGGGCATGATCTTCGTCGCCGGCAAGGATCTCGATCTGCCGGTTTCCGGCGATGCCATGGCGTTCGAGATCGCCATCGGCGGCGATTATCGCCTCGAGTCAGACGCGCCGCTTCTGATCGACGGGATCATGCGGAGGCCGGGGGACGTCGTCACGCTTGCCGTCGGCTCCCATTCGGTCGATGCCGATCCGGGGACCGTCCATGCGAGTCTGCGCTGGGCCGCGGCCCTGCCGCCCCCGCCGGGCGAGCCCACGGATCTCTGGAGCTTTTTTTCCGCGTCGAACTGAATCCCGCGGCCGGGAACGCGGAGCGAGGGACGAGTCTGCCGCCTCCGACCCAAGCGGATCGACCGCTCTCAGAACACGCTGCCGAACCCGCCGTCCACCATGAGCTGGTGGCCGTTCACATAGGAGGCGGCGTCGGAGGCCAGGAACACCGCGGCGCCGGCGATCTCCGGCGGCTTGCCCCAGCGCCTGAGCGGCGTGCGGCCCTTGACCCAGGCGGTGAACTCCTCGTTGGCGAGGAGGGCCTGGTTCATCTCCGTCTCGAAATAGCCGGGCCCGATCGCATTGACGGTGATGCCCTGGGGCCCGAGCTCGGCGGCCAGCGCCTTGGTCAATCCCCAGAGTCCGCTCTTGGCCGAGACATAGGCCGGGATGGTGGCGCGCGCGAGATTGGCCGCGATCGAGGTGGTGAAGATGATCCGGCCGGCGCCCTGGCGGATCATCGGCGCCGAGGCCTCCCGCGCCAGGACGAAGCAGGCCGAGAGGTTGGTGTCGATCACCCGCTGCCAGTCGGCAAGCTTCCAGTCGCCCAGCGCCGCGCGATGCTGGATCCCGGCATTGCCGATGACGATGTCGAGACGGCCTTGCCGCGCGACGATCGCCGGGATCGCGTCGCGGACCGCGGCCTCGTCGGTGACGTCGAAGGCGAGCGCGCTGGCCTCGAGGCCACGGTCGGCGAGCTCCTTCGCCTTCAGCGCGAGCTTGCCTTCGTCGCGGCCATTGATCACGACATGGGCGCCGGCCTCGGCCAGCCCCGTCGCCATCGCCCAGCCGAGCCCGCGCGAGGCGCCGGAGACCAGCGCCACCTTGCCCGTCAGCGAAAAGATCCCCGTCATCGGTGCGTCCCCCGCCATGCGAAATGAAACGGACCCGAGTGTGGCGAGGCCCTGTGCCCGGAGCAAGACCAAGGGTCCATTGGTCTCAAAAACAACGCCCCTGGCGGGCCCCCCGGCGAATCGTGTGTTATGACCTCGCCTCGGTCCGGCCAGACCCGCGCCGGCCCTGATTCGCATCCCGATCGACCCTGAGAGAGCATTCCATGTCCCGCGATCCCCGTTACGACATCCTGTTCGAGCCCGTCCGCATCGGTCCGGTGACCGCGAAGAACCGTTTCTTCCAGGTGCCGCACTGCAACGGCATGGGCATCACCTATCCGAGCTCGATGATCGGCATGCGCGGCATGAAGGCCGAAGGCGGCTGGGCCGTGGTCTGCACCGAGGAGACCGACATCCATCCGACCGGCGACCTCTCGCCGCTGGCGGAAGGCCGGCTCTGGGACGATCTCGACATTCCGGTCTTCGCCCGCATGAACGAGGCGATCCACAAGCATGGGGCGCTGGCGGGCGTGGAGCTCGCCCATAGCGCCAATCGCGATGCCTGCCTCTTCAGCCGCGAGGTGCCGGTCAATGTCACGCATGCGCCGGCGGGGGAGGGCTACTATCCGGCCCAGGCGCGCCGCATGGACCGCGCGGACATCCGCAATTACCGCCGCTGGCATCGCGAGGCGGCACTCCGGGCCGAGCGCGCCGGCTTCGACATCATCTATGTCTATGTCCGCGCCTATACCTCGATCAACGGCAACTTCCTCTCGCGCACGCTGAACGACCGCACCGACGAATATGGCGGCAGCCTCGAGAACCGCCTGCGGCTGACGCGCGAGGTGACCGAGGACATGGTCGAGGCGGTGGGCGGGCGTTGTGCCATCGCGATCCGCTGGACCGTGGACGATCCGATGGGGCCGGACGGCCAGCCCGATCATGCCGAGGGCCGCGAGGTGATCGAGCGGCTGGCCGAGCTGCCCGACCTCTGGGACGTGAACTTGCGCGAGTGGAGCCGCGATTCCATGCCGTCCCGCTTCGGGCCTGAGGCGTCGCAGGAAGAGTTCATCCGCTTCGTCAAGAAAGTCACCACCAAGCCCGTGGTCGGCGTCGGCCGCTTCACCTCGCCCGACACGATGGTCTCGCAGGTGCGCCGCGGCCTGCTCGATTTCATCGGCGCCGCCCGGCCGTCGATCGCCGATCCCTTTCTCCCGAAGAAGATCGAGGAAGGCCGCATCGACGATATCCGCGAATGCATCGGCTGCAATATGTGCGTCTCCTCGGATTTCACCATGGTGCCGATGCGCTGCACCCAGAACCCCACCGCCGGCGAGGAATGGCGCAAGGGTTGGCATCCGGAGAAGATCGCGCCGAAGAAATCCGATGCGACTGTGCTGATCGTGGGGGCGGGCCCTGCCGGCCTCGAGGCGGCCCGTGCGCTGGGCCAGCGCGGCTATGAGGTGACGCTGGCCGAGGCAAGGCAAGAGGTGGGCGGCCGGGTCGCGCTCGAAAGCAAGCTGCCGGGCCTCGCGACCTGGGGCCGCGTGCGCGACTATCGCCTGCAGCAGATCCGGCGCATGCCGAACCTGCAGCTCTATCTCGACAGCCGGCTCAGCGCCGAGGACATCCGCGGCTATGGCTTCGCCAAGGTGGTGATCGCGACCGGCGGCCACTGGCGGCGCGACGGGATCGCTCGCTGGCGCTCGACCGCGATCCCGGGCCTCGATCTCGCCCATGTGCTGACGCCCGACGACATCTTCGCCGGCAAGGCCGTGACCGGCCCGGTCGTGATCTATGACGACGACCATTACTATATGGGCGGCGTGCTGGCGGAGAAGCTGCGGCTGGAGGGCCATGAGGTGACGCTGGTGACGCCGGCCTCCGATATCTCGACCTGGACCAAATTCACGCTCGAGCAGCCGATGATCGAGCAGCGGCTGCATGAGATCGGGGTCTCGGTCCTCGAGAAGCATCTCGTCGCCTCGGCCAAGGCCGGCGAGATCGAGCTCGAGCACAGCCACAACGGCGCCCGCCGGCGCATGGCATGCGGCACGCTGCTGCTGGTGACGATGCGCCTGCCGAATGACGGCATTTATCTCGAATTGTCGGAAAACGCCGAGGCGCTCGAGGCCGCCGGCATCACCTCGCTCGCGCGCATCGGCGACTGCCACGCACCGTCGACGATCGCCGCCGCGGTCTATGCCGGCCATCGCTATGCGCGCGAGATGGACGAACCGGAGGCCGAGATCGCATTCAGGCGCGAGCTGATCGCACTGGCGCCGCCCTAAGCGGCAACGCGTCGCGGCCCGATTGTTTCATTTGTTACTAATCATGAATGTCTCGCTTCGGAATGATCGGCGCATAAGCCCTTGATCTCCGGACGACGCGATCGCCGATCGTGGCGGTATTGCGGCGCGACGTGGTTAGCGGGGGACTCGCTGCTACAGACGGTCGCGGTGACTCCGAGCGTCGATGTTCCCATGTTGCGCCCATGAGCGGTTGCCGCGGACCCTTTACACCCGCAGGCGCGAGCCGCCTCGAGGAGTCATGATGTCCGGGATCTCGATGTCCGAGGCCCGCGTCGCCACCGAAAACGGCGCGCGCTATGTGCAGCAGCTTTGCAAGCACTGGGCCCACAAATTCGTCGTGCAGTACACCGCGCGGAACGGCCGCGTCGATTTCGGCGAGGGCCGCGCCCTGGCGTTTGCCGTCAGTGCCGGCCATCTGAGCCTGCTCGCCAAGGCGCCGGACGGCGATACGCTCTCGAAGCTCGAAACGGTCGTCGCCGATCACCTCAAGCGCTTCGCCTTCCGCGAAGGGCTCGAGGTGAATTTCGCGCCGGTGATGCTCTAAGGCGAGTTCAACGGAGCTCGGAACTTCTTGTCATCGGGCCCGCTCCATCGCCGCCTCTTCTTTTACCCCTCCCCCTCAAGGAGGGAGGTGAAGGAAGCTTAGGGCTGGTTCTTGATGGCCAGTCTTGAGCTTACCGGAAGGGCGGCTCGTCGAAGCTGCGGAGCTTGCGCGAGTGGAGCGAGCCGAGCTGGCTGCGCAAGAGCTCCACGGCGGTCAGCCCGATCTTCAGATGCTCGCCGACCGCGCGCTTGTAGAAGGCGGTCGCGGCGCCCGGCAGCTTGATCTCGCCATGCAGCGGCTTGTCGGAGACGCAGAGCAGCGTGCCGTAGGGCACGCGGAGCCGGTAGCCCTGCGTCGCCAGCGTGCCGCTCTCCATGTCGACGGCGATGGCGCGGCCCAGATTGATGCGCCGGCGCTCCTGCGCCCAGCGCAGTTCCCAGTTGCGGTCCGCATAGCTGACGACGGTGCCGGTGCGCAGGCGCCGCTTCAGCCCGTCGCCGCGCTCGCCGGTGACGAGAGCGGCCGCCTCCTGCAAGGCGAGCTGCACCTCGGCCAGCGCCGGGACCGGCACTTCCGGCGGCACCAGCTCGTCGAGGATGCGGTCGCGGCGCAGATAGCCATGCGCCAGCACATAGTCGCCGATGGTCTGCGACTGCCGCAGTCCGCCGCAATGGCCGATCATCAGCCAGCAATTGGGACGCAGCACCGCCAGATGGTCGGTCGCGTTCTTGGCGTTGGAGGGGCCGACGCCGATATTGATGATGGTGACGCCGCCCTGTCCGTCGCCGCGCATTAGGTTATAGGCCGGCATCTGGAAGCGTTCCCAGGGTGCCGCCGTCACGGTCGCGACGGCGGCCTCGCTGTCGTCGCCGCGCCGCACCGAGCCGCCGCCCGGCAGCACCAGCTCGGTATAGGGTCCGTCGGGCCGCGCCAGCTCCTCGAGCCCCCACTGCAGGAACTGGTCCACATAGCGCTGATAGTTGGTGCAGAGGATCCAGGGCTGGATCGTCCGCCAATCGGTTCCGGTGTAGTGCAGCAGGCGGCGCAGCGAGAAATCCACGCGCACGGCATCGAACAGGGCGAGCGGCCGCGGCTGGCCTTCCTTGGTCTCCCACAGGCCGTCGGCGATCTCGTCGCCCACGCTGGCGAGCGCCGGCGTCGGGAAATGGCGCGCGAGCTCGGCGACCGAGATGTCGCCATGGACGAACTCGTCGCCGGATTCGATGACGAAGGGGTAGGGGATCTCCTGGTCGCTGACGCGGACCTCGATCCGCGCGCCGAACTCCTCGACCAGCGGGCGCAGCTGCTCCAGCAGATAGCCGCGGAAGAAGGCGGGCTGCGTCACGGTGGTGGCATAGACGCCGGGCGACTGGAACTTGGCCCAGGCCCGGCGCGTGAACTGCACCGCGCCCTCGGGCTGCCAATGGACGCGCAGTTCCGGATAGCGCAGCCGGGCGCGCTCGGCCGCAGTGGGCACGGTGCCCTGCTCGACATAATGCGCCACGGCGTTGCGCAGCGCCATCGAGGCGGTGCGGTGCAGTTCCTCGAGGCGGTCGACCGCCTGCTCGGGCGTCAGATGGCTCATCGGCTCTCACCGGTTCCGCGGCTGGGCGCCTTCAGGGTCGGAGGCGCCGATGCCGCGATATCCGCCGGGAGTCTACACCGCCCACCAGAACCGGGTCAGGTGGAAGAAGACGGGCGCGGCGAAGATCACCGAGTCGAGCCGGTCGAGCATGCCGCCATGGCCCTCGATCATCTGGCCCCAATCCTTGACCCCGCGGTCGCGCTTGATGGCCGACATGACGAGCCCGCCACAAAAGCCCATCAGATTGACGACCAGCGCCATCAGCCCTGCCTGCCACCAGGTGAAAGGCGTGATCCACCAGAGGGCGGCGCCGAGCGCCGTGGCGCTGGCGACCCCGCCGACAAAGCCCTCGACGGTCTTGGAGGGCGACAGGCTGGGTGCGATCTTGTGCCGGCCGATCAGCTTGCCCCAGACATATTGCAGCACGTCGCTGGCCTGGACGACCATGATCAGGAACACGATCAGCATCGCGTTCTGACCCTCATAGCCCGGGATATGGAGCGTGAGCAGGGCCGGCGCGTGGGAGACGCAGAAGACCGAGACCATCAGGCCCCATTGCACCTCGGCGATGCGCGAGATGAACAGGGTGGTGTCGCCGCGCAGCGCGGCGATGATCGGCATCCCCAGAAATACATAGACCGGGATGAAGATCGAATAGATCCCGTATTGATCCGCCCCGATCAGCAGATATTGCGCCGGCAGCACGATGAAGAAGGCGGTGGCGAGCGCGATATGGTCGCCGCGGCGCGTCGGCGTCAGCGTGATGAACTCGCGCAAGGCGGTGAAGGAGCAGAAGGCGAAGAGCACCAGCACGCCGGTCCTGCCGAGCGCGAAGGCGATGGCGATCAGCACCACCATCACCCACCAGGCCTTGATCCGGCTGTTCAGGTTCGCGATCGTGGCGCTGGGCGCGCCCTGCTGGCGGCGCGCGAGGAGATATCCCACCAGCGACGCCGTCACCAGCACGACGAGGATGCCGGCGACCAGCCAGAGCCATTTCGTGGTCGGGCTCATCGGGCGGCTTCCTTCGCGGCCTTGGTCTCTTCGTCGGGCTCCGGCGCCAGGGCCAGCAGGGCCGCCCGGCTGCGGGTGCAGAAGTCGGGTTTGCGTTCGCCGGCCTCGAGATGGATCGGCGCGCCGAAGGTGACGGTGCAGAGGAGGGGCACCGGCACGAACTCGCCCTTCGGCATGACCCGGTTGAGATTGTCGATCCAGACCGGCACCAGCTCCACATCCGGCCGGCGCTGCGCCAGGTAATAGATGCCGCGCTTGAACGGCAGCAGCAGCGAAGGGCCGGTGTTGCGCGTGCCCTCGGGGAACAGGATCAGCGAGGAACCCTCGTCCAGCGCCGTCGTCATGGGCTCGACCGGATCGACCGTCCGGGTGACGACATTGCGATCGATCAGCACGGCGTTGAAGGCGTTGACCGCGATATAGCGGCGGGCCGGGCTCTTCAGCCAATAGTCGGCGGCGGCCACGGGCCGCGTGCTCTTGCGCAGCTCGGGCGGCAGCGCGGTGCGGATCAGGATGAAATCGCCATGGCTCGAATGATTGGCGAAATAGATGCGGGGACGCGCTTCCGGTACGCAGCCCAGCCAGTCGCCCCTGACCCCCGTGATCAGGTGAGCCGCGGTGGTGGCCGCCACCGCGACGATATTGTCGATCAAAGTCCGATCCCCCTTCAGGCCCGCCTGGGTGCAGCCCTTATCATTGTAGTGCGAGAATGCCGGCCGCGACGACCATCGTCGCCAGCTGCAGGGCGAGGCAGAGGGTCTGGCGGCGCAGCAACCGGCGCGCGCCCCCGATGCGGTCGTCGAGCGGGCGCGATCCGGCCGCCTTGGCACGCAGCCCCAGCCAGGTCAGGCTGGCGTCGAGCTGGTCGAGGCCGGTCAGGGCGCTGCCGGCGGCGAGCTCGCGAAAGAGCGCCGCATCGAACCCGACCCGGAAGGCGAAATAGAGCTCGGCCAGGCCGAGCGCTATGGTCAGGCCCAGGGCGCCGTCCACCAGGTTCCAGGTTTCCGAGCGCATCTGGGGCGCCAAGAGCGCCAGCAGGGGGAGCAGGATCGCGGCCGCGGCGGTCAAGAGCCGCGAGAGCCGGTCGAGGATCCGGCCCTGCTCCAGGAAGACCGCGGTCGCGATCATCAAAGCGGGGTTGCTGGGCGGCGTGACGCGGTTCGGCGGGGTCATGATGGCGACTTCCTCGGGGCGGCTTCGTCGATGGCGGCACGCGCCGCCATCTTAAGCCTGACATGAGGCCAGGCGCGCCGGATTTCCTCGATTGCATCTTCTCCATGATCGCGATGATGGATCACGAGCCAGGTCGCGATGGCCGCAGCGCTGCGCGAAAATCCCAGCGCACAGCAGACGAGAACCGGCCCGCGCGGGCGCGCCTCTTCGATCAACCGTGCGGCCTCGCGCAGACGGTCGGGCTCCGGTGTCACCAGATCGAGCATCGGCAAAGCGCGGCATTGCGCCGGCATGGCCGTGGCCGGCAGCTCGGCGCAGAGATCGATGACCGTGGCGAAACGGGCCGCCTCGGCCCGGCGCGGCAGGCCGCTGATATGAACGCCGTCACGGATCTCGACGGCGGGGCCCTGGCCGCGGCGCCAGAGCCAGCCATTGAGCGCGGCGGGCAGGAGATAGGGCAGCAGCAGGATGACGGCGCCGAGGCTCATGCGCCCGTCGGTCGCCTTTCCGAAACCCTCGGGCCCGAACAGGGCGTAGTTGGCGGCCACCAGGGTCAGGGCGAAGGACAACCAGAACAGCCACCATCCCCAGCCGCCGATGGCGAGCGCCGCACCGGCTGCGAGGGCGGCGCCCAGGGCATAATAGAGCGCCAGCACGAGGCGCCGCGGATCGCGCGCCAGCCGAAGGTTTCTCACCGGACTGAGGACGCCGTCCGGCCAGAGCCAGAGCGCGAAGAAGCCCAGCGCGGCGCCGGTGGGCAGGTCGAAGAAATGATGCTGATAGGTGGTCAGAACCGAGAGGCCGATCAGCGCCATCCAGAGATGCAAGGGCCAGGAGAGCCAGCGCGGGACATGGCGCGCATAGACCACCCAGAGCACGACCAGCAGGGCGATATGCAGGGAGGGCGCCTGGTTGAAGGGTTTGTCGAAGCTGGTGAGCGCATCGAACATGAACCCCGGCATGCCCGTCATGTCGGGCCGGCCGAAGGTGAAGCGCAGCGGGAAGAGGACGAAGCAGGCGACGGCGCCGATCTGGCAGGTCAGCAGCCGGCGCGCATGGGTGTCGAGCTCGGCGCGGCTGGTGCAGAGGAAGACCGAGATCGCATAGAGCAGATCGATCGACCAATAGGGAATGATGGTCCAGGGGACGAACGGGATCCGATGTTCCCAGCCGAACACCACGGAGCCCACGTCGCTGCGCTGCGTGGCCAGATAATTGGCGAGCCCGTAGCTGGCGAAGAAGAAGGGCCCGAGGAAGGCGAGCCACAGGATCGCACGGCGCCAGGGGCGCGGCTCCGTCGTGCCGGCTGTTCCGGTTTCCCTCGCGCCCGCCGCGTCGGACCGATCCAGCGTCATCCGGCAATCCGTTGCGCCAGCGACACGGTGAAGATGCCGTCTTCGTCGATGCGCTGCTCCAGCTTGCGGAAGCCGGCATGGGCGACGAGCTGGTCCATCTCGGCCTGGGTGCGCCGGCGCATGATCCAGGCCTGGCCCTGGCGATGGCTGGTCAGTGCCCGCGCGATCAGCTCGAGCTGGGGATGCCAGGGCTGGCCGGTATAGACCAGATAACCGCCCGCATCGACGGCGTCGGCCACGCCGGCCAGCGAGCGGCGGATCATGTCGTTGTCGGCGAAGAGCTCATAGAGACAGGACACCACGGCGAGGGTCGGACGGGGCGTCACGGCGGCCAGGCTGGCGCGGTCGAAGGCGTCGGCCTGCTCGAAGCGGGCGATGGCGCTTAAGCCCTTCTGCTCGATGAGGGCGCGGCCGGCGGCGACATTGATGTCGCTATAGTCGCGCAGCAGGATCGAGCCCGGCTTGATCGGACTGCCTTCGAGCGATTCCAGCACATAGCGCCCATGGCCGGCGGCGATATCCATCATCCGGATCGGCGCTCCCGCCGCCTGGAGCCGCGCCATGGCGATCCGGATCAGCTCCTCGACATGGATCTTGCGCTGGCGGATGCCGCGCCAGCCGGGCGAATCCAGATAGGACTTGTCGGCGGCGCGCCCGATCGGCCCGAGGCCGGCAGGCTTGTTGCGATAGACATAGTCGAGGGTCGAGCCGGAATCGAAGCCGGTCTTGTGGCCGAGCGCGATGCCGTCGGAAATCAGCCCGCCCACCTTCAGATTGTTGCGCATGCCGGCCCAGTAGAGCCCGCGCGGCGACAAAGGCGGCAGCGGCGAGGCCAATTCGTCGGATTCGTCCCGGGTGTAGCCGAACTTGTCGGCGTCCAGCAGGGAGGGGCGGTTCAGGGGCTCGGCGAAGCGGGCCAGGATGAAGCCGCGCGCCTTGTCGATCGCGAGCTTGCGATCCTTCTCGCCCAGCGTGTCGTGATAGAAGCCCGGCAGGATATGGCGCTCCTTGATCGGCGTGCCGAGCCGCTCATAGAAGCGATGCTGCGGCCCGTGATGGACCACCCAGTCGGATCCTGAGATCAGGAGCTGCGTGGGAATGGTGATGGCGCGCGCGTCGGCGACGATCCGTTCGGCGGTGCGATAGAGCTGCAGCAGGATGTCGACCGAGATCGCGCGCGTGATCAGCGGATCGGAATCGAAGGAGGCGATGCGTTCCGGATCGCGGCTGAGGAACTTCGCCTTGACGTAGGACTGGACGTAGAAATGGCCGCGCAGCTTGCGCATGAGGCCGAGGCCGCCTCTCGCGAAGGGCACATAGAGCTTCACCTTGAAGGCGGGCGAGGCCAGCACCAGCGCGCGGATCCTGGGCGCATAGTCATGGGCCCAGGTCGCGGCCAGCACCGCGCCCACGCTCTGCGCGATCACCGCCATATCCTCGATCGCGATGCCATGCTTCGTCGCGATATGGTCGATGAACGTCTGAACGTCGCGCACCGAGGTGCCGAGGCTGGGGCTGAAGCCGCGTTCTCCGGGCGAATGGCCATGGCCGCGCGCATCCCAGGCGAAGAAGGCGAAGTCCGGCAGGTCGAGCTCGTCCGGCAGATGCGCGACGCGGCCGGAATGCTCATGGCCGCGATGGAACAGGACCACGGCGCCGCGCGGGGCGCCCGAGGCCGGCCAGAAGCGATAGAACAGCTCGACCCCGTCATGGGTCAGGAATTTGTGCTCTTCGACGGGGCGCATGGCGGCTCCAGGACTTGCTGAAGGAATGAGAGGAGGGCGAGAGGAGGTTCCGGATCAGGCGGGTGTCTGGCCGCGCGCTTCGGCGAGCCCGGCACGAACCCGATTGACGATCGTGACCGCAAGCGCCAGCGCCATCAACGGCATGACCCAATGCAGCCAGTCGGGCCGGGGCCCCCCGATGCCGATCCATAGACCCAGCGCGCCGAAGGCCAGCGCCCGGTCGCTCTTGCCGAACGGTCCGTCATAACGGCGCGAGGCGCCGAGCGTGAGGCCCTGCAGGCCGGCCATTTCCGAGACGGCGGCCAAAAGAATCACCAGCCCGACCTCGATCGGGCCGAAGGGCGCCAGCAGCGCGAAAGGCGCATAGAGCAGCGCGTCGGAGACGACATCGGTGATCTCGTTGAGATAGGCGCCCAGCTGGCTCTTCTGCCCGAATTCGCGCGCCAGCATGCCGTCCACCGCATTGAGCGCCATGCGCAGAAACAGCCAGACGGGGATCAGCAAGAAAAGAGCAGGGAGCTCAGGTCCCCAAACGATCAGCAGCAACCCGACCAGGATCGAGCCGAGGCAGGCCCCCAAGGTCACCTGGTTGGCGGTGACACCGCCGGCCGCCATCCGCCCAACCATCGGGCGCAGCAGCGCCTGGAAGCGCGGCTTCAATGTATAGAGCGTCGCCACTCGTATCCCCCTCGGGCCCCGAAACCCGGCCGTGTTCCCCGTCGGCGCCGCGAGGCCCCGATCGTGGGATCCCCGCCATCGCCGCCTCGATCCTCGGTTGCTCCGGCGCGGTTCGCAACAGGCGCATTCATAAAGCATCGGCGCGGTCTGGGGCGAAAATTAGGCGCCGCCGAGGCCGGCGAGGGGCGGCTTTGGGAGGAAATTCCGCCGATCCTGTCAGAGAGGATAGGTTTTTTGCCTCCTCTGTCGGGGTTTCGGTTTTTCGCCTTGCCTGGAACGGCGGGCTCGTTGAAACAATTGCAACCGATGACGAGGCGAGTCGACACAGGCCCGACATCATGATGTCCGATGCTGGATGTCCAACACCGGGCGAGGGGTTCCCTCACGCCCCTCAGGAGGTTTGATATGGGTTTGAACGAAAAGCGCAAGGTGAAGGAGCTTCAGGACGTCATCCTTCCGGGGCGGTCCAAGGAAATCGAAGAGATCTGCGGCAAGGCCATTCCCTACGAGATCGATTGGCCCAGCGTTCAGGACAGCGCCGAAGCGCTCAACTTCATGGACAATGTCTCCTGCCACCGCCTCAACATGGCGCTGCGCATGATCTGCCAGGACGACATGGGCAAGGAAGCGGTGCGCGACGGGCTGAAGACGATCAAGATGAAGAACGTGGCCGACAAGTCCGCCAAGAAGCTGAGCTTCGCCGGCGGCGTGCTCGAGATGCAGTGCGCCTGGGCGCAAGGCCTCGACGGCGCCTTCAGCGACAATGAGATCCGCGCGCTGCTGACCGAGAAGCTCTGAGGGGGCGAGGGGGCGGAGAGACATCAGGTAGAGGTCACCGCCCCCTACGCCACCTGTCGTCACCCGCTACGCTTCTATCGTCATGCCGGCGAAGGAGCGTGTGAAAGAATTGAGCGAAGCATAGAAGCTCCACGCCCCCTCCCCTTGCGGGAGGGGGCGAGAGTATTTCTGAATCATTCGATTTCTTCACACGCAACATCGTTCATGGTGATGGGAAGGCAGCCGGTGAGCGATTGGGCCAGGCTCGGGCCGGCCAGGATTGCGGCCGATGCGAGAACGCACAGGCCCAGGAGCTTCTTCATGTTAAGAATGGAATCCATGCTTGATTCGTCGGGCGGCGGATCGAAAATCTCCTTCGATCGAACGAGACCCGGCGCCGCCGGCAAAATACTCGACTGAAATCCATTCCTTCGCAAGACAGGCCCCGTTGCGCTATCTCCTCAATCTTCCGATCCTCGTGGCGGCCTTCTGCGCCGGCCTCTTCCTCTATCTCGCGGTCCTGTCGGACAAGCCCACGGGCGGCGACGCGCAAATGGGGGCTGCCCTCGCCATCATCTTCGCGGCCTTTCTCTATACCGTCGCCCTGGCGGTGGCCCTGATCGGTTGCGTCGCGGCCGGCGGATTCGATTGGATCCCGGCCGAGGGACGCGGCCTGCGGTTCCTCATCGTGATGGCCGGCTTCGTGGCGATCGGCCTGCTCTGCTTCGCCTCGATCAGCATCACGATGGAGACGACCGGCTCGGACCAGCGCTGGAGCCATGGTGTGGCGGTCGCGGCCCGCTGGGTCTCGATCGGCATGCCGGCGATCCTGATCCTCTATGCGGCCTGGGTCGTCAACGCGCCGCTCGAGCTTCGGGCCATCGCGGCCAGCCGCTATGCGCTCTTCGCCGGCATCGCGATCTTCGGCGCGCTGGCGGGCTTCGTGACGATCCAGGAGATGGCGCGCGGGAATCGGCAGGCGCCGGCCGACGCCGCGGCCGAACAGGCGCGCGAAGACGAGGCAATCCAGGAGACGCGCCGGAACTTCGCGGCCCTCACCGACGCCGACCCGCTTCTCACTTGGGACATCTATGTCGGCTACTACAATATCCCGGACGACATCCGCGAGACGGCGCTGAGCCGCATCGCGGCCCGGCCCACGCTCGAATCCGACCTGACCGAGGCGCTGGCCAGCGGCAATTCGCTATGGGTGCAGGAAGCCCTGTCCCTCATCGGCCGCGCGCCGTTCCAGCCGTCGACCGCCCTCTCGGAACCGGTGGCGCGGGCGATCGATCGCCTGACCGGCGAGCTGGCCGAGGAGGCCAAGGCCAAGAACGATGACGGCGACCAGTATATCGACCATTACCGCGCCAGCCTGCTGTCGACGGTGCGCGAGGCCGCGGTGAAGATGGCGTCGGGCGCAGGGCTCGATCTGTCGGACCGGCTCGACCGGCTGCAGAGGGTGGTGATCGAGGACTATCCCAAATCCGGTGCGGCCTCGACCTTTCCGGGCGAGGTCCAGACGACCAAGAAACAGATCGCTGCGGCCCTGGCTGCGCGAACGCCCTAGGACGGGTCGCAGGAATCACTGCACGGGTCGCAACCGGTGCCGGCAAACGAGATCGGGTTTCGGTCTTTCTGCCGCGCCGGTTTCAGCGCGCGTCGCCCAGGGCCGCCAGCATCTCCGCCAGGCGCACTGGCTTGCGCAGGGTCATCACCGTGCCGAGGCCCTTGGCCTCCGCGAGCGTGCGGGCGATCTTCGAATAAAGCGGGTTGAAGCCGCTGACGATGATCACTTTGACGTCGGCCTTGCGTTCGGCCAGCCAGTCGACGATTTCCGTCCCCTCGATCCCCGGCATCACCATGTCGAGCACCAGAATGTCGGGGGAGAGCTCCTCGAAGACGTCCTGGAAGCGATTGGAATCCGTCAGCATCACGGCATTGAGGTTGAGCATTTCGGCGGCGCTCTTCACGAACTCCGCGAAATCCGCATTGTCGTCGACGACGAGAACCGTCTTCTGCTGCGCTGTCGGCATTTTGGGCCTGTCCTGTCCCCACCCTCAGGCCGACCAATGTTATGGTCGAGGCGGTTAACAACACTTGATGTCAAGCATGGGCTATCCGGCTGGCCATGTCACCCAACCCTTTGGTCTTAACAGCATTTCTTCGGTCGCTTTATTGGATGCCTGACCAACGTGATGATGGGCCGGCGCTTCTGCATTCCAAGCGCCGGCGATGAGGCACAATCATTGTCGGCAGCTCGGCCCATGCCGCGGCCGAAACGTGGGGGGACGGGTTCGCAGCATGATCGACGGGAGGGGCAGGCTCGGGCTGTTCTTGGCAGCGACGGGGCTGGGATTGCTGCTGGTCGTCCTGGTCGCCTTGAGGTCCGGGCCGGTCCCCTGGGGCCGGGGATCCGGCGCCCTCCTGGCCGGCGGCGTCCTGCTGGGCCTGGGCGGCCTGGGCCTGGCCTGGCGGCAGTTTGCCGTCCATTTCGCCCGTCTCGAGCGGCTGCGCGCGACCGTCCTGCTGCTGGGCGACCAGGGCGTGCCCATGCCGCCGCCCCGCAAAGGCCGCCCCGGCGCCCTTGACCGTCTGGAACTGGCCATCGCCGAGCTGGGCGGCCATGAAATCGCCCGGCGCGAATCCCGCGACCGCCGGCTGGGCGCGGTCCTGGGAGCCCTCGATCAGGCGATCCTGGTGGTGACGCCCCAAGGGCAGATCAGCCTGGTCAATGCCGCCGCCAAGAGCCTGTTCGGCGAACGGGTGGCGCCGGGCTTGAGTGCGTTCGAGTTGTTCGAGCGGCGCAGCTTCGCCCGCACCTTGGATGAGGCCGCCTCTGTGGCGGCGCCCCTGGAGGCGGAATTGCTAAGCGTCGGCGGCACGGCGATCGCGGCGACGGTGACCGATCTGGGCGAGGAGATGGGCGCGCTTCTGCGATTCGCGCCGGGGCAGGCCGCCTTCCGGCGTCATCTCGAACATGATCTGGCGCTGCATGACCGACCGCCACCCGGCCGAGCCATCCATCACGAGATGGTTCTGACCGAGCTGCCGATCCTGGTGTTCGACACCGAAACGACCGGGCTCGATGTCGGCAAGGACCGCATCGTGTCGGCGGGCGGCGTGCGCATGCAGGGCTTGCGCATCTATCCCACCCATATCTTCGACCTGCTTTGCGATCCGGGCATGCCGATTCCGCCGCGTTCGACCGCGATCCATGGCATCACGGACGCCATGGTGGCCGGCGCGCCGGCCTTCGCCGATATCGCCGACCGCCTCACGGCGGCGTGCCGGGACATGGTGGTGGTCGGGCACAATATCGGCTTCGACATGGCGATGATCGATCACGAGATGAAGCTGGCGGGCCGGCACTGGGTACGGCCCGTGACGTTGGACACACTCAATCTCTATGCCGCGCTCCAGCCCCGCGCGACCAAGCTCGATCTCGAGACGATTGCGGCCGATCTCGGCGTGGAAGTGCGGGGCCGGCACACGGCCCTGGGCGACGCGCTGATGACCGCCGAAATATTTCGGCGGCTGGTGCCGATGTTGACCGGGGCCGGGATCGTGACGCTGTCGGCGGCGATCGGGTTCGCCTTGCGACCGAAGGAAGTGGTGCGCCGGCAGCGGGCGGCAGGCTGGTAGGAGCGGCAGACAGTGGAACGCGATCTGATCGAGCGGGTCGACGTCTATCCCTACCGTCATCGGGTGGGCGAGGCGATGTCGAGCCCGCCGGTCACGGCCCCGCCCGAGGCGCCGCTGTCCCAGGCCGCGCAGCTGATCGGCGACCGGCGCGTGAGCTCGGTCCTGGTGGTTGACGCCGGGAAGCGCCTGGTCGGCATCGTGACCGAGTATGACGTGGTCCGGGCGATCGCCAGAGACGGCGCCGCCGCGCTCGATCGGCCGCTCGCGAGCCTGATGGCGCATCCGGTCGCCAGCGTCCCGGCCGATGCCTTTCTTTACACGGCCTTGGCCCGCATGGGCCGGCGCGGCATCCGCCAGCTCGCGGTCAGCGATCCCGTCACCGGCGAGCTGGTGGGCGTGATCAGCGCCGGCGCGCTGCTGAAAGAGCGTGCCAATCAGGCGCTGATGCTGGGCGACGAGATCGCCGACGCGAAGAGCGGCGTGGAGATGGCTCGGGTCCGGGCGCGGTTGCCGGCCCTCGCCCGGTCGCTGCTGCACGAGAAGCTTTCGGTGCTCGACGTCGCCGCGGTGCTGAGCGCGGTCTTGCGCGACATCAGCGCGCGCGCCGCGGAACTGGCGGCGGAGAGCATGGTGGCCGATGGGCGCGGCCCGGCGCCGGCATCCTGGTGTTACCTGATCCTGGGATCGGGTGGGCGCGGCGAGAGCCTGCTGGCGGCGGACCAGGACAATGCGCTGGTCCATGCGGGCCGCGAATCCGAGGACGATGGTTGGTTCGCCGAGCTTGGCCGGCGCGCCTCCGATCTGCTCGACGCCGCCGGCGTTCCCTATTGCCGGGGCAAGGTGATGGCCTCGGAATCCGCCTGCCGGCACAGCCTGAAAGGCTGGCAGGGGCAGGTGGCGGAATGGGCCCGCCAGGCGGATCCCGGCGCGCTGCTGTCGGTCGATATCTTCTATGACTTCCAGCCGGTCCATGGCGACCGCCGGCTTGCCGAGGCGCTGCGGCGGGATGCGATGGCGGCGGCCCAGGACCGGGCCCTGCTGGCCCGCCTCAGCGCCACGCTCGACACCCGGGTCTCGGCCCTCACCCTGTTCGGCCGGTTCCGCATGAGCCAGGGGCGCGTCGATCTTAAACGCGGCGGTCTCCTGCCGCTCACTTCGGGCGCCCGCATCCTGGCGCTCAAGGCCGGTATCGCCGCGACCTCGACCTCGGCAAGGCTGGCGGGCGCCGCCGAGGCGGGCTTGATCAATGCCAGCGACCTCGCCGGGTTGCTGGAGGCCGAGGAGCTGATCATGCGGGCCATTCTCGAGCAGCAGATCGTCGATCTCGAAGGCCGCCGCGTGCCCGCGCCGCTGGTCGAGCTGCGGCGCCTGACGCGCTTTCAGCGCACGAGCCTCAAACGGGCCCTCAAGCTCATCGCCCTGGTCGATGTGATCGTGAAGAACGCGCTCCTGGCCTGAACCGGACGGGTTCCGGCGCGGATGGCTGCCCTGCCCAAAGGCCGCTTTGCGGGAAGGCCGGCTTTGCGTTAAGAAGACCGCCTTTCCCGGGCCGGGCGCCGGCATCGACTGGCCGCGCCCTCCGGGTTCCCGTCAGGGCATGAACCGAGGAGCGTAGGGCCGATGGCCGCCTACCAATACATCTATGTGATGAAGGGTTTGACCAAGGTCTATCCGGGCAGCCGCAAGGTGCTCGAGGACATCTGGTTGAGCTTCCTGCCCGGCGCCAAGATCGGCGTGCTGGGATTGAACGGCTCGGGCAAATCGACCCTGCTCAAGATCATGGCCGGCATCGAGAAGGATTTCGCCGGCGAGGCCTGGGTTGCCGAGGGCGCCTCGGTCGGCTTCCTGCCGCAGGAGCCGCAGCTCGATCCCACCAAGGACGTGGCCGGCAATGTGATGGAAGGCCTGGCGCCGATCAAGAAGCTGGTCGATCGCTTCGAGGCCGTCAGCATGAAGCTGGGTGAGGATATCTCGCCCGACGAGATGGACAAGCTGATCGCGGAGCAGGGCGAGCTACAGGAGAAGATCGACAACGTCAACGGTTGGGATCTCGATCGGACCATCGAGATCGCGATGGACGCGCTACGCTGCCCGCCGGGCGATGCCGCGGTCGACAAGCTCTCCGGCGGCGAACGCCGCCGCGTGGCGCTCTGCAGGCTGCTGCTGCAGAAACCCGACATGCTGCTGCTGGACGAGCCCACCAACCATCTCGACGCCGAATCCGTCGCCTGGCTCGAGCGCTTCCTGCATGAGTACACGGGCACTGTCGTGGCCGTGACCCATGACCGCTACTTCCTCGACAATGTCGCGGGCTGGATCCTCGAGCTCGATCGCGGCAAGGGCATTCCGTGGGAGGGCAACTATACCTCGTGGCTGGAGCAGAAGGCCAAGCGCCTCGAGCTCGAGGAGAAACAGGAGACCAACCGCCAGCGCACGCTGGAGCGCGAGCTGGAATGGATCAAGCAGAGCCCGCGCGCGCGCCAGGCCAAGAGCAAGGCGCGCATCACGGCCTATGAGAGTCTGGTGGCCAACAGCGCCAAGCAGGCGGCCGAAGCCGGCACGCTGACCATTCCGCCGGGGCCGCGCCTGGGCGATCTGGTGATCGAAGCCACCGACCTGAAGAAGGGCTTCGGCGACCGGCTCCTGATCGAGAATTTGAGCTTCAAGCTGCCGCCGGGCGGCATCGTCGGCGTAATCGGGCCGAACGGTGCCGGCAAGACCACGCTCTTCCGCATGATCGTCGGGCAGGAGACGCCCGACGGCGGCACATTGCGGATCGGGCCCACGGTGAAGCTGGGCTATGTCGACCAGTCGCGCGACACGCTCGGCGCCAACAAGAGCGTATGGGAGGAGATTTCCGGCGGTTCCGACGAGCTCGATCTCGGCGGGCGCAAGGTTCCCAGCCGCGGCTATGTCTCGAACTTCAACTTCAAGGGTGCCGACCAGCAGAAGAAGGTGGGCCAGCTCTCGGGCGGCGAGCGCAACCGGGTGCATCTCGCCAAGATGCTGAAGTCGGGCGCCAACCTGCTGCTGCTCGACGAGCCCAGCAACGATCTCGACGTCGATACGCTGCGGGCCCTCGAGGAGGCTCTGCTGGATTTCGCAGGCTGCGCCGTGATCATCAGCCACGATCGCTGGTTCCTCGACCGCATCGCGACCCACATGCTGGCCTTCGAAGGCGAGAGCCAGGTCGTCTGGTTCGAGGGGAACTATGCCGACTACGAGGTCGACCGCCACAAGCGCCTCGGCGCCGAAGCCGACCAGCCCCACCGCCTCCATTTCAAGCCGCTGACGCGGGGGTAGGGAAGGTTCTTCTTTCTTCTCCCTCACATCGTGAGGGAGAAGGTTGCGCAGGCTTAGTCGAGGCGAAGCCGAGACTTAGCCGGAGCTGGATGAGGGCGCTTCTCGACCCCCCTCACCCTACCCTCTCCCCCCGCTACGCGGGTGGAGAGGAAAGAGACTTGCCTGACTCACCCCGCGTTCATCTGCGCGGTCTTCTTGCGCAGCGCGTCGATCAGGCTGGCGACCTTGCCGCCATTGTTCTGGATCACCGAGGCGAACTCGGAGCGGTGCGTCTCCGACATGCTGATTCCTTCGATCTTGAGATCGAGGATCTTGTAGCTGTCGCCGTCGTCGCGCATCAGCCAGTCGAGGCGGGCGGTCTGGCCGTTGGACCGGGCGATCAGCGTCATGACGGTATGCATGCCGTCGCCTTCTTCGCGCACGCCCGCGGTGGTGAATTTCTCGCCCGCATACTGGCCGAAGCGCTGGGCATAGTTGCCGACCAGGAAATCCTCGAACAGCTTCTGATAATCCTGCTGCTCCTCGGGCGTCGCCGTCTTCCAATAGCGCCCGAGCACGGTCTTGCCGATGGCCGGCACGTCGAAATTGGCGACCAGGAGCTTGCGGAAGCGCTCGGCCCGCTCGGCCTTGGTGATGTCGCTGCCCACCAGCTGCGCCAGGGCCTCGTCGCCGAGTTGGCGGATGAATTCGGCCGGATCGCCCGCGGCGGCGTCGGCGCGGACGAGCGGCCCGGTAAGAGCGACAGCAAACAGGGCCGTGGCCCCGTTAAGGAAGGCGCGGCGGGCGATCATGGGATCAGGGCGCCTCGGAGGTCTGGGGGTCGGTGATGTAGTCGAGGACCGAAACCGAATCGGGCGGCGGCGCGCCGTTGCGAATTTCGTCGTCGCGATGCTGGCGGTAGAGGCTGCGAATGGTGGCATAGTAGTCGATGGCACCCTGCCTGATCTCGTCCAGCGTCTTCAAGTTGCGGGCGCGCAGATCGACGGCATCCAGTCCGGCCCGGACGAAACCCAGATAATTCAGATCATACATCGGCAGGATCCAGGTAAGCGGATCCATCGCCATATCCACCCCGCGGCCGGTCGCATCACGCGGATTTGACGGGCCCAGGATCGGCAGCACGAGATAGGGGCCCTCGCCGGTCCCCCAGACGGCCAGCGTCTGGCCGAAATCCTCGTCGTGATAGATCAGGCCGAACTCGCTGGCGACGTCGAACAACCCCGCGATGCCCAGCGTGCTGTTGATGAAGAAGCGCGCCACGGTGATGCCGGCGCGGTCGAGATCGCCCTGGAGCAGATCGTTGCCGAGGATCACGGGGGTGCGCAGATTGTTCAGCGCATTGCGCACGCCATCCTGGGCGAAGTTCGGCAGCAGGATGTAGTACCAGCCCGCGAACGGCTTCAGGATCAGCTCGTCCATGGCGTTGTTGAGATCGAAGAAATAGCGGTTCATCGGCTCGAGCGGATCGTTGCGCTCGTCATAGGCGGCCTTCTCGTCCGGGTCCGTCGGGACCGTGGCGCAGCCATTGGTCAAAGCGAGCAGCGCAAACCCCGCCGCCGCCACGATAGCCTTCAATCCACCGCACCGCATCGAACGCCGATCCCCAAATATCGCGCCCACACCCCTTGCGGAACCTCGTGATGCTTCAGGTCGGACGAAACCGCCGGGCGCCGGGGAAAACCGCCCCCTTCGCCTGATGTTCCCGCGACAACAGCTCACGGTGATCCCCCCACCGAGGGTGGCATCTGACCGTTAACCAACCCTGTATGAGCGCCCGTCACGAGGCCCCACCCTCGGCCCGACGGTCGCTCCTCCCGGATTCGGAGCCAGCCATCTATCCTCATTAACCATCTTATTCCAAGGCGTATCAGCCGGCTAGGCGCTCCCGCCGCCGCCGCCGGGACCGATTGTGGCGCAAAAGTCGCAATGGCTGTCGCGGGATAGCCGGAAGCGGCCATGGCCCCGCTTCTGCCACAGCCGGGAAGGGCTGCCAGGTCAGGCCGGCGGCTTCGCCGTCGCCGAGGATTCGCCGACCGATTCGGCGTAGTGGCAGGCGACCAGGCGGCCATCGACCAGCCGGGAGTCCGGGCGTTCGCGGGCGCAGCGCTCCGTCGCCAGCGGGCAGCGGCGATGGAAGGCGCAGCCGGGCGGCGGGTTGAGGGGCGAGGGCAGCTCGCCCTTGATCGCCGTGCGCAAGCGGCGATGCGCCGGGTCGACGGCCGGCGTGCTGGCCAGGAGCGCGCTGGTATAGGGGTGGCGCGGATGGGCGAAGATCACGTCGCGCGGGCCCTGTTCCACGGGGCGGCCGAGATACATCACCATCAGCTCGTCGGCGATATGCTTCACCACGCCCAAGTCGTGCGAGATGAAGAGATAGGCCAGGTTGAACTCGGCCTGGAGATCCATCATCAGGTTCAACACCTGGGCGCGGATGGAGACATCGAGGGCCGAAACCGGCTCGTCCGCCACCACCAGCTTGGGCCGCAGCATCAGCGCACGCGCGATGGCGATGCGCTGACGCTGGCCGCCCGAGAACATATGCGGGTAGCGCTGGTAGAACTCCGGCCGCAGGCCCACCTTCGCCATCATCTCCTGGGCGGCCTTGCGCCGCGCCCTGGCGTCGAGGCCGGTGTTGATCAGCAGCGGCTCTTCCAGAATCTGTCCCACCTGCTTGCGCGGATTGAGCGACGCATAGGGATTCTGGAACACCATCTGCACCAGCGGCCGCAGCCGTTTCAGCGTCGCGCCATCGGCCTTCTCGATGGGATTGCCGTCGATCAGGAGCCGCCCCGCGGTGGGTCGCTCGATCATGGTGACCATGCGGGCGAGGGTCGATTTCCCGCAGCCGGATTCCCCCACCACCGCCAGGGTCCGGCCCGCGGTCACGGTGAAATTGGCGCCGGCCACCGCTTTGAGCGCCCGTCCGCCGCGGAACATGCTGCCGCCCACGATGTAATCGCGGCCGAGGTCGTGGGCCTCGACCAAGGGCACCGCCAGGGGGGCGGCGATCGTGGCGGCGACGGTCATCGCACGGCTCCGCTGTTCAGCGGGAAATGGCAGCGCACCCGGCCGGCGGCGATAGTGCCTTCCAGCTGTGGCACCTCGCGGACGCAACGCTCCTGGGCATAGCGGCAGCGCGGATGGAAGAGGCAGCCGCTGGGCCGGTCGTCGATGCCGGGCACCACGCCCGGGATGGTGGCGAGGCGGGTCTTGGCGGCGCTGCGCTCCGGCAGCGCATCGAGCAGCGCCGCCGTATAGGGATGGTGCGGCCGGGCAAAGAGGCTGTCGACCTTCTGCTCTTCGACCTGCTGTCCGGCATACATCACCATGACGCGCTGCGCGGTCTCGGCGACCACGCCCATATCGTGGGTGATGAGCACGAGCGCCATGCCGCGCTGGCGCTGCAGCTCGATCAGCAGCTCCAGGATCTGCGCCTGGATGGTGACGTCGAGCGCCGTGGTCGGTTCGTCGGCGATCAGAAGCCGCGGGTTGCAGGCGATCGCCATCGCGATCATCACCCGCTGGTTCATGCCGCCGGAGAGCTGATGGGGGAAGGCCGAGATGCGCGTCTCGGGCGCCGGGATCCCGACCTGGCCCAGCAGCTCGACCGTGCGGCGCTGGCGCTCATGGCGGGTTCCGCCCTCATGCACCTTCAGGGTCTCCATGATCTGGTAGCCGACCGAGAAGCAGGGATTCAGGCTGGTGCCCGGCTCCTGGAACACCATGGCGATGTCCTTGCCGACGATGCGCCGGCGTTCCGCGCCGGAGAGCGCCAGGAGATTGCGTCCCGCGAAATCGAGCCGATCGGCCGTCACCTTGCCGGGGAAGGGGATGAGCCCCATCAACGCCAGCATCGAGACGCTCTTGCCGGATCCGGATTCGCCGACGATGCCGAGCACCTCGCGCTCGTCGATGGTGATATCGACCCCGTCCACCGCGCGGAACGGCCCGCGATGAGTCTGGAACTCGACGGCCAGGTTGTGGATCTCGACCAGCGCCATGGATCGGCCTCAGCGCTTGAGCTTCGGGTCGAGCGCGTCACGCAACCCGTCGCCCATCAGATTGAAGGCCAGCACGGTGATCAGGATGGCGAGGCCGGGGAAGGTGACGACCCAGGGGGCCCGCTGCAGGAATTTGAGCGCGTCGGCCAGCATGGTGCCCCATTCCGGCGTCGGCGCCTGCGCGCCCAAACCCAGGAAGCCCAGCGCCGCGGCGTCGAGGATCGCGGTCGAGAAGCTCAAGGTCGCCTGGACGATGAGCGGCGCCAGGCAATTCGGCAGGATCGTCACCAGCATGAGTCGGAAGGTGCCGGCACCGGCCACGCGCGAGGCGGTGACATATTCCTTGTTCAGCTCGCCCAGCACGGCCGCGCGCGTGAGGCGCGCATAGTGCGGCACATAGGTGATCGCGACCGCGATCATGGCGTTGATCAGACCGGGCCCCAGGATCGCGACGATCACGATCGAGAGCAGAAGGCTCGGCATCGCCAGGATGATGTCCATGAAGCGCATCAGCCCGATGTCGGCGAGGCCGCGGAAAAAGCCGGCCAGCATGCCGAAGGCGATCCCCAGCGCCAGCGAGAGCGTCACCACGATGCTGCCGATGAAGAGCGAGAGCCTTGCGCCATAGATGATGCGCGAGAGGATGCAACGGCCGACATCGTCGGTGCCGAGCGGGAACACCCATGACCCGCCCGCCTGCCAGACCGGCGGCTCCAGGAAATGGTCGCGATACTGTTCGGCGGGGGGATGCGGCGCCACGAAGTCGGCGAAAATCGCCGCCAGAATGAGAATGACAATGATGATCAGGCCCAGCATCGCCCCGCGGTTGGCGCGCATGGCGAGCCAGACCTCGCGGGCGGGCGAGATCGGCTGCAGATTGGGTTGGGTCGAGGTTTCTGCCATCGCCCCGTCCTAGCGCCGATGCCGGATGCGCGGGTCGAGCATCCCATAAAGTAGGTCGACCAGCAGATTGACCGACATCACCAGGGTCGCGATCAGCAGCACGCCGCCCTGGAGCGCCGGGTAGTCGCGCCGATTGATCGATTCCACCAGCCATTTGCCGATGCCGGGCCAGGAGAAGATGGTCTCGGTCAGGATGGCACCGCCCATCAGTGTGCCGACCTGCAGGCCGATCACCGTCACCACCGGGATGAGCGCGTTGCGCAATGCGTGGATCGAGATGACGCGCCAGGCCGGCAGGCCCTTGGCGCGCGCGGTGCGGATATAATCCTCGCCCAGGACTTCGAGCATCGAAGAGCGCGTCATGCGCGCGATCACCGCCAGCGGAATCGTGCCGAGTACGATGGTCGGCAGGATCAGATGCGAGAGCGCGGAGCGGAAGGCGCCCTCCTGATCGGACAGGAGCGAGTCGACGGTCATGAGGCCGGTGGTCGAATCGAAGAAGTAGTCGAGCGCGATGCGGCCCGAGACCGGCGTCCAATGCAGATCGACCGAGAAGGTGAGGATCAGCAGCAGGCCCCACCAGAAGATCGGCATGGAATATCCCGTGAGCGAGGCGCCCATCACCACATGGTCGAAGATCGAGCCTCGTCGCACGGCCGCGAGGATGCCGGCCGGCAGGCCCAGGAGCGTCGCGAAGATCATGGCGCAGAAGGCGAGTTCGAAGGTCGCGGGGAAGAGCGTCAGGAACTCGTCCAGCACGGGGCGGTGCGTCACCAGCGAGATGCCGAGATCGCCGCTGAGCACCTGGCCGGCATAGTCGATGAACTGAACCGAGAGCGGGCGATCGAGGCCCATCTCGTGCAGCAGCTTGGCGTGGCGTACCGGATCGATGCCGCGTTCGCCGACGCGGACCTCGACCGGATCGCCCGGCACCAGATGGATCAGCAGGAACGCGAGGAAGACGACCCCGAAGAAGGTCGGGATGACCAGGCTGACGCGCGTGAGGAGAAACCGCAGCATGCGTCCTCAGCGCGGGGGATTCGAGCGTGTCATAGCAAGAACGAACGGCGCCAAAAAGAAATCGGCCGGCGGAATCTCCCGATTCCGCCGGCCTCTTCTTTCGAGCGCTCTACTCCTGGATATCCACACCTTCGAAGATGTGAGTGCCCAGCGGATGGACCTTGAAGCCGATGACCTTCTTGCTCATCGGCATGTAGACGACCGAGTGCGCGATCGGGATCCAGGGCGCATCGTCATGGAAGATCACCTGCGCCTTCATATAGAGCTCGGTGCGCTTCGCGATGTCGGAGGTCTTCTTGGCTTCGTCGATCAGGGCCGAGAAGTCCTTGTTGCACCACTTGGACAGGTTCTGACCGCCTTCGCGGGCGGACTGGCAGGACAGCAGCACGCCCATGAAGTTGTCGGGGTCGCCATTGTCGCCGGTCCAGCCGAGCTGGCCCATCTGGTGCTCGCCCGCCTGCAGACGCTTGCGGTACTCACCCCATTCGAAGCTCTTCAGTTCGGCCGTGATGCCGAGCTTGGCCAGGTCCGCCTGGATCAGCTCCGCGATCTTCTTCGCGTCCGGGTTATAGGGACGCTGCACCGGCATGTACCAGAGATCGGTGGTGAAGCCGTTCGGATAGCCGGCCTCGGCCAGGAGGGCCTTCGCTTTCGCCGGGTCGAACGGATAGGGCTTGATGTCCTTGTTGTAGGACCAGATGGTCGGCGGGATCGGATTGACCGCCGGCTTGCCGGCACCCTGGAACACGGCCTTGATGATCGCGTCCTTGTCGATCGCCATGTTCATGGCCTGGCGCACGCGCACGTCGTCGAAGGGCTTCTTCGTGACGTTCATCGAGACATAGCCGACGTTGAGGCCTTCCTGCTGCTCGACCTTCAGGTTCGGATCGGCCTTCAGCTTCTCGATGTCCGCCGGGCTCGGATAGGGCGCGATCTGGCATTCGTTGGCTTCCAGCTTGGCCATGCGCGCCGTGGCGTCGGGCGTGATGGCGAAGACCAGATTGTCGATCTTCTGCTTGCCGCGGAAGTAGTCCGGATTCGCCTTGTAGCGGATCACGGCGTCCTTCTGGTAGTCGACGAGGATGAAGGGACCGGTGCCGACCGGAACCTGGTCGACCTGCTCCGGCGTGCCCGCCTTCATCATCGCGTCCATGTATTCCTTGGACAGGATGGCCGCGAAATCCATCGCCATGTTGGCGATGAAGGGCGCGTTGGGCTCGGTCAGCGTGAACTTGACCGTCAGGTCGTCGACCTTGTCGATCGACTTCAGCAGATCGGCCATGCCCATGTCGTTGAAGTAGTCGTACGCACCGCCGGAAACATTGTGATAGGGATCGTCCGCCTTCCACTCACGATTGAAGGTCGCGATCACGTCGTCGGCGTTGAAATCGCGCGTCGGCTTGAAACCCTTCACCGTGTGCCACTTCACGCCCTTATGCAGGTGGAAGGTGTAGGTGAGGCCGTCGTCGGAGACGTCCCAGCTGTCGGCCAGCGCCGGCATGATCTCGGTGGTGCCGGGCTTGAACTCGACCAGGCGGTTGTAGACCGGATAGACGGCGTCGAAGCTGGTGCCGGTGGTGTTGATCTGCGGGTTGAAATTCTCTGGGCTGCCTTCCGAGCAATAGACCAGGGTCTTTGCTTCGGCCGCGACAGTAAAGCTGGCGATCATCGCCAACGCCGCGACGGCTCCCAAAAGTTGACGTTTCATAGAGATTGACCTCCCCGAAAGTGATTGCGGCGGCCGTTCCGAAACACTGGTTCCCGGACGACCGCCTTGGCCGCGACCCTAGGCGGCCCCAATCGGCATTGTCAATGTGGGACGGGGTTTCCGGCGATCGTGATCACATCATCAGACCGGCATCGCGCCGATGTTTCCAATGTTTCAGTGCACCGCGGTAACAGCTTGACCGGCTTTGCTCTTTCGCTAAGGTGCCGCGCCATGCGCGACGAACTCCCCCCAATCGAATCACCCTTTCTGGTCGAAGGACTGAAGGTCCTGCCGGCCTGGATCGACAGTAATGGTCACTTCAACATCGCCTATTATTTACATTGCTTCGACCTGGCGTTCGACCGGGTCTATGAGCGTTTCGGATTCGAACACGGCATGATCAAGACGCAGCAGGCCTCGACCTTTGCCGCCGAGCTGCATCTGAGCTTCAAGCGTGAACTGTTCGAGGGCGCGCCGCTGCGGATCACCACCCAGCTGATCGATGCGGATTCCCGACGCTGTTCTTTCGTCCAGGCCATGTACCATGCGGACGAGGGATATCTGGCGGCCACTGTAGAATGGCTGATCCTCTATATCGATATGAACCAGCGCAAGGTGGCGGTCATGCCGGCGAAGCTGCAGGCCCATCTGGCCCGGGTGCTGGAGGCTCATCGCGCGATTCCGTTGCCGGCGCCGGTGGGCCGCGGAATCTCGATCCCCCGGCGTCCGGCGCCCGGGCCGGACTGATCGCCAGGGCGCGAGTTCAGTCTTCGAGCAGGTAACCCTGACGCGAAGCCAGAGGTTCGGTGCCGACGATCTTGCCGATCGAGTTTCCCGGCCGGACCATCTTGTGCTGCCGGCGAGTCATCAGGAATCCGTCGGTCCCGGCGGCGAGCGGCAGGCGCGCCTGGGACGGATCTTCCGCCAGCGGATTCAGGATCTCGGCAATCACATCGCCCTTGGCGACCTTGGCACCCAGGGCCCGGCGATAGCAGACGATCCCGGCGACAGGCGAGCGCAGCACCTCGGTCGCGTCCAGGCCGGTGGCATCGCAGAGCGGCGTCGGCAAGGGGCCCGGATCGCCCGCGATCAGGCCGCGCCGTTGCAGAAAGCGGAACAGGGCCTGCGCGTCCGGCCGGTTGATCTCGTCGCTCGTGTCCGCCTGTCCGCGATATTCGATCGTCGCGGCGAGACAGGCGGCCGGCACGGGCGTCTCGGGCCCGACGGCGGCCGCCAGCCGCGTCCAGGGCGTGCTGAAGGTCTCATCGAAGGAATGGCCGCCGGAATCCTCCGACAGGAGGGTCGCGCGGCTGCCGATCTCGGCCGAGAGGTCGCGGGCGGCGGGCCAATGCTGCGGGATCAGATAGAGATGCATCAGCGCTTCGTCGTCGCAATGCATGTCCAGCACGATGTCGGCGTCGACGGCAAGGCGGGTCAGGGCGCTGCGCAGGCTCGAGAACTCGTTGCCGGGCTGGAGCTCGCCGGCGATCTCGCGCAGGGCGGCGCGAATGGTGTCGATGTTCCGTGCCGGATCGCTGCCGAGTTTGCCGGCGACGCGCGTCGGCAGGGCCGGATAAAGGTCGGGCCAGCTACGATTGAAGTTGCCGCCGCCGGAGGCTTCGTGGCGCCCGAGCAGATGATCGTTCAGGCTCTGGGACAGGCCGATCGGATTGGCGACCGGCACCAGGACGATCTCGCCGGTGATGGCGCCTTTGGCGTCGGCCTCGTCGAGCAATCTCATGAGGTGATGGGCGACGAGCATGGCCGGGGTTTCGTCGGCATGGATCGAGGCCTGCAGATAGGCCTTGGGCCGCGCCCCCGGCCGGCCATAGCGATGCGCCAGCAGATGGCGCTGGGTGCCGGGGCTGGGCGACACCAGGGCGATGCGTTCGGTGGTCTTGGTCATGGAACAGGGTCCCTGATTCCGTGGAACCGCAGAGGGCGTGCGGCGTTGGAGATGGCGTGGGCGCCAATCCGGCGAACGCCGTGGCGGCCATATTGGAATCCATCGTTATCATATCTGGCCCGGAATCGACACCGGCCGTGGCAACAGCGGGCCTCGGGGGCACGAACGGGAAAGGTGACGTCGATGTGATGACGGAGCCGGGCATTCTCATGGTCTCTTTGGCTGGCCGAAAGAATCGCTCCCTTGCCAGATCGCACCTCTCCGCCTAATTCACAGATAAGATGCAAAAACCCGAACTCCGCCGTTCTCCCGTTACCCAGGATGCCTTCGGCGCCCTCGTGGCGGCCTTGCGGTCCCGGCTGCATCAGGGCAGCGATTTCCCGATCGACGCCTGCGAGCGCTTCGAGGCCGGGCTCGCGGGGCTCCGCGGCCCCGTCCAGATTCCGCGTGGCACCACCGGCGCCGAAATCCCCCTGGCCGTGCTGAAGAAGCTGCCCGAGGCGCTCGACGCCGCGCGGGAGGGCGTGCCCGATCTGGCCGAGCCGCTGTCGAAGATGGCGCCCGCCTTGCGCTGGACCCAGAGCTATCGCGATCGACCGCCCTCCAGCGATTTCCTGGATCGCTACGGTTATGCGCAGTTCGTCGGCCCTGCCAGCGTGCCGACCCTGATGACCAGCGATCGACTCGCCTTCGGCGTGCTGTTTCTGGCACCGGGTACGCTCTATCCGGCCCATGCGCATCCCGCGGAGGAGCTCTATGTGCCGCTGGCGCCGGCGCGTTGGCTGCGCGGCGAGGAAAAATGGCGCGAGCGGCAGGCCGGCGACCTCGTGCATCACGCCTCGGGCATGGTCCATGCGACCGAGGCCGGGACGGCTCCCTTGCTGTCGCTCTATCTCTGGCTCGGCGATCTCGCGACGGGCGCCAGGATCCTCCCTTCCTGAGCGGAACCGGGGCTCCGGGGAGCCCTCGCGAAAACGCATAAATCGAGCCCGACGGGCATGCTATAAGCCCGTCCGTGATGACTTCCGACAGCGATTCTCCTTCCCTCGAGCCGCGCTCGGCGCCTGGCGCCGGCCGCGAGCCGCTCTATCTCTCGGCGCTCAACGAGACCCAGCGCCAGGCGGTCGAGGCGCTCGACGGTCCGGTGCTGGTGCTCGCGGGCGCGGGCACCGGCAAGACGCGGGTGCTGACGACGCGGCTCGCCCATCTCCTCAACACCGGCAAGGCCGGTCCGGGCGATCTTCTCGCCGTCACCTTCACCAACAAGGCGGCGCGCGAGATGAAGGACCGCGTCGCGGCCCTGGTTCACCGCCCGGTCGAAGGCTGGTGGCTGGGCACCTTCCACGCCCTGGCCGCGCGGATACTGCGCAGCCATGCGGAGGTGGTGGGCCTCAAGCCGAACTTCACCATCCTCGACAGCGACGATCAGCTCCGCCTGATGAAGCAGATCGTGCAGGCCGCCGACATCGACGACAAGAAATGGCCGCCGCGCGCGGTGCTGCATCAGGTCGAGCGCTGGAAGGATCGCGGTCTCGGGCCCGACAAGATCGGCGTGGCCGAAGCCGGCGATTTCGCCGAAGGCAAGGCGCCCGAGATCTACCGCGCCTATCAGGAACGGCTCAAGACGCTGAACGCCGCCGATTTCGGCGACCTGCTCCTGCATAATCTGACGATCTTCCTCACGCGTCCCGAGATCCTCGAACGCTATCAGCAGCGCTTCCGCTACATCCTGGTGGACGAGTATCAGGACACCAACGTCTCGCAATATCTCTGGCTGCGGCTGCTGGCGCAGAAATATCGCAACATCTGCTGCGTCGGCGACGACGACCAGTCGATCTATGGTTGGCGCGGCGCGGAGGTCGGCAACATCCTGCGGTTCGAGGAGGATTTTCCCGGAGCCCGGATCGTCCGGCTCGAGCGCAATTACCGCTCGACCCAGCATATCCTGCGCGCGGCCTCAGGATTGATCGCGCATAACGAGGGCCGGCTCGGCAAGACGCTCTGGACCGAGGACGACCCCGGCGAGAAGGTGCTGCTGCGGGGCCTGTGGGACGGCGAGGCCGAGGCCCGCTACATCTCGGACGAGATCGAGGCGATCGAGCGGCGCGGCGGCTCGCTCGGCCAGATCGCGATCCTGGTGCGTGCCGGCTATCAGATGCGCGAGTTCGAAGAGCGCTTCATGACCGCCGGCGTGCCCTATCGCGTCGTCGGCGGCCCGCGCTTCTACGAGCGCCAGGAAATCCGCGATGCGCTCGCCTATCTGCGCCTGGTGCATCAGCCTGCCGACGATCTCGCCTTCGAGCGCGTGGTCAATCTCCCGCGCCGTGGCATCGGCGACAGCACGCTGCAATTGCTGCATCGCTTCGCGCGCGCCAACGACATGCCGCTGACCGAGGCGGCGCTGCGGTTGGTCGGCAGCGACGAGCTCAAGCCGGCGGCCAAGCGCGCGCTCGGCCGCTTCATGGAGGATCTCGACCGCTGGCGCGGCTTCGCGCGCGATCTGCCGCATACCGAGCTGGCCGAGCGGCTGCTCGACGAATCCGGCTATACCGCGATGTGGCAGAACGATCGCTCGCCCGACGCGGCCGGACGGCTCGAGAATCTCAAGGAGCTCGTCGTCGCCATGGCCGAGTTCGAAACCCTCGGCGGCTTCCTCGAGCATGTCAGCCTGGTGATGGAAAACGCCGCGACCGATTCGGTCGAGAAGGTCACGCTCATGACGCTGCACAGCGCCAAGGGCCTGGAGTTCGACCATGTGTTCCTGCCGGGCTGGGAGGAGGGCGTATTCCCGCATCAGCGGGCGCTCGACGAGACCGGCCTGTCGGGCCTCGAGGAGGAGCGGCGGCTCGCCTATGTCGGGCTGACGCGGGCGCGCAAACGCGCCTGGGTTTCCTATGCCGCCAACCGGCGCATCCACAACCAGTGGCAGAGCCTGATCCCGTCGCGCTTCGTCGACGAACTGCCCAAGGACGCGATCGACCGGATCGTCGATCCCGGTCTCTATGGCGCCGGTCGGGGCGGCGAGGATGCGGACGAATGGCAGCGCGGCCGGCTCGGTGAAAGCGGCGGACGCGAGTTCGGGCGATTCTTCTCGGGCGGGAATGCGGGACGCTCGACCGTCGCGCGGTTCGGCTCCCGACGCGATGCCTTCGCGCGCGAGCGCTCGCCGCGGCTGATCGAATCCGCCTCCTCGTCGCGCTCCTCGGGCGCCTTCGGCGTCGGCGACCGGGTGTTCCATCTGAAGTTCGGCTACGGCAAGGTGACCGTCGCCGAGGGCGACAAGCTCGAGATCCAGTTCGACAAGGCCGGCACCAAGCGCGTGATGGCGAGCTTCGTCCTGCCCGCCGACCAGGCGGGTTGATCCCGCGCATGGCGAAGCGCGCCGGATCCGGAACCCCTGCCGCCGGCACGCCGCTCTGGCAATTCCGGATCGAGCTGCCGGCGCGCGATGGCGCGGCGATCGAGGCGCTGGAAGAGGCGCTGGAGCCCAGCGCCGTCGCGCTGTTGCGCTTCGAGCGCGCCAAGGGCAAGCGCTGGCGGATCGACGCCCTGTTCGCCGCCCGGCCCGAGCGCAAGGCGCTGGCTTCCCTGCTGCGGTCCCTGGGATTGGAGAAGCGCGCCTGGCAGCTCGATCGCCTGCCCGATCGCGACTGGGTGGCCGAGAGCCAGGCGAAGCTTCCGGCGCTCAAGGTGGGACGCTTCTTCGTGCATGGCTCGCATCATCGGGGCGCCCTGCCGCGCGGCAAGCTGGCGCTCGAGATCGATGCCGGCATCGCCTTCGGCACCGGCCGCCATCAGACCACGCGCGGCTGTCTCGAGCTGATCGAGCGGCTCGCGGCGACCCCGCCCGCGCGGCCGCTCGATCTCGGCTGCGGTACCGGGATCCTGGCGCTGGCCATGGCGAAGCTCTGGGGCGTGGCCGTGATCGCGGCCGACAACGATCCGGACGCGGTGACGGTGACCCGTGAAAACGCCGAACGGAACGGATTGCGGGATCTGATCCGGCCGTTGCGCAGCGAAGGCTACGCAGCGGCCGCGCTGAAGCGGGCGGGACCCTTCGATCTCATCGTCGCCAATATCCTGGCGCGGCCGCTGATCGAGATGGCGCCCGATCTCGCGCACCATCTCGCGCCGGGCGGGCGGGCGATTCTGTCAGGGCTGTTGATCGAGCAGGAGAACGAGGTTCTGGCCGCGCATCGCGCGCTGGGCTTGCGCTGCGAGGCGCGCCTGCATCATGGCGACTGGTCGGCGCTGTTGCTGCGCAGGCCCAAGGCGAGGGCCGCGCCGCGCCGAGGCCGTCAGGTCAGAGGTCGTTAGGATTGCCGGGGAGAACCGATCCGGTGCCGACGACGCTGCCGTCGAGGATCAACTGGAAGTTATGGCCGTCGCGGCCGAACCGCCAGCAGCGCGCCTGGGTCTCGTCGGCGCCCGTGAGGCACAGGGCATCGTCCTTGATCGTCCAGGTGCCCTTGTAGTCGGCGCCGTGGATCGTGCCGTTCTTGTTGTAGTAGTAGGCGAAGCTGCCGGCCTTGGAAGTCTCGCCGGTCAGCGTATTGCCGATGATGAGACCGCGAATCTCCGAACCCATCAGGACCTCTTGGATCCCTTTCGGCGAGGCCCAGCCGGTGGCCGGGATCGCGAACGCCAATGCCGTCATGCCCATCATCAAGGCCGAACGAAGCCGCGTCATCACACGCCCCCACACCCGAATTTCTTGTCTTGCGGCGGGAGTCACATCGCACAACGGTTGGCCTGGGCCTTACCGGTGAAGCTCCCCAAGGCCGTAAGTTAAAAAAACATTAAGGCAAAACAAAGACGACGGCTCGAAGATCGAGCCGTCGTCCTGTTTTCGTCAATCTTGTCAGCGACTTGGTCGCTGACGGAGAGTTAGGCGGCGCGGGGCGCCGAGCTGTTGTTGGCGTTCGCCGCGGGACGGACCGAGCGGATCGCCAGCTCTTCGGCAACCCAGTCGATATCGCCACGCGCGATGCCGATATCGGCCAGCATGTGATTGTCGAGCTGGCCCAGCTCCTTGGCGGCGGCCCGGTAACGGTTCCACACGCGAATGGTGGAGACCTCTTCCGCATCCTTCGACCAGGCCGGCGCGTCGCCGGTCAGGGTCTTCACGACGGCCGGAATCTCGTCCCGGGTCAGGCCGATGTCGCGGAGCATGCGATCGTCGAGCGCCATCAGGTTATGATAGGCGCGGCGGCGGCGGGCGAGACGGGCCACCGGGCGAACCACGAGACCCTCGACCAGCGACTGGATTTCCTGGAACAGGGTCCCGTCGACCGGGGCATAGGCCTGAGCGGTCAGCTCGGCCACGCGCTCGCTGTCGCCGCGGGTCAGGCCGACGTCGGCCAGCATCCGCTCGTTCAGCACTGCGAGCTCCTGCAGCACCTGGTGCTTCCGGGCCGCGTGCCGCCAGCGAGTGACCAGCGAACGGCCGAAGGCAGCAATGCGAGCAAAGCCATCGACAGAAGCGACAGAGGCCGGCATCGTCGCGCGGCTGTCGGTCGCCAGTTCCATATCCATCAAGCGAGTCATTTTCGGGATCCGATCATCTTTTCTTGGGCGCTATTGCCCTGCGCTTACGGTGGCAAATATAGGAAGGAGTTCCAGGTTTAGGCAGCGGTTTTGCTGCATTGCAGTAATGCCTTCAGCGCATGTGTTGACACATTATTGACGATTTTTGCATATCACGTTAACGAATGAGGAAACCTTGCGGCAGCCGCAAGTCGCTCTTATGACCGATCATGAATGGCAGGAGAACCGAGCGTGAATCAGCCCCTCCAATCCCCCCGTTATGAGGGCGATGCCGCCATGGCGGCGCTCCTGAAATTGTCGGGATCCCGTTTGGATATCAATAAGCTGCGCCATCTAGTCGCGGGCGTCGTCGCGGCGCCGAGGAGCGAGCGGCCGAAGGAGTGGATGATGCTGGTCGCGCCCTCGCCGGATGCGGCGCTGGAGCGCCAGCTGGTCGCTTTGGAAGAGGAAATAGCCGCTGGGCGGCCAGTCGAGCTTGCGGCGCGGGGCGCCGACCGGGGACTGCGTCTTGCTGCACTGCAAAAAGAACTGGTCCGGCAGAATCTGGACGGCTTCCTGGTGCCCCGGGCCGACGAGTTCCAGGGCGAGTATGTGCCGCCCCGGGCCGACCGGCTGGCCTGGCTGACCGGCTTTACCGGCTCTGCCGGCCTGGCGCTGGTCCTGGCCGGTCGGGCCGCGATCTTCATCGATGGTCGCTACACCCTCCAGGTCCGCGACGAGGTCGATGGCGCCCTTTACGAGTACCGGCATATCACCGACGAGCCGGCCGACGCCTGGCTGAGCCAGCATTTCCCCACGGGCGGGCGGCTCGGCTATGACCCCTGGCTGCACACGGCCGACGGGCTGATCTCGATCCGCGAGGCTGTCGAGCGGCGCGGCGGGCAGCTCGTGCCTTGCGAGCGCAATCCCGTCGATGCGGTCTGGAGCGACCAGCCGGCCCCGCCGATCGCGCCGGTCGTGGTCCATCCGATCCAATATTCCGGCCGCGAGGCGGCGGACAAACGGGCCGCGATCGGGGCCGAACTGGAGAAGGCCGGGATCGACGCCGCCGTCATCAGCCAGCCCGCCTCGATCGCCTGGCTGCTGAACGTGCGCGGCGCCGATGTGCCGCGCACGCCCTTGCCGCTCGGTTTCGCGCTGGCCCATCGCGACGGCACGGTCGAGCTCTTCATGGAGCCCCTGAAGCTGGCGCCCGGCCTCGAGGCGCATCTCGGCAATGGCGTGTCGGTGTCGCCGCCCACCGAATTCGGTCGCGCCCTCGAACGGCTCGGCAGCGAGCATCGCCGCGTCCTGATCGATCGCAGCTCGGGCGCGCTCTGGATCGTCGAGAAGCTGAAATCCTCCGGTGCCGCGCTGGTGATGGGCGAGGATCCCTGCGCCCTCCCGAAGGCTTGCAAGAACGAGACCGAGCTGGCCGGCATGCGCAATGCCCATCGGCGCGACGGTGTCGCGGTCACGCGCTTCCTGGCCTGGCTCGATATCAATGCCGCGAAGGGCGAGGTCGACGAGCTCATCGCGGTCGAGAAGCTGGCGCAGTTCCGGCGCATGGGCGAGTTGTTCCGCGATTTCAGCTTCGACACCATCTCCGGCGCCGGGCCCAACGGCGCCATCGTCCATTACCGCTCGAGCCCGCGCACCAACCGCAAGCTCCAGGCCGGCGAGATGTTCCTGCTCGATTCCGGCGCGCAATATCTGGACGGCACCACCGACATCACCCGCACCATCGCCATCGGCACGCCGAGCCCCGAGATGCGCGACCGCTTCACCCGCGTGCTCAAGGGGCATATCGCGCTGGGAGCGGCGAAGTTTCCGCGCGGCACCTCCGGCAGCCAGCTCGATGCGCTGGCGCGCCGCGCGCTCTGGGAGGTCGGGCTCGATTACGATCACGGCACCGGCCATGGCGTCGGCAGCTATCTCGCCGTGCATGAGGGGCCGCAGCGGATCTCGAAGGTGCCCAATCGCGTGGCACTGCTGCCGGGGATGATCGTGTCGAACGAGCCCGGCTACTACAAGACCGGCGCCTATGGCATCCGCGTCGAGAATCTGGTCGCGGTCCGGTCGGAGCCCGCGTCCGAAGGCGGCCTGCCGATGCTTTCCTTCGAGACGATCACGTTGGCGCCGATCGATCGGCGGCTGGTCGACAGCAAGATCATGACCGCCGACGAGATCGTCTGGCTCGACGCCTATCACCAGCGCGTGCGCGAGAGCCTGACGCCGCTCCTGGACGCGCCGACCGCGACTTGGCTCGCGCAGGCGACGCGGCCGGTGGGGGCGTGACGGGATAGAAACAATAAAGAACGGTGCCTCAGAAGAACTCTTTCCTCTCCACCCGCGCAGCGGGGGGAGAGGGCAGGGTGAGGGGGGCCTCGAAGAACTGGCGCGGTGATGCCGTTCCGCGACTTCACCCTTGCGCATCACGACAGCGGAACCACCCCCTCACCCTGCCCTCTCCCCCTTGAAGAAGGGGGAGAGGAAAGAGACCATCACCCGCCGATCAGCGCGATCCATTCCTGCTCGCTCAGCGTCTTCACGCCGAGCTCGGCGGCCTTCTTGGCTTTGGAGCCGGCGTCCGCGCCGACGATCACATAGTCGGTCTTGCTGGAGACCGAGCCCGCGACCTTGGCGCCGAGGGATTCGGCCTTGGCCTTAGCTTCGTTGCGGCCCATGGTCTCGAGCGTGCCGGTGAAGACCACAGTCTTGCCGGCGACGGGCGAGTTGCCGATCTTGGGCGCCTTGAAGGGCGGGACCTCGATCTCGCGCTCCAGATCCTTCAGCACTTCGCGGTTATGCGGCTCGGCGAAGAAATCGACGATGTCGTTGGCGACCGACGGGCCGATGCCCTCGATGGCGTCGAGATCGCCGATGGCGGAGCTGAGGCTGCCGGCGAGCCGCCAGACATCGAGAGGCAACTCCTCGGTCGATTGCTTCATCGCCTGCTTCAGGCCCTGGCTGGCCTCGATCATCGCGTCGCGCCAGGCGGCCAAGGTCTCGTAATGGCGCGCCAGCAGCTTCGCGGTCTGCTCGCCGACCTGGCGGATGCCGAGCGCGTAGATGAAGCGGTCGAGCGGCAACCGGCGGCGCGCCTCGATCGCATCCAGCAGCTTCTTGACCGACTGCTCGCCCCAGCCTTCGCGCGCGACCAGCTCGTCGCGATGATCCTTCAGGCGATAGATGTCGCCCGGCGTCTTGAGCCAGCCTTCGTCCCAGAAGGCCTGGATATGCTTCTCGCCCAGCCCCTCGATGTCGGCGGCGCCGCGGCTCACGAAATGGCGCAGCCGCTCGACCGCCTGGGCCGGGCAGATCAGCCCGCCGGTGCAGCGGCGCACCGCCTCGTCGATCTCGCGGATGGCGAGGCTGTGGCAGACCGGGCATTTGCCGGGGAACTTGTAGGGCTTGGAGTTGTGCGGCCGGCGCTTCTTGATCACTTCCACGATCTGCGGGATCACGTCGCCGGCGCGTTGCACCACGACCCAGTCGCCTTCGCGGATATCCTTGCGCTCGATCTCGTCCTCGTTATGCAGGGTCGCGCGCGACACCACCACGCCGCCCACCGTGATCGGCTCGAGCTCGGCCACCGGCGTCAGCGCGCCGGTGCGGCCGACCTGGATGGTGATGGCATTGAGCCGCGTCTCCGCGCGCTCGGCGGGGAACTTGTGCGCGAGCGCCCAGCGCGGCGCGCGGCCGACGAAACCCAGCCGCCGCTGCCAGTCGCGGCGGTCGACCTTGTAGACGACGCCGTCGATGTCGTAATCGAGCTTGGCGCGCTGCGCGCCGATCTTCTCGTAGAAAGCCAGCAGCGCCTTCTCGTCCTCGCAGCGCTTGACCAGCGGATTGACGGTGAAGCCCCATTCCTTGAGGCGCTCGAGGAAGTCCCAATGGGTCTTGCAATCGTCGATGGCGCCGCTGGTCTCCCCTTCGGCATAGGCGAAGAAGCGCAAGGGACGGCTCGCGGTGATGGCGGGATCGAGCTGGCGCACGCTGCCGGCGGCGGCATTGCGCGGATTGGCGAACACCGCTTCGCCGTCGGCCTCGCGCGTCTTGTTGAGCTGCCGGAAATCGGCGTGTCGCATATAGACCTCGCCGCGCACCTCGATGAGCTTCCCCTGATGGCGGCCGTGGATCTGCTTGGGCAGGTCGGCGATGGTGGCGAGATTGCGGGTGATGTCCTCGCCCACGCTGCCGTCGCCGCGCGTGGCGCCCTGGACGAAGCGCCCGTTCTCGTAGGTCAGGGCCGCGGAAAGCCCGTCGATCTTGGGCTCGGCCACCATCTCGATGTCGGTGTCGTCCGGCAGCTTGAGGAAGCGGCGGATGCGGCCGAGGAAATCGGTGACGTCTTCGGTGCTGAAGCCGTTGTCGAGCGAGAGCATCGGCCGGCTGTGCGTGACCTTGGCGAATCCGCTGGCCGGCGCCGCGCCGACGCGCGCCGAAGGGCTGTCGGGACGCTTGAGATCGGGAAAGCGCGCCTCGATCGCCTTGTTGCGGACGACGAGCGCGTCATAGGCGGCGTCTGAGATCTCGGGCGCGTCCTTCTGATGGTAGAGCTGGTCGTGATGCGCGATCTCGGCCGCCAGCCGCGCCAATTCCTTCTCGGCCTGCGCCCTGGTCAGCTCGTCGGCGGGGAGGGCCGCGACCGTTGCGGCGGGCTTCTTCGTCATGACGGCGTCCCGATCATGCGGTGCCTGCCATCAATCGGTCGGCGGCGGCGCGCGCCTCGTCCGTGACCTTGACGCCGGAGAGCATGCGCGCGATCTCCTCGCGCCGGCCGGCGGCGTCGAGCGGCTCGACTTCCGTGCGCGGACTCTTGCCGAGGCTCTTGCGCACGCGCCAGTGATGGACGCCGAGTGCCGCCACCTGCGGCGAATGCGTGACCACGATTACCTGCAGATCGTCCGAAAGGCGCTTCAGCCTCGCACCGACGGCGGCGGCCGTGGCGCCGCCGACGCCGGCATCGACCTCGTCGAAGATCAGTGTGGAGACGGGATCGCTCCCCGCCAGCACGACGCGCAGGGCCAGCATCAGACGCGAGAGCTCGCCGCCCGAGGCGACCTTGCCCAGGGGCCCGGGCTCGGCGCCCGGCATGGTCGCGATCTCGAAATGCACGCGCTCGGTGCCGCTCGGGCCCCATTGCGTCTCCGGCAGCGATTCCAGCCGGGTGCGGAACGACGCCTTGTCGAGCTTGAGCGGCGCCAGCTCGGCGTTGATGCGGCGGTCGAGCTTGCGGGCGGCCTCGGCTCGGCCCTTGGACAGGACCTCGGCGGATTTCCGATAGGCGGCGGCCGCGTCGGCCTCGCGCCGGCCCAGCTCGGCCAGACCGCCCGACTGGTCGTCGAGCGCCTCGAGCTGGGCCTGCATCTCCACCAGCAACGCGGGCAGGGCCTCCACGGCGCGGTTATGCTTGCGGGCCTGCTCGCGCAGGGCGAAGAGCCGTTCCTCGACCTTCTCGAGCCGGTTGGGATCGGCGTCCAGGGCGGCGGCCACGCTGTGGAGCGCATGGACCGCCTCGGCCAGCTCGCTGGCCGCGCGATCGAGCGCCGCCATCACCGGCTGCAACGCCTCGCCCGCCTTGTCGGCGATGCGGTCGAGCCGGCGCTGGGCCTGGGCCAGTCGTTCATCGGCGCTGCCATCGCCGCTGACCGCGGCGAGCGCCGCCGAAAGGGCTTCGCCCAGCTTCTCGCGGTTCATCAGCAGGCTGCGCTCGTTGGCGAGCATGGTCTCTTCGCCCGTTTCGGGGGCCAGCGCATCCAGCTCCTTCACCGCATGGCGCAGATAGTCTTCATCGCGCCGGGCGGCCGCCAGCCTCGCCTCGGCGGCCTCGCGCGCGGCCTTGGCGCCCTGCCATTCCTGCCAGTGGGAGGCCGCCTGGCGCGCCCCGGCGCGCAAACCGCCGAAGGAATCCAGCAGGTCGCGATGGGTGGCCGAATCCATGAGGCCCGACTGGCTCGCCTGGCTCGCGATCTCGACCAGCGTTTCGCCCAGCCGCTTGAGCAGGCCGACGCTGACCGGTTCGTCATTCACGAAGGCGCGGCTGCGGCCGTCGCGGCCGAGCTGGCGGCGCAGGATGAGCGCCGGCTCGACGGCGAGGCCCTGCTCGGACAGCAGCGCATTGGCGGGATGGGAGGCGGGGAGATCGAATTCGGCGGTGACGCTGGCCTGCTCGGCGCCGGGGCGCAGCAAGCCGGCATCGGCGCGCTCGCCCAGCGCCAGCCCCAGCGAATCCAGCAGGATGGATTTGCCGGCGCCGGTCTCGCCGGTCAGCACCGAGAGTCCCGGCGCAAAGGAAAGGTCGAGCCGGTCGATCAGAACGACATCGCGGATGGCGAGGCCGATCAGCATCCGCGGATCAGAAGATATTGTTGAGCCAGGAGCCTTCTTTGCGCATCGGCTCGAGGTCGTGACTGGTCAAGAGCGCATAGGATTCCTGATACCAGTCCGTGCCGGGGAAGTTGTAGCCGAGCACGGCACCGGCATTCTGGGCTTCATCCATGACACCGAGCGAGAGATAGCATTCGACCAGCCGCGACAGCGCTTCGGGCACATGGGTCGTGGTCTGGAACCGCTCGATGACGGTGCGGTAGCGGTTGATGGCGGCGACCCACAGCCCGCGCGTCTCGTAATAGCGGCCGATCTCCATCTCCTTGCCGGCGAGATGGTCGCGCGTCAGGTCGAGCTTGAGCGAGGCGTCGCGCGCATAGTCGGTGTTGGGGAAGCGCGCCACCACTTCGGCCAGGCTCTGCAATGCCAGCTCGGTGTTCTTCTGGTCGCGGCCGACGTCGACGATCTGCTCGTAATAGCAAAGCGCCTTCAGGTAATAGGCATAGGGCGCGTTGCGGTGGCCGGGATGCAGATCGATGAAATGCTCGAGCCCGATGATCGCGTCGTCATACTCGTTGTTGACGTAATGCGCATAGGCCGACATCAGCTGTGCCTGGGTCGCCCAGGTCGAGTAGGGGTGCTGACGTTCGACCTCGTCGAACATCGCCGCGGCCTTCTGGAACTCCCCGGTCTGGATCAGGTCGTAGCCCTGGTTGTAGAGAACCTCGGGCGGCTGGTCGGGAATCTTGGGCGTGTCGGAGCCGCAGGCGCTGAGCGCGAGGCCGGCCAGGAGCACGAGTGCGGCCAGGGCGGGCCGGCGGGGAAGGAACTGGGACGGCATCGGTTCTTGCTTTGCCTCGACACATTCAAGTCGCTGGCCTGGCTGATAAATTCACGGTCGGCCCAGGCGGACGCCGGGCCCGACTATAGGGCCCCGGCCTCAGCCCCTCAAGCGCCGGTGCGCAACCGGCCACAGCCCGGGGCACCGGGGCTCGAACCGTGCAAAAAATGGCGGAAGGCGGCCCTTGTCTGCAGGCCGGCGGCGCTATTCGGCCGCCGAGACCTGGATCGGCAGCTCTTCGCGAATCGGAGCCCAGGCCCAGGCCTCGGAATCGGCGAAGAGCGCCGCGAGGAGCCGATGATGCAGCTTATGGCCGGACCGCCGGCCCTCGAAGCGTGCCAGCAACGGTCCGCCGGCCAAGGCCAGATCGCCGATCACGTCGAGCGCCTTGTGCCGGGCGAGCTCGTTGGGATAGCGCAGGCCGCCCTGGTTCAGGACCTTG
>CAVOLB010000144.1:0-60516 GCA_963696655.1 uncultured Alphaproteobacteria bacterium
AATCGACTGGCTCTAAGGTCCGTGCCGGGCGGAAAACGGGGCCGGACGGACCATGAGCCAGGGCGATACGAACAAGGGCGGGAGCGGCAAGGGCGGCGGCGCCAAGAGCGCGCGTGAGGAGCCCTGGCTGATCCGCACCTATTCCGGCCATAGCTCGGCCGCGGCCTCGAACGCGCTCTATCGCCAGAACCTGGCGCGCGGCCAGACCGGCCTCTCGGTCGCCTTCGATCTGCCGACCCAGACCGGCTATGACGGCGACCATCCGCTGGCCAAGGGCGAGGTCGGCAAGGTCGGCGTGCCGGTCGGCCATCTGGGCGACATGCGCACGCTCTTCGACGGGCTGCCGCTCGATCGCATGAACACCTCCATGACGATCAATGCGACGGCACCCTGGCTGCTGGCGCTCTATATCGCGCTGGCTGAAACCCAGAACCTGCCGCGCGCGGCGCTGCAGGGCACGGTGCAGAACGACATCATCAAGGAATATCTCTCGCGCGGGACCTACATCTATCCGCCGGCGCCCAGCCTCAAGCTCGCGACCGACGTGATCTCCTTCGCCTATCGCGACGTGCCGAAATGGAATCCGACCAATGTCTGCTCCTACCATCTGCAGGAGGCGGGCGCGACGCCGGTGCAGGAGCTGGCCTTTGCGCTCGCGACCGCGATCGCGGTGCTGGATGCGGTGAAGGCCTCGGGCCAGGTGCCGGCGGCGGAATTCCCGCAGGTGGTCGGCCGCGTCTCCTTCTTCGTCAATGCCGGCATCCGCATGATCACCGAGATCTGCAAGATGCGCGCCTTCGTCGATCTCTGGGACGAGATCACGCGGACGCGCTATGGCGTCACCGACGAGAAGTTCCGGCGCTTCCGCTACGGCGTGCAGGTCAACTCGCTGGGCCTGACCGAGCAGCAGCCCGAGAACAATGTCTATCGGATCCTGATCGAGATGCTGGCGGTGGTGTTGTCGAAGAAGGCGCGCGCCCGCGCGGTGCAGCTCCCGGCCTGGAACGAGGCGCTGGGCCTGCCGCGCCCCTGGGACCAGCAATGGTCGATCCGGCTGCAGCAGATCGTGGCCTATGAGACCGACATCCTCGAGTTCGGCGACATCTTCGACGGCTCGCCGGTGATCGACGCCAAGGTCGAGGCGCTGAAGGCCGAGGCGCTCGCCGAGCTCGCGCGCATCGACGCGCTGGGCGGCGCCATCGCCGCGGTCGAGGCCAGCTATATGAAACAGCGGCTGGTGGAATCGAACAGCCGGCGCCTGGCCGCGATCGAGGCCGGCGAGCAGACCGTGGTCGGCGTCAATCGCTTCGCCGACAGCGCGCCCTCGCCGCTGGTCGCGGGCGATGGCGCCGGTTTCCTCGCGGTCGAGGACAGCGCCGAGACGGAGCAGATCGAACGGCTCCAGGCCTGGCGCACCGCGCGCGATGGGAAGAAGGCGCAAGCCGCCCTCGAGGAGCTCAAGCGCGCCGCCAAGGAAGGCCGCAATGTGATGGAGCCCTCGATCGCCTGCGCCCATGCCGGCGTCACCACCGGCGAATGGGGCCAGGCCTTGCGCGAGGTCTATGGCGAATACCGCGCGCCGACGGGCGTCGGCCGCGCGGTGAGTGCCGCGGGCGGCGAAGCCCTCAAGCAGGTCCGTGGACGCGTGGAGCAGGTCTCATCGCGGCTGGGCCGCCGCTTGAAGATGCTGGTCGGCAAGCCCGGCCTCGACGGCCATTCCAACGGCGCCGAGCAGATCGCGGTGCGCGCGCGCGATGCCGGCTTCGAGGTGGTCTATGAAGGCATCCGCCTGACGCCGGCGCAGATCGCCAATGCCGCGCTGGAGGAGGGCGTGCATGTGGTAGGGCTCTCGATCCTCTCCGGCGGCCATGTCGCGCTGGTGGGCGAGGTGATGGCGCGCCTCGAGGCGCTGGGCTTAAGCGAGCTGCCGGTCGTGGTCGGCGGCATCATCCCGCCCGAGGACGAGGCCAAGCTCAAGGCCGCGGGCGTGGCCCGCGTCTATACGCCCAAGCATTACGACCTGAACGCGATCATGGCCGACATCGTCGAGCTGGTGGATCGCGTCTTCAAGGAAGCGGCCTGAGGATCGAACGCATGACATTTCGTCCGGCGGAAGGCGGCTGTCTCTGCGGCGCGGTGCGCTATCGCATCGAGCTGGAACCCGCGCTGGCCGACATCTGCCATTGCGCCATGTGCTGCAAGAGCGCCGGCGCGCCCTTCATCGCCTGGATCGCGGTGCCGCGCGCGGGCTTCCATTGGACGAAGGGAAAGCCCGCCGCCTACCAATCCTCGAAGGACGCCACGCGCTATTTCTGCGGCAATTGCGGCTCGCCGATGGCGATGATGGGGGGCAGCAACGCCGAGCTCGACGGCGTCCTGATCGGCAGCCTCGACGAGCCCGGGCGCTTCACGCCGACGGCGGAAGGCTGGGCCTCGGTGAAGCTCCCCTGGGTCAAGCTCGCGATGAAGCTCGAGAGCCACCCGGAGAACAATCCGGAGTTTTGATTTCTCTTTCATCTCCCCACATGCAGCGCTCCCCCAATCGTCATCCCCGCGAAAGCGGGGACCCAATGTCAAGCTTGCGTCGCTGGATCAGGATGGATCCCCGCTTCCGCGGGGATGACGAGAAGACGTCATGACGAGGCGCCTCTCCCCACCGTGTGGGGAGAGGCGGAACGGCCTTCTCGTCACGTCGCGTTCAGGTCCGTCTTGCTGATCGGCAGGACGCGGATGCGTTTGCCGGTCACGGAGAAGACGGCGTTGGCGATGGCGGGGCCGATCGGCGGGACGCCGGGTTCGCCCACGCCGGTGGGCTTTTCGGTCGAGGCGATGATATGCACATCGATCTGCGGCATCTCCTCCATATGCAGCACCTCGTAGCCGTCGAAATTGGTCTGTTGCACGGCGCCCTTCTCGAGCGTGATCTCGCCCTTGAGGATGGCGCCGAGGCCGAAGCCGATGCCGCCTTCCATCTGCGCCTTGATCACGTCGGGGTTGATGGCGGTGCCGCAATCGACGGCGCAGACGACGCGCTCGACCTTGATCGTCCCTTTCTCGATGCTGATTTCGGCCACTTGCGCGACGAAGCTGCCGAAGGACTCGGCCACCGCCACGCCGCGGCCCTTGCCGTTGCCGAGCTCGTTGCCCCAGCCCGAGGCATCGCGCACCTTCTCCAGCACGGCGCGATGGCGAGGATGCTTCTCGAGCAGGCCGAGGCGGAACTCGATCGGGTCCTTGCCGGCCTCATGCGCCAGCTCGTCGATGAAGACCTCCGACGAATAGGCCGTGTGGGTGCTCCCCACCGAGCGCCACCAGAGCACCGGCACGCCCGCCTTGGCGGTCACCAGATCGACCGTCAGATTGGGAATGGCGTAAGGCAGAGTCGACGCGCCCTCGACCGAGGTCGGATCGATCCCGTCCTTGACCCAGGCATTGAAGGGCGTGTCGCCGAGGATCGACTGGCCGACGATGCGATGCTGCCAGGCGATGAGCTTGCCCTGCGCATCCAGCCCCGCCTTCATCGTGTGATAATACATCGGCCGGTAGCGCCCGCCGGTCATGTCGTCCTCGCGGGTCCAGACCAGCTTCACCGGCGCCTTCCAGCCGATCGCCTTGGCGGTCGAGACCGCCTCGGCCACCACGTCGCCATCGGCGACCGCGCGCCGGCCGAAGCTGCCGCCCGACATCATCACATGCAGCTTGACCTTCTCCGGCGGCAGTTCCGCGATCTGGGCGGTGATCGCCTGGTAGGTGTCGGGCATCTGATGGCCGCCCCAGACCTCGATCACATCGTCATGCTTCCAGGCGACCGCATCGAGCGGCTCCATGGCGGCATGGGCGAGATAGGGGAACTCGTAGGCCGCCTCGACGACCTTCGCGGCCTCGGTCAACGCCTTGGCCGCGTCGCCGTCCGAACGCGCGACCTTGGCGTCGGTGCCTCCGGCGAGCTTCTTGTAGTCGGCCATGATCTCGGCGCTGCCGCGGGTCTCGGCCTGGCTGTCGTCCCATTCGACCTTGAGGGCCTCGCGGCCCTTCATGGCCGACCAGGTGCTGTCGGCCACCACGGCGACGCCGCGCGGGATCTGCACCACATCGACCACGCCCTTGACGGCTTTCGCTGCCGTCGCATCGAAGCTCTTGACGGTGGCGCCGAACAAGGGCGGATGGGCCACGACCGCGGTGAGCATGCCGTCCAGCTTCACATCGAGCGGGAACTGCGCGCTGCCGTTGGTCTTGGACACATGGTCGATCCGATGCAGCGTCTCGTCGCCGATCAGCCGCCAATCCTTGGCGTCCTTGAACCCGACATCGCCGGGCGGAGTCATCGTCAGCGCCTTCTGCGCCATGGCGCCGAAATTGGCCTGCTGCCCGCCGTTATGCGAGAGCACGCCCTTCTCGACCTTGATCTCGCCGGCGGGGACGTTCCAGCTCTGCGCCGCCGCCGCGACCAGCATGGCCCGCGCCATGGCGCCGGCCTTGCGATAGCGGTCCCACGAGCTCGCCATGGCGGTCGATCCGCCGGTCACCTGGAATGCGCCGCCGAGCGCCAGATTGCCGTAGAGCTTGGGATTGCCGGAGGCACCCTCCACCCGCATCTGCGACCAGTCGGCATCGAGCTCTTCGGCGACCAGCGTCGCAATACCGGTATAGGCGCCCTGGCCCATCTCGAAATGCGCCGAGAGCACGGTCACGCTGTTGTCGGGGTTGATGACGATGTAGCCCTCGAAGGGGCTGTCCGCGTCGGCCGCATGGGCCGCGGTGATGCGGCCGCCGGGGAGCAGCGCGCCGATCACGAGGCCGGCGCCGGTCAGCGCGCCGGCCTTGAGGAAGCCGCGACGGCTGGTGGGGGCGAAGGCGGCGGGGGCCCGGTGCGGGCGGAGTACCAAGCGATCGAAGGGCAGCATGGCTCAGATCTCCATCTGCCGGGCCGCCTCGTGGATGGCGGCCCTGATGCGTTGATAGGTGGCGCAGCGACAGATATTGGTCATGGCGGCGTCGATGTCGGCATCGGTCGGCCGCGCATTCTCCGTGAGCAAGGCTGTCGCGGCCATGACCTGGCCCGACTGGCAGTAGCCGCACTGGACCACGTCGAGGTTCTGCCAGGCCGTCTGCACCGCCTGGGCGGCCTTGCCCTGGATCGCCTCGATGGTGGTGATGGCGCTGTTGCCGACATCGCCGACCGCGACCGAGCAGGAACGGGTCGCCTGGCCGTCGAGATGGACCGTGCAGGCGCCGCAGGCGGCGATGCCGCAGCCATATTTGGTCCCAGTCAGACCGATCGTGTCGCGCAGCACCCACAACAGGGGCGTCTGCGGGTCGACGTCGACGCTATGCGTCTCGCCATTGACCTTGAGTGTGATCATTCAGGCTCTCCCTCGAGATTAAGGACGGGGAACCGCGGGGGTTCCACGCGACGCCGCGATCCATCGGATTCATTGAACCGGATCGGAGCGGCGACAATCAAACATCGCTTGGTTTCATTTGAAACAGCCGGCCATCCCTGCACGGGCCGGACGAAGACGGGTTTTCGGTGACATAAGCACACCCTCGACGATCGGCAAGGGCCGATATGACGCGCGGGTGCCGATCGGATCGAGAATATTTCGCTCGCTTCGTTACCAAGCGGAAATCAAGCCGCGGCGGCAAGACCCGGCCGGCGCTAATTCAGGGCGCCAGGGCCGCCGATCTGTCGGGTTCCGTGCCCGGCGGATAGATGAATCCGTAGGCCAGATAGACGTTGCCCCAGCTCTTGGCCTTCTCGTTCCAGAACTTGACCTCGCTCCAATCGTTCGCGGCCGAGACATCGACCACCATCATGTCCTTCACGATGCGCTGGTCATTGTTCCAGTTGGCGTGATCGACCCGGATGCGCCGGGAATCCAGCACTTCGCGCACCACCGCGACGTGACCGCGGGACAGCCGCACGCCCTGCGACAGCACCAGCACCGAATAGACCGAAGGTTCCGCTCCCCGCCCGTAACGCCCGCCGGCGGCGTCCCACCAGCTCCAGGCATCGCCCTTGAGATCGAGGCCGGTGACCGCGCGCGCATAGGTGACGCATTGCATCCGCGCGCTGTCGGGCGGCGGCGCCGGGGGCTGGAAATGGGCGGAGACGGGCGCCGAGACTGTGGGCGTGGTCGACACGGTGACGGGTGCGGGCTTCGGCTCGCAGGCCGCCAGGAACGAGCCCAGCAGCATCACGCCCGTGAAGGTCATGAGCACCATGCCCTTGGGGTCACGGGAGCGTGTCATTGGTGCAACACCAGCTTGTCGCCTTCCACGGTGAAGCTGCCCAGGCTGTCGAGGAAGCTCATGCCGAGCAGCGAGCTGTCCATGTCCGCTTGGTTGACCAGGGCGGTCATCGCGGCGCGCTGGATCGGACCGATCGCGATCGAGCTGAGGCTCACCCTGGCGGCGCGTCCGTTCCCGTTCGCGGTCGAGGTCGCGATGCTGTAATCGAGCTGGGCGGGGTCGAAACCCAGCCGGCGCGCGTCGGCGGGCGACAGGATGATCCCCGAGGCGCCGGTATCCACGAGGAAGTTGATGCGGATGCCGTCGACCATCGCCTCCACATGGAAATGACCGTCATTGGCGCGGGCGAAGACGACGCTGCCGTCCTGCTGTTCCTGCGCCTGACCGGGAATGAGCGCGCCGGTCAGCCTGGCTTTCACGACTGTCATCATGGCGGAGAATTCAGGCTGGAAGCTGTAGCCCAACACCAGAAGCAAAATGATGGCAACCCAGACGCCCATCTGCAGGATCGCCTTGCGCGGCTTCTGGCGGATCATCGCGACGCCGCCGGCACCGACCAGCGCCAGCCAGCCGAGCATGCTGGCCAGCAGGGGCAGGTTGTTCTGCTGCGCGAGCGCACCGGGAAAGCGTTGGGAGAGGCCGAAGACCAGGAGCGCCACGCCCACGGCGCCGATCAGATAAAGCAGCCAGAATCGGCGCATCCCCTCTCCGTCCTGCAGGCCATCGGCGGGTGCCCGCGATCGTTTCCCCCGTGGCTGGCCTTAACCACGAATCGCTGGGCGGGACTATGAATCGCCGGACCTTGCGAAAGCAATCGTTCCTGTTGCGGCCCTTTCCCGCAATGAAACCACCCGATCGGCCCTAACGCCTCGCGCGAACAGGGTTTTCCGATGGTTTGCATTGACGGGGCGGGGCTCCGGCCGATAGCCTCTCCTTCATGAGCAATGAGCTCCCCACCAGCGGGCGAATTATGGCCGCGCGAATTAGCCTCCGGGCGCCCGTCGGGCGTTCGGTCGTCGTCGCGCCTGCCATTCTTCCCGTCCGCCCGGAGTCTCATTGCCATGTCGTCCTCCCCCTCCTCGCCTAGCCACCGAACCACCGCCCCGCGCGCGAGCGCGCGACCTGTCGCCGACAGGGCGACCGGGGCCGGTCCCACCTATTGCTTCTCCGTTCAGGCCGCGTCCGATCCGGGCCTGCTGCCGCGCGTGCTGGGACTCTTCGCCAAGCGCGATCTGGTGCCGAGCCGCTGCCATGCGGTCGTGACCGAGCCCGAGCGCGAAGAGCTTCTGATCGATCTTCAGGTCACGGGGCTGACCCCGGACGAGGCGGAGCATATCGCGCGCTCGCTGCGCCAGCTCGTCTTCGTCGCCAGCGTGCTGACCTGCGTGACCGACGAGCAGCAGCGCTTCGAGCGCCGCGCCTGATCGCTCGCGAGGGACGTGCCGGACGCTCGCCGCTTCGCGGTCGGGGTCTTCGATGTATGATCGAGGGAATCCCGCTGCTGGAGACGCGCGCATGAGCCTGGTCGATCGCATCCGCCTGTTCCGCCAACCCGATCTCTCGACGCTCCGGTCCTTCGTGATCGAAGGCGAGCGGCTGGGCTGGATCCTGCCGGCCTTCGCGGAGCGCCTGACGAAATTCCCGGCGGTGTTCGAGGTCGATGCCGGTACGGTCCGGCTCAAGGACCGCCATGACAGCTATGAGCGCCGCAGCGAGGCACTCGCCGGCGTCGTCGATGCGCTCGCCCGCGAAGGCGGCCTGCCGAAATTCCGCAACGAGCGCTATCCGGTCGCGAAATCCTTCTACGACAAGCCGCTGCTGGGGCTGGAGCGTTCGGCCGTGCCGTCCTTCGGGACCTTGGCCTATGGCGTCCATCTCAACGGTTATGTCGGGCAGGGCCGCGACATGAAGATGTGGATCGGGCGGCGCGCGCGGAACAAGGCCACGGCGCCCTTGAAGCTCGATCATGTCGTCGCCGGCGGCCAACCGATCGGCCTGTCGCTGATGGAAAACCTGATCAAGGAATGCGCGGAGGAAGCGGCAATGAGCGCCGACCTCGCGCGCCAGTCGCGGCCCGTCGGGTTCACCTCCTACCTGATCCAGAACCACGAGGGTATCCGCAACGACGTGCTGTTCTGCTACGACATCGCGCTGGCGGAGGATTTCACGCCGGTGAACACCGACGGCGAGATCGAGGAATTCTATCTCTGGCCGATCGAGCGCGTGATCGAGGTCCTGGCGACGACCGAGGAATTCAAGTTCAACGTCGCGATGGTGATCATCGACTTCCTCGTGCGCCACGGCTTCATCGCACCGGAGGACCCGACCTATCCGGAGATCGTGCTGAACATGCGGATCAAGGATCACTTCCCCCGCGCGTAGCGAGGACCCAAACGCCCTCGTTCTCTTCCTCGTCTTCCTTTACCTCCCCCTCAAGGGGGGAGGGGTTAGAAAGGGACGAGGGAGACAATGAGACTCAACGCTGCTAGAACAGCGCCGATAACTGCGTCGCGTCATAGACCTTCATCGTGCCGTCGAAGATCATGTGGCAGGCGACATAGAGGATGATGGCCAGGCCGATATAGACGAGCCAGGGCCAGCGGCGCAGGAAGTTGGCGATGAGCGTCGCCGCGGCACCCATGAGCGCCACCGACAGCACCAGCCCGAACACCAGCACCCAGGCATGGTCGCGCGCGATGCCGGCGACCGCGAGCACATTGTCGAGCGACATCGACAGGTCGGCGAGCACGATCTGCATCACCGCCTGGCCCATGGTTTTGGGCGGCGGTTTGGAGTGCCCATGGCCATGCGGATGCGGATGCTCGCCCGTCATGGTTTCGCCGGCGGCCGAAGCGGCGGCGAGGGCCGCTTCCGCCTTCCGTTCCTTGCGCTGGACCTCGACCTCGCGCCAGAGCTTCCAGCAGACCCAGAGCAGCAGGAGGCCGCCCGCGAGCGTCAGGCCGATGATCTGCAGCAGCTGCGTGGTGATGACCGCGAAGCCGACGCGCATCACGGTCGCCGCCGCGATGCCGAGGAAGATCACGCGCGCGCGCTGCGCCTTGGGCAGCGAGGCCGCGACCACGCCGACGACGATGGCGTTGTCGCCCGCCAGCACCAGGTCGACCATGATGACCTGGAGGAAGGCGGTGACCTCGGAGACCGTGATCGTGAAATCCATCAGGGGGCCATCCGGAACGAGGCGGAGGTGGAGGCGGGGCGCATGGCGATCTCCGGAATCTGCGGGATGGCGGGTTAAGTAAGCGTTGGAGCGGCGACAGCCAGGTCGCCGAAACCGAGCCGGGCCCGGATCGCGGCGGGGTCGGCACCCTTCTGGCGCAGGCTGGTGAGGCTCTCGGCCCCATCGCGTTTCGCGAGGCGCTTGCCGGTCGCATCGGCCAGCAGCTTGTGATGGCGATATTCGGGCACCGGCAGGTCCAGCACGGCCTGCAGCAGGCGGTGGATATGCGTGGCCGGCAGCAGGTCCTCGCCGCGCGTGACAAGGGTGACGCCCTGGACCGCATCGTCGAGCGTGACCGCAAGATGGTAGCTGGCCGGGACATCCTTGCGCGCGATCACGACGTCGCCATGGAGGAGGGGATCGACCGCGATCTCGCCTTTGCCCTGCTCGACCCAGCGCAGCGGTCCGGCTTTTGCCGCCGTCGCGGCCGCATCGAGACGCAAGGCGAAGGGAGCGCCGCTCGCCTGGCGTTGCTCGCGTTCGGCGGGCGACAGATAACGGCAGCTGCCGGGATAGTGCGGCCCGTCGGGGCCGTGCGGGGCGCTGCCGGCGGCCGCGATTTCGGCCGCGATTTCCTTGCGGGTGCAGAAACAGGGATAGACCAGGCCCATCGCCTGGAGCCGGTCGAGGGCCGCGCGATAGGAGTCGAAATGCTCGGACTGCCGGCGCACCGGCCGCTTCCAGTCGAGCCCGAGCCAGGCCAGATCGTCATAGATCGCCTGCTCGAATTCGGGCCGGCAGCGGCCCTGGTCGATATCCTCGATCCGCAGCAGGAATCGTCCCTTGGCCTGGCGGGCCGCCGCGTAAGCGGTCAGCGCGGAAAAGGCATGGCCCAGATGCAGCCGTCCGGTAGGGCTGGGGGCGAAGCGGGTGACCGTTTCCGAATCGGACATGCAGGGGGGATGCGCTTGTTCCGGGAAGACCTGGAAGCGTAAAGGATGGCGCAATCCATTGGGGGTCAGGCGCGCGCTGGACTAGCCCCCACTAAACCACGCTCGGCACGGGGTTATAAGTCGGCATGACGGGATTCGAGATCAAGGGGCGAAAGCTCAAAACCGCGCTGGCCCATCTGGCCTCGGCCGATACCGACCTGGCCCGCAGCCTGCTCGAAATCGGCCCGCCCCCCTCGCGCTCGTCCGAGGCCGGCTTTGCCGGGTTGCTGCGCATCATCATGGGCCAGCAGCTCTCGGTCGCCTCGGCCCGGGCCATCTGGGACCGGCTCGAGGCCAGGCTGGTCGAACCCACGCCCGGGCGGCTGTTGCGGCTCACCGACCATGACATGGCGCGGGTGGGGCTGAGCCGGCAGAAGATGCGTTTCGCCCGGTCCCTCGCCGAGGCGGTCAAACGCAAGGCGCTCGATCTGGAGGCGCTCGAGACCATGGAGGATGCGGAAGCGCTGGCGGCCCTGACCGCGATCGACGGTATCGGGCCCTGGACCGCGGAGGTCTATCTGCTGTTCGCGCTGGGCCGGCCCGACGTCATGCCGGCGGGCGATCTGGCGCTGCTGGTCGCGGCCCAGCGGCTGAAGCGGCTCGAGGCCCGGCCCCGTCCGCGCGATCTGATCGCGCTCGCCGAGCCCTGGCGCCCCTGGCGCTCCGTCGCGGCGCGTTTCCTCTGGCACTATTACCGCAAGGCGCCTTTGTGACGGGCCGGCGGAGGGTCAGAAAAAACTCACCCCCTTCCCAGCCGCCGCAGGCGGCGTGCGGGAGGGGGTAGGGGGAGGGCTCTCGATCAAGGTCGCGTTGCTGCGGAAATTCCGATCGCGTACGACGTTCGCATATCTCGCATGACCCCCCTACCCCCTCCCGCAAGGGAAGGGGGTGAGTCCAGTTTTGTTCCCATCACGCGCCTTCGCACACCCTCCCTGGCCCGCCGCGCGCGATTGCGCTACCAAGGCGGCTTCGCCATTGGCACGGAGGGAGCGTCGCGCGTCATGAACAGTCCTGTGGATCTCGACGGCCCGGTCGTGGCGCCGATTTCCGGCGGCGCGCCGCAACAGCTCGTAGTGCTGCTGCATGGCTATGGCGCCGACGGCAACGACCTGATCGAGCTGGCGCCCCATTGGGCGCGGTTGCTGCCGGACGCGGCCTTCGTGTCGCCCCATGCGCCGTTCCCCTGTGAGGCTTCGCCCTATGGGCGGCAATGGTTCGGGTTCGAAGGCCGCGACCAAGCCGAGATCTATGCGGGCGTGCAGGAAGCGGCCGGCATCCTCGATCGCTTCCTCGATGTGGCCCTGGCCTACTTTTCCGTCGCGGCGGACCGGATGGCGCTGGTCGGATTCTCGCAAGGCACGATGATGGCGCTGCATGTGGCGCCGCGACGAGAAGCCGCAATCGGCGGCATCGTCGGCTATTCCGGCCGCCTGATCGGGCCGCATCAACTCGGCCGCGAAATCCGCTCGCGGCCCCCGGTGCTGCTGATCCATGGCGATGCCGATCCGGTGGTGCCTTTCGCCTCGATGGAAGCGGCGGCCGCGGCCCTGACCGCACTCCAGGTCCCGGTCGAGACCGAGCGGCGCCCGGGCCTGCCCCATGCGATCGACCCGGAGGGGCTGGCCAAGGGCGGCGAGTTCCTGGGCCGGGTCCTTTCGGGAGAGCCTGCCGCGGCAAAGGCTTAGGTCATCCGGATGACAGCGGGATGACAGGCTGAGGCCCCAAGCCACGCTACATCTTGAGTTTTTTGCGCTGCTCCCTTACATCTTGTGGTAGGCGCCTCCCCTGAAGCGCGCCTGATCAAGGGTGGTTCGGTGTTCGCATCGCCTGACAGTTGCCCGGCTCTGGTTCTCAACGCCGACTTCAGGCCGTTGAGCTACTTCCCGTTGTCGCTCTGGCCCTGGCAGGAAACGGTCAAGGCCGTGTTCCTCGACCGCGTCAACATCATCTCCGAATATGAGCAGGTGGTGCGCAGCCCGAGCTTCGAGATGCGGCTGCCGAGCGTCATCTCGCTCAAGGAATTCATCCCGCTGGCGCGCCGGCCCGCCTTCACGCGGTTCAACGTGTTCCTGCGCGACCGCTTCAGCTGCCAATATTGCGGCCAGCATCAGGCGGCCCACGACCTGACCTTCGACCATGTGATCCCGCGCTCGCGCGGCGGCCGCACGACCTGGGACAATGTCGTCGCCGCCTGCCAGCACTGCAATCTGCTGAAAGGGAACCGCCTGCCGAACCAGGCGGACATGTTCCCTGTGACCAGACCCTACCAGCCGACCACCTTCGAGCTGCAGGAAAACGGGCGGGCTTTCCCGCCCAATTATTTGCACCATAGCTGGCGCGACTTCCTTTACTGGGACAGCGAGCTGGAATCGGCCTGAGCCACCGGTTCGCCGGCAGGGCATCGCGGATGGCGGCTTATTAATCTCCGCCGGCTTTGCGGCCGGGCGACGGCAGCGCTAGACTCGGACTTCGTCTTGGGATGGAACCGATGCAGCCGATGAAAGCGACATTGACGCGCCGCCAGCTTCTGACCGGTGTGGCGCTGGGAAGCCTGGGCATCGGCTTTGGCGCGCGCGCCGCGCGGGCTTTCTCGATCGAGCCGATGACGGCGCCGGTCTCGAAGGCCTATGGGCTGGCCTGTCAGCCGACCGCGGCCCCGGGTGCGGACCATCTGCAACTCATCGCCGATACGCGGGCCCTGCTCAAGAACGAGATCGCCAGCGGCCTCAAGCCCGCCGACGCGCAGCAGGTCGTGGTCTGTCCGCTCTGCGGCTGCAGCATCACCGTCACCGCCGACGCCAGCGCCTGAGTTGCGCCGCCCGTTCGCTTCCGGACTCGCGCGCCGGGCGGTTCCGGCGTTCACGCTTTTATTCGCCCTGGGTCTGCCCTCGATCGCCTGGGCGCATCCTCACGTCTTCATCGACAACCGCGTCACCTTCCTCTTTGCCGACGGCAAGATCGTCGGTTTCCGCGAGAACTGGGTGTTCGACGAGATCTTCAGCGACGAGCTCTTGGGCGATTTCGACAAGGATGGCGATGGCCGCTTCAGCAAGGCGGAAAGCGACGGGGTTGCGGCGGGGACGCTGCCCAACATGGATGAATATCGCTACTTCACCTATGTCTGGGTCGATCGCAAGGATCTGGGCAAGATCAAGCCCACGGACTTCCATGCCAGCGCGAAGAACAAGCTGGTGACGTTCGATTTCCTCATCACCTTGCCCGAGCCGGTCGACCCGCTGAAGCAGGACTTCGCGGTCGAGATCGATGACCGCACTTATTTCGTCGAGGTGCTGCTCGCCAAGGACAATCCGATCAAGATCGAAGGCCTGAAGGAGTTCTCCTGCCAGCCGGTCGTGACCTTGGACAAGAAGAACGCCTATTACGGCGGCTATGTCATTCCCGAACAGATCAAGCTGACATGCAAATGAGCGGGTGTTCGTTGCGACCGATGGCGGCGTTCCTGGCGATGCTGCTCGCCGTCATTCTGCTGGAGGTGCCGTTGCCGGCCTCGGCGCAGGACAATCCGCTGTTGGGGAGCAGTGCGCCCGCGGCCTCCGACAGCGCGGCACCGGCCACCAACGGCGACGTCGCCGCACCCGCCGCCACGGGCGACGAGGCCGCAGCGCCGAGCGAAGGACTTCTCCATCGCGTCGAGGGCTTCATCATCAAGACCCAGCGCGACGTCAATCGCGAGATCAACCGGCGCCTCGTCGCGGTGCGCGACGGCCAGGGCCTGGGCGTGATCTGGGCCGGGCTTTCGATCGCCTTCCTCTATGGCGTGTTCCATGCGCTGGGGCCGGGCCACGGCAAGACCGTCATCGTCGGCTATTTCCTGGGACGCGGCGGCAGCATCGGGCGCGGGGTCGCGATGGCGGGATGGATCGCGCTCAGCCATGTGGTGGGCGCCATCGTCATCGTGCTGATCGTGCATATCATCCTCTCCAACAGCTATGTGACCCCGGTCGAGGAAGTGACCTGGCTGCGCTTCGTCAGCTATGCCGCGATCCTCGCCATCGGTCTCGTCATGCTGGTCTCGGCGATCCGCAACCGCGGCGGCCATGCCCAGTGCCATCACGATCATGGGCATGGCCACGATCATGGGCACGACCATCACCATGACCACGACCATGACCATGCGGCAGCCGCCAAGGCGGGCATGATCCGGCGCGCCGAGCAGCGCCTGCTGGCGGTCGCGGCGGGCTTCATCCCCTGCTCGGGCGCGATCCTGATCCTGGTCTTCGCCTTCACCAACGGCATCGTGCTGATGGGGGTGCTGATGGCGCTCGCCATCGCGGTCGGGATGGGGCTGACCCTGGCGGCGCTCGGCATCGCCAGCGTCGTCGCCCATCACCAGGTCACGTCGCGCATCGCGGCCGGCGGCGCGGCGTCGATGGCGCTCTCGCTGCTCGGTCCCGTGATGATCACGCTGATCGGATTGCTGCTGCTGAGCGGCGCGATCCTGGACCCGGGCGCCGGCTTCTAGAGCCCGATCGCCTCACTTCGTATCGACTTGAGGCGTGAATCAGTCTCTCGCTTCAACGCCGCAGCAGGCTCGCGAAATAGACCGCCGCGCTGAGGGCGGTGATGCAGAAGCTGACCGGCCAGTCGCTGTAATAGGCGAGCGCGACGCCGGCCCAGGCCTCGGCCAGCGCCAGCAGGGCCGCCAGCGCCACGCCGGTCCTCAGCCGCACCGTCAGCCGCATCGCCGCCGCGGCCGGACCCACCATCAGCGAGAAGACCAGCAGCACGCCCACGATCTGGGTGCTGGCGGCGACGGTGAGGGCCACGATGCCGAGGAAGAGCAGCGACACCAGCTGCAGCGAGACGCCCTTGGCCTCGGCCATGTCGGGCTGCAGGCTGGCGAAGAGCAGCGGCCGCGCGATCGCGGCCAAGGCGGCGAGGCTGATCAGCCCCAGCACCAGCAGATCCCAGAGCGTGTCGTGACTGACGCCCAGCACATTGCCGAACAGCAGGTTCGTCACCTGCGTCGCATAGGCGGTGTAGTAATGGAGGAACAGGAGCCCCAGTCCCATCGACAGCGACAGCACGATGCCGATGGCGACGTCGCGCCCGCTCAAGCGCTCGCCCAGCATGCCCATGGCGAGGCCGGCGGCGACGGTGAAGCCGACCATGCCCCAGAGCGCCGGGATGCCGATCAGGATCGCGCCGGTGGCGCCGGCGAAACCCACATGCGACAGCGCATGGCCGGCGAAGGTCTGGCCGCGCAGCACCAGGAAATAACCCACGGTCCCCGCCACGAGCGCGACGATGCCGCTCGCGGCGAAGGCGCTGCGCATGAAATCATAGGTGAGCATCGTGCCGATGCTCCGCATGTTCAAGGTCGTGGCCGTTGGCCATGACGAAGATCCGGCTGCCGAGGCGGATCACCTCGATCTCCGAGCCGTAGAGCCGCGACAGGACCGGGCCGGTGATGACCTTCGCCACGCTGCCGAGCGCCGCATGGCCCTGGCCCAGATAGAGCACGCGGTCGATCACGTCCAGCAGCGGATTGATCTCATGCGCGCTGAAGAGGACGGTGATGTCGAGCTCGCGCTGCAGCTTGCGCACCAGCTCCAGCACATGCTGCTGGTGATGCGGATCGAGGCTGATCAGGGGCTCGTCGAGCAGCAGCAGGCGCGGCCGGCCCAGCAGGCATTGCGCCAGCAGCAGGCGCTGGCGTTCGCCGCCGGAAAGGTCGGCGAGCGCGCGGCGGGCGAGATCGGCGGCGCCCACGGCATCGAGCGCCCAGCCCACCTCGCGCTGCAGCGCGGGCCCGCTCCAGGGCAGGCCCCAGCGATGGCCGTCGACGGCGCTTGCCACGAAGTTCCAACCGCTGAGCCGCAAGCCCGCGACGGCGCGATGCATCTGCGGCAGATAGCCGATGGCGGGATTGCCGCGCCGCGCGGGCTCGCCCAGCACGCGGATCGTGCCTTGCGTGGGACGGACGAGTCCCAGCAGCGCGCGCATCAAGGTCGTCTTGCCGGCGCCGTTGGGGCCGAGCAAGCCGATGAATTCGCCCTGGTCGATCGAGAGGCTGATATCGGCGAGGATCTTGCGTCCGCCGAGCCCGATCGTGACGTGATCGAGATGGATTGCGCTCAAAGGGTTCAGCGCGTCATGAGGTCGGCCCGGACAGCGCCTTATCGAGGCGGGTCAGCTCGTCCATCATCCAGCTCTGATAGGTCATGCCGGCCGGCAGGGTCTCGGTCACGCCGACGATGGGGATATCGGCCTGCTGCGCCAGCTCCTTCAGCCGCTCGGTCATGTCGTCGGTCACCTGGTTGTTGTAGATCAGCGCCTTGACCTTGCGGTTCTTCAGATCGTCCTGGAAGGCGGCGAGGTCGGAGGCGCTGGGCTCGGTGTCGTTCATGACCGCGATCTGGAAGTCCTGGTTGCGCATGTCAAAACCGAGCGCGTCGATCATGTAGCCATAGACCGGCTCGGTCGCGGTGACCGCGTCGCCCGCATGCTTCTGCTTCATATCGGCGATCTTCTGCAGCATCGGCTGCAGCGAGGCCTGGAAGGATTGGAGACGGGCCGCGTAATCGGCCTTGTGCGCCGGATCGCGGCTCGAGAACTCGGCCGCCAGGGCCGCCGCCACGGCCGGCATGGTCTGCGGGTCGTACCAGATATGCGGGTTGTCGCCGGAGACGCGATGGACCAGGTTGGCCGCGACGATGACCTTGCGGCGATCGGAGGGGGAGGCGGCCAGCAGCGACTTCATCCAGGGGTCGTAGTCGGCGCCGCTATAGACGACCAGCTCGGCATCGGCGACCTGGCGCGCGGTCGAGGGGCTCGCCTCGAAATCGTGCGGATCCTGGTTCGGATTGTTCAGGATGCTGGCGACCTCGACCTCGGGTCCGCCGATCTGCTGCGCGATGTCGGCGTAGAAATTCTCGGCGGCCACGACCTTGATCGGCGCGCCCGCGAAACCCGTGGCGGGCATGAGGGCGACGAGGACCGCAGCCAGCGCCAGCGCGAATTTTCTCATGGGTTGGATCTCCTCGGCCCCAATTGACTCCTTCGGGCAGCGAGGACGGTAATGTTATATCATAACGTATGTCAAGTGACGCTGGAGCGCACGTCTGTGCGCTCCAGCGTCACCCCCGCGAAAAGCGGGGGGCCATGTTGCCGCTCGGTGCCTTGGATCAGGATGGATCCCCACTGTCGCGGGGATGACGGCGCTGGGGCGGCCGACGCCGCGCTTTGCTAAATCCGCTCCGCCAGCCAGATCGCGAGGCGCGAGCCGGTCTTCACGGCGGCGGTCAGCGCCGGATAGGCGGGCGCGCGCTCGGCCCCTTCCGCCAGGGCGGTGGCGCGATGCTCGAGCTCTTCCTGGCGGAAGCTCTCGATATCCGCCTTGAGCGGCGCTTCTTCCGGCGGCAGCTTCGCGAGTTGCTGGCGATAATGCTCGTCGATCACTTCCTCGACGGCGACGGTGCAGGCCATCGCCGCCTCGCGGCCGAGCATGGCGGTGGCGGCACCCAGCGCGAAACCCGCCACATGCCAGAGCGGCTGCAGCAGCGTCGGGCGCGCGCGGCGTTCGACCATGAGTTCGTCGAAGCGCTGCAGATGGCGGCGCTCCTGCTCGGCCATGTGCTTCAACTGCGGGTCTGGGCCCAGCACCGCCATCTGGCCTTCATAGATTCGCTTGGCGCCATATTCGCCCGCCTGGTCGACGCGGATGATGCGATCGAGCAGCGCCTCGGGCTCGAGGTCGCCCGGCAGCCGCTGCCGGCGCGGCTCGCTATAGGCGTCGCTCGCTTCCTGGTCGCCGGGCCGATCGGGTTGATCGATGCTCATGGACGAGACTCGCGAAGGCGAAGGTCGCGCCGGTCAGATGCGGCGGGCCTGCCAGAGGGAGAAGGCGCCGAGCGCGCCCGAATAGAGGACATTGTAGCCCGCCATCGAGATGCCGAACAGCGACCAGGCGATGTCGTCGCAGCGCACGACGGGGGCCGCGAGGATCGCCGCCTCGAAATCGGCGGCGCTCATGCCGGCCTTGATCTTGGTGGTGCAGGCCGAGGTTCCCTCCCACCAATGCTGCTCGACGCCGACATGGAAGATCGCGATGCCGGCGCCGACGAGCGCGGCAGCGCCCGCCAGATAGAGAAAGAGCCGCGCCGCGCTGGGCTTGGTCTCGAGGAAGATTCCGGGGATGGCCAGCACGCCCGCCGCCACCAGCGCCCAGCGCTGATCGAGGCAGAGCTCGCAGGGTAAGAGCCCGCCCCAATATTGCGAGGCCAGCGCCACGAGAAGGGGCAGCAGCGCGCCCAGGAGAACGAGCGTGGCGGCACGGGCCGGAGTGAGCGAGCGCAGACTGAGCATCGGCGGCGAGCCTAGCGGGCCCGGTCCCGGCCGCCTAGGGGCAATTGGGCGCAGGATCCTCTGGCGATTCCGCGGGAATGCGGCGAACGCCGCGGCTTTATGACAAGACGGCGTCTTTCTATCCGCGCTTTCAGTGCCGGCCTGTGGAAAATGACCCGCTCAGGCGACGAGACGCTCGAGCTTGTCGAGCGCGCCGCTCCAGCCATCGGTGTGACTGTCGCGCGTGGCGTCGTCGACGAACTGGTCATGCGTCAAGGTCAGGAGCGTGCCGTCGTCGTCGCGCTCGAGCGCGACCGTCACCTGCGACACCTCGTCGGGCGTCGTCTTCCAGGCCCAGCTGAAGACCAGCTTCTCGTTGCGCACCAGCTCGCGATAGACGCCGCTCACGTCATGTTCGACGCCGTCGGGCCCCCGCATCAGCACGCGGAAGCGGCCGCCCACGCGCGGATCGGCCTCGGTGATGAGCGTCTCGAACGCCGCCGGCGACCACCAATGGATCATCATCGTCGGGTCGGTCCAGGCCTGAAAGACCGTGGCCGGCGATGCCTTGAGCCGGCGCTTCAAGGTCAAGCTGGCGTTGGCGGACATGATTCCTCCTCCGGAACGGCGTCAGGGGGCAGCCGCGATGGCCCGACGTCCGAAATCGACTCTCGTCAGATGACATAACGCACGATCAGGAAACCGCCCACGACCGCCAGGAGAAAAACTGTGGCGACCAGCGTGAGGCGGCGCTCGACGAAATCGCGGATCGGCTCGCCGAAGCGGCGCAACAGCGCCGCGACGATGAAGAAGCGCAGGCCCCGCGTGACGATCGAGGCCAGCATGAAGATCGGGAAATCGAAGGCGGCGGCCCCGCTCGCGATCGTCACCAGCTTATAGGGGATCGGCGTCAGCCCCTTGATCAGGATGATCCACAGGCCCCACTCGTTATAGGCCCGCTTGAAGGCCTCGAACTTGTCCTGATAGCCATAGAGCTGGATCAGCGACTGACCCAGCGTCTCGAACAGGTAGTAGCCGATCGCGTAGCCGAGGGCGCCGCCCAGCACCGAGGCGACTGTGGCCACGAGCGCGATCCGCCAGGCGCGGTCGGGCCTCGCCAGCACCATCGGCACGATCATGGCGTCGGGCGGAATGGGGAAGAACGAGCTCTCGGCGAAGGAGACGGCGGCGAGCGCCAGAAGGGCGTTGGGCCGCGAGGCAAGCCCCATGGTCCAGTCATAGAGGCGGCGCAGCATGGGGCGGGATTCCGGGCCAGAGGGAAGGTGCCCGCTCCTGTAGCAGGGGCGCAAATCCCCGGCAAGGCAGGGTAATTACGCCCGGGGATGGTCACGGGGGGGGCCGGTGGAGGTTGCCTTGGGGCCCGTCCTGGGTATGATGCGCGCCGTTCGGCAGCGGTGAAGCCCCTCTGGCGGAACTGGTAGACGCACGGGACTCAAAATCCCGCGCCAGCAATGGCATGTCGGTTCGATTCCGACGGGGGGCACCAGCCGGCCGGTCCACATCCCCCGGCCTCTCGAAGTCTCTCCGAACTCGTCAGCGCACGCCGACGCGTTATCGCGACCGGGCGCGTGGTCGACCGTCCCTGCGCTTCACCAGGCGCTGGCCGACATATAGATCGCGGCGATCCGCTCGACCCCCGCCTGGTCCTCGACGTCGAAGCGCGCCGGCAGCGGGCTGTCGATATCGAGCACGCCGCGGATGACGCCCTGGCTCGACAGGGGCACCACCAGTTCCGAGCGCGAAGCCGCGTCGCAGGCGATATGGCCGGGGAACTCATGGACATCTTCCACCAGCACCGATTGCGCCCGGGCGACCGCCGTTCCGCAAACGCCCTTGCCCACGGCGATGCGCACGCAGGCCGGCTTGCCCTGGAAGGGCCCGAGCACGAGCTCGCGATCGCCTTGCAGGAAATAGAACCCCGCCCAGTTGACATCCGGCATCGCGTCGTAGAGCAGAGCCGCCGTGTTCGCCGCATTGGCGATACGATCGGGCTCTCCCGCCAGCAGCGCCGTCAGCTGTTCGCAGAGATCCCGGTAAAAGGCCGGTTTGCTGGTGCGCGCGATCGTCTTGGTCTGCAACATGGCGGCTCGCATCTCTCGTTTCTTCACCTTATCTCGATCCTAGGCAGGGTTTGCGCAAGGGTGCAATCGGCCGGCCTCACTCTCGAGCGGCTTTCCCGACAGGTGTGCAAATCGACCCTCGCTTCAGTCGCAAGATCAAACGGCTCTGCCAATTTCCTCACGGCGCAGCCGCTGGCAGACGCGTAACCTTACTGGCCCGACGCCTTCGGCTGATAGGGCGCGATGGCGGGGCAGGTCTGCAACGCGTCGATCTGGAACTGGACCTGGTCATCCATCGGGGGGCCGATGCCCTGCTCGGTGCTGCCCTCGAGCATCGCCTTGCGCCAGGCCGGCTGCAGATGCTTCGTGCCCACCTTCGCCAGGCATCCGCAATTGGTCTTCACCTGCTCCGGGGTCTGCCCGAGCAGGCCCTGCTTCAGGCATCGTCCCTCGAGGATCTGCTGAATCTGCTGGTTCTGTTGATCGAGCGCCACGTCGTCGGCGCGGGCGCCGACGGCGGCGAGACCCGCCAGGCACAGCCCGAGCATGACGCCACGCCAACCACTGCCGGCGGAAATGTCCGACATCGCGATATCCCGCATGAGAGGCAACCCCCCTGCCGCAAGACTACTATGATCGCGGCCGACAGCGGCAGAGGTTTCGATATCGCCGCCGGTCAGGGATGGCCCTTGAGGGCGGCCAGGATCGCGTCGAGCCCGTCGGTCAGGGCGGCCGGGCCCGGCTGCAGGATGATCGAGGATTTGATCTCGCGGATCCGGTTTTCGGCGACCGCGGGGATCGCATCCCAGCCCGGCCGTGTCCGGATCTTCGCCATCGAGACCTTCTTGCCGCACCAGGAGGCGAGGATGATGTCGGGCCTGGCGGCGATGACCGCGTCAGACGTGACGATGCGGTCCTTGGCCGCCGCCGCCCGCGCGCGATCGGCGAAGATGTCGACGCCGCCCGCGATGCCGATCAGCTCCGAGACCCAGCCGATGCCCGAGATCATCGGTTCGTCCCATTCCTCGAAATAGACGCGGGGCCGCGAGGAATTGCGCTCGCCCTCGCGCCGGATGGCCGCGAGCCGGTCCTCGAGCTCGTCGGCCAGCCGGTTGGCCTTGTCGCCGGCCCCCACCATCGCGCCCAGCATGCGGATCATGGCGAGGATTTCGGCGACGCTGCGCTGGTTGAAGCCATGGACCGCGACGCCCTTCCGGATGAGCTCGGCCGCGATCTCGGCCTGAAGGTCGGAAAAGGTCAGTACCAGGTCGGGCTTCAGCGCCAGGATCTTGTCGATCTTCGCCGAGGTGAAGGCCGAGACGCGCGGCTTGTCGCGCCGCGCCTCGGCCGGGCGCACGACATAGCCGGAGATGCCGACGATGCGGTCCTGCTCACCCAGGAGATAGAGCGTCTCCACGGTCTCCTCGGTCAGGCAGACGATGCGCTCAGGCGGAAACATGGTCGCGGGCTCGCCCTCTCGGTTCCCTGACGGCGGTTAGGAGCCTTTTCCGGTGCGGGGACTTCGCACCGGCGCGCAAAGCCCTCTGACGGCGCGAATCCGCGGAACGATTCGACCGGCCCCGCGTTGCCAAGCTGATCACCGTTCGAGGAACCAGACCATGGGCCGTTCTCTGTTGCTGTTCTTTTTAGGCGTGCCGATTCCGATCATCATCCTGCTCGCGCTGTTCTGGCATTAGGATATCCATTCATGGTGTCGACCTCCAATTTGGCCGGACGCGATCCGACCGTCGTCATTGTCGAGGATGACCTTGCCCGCGACGAGCTGACAAGGAGCGCCGTGTCCTGGGGCGCCATCTTCGTGGGTGCCCTGGCGGCCGCCGCGGTGACCTTGATCCTGATCATGCTGGGCACCGGGCTCGGGCTGACGATGGTCTCCCCCTGGGCCGGCATGGGCGCTTCCGCCGCCACCGTGGGCGTCTCGGCGCTGATCTGGGTGGTGGTGGTGCAGTGGCTCTCCTCGGGCCTCGGTGGCTTCCTCGCCGGGCGCCTCCGCACCAAGCTGATCCGGCTGCACACCCATGAATTGTTCTTCCGCGACACCGCCCATGGCTTCGCCGCCTGGGCGCTCGCGACGGTGGCCGGTGCCGTGCTGTTCGCGCTCGCGACCGCCCATGGCGTCGCGGGCGCCGCCCGTGGCGCCGCCGATGCGGCCTCCGCCACGCCGCCCGCTGCCGGTATGCGAGGCCCGGGCGGGCCGCAGGACTATTTCGTCGATCTGCTCCTGCGCACCACCAATCCGGTCGTCGAGGTCAGCAAGCTCGATATCCGCGCGGAGACCCAGCGGATCCTCGAGCGCAGCACCCAGGACGGGACGATCACGCTCGCGCCCGAGGACAGGACCTATATCGCCCAGATGGTCGCGGCCCGCACCGCCAGCACGCAGGCGGATGCCGAGACCCGCGTCGATCAGATCGTGACGCAGCTGAACGAGGCCGAGCAGAAGGCGCGGGCCGCGGCCGACGAGGCGCGCAAGCGGGCGGCTCAGCTCGCGATTGTGACCGCGCTCTCGATGGTGATCGGCGCCTTCATCGCGGCCGCCGCGGCGGCGCTCGGCGGACGGGCTCGCGACGATCAGGACAGCTTCTATCGCGCCTGATTTTTTCGAACTCCATGAGTCTGCGGAACTCGCCCTCTAACCGGGGGCGAGTTCTCGCATGACCATGCGCTTGTAGTCCGCCACCAGCCGATCGCCTTCGCGGCGGTCGACGGAGATGGCGAGGCGCATGGTGGCTTCGCCGAGCTGCATGATCAGGAAGGCCTTCGAGTTGAGCTGCTCGCGATCGGCGCTGGGATCGAGCCGCGCCAGGGTCGCCGCCAGCACCGCGCCATTGGCGCGGCTGTCCGCGAGCTCGATGTCGCGCAATCCCCTGTCGGCCTGCGTTCCCGACCAGATGTCGCGCATCACCGGCTCGGCCAGGAAGATCGCGTAGTAGGTGTCGATCAGACGGCCGAAGGCGGCGCGGAAGCCGGCGATATCGCGGACCTCCGCCAGCGCCGCCTCGATGCAGGCGCGGCCTTGGGCGTTGTAGCGCTCGGCCAGGGTTCTGATGATCGCGGTCTTGTCCGGAAAATATTGATAGAGCGAGCCGATGGAGACGCCGGCCTTTTCGGCCAGCTCGCCCATGCGCATCGCATCGCTGCCCTGCGCCGCGATCAGTCCGGTCGCCGCGGCGAGGATTCGCTCCAGCCGCGCGCGGCTGCGCTGCTGCGTGGGGGCGCGGCGGAGGGGAGCGTCGGCAGGGGCGGCAAGCGACATGCGGGTCTCTCGGTTCCCCTTCTTTCGACATCCCGGCGAAGGCCGGGATCCATGAACACCCATCGCGCAAGGTGGTTCGATGTCCGTGTTAATGGGCCCCGGCCTTCGCCGGGGTGACGACCGAGCGCGGGTTATGGGACCGCGTAAGGCCGGCCCCCTTGACTCCCAAAATATGAGGATTTATCACATTTGTAAATGTGAGACTTCCTCATATCCAGAGAGACACCCATGACCGACCGGCTGATCACGGGCCTGATCTTCTTCTCCGCCCTCGGTTCCGGCCTGGTCGCCGGCGCCTTCTTCGCCTTCTCGACCTTCGTCATGGCGGCGCTGGCAAGGCTACCGGCGGCGCAGGGAATCGCCGCGATGCAGTCGATCAATGTCGTCGTGATCAATCCCCTCTTCATGGGCGCGATGTTCGGCACGGCGCTCGCCTGCCTGGCGCTCGGGGTGGCCGCGATTACCGGCTGGGGCGAGCCGCGCGCGCTCTATCTATTGGGCGGCGGGCTGCTCTATCTGGTGGGGACGGTGCTGGTGACGATGGTCTTCAATGTGCCGCGCAACGATGCGCTGGCAGGTCTCGATCCGGACAGCGGCGAGGCCGCGTCGCTCTGGCTGCGCTATGTCGCCGAATGGACGAACTGGAACCATGTCCGCACCGTGGCGGCCCTCGCGGCCACCGCGGCTTTCATGCTGGCCCTGCGGTTGCCCGCGGCCGATTAGCAAGATTCGGCAAGTCCGGATCAGGCGCCGGCGCTAAACTGGCGGCCATCATGACAAGCCAAAGCTACATCCTGTTCGACACGGCCATCGGCCGCTGCGCCATCGCCTGGGGCGCGCAGGGGGTCGTGGCCTTGCAGCTGCCCGAAGCGAACGACGGCGCCACCCGCGCGCGGCTGCGCCGCCGCCATCCGGGTCTCGAGGAAGCCGCGGCAGCCCCGCCCGAGATCCTTGAGGCGATCGCGGCGATCGTGGCGCTGCTCGAGGGCGAGGCGAACGACCTCACCGGCATCGCGCTCGACATGACGGCGGTCGCGGATTTCAACCGCCAGGTCTATGAGGTCGCGCGCCGGATCCCGCCGGGCCGGACCCGCAGCTATGGCGAGATCGCGACCGAGCTCGGCGACCGCCTGCTGGCGCGCGAGGTCGGGCAGGCGCTCGGCCAGAATCCCTTCGCGATCATCGTGCCCTGCCATCGGGTGATGGGCGCCAACGGCAAGGTCGGCGGCTTCTCCGCCAATGGCGGCGTCGAGACCAAGCTGCGCATGCTCACGATCGAAGGCGCGCAACTGGGCAGCGCGCCCACCCTCTTCGACAGCCTGCCGGCAATGGCGCGGCCCGCGCGGCGGCGTTAGAATTCCCACGCCATGCTGATCAAAACTCTGCTGCAGGGCCCGACGATCGGGGCCACCGACTATCGCTGCACGGCGGGGCCGGGCGATCGGCCCTTCGCCGAATGCCATGGCGGCTACAGCATCGCTTATGTACGCAAAGGCAGCTTCGGCTATCGCGCCCGCGGCCGCTCCCATGAGCTGATCGCGGGCTCGATCCTGCTCGGCCGCCCCGGCGTCGAATATATCTGCAGCCACGACCATGTGCATGGCGACGAATGCCTCGGCTTCTCACTGGCGCCGGCGCTGGCGGAGGCGATGGCGCCGGCCGGTGCCGCGCTCTGGAATGTCGGCGCCCTGCCGCCGCTGCCCGAGCTGATGCTGCTGGGCGAGGTGGCGCAGGCCGCCGCCGAAGGCCGCAGCGATGTGGGCCTGGCAGAAGCCGGCATGGCGCTGGCGGGCCGCCTGGCCGCGGTCGTCTCCGGGCAAGATCCCGTTTCGACGCAGGCAAGCCCGCGCGACCGGCGCCGCGCCGTGGAGGCGGCACTCTGGATCGAGGCCCATGCGCATGAGGCCATCGATCTCGACGATGCGGCCGCCGAGGCGGGCTTGAGCGCGTTCCATTTCCTGCGGCTGTTCCGCCGCGTGCTCGGCGTGACCCCGCATCAATATCTGGTCCGCTCGCGGCTGCGGCGCGCGGCCAGGCTGCTGACGGAGGACAGGCGCTCGATCACGGAGATCGCCTATGAGGTCGGGTTCGCCGACCTGTCGAACTTCGTGCGCAGCTTCCATCGCGCCGCCGGCGTCTCGCCGCGCCGGTTCCGCAAGGCGGCGAAGGGCGATCGCAAGTTTCTCCAAGAACGGATCACGACCGGCCTTCTAGGATGATCCTCCAGCGAGGGAGGACATCATGTATGACCATGTCGGATTGAAGGTGAAGGACGTCGGGGCGAGCGTGCGCTTCTACAAGGCGGCATTGACGCCGCTGGGTTACGGGCTCGTCTCGCAAGATGAGTCGGGCGCCGGCTTCGGACCGCCCAAGGCGCCGGCCTTGTGGCTGCAGCGGGCCGACGGCGGAAAGAGCGGCGGCACGCATGTCGCCTTCAGCGCGGCCGATCACGCCGCGGTCGATCGCTTCTACAAGGAAGGGATGAAGGCGGGCGGCCGCGACAATGGCAAGCCGGGCCCGCGCCCCGACTACAGCCCGACCTATTACGCGGCCTTCCTGATTGACCCCGACGGCAACAATATCGAGGCGGTCTGCCTCAAATAGCGCGGCTACGAGCCGGGGTTCGTCCGCCTTTCGCGCTTGAGGGACTGGATCGTCTGCTCCAGCGCTTCGAGGAAACGCGAGCGATCTTTTTTGGCGAAGCTGGGCCCGCCGCCGCGGATCTCGCCGCTGTCGCGCAAGAATTCATTGAGGTCGCGCATGGCCAGCGCCATGCCGATGCCGCTCTCGGTGAAGGGCTTGCCGGTGGGCCCCAGCACCCGCGCGCCGCGCTCGAGGCAGCGGGCCGCGAGCCTGATGTCGGCGGTGATCGCGATGTCACCGGTGCCGATATGCTCGACGATCCAGTTGTCGGCGGCGTCGAAGCCTTCGGTCACCACCACGCGATTGATGTTTTGGGCGCCGCCGAGGCGCATCCATGTGTTGCCCACCATATGGACCGGAAGCCCATGGCGCTCGGCGACGAGGATCACCTCCTCCTTCACCGGACAGGCGTCGGCATCGACGAAGATCTCGATCATCGGCGTCAGGTGAACCGGATCGAAAGGCCGCCCAGGCTGCCGAGATCGGCCAGGATATGATCGCCGGGCTCGAGCTCCATCGGCTTGACGCAGGTGCCGGTGATGACGATCTGGCCGCGCGCCAGCGTCAGGCCGAGGCCGCGCAGCTCGTTCGCGAGCCAGGCGAGCGCGATGCGCGGGTCGCCCAGCACATTCGCGCCGCTGCCCTCGCGCTCGAACTTGCCCTCGTTCCGGCCCCGGCCCTTATGGGCGGCGAGGTCGAGCCGGCGCCAGTCGGCCTTCGCGGCCGCGCCCACCACGACGAGGTGAGCGCAGGCATTGTCGGCGATGAGATGGGGCGCGCCGACCGTGACGAAATCGTCATAGCGCGAATCCGGAATCTCGATCGCAGGATGCAGCGTATCGACTGCGGCCAGCACCTCGTCGGTGGAATAGGGCACCGGGCGCGGCGCCAGGTCCCGGCCCATGCGGAAGGCGAACTCGACCTCGGCCACGCGCATGTGATTGGCGCCGAGCGGCGTGGAGCCGCCGTCCGGCAGCACGCGCTCGGCCAGGAGCCGGCCCGCCATCGGACCGTCGACACCGATATGGGCCTGGCCCGCCTGGCTGGTCGCCGCGATCTTCCAGCCGAAGACCGGCTTGGCGCTGTGGCGCTCGATCCGGGCCTGGATCGCATAACCCTCGGCGCGGGTCCGAGGCCGGATCGCCTCCGGCAGCCGGGCCATGCGGCGGCCCTGCTGCCAATGCTCGACCAGGAGAGTCGAGGCCTGGTCGATCTGTTTGTCGGTGAGCATCGGCGGTGATCCTTCGGGGGAGCGGCAGCGCCCTCTCCAGTAGCAAATTCCAGACGCCCTCGACAGAGCGCCGGATCGTCGTTGACTCGATGATAAGCGGCGCTCCGATGGCAATCGAGTCTGCGCCTGGGTAGAGAATGGTGGCTTCTCAGGGGATCCCGCTCCGTTCCGCCGCGTTTATCAGCGGCGAGGGGGATCCGCCTTCCACGAGTGGACGATCGCATGTCGGGTAGCCTCACGATTTTGCATCTGGCCGGGAATGTGGCCCTGCTGCTCTGGGGCCTGCATATGGTGCATTCCGGCATTCTGCGGGCGCTGGGCTCCGATCTGCGCCGCTGGCTGAATGCCGGGCTCGCCAACCGCGGGAAGGCGCTCCTGGCCGGCATCGGCGTGACCGCCCTGCTGCAGAGCAGCACCGCCACCGGCCTGATGACGGCGTCCTTTCTCGCCAGCGGCGTGGTCGATCTGGTGCCGGCGCTGGCGGTCATGCTGGGCGCCAATATCGGCACCACGCTGATCGTCCAGCTGCTGACCTTCGACGTCTCGGCCGTCGCCCCGATCCTGATCCTGGCGGGCGTGATCGCCTTCAAGCAGAGCGGCAAGACGCGGGTGCGCGATCTGGGCCGCGTCGGAATCGGCCTCGGCCTCGTGCTGCTGGCGCTGCATCTCATCCTCGCCACCGTCGAGCCGGTCGAGCAGGCGGGGCTGGTGCGCGACCTCTTCGCCGTGCTCACCGGCCATCCGCTGCTGTCGATCCTGCTGGTGGCGCTCATGACCTGGGCCGCCTATTCGAGCGTGGCGGTGGTGCTGCTCGCCATGTCCCTGGCAGCGGCGCAGATCGTGACGCCGGACGTGGCGCTGGCCCTGGTGCTGGGCGCCAATCTCGGCAATGTCATTCCGCAATTCCTGGGCGCCGGCAAAAGCAACCCGGCACGCCGCCTGGCCCTGGGCAACCTGATCGTGCGCGGCGCCGGCTGCCTGATCGTCCTGCCCTTCCTGCCCCGGATCGGGACCCTCCTCGCCCTGGTCGAGCCCGAACCCGCGCGCCTCGCGGCCAATTTCCACCTGCTGTTCAATCTGGCGCTGGCGATCCTGTTCGTCGGCCTGCTGGGCCCGCTGGCGCGGCTCTGCCGCCGCCTGCTGCCGGCGGCCCCGGTCAGCGACCCTGGCGCCCCGCGCTATATCGACGAGGCGGCGCTGGCCACGCCGGCCATCGCGCTGGCCGAGGCCTCGCGCGAGACCCTGCGCATGGCCGATATCCTGGAGGCCATGCTGCGCGCGCTCGCCGAGGCGCTGCGCCGCGACGATCGCAAGCGGGCCGCCGAGATCGGCGAGCTCGACGACCAGCTCGACCGGCTGCACAAGGCGATCAAGCTCTATCTGACGCGGATCGGCCGCGAGGAGGGACTGGACGAAGCCGACGCCCGCCGCTGCTCGGACATCCTGACCTTCGCCATCAATCTCGAGCATGCCGGCGATATCCTCGACAAGAGCCTGCGCGAGATCGCGGCCAAGAAGATCAAATACCGTCTGAGCTTCTCGGCCGAGGGCGCGCTCGAGATCGAGTCCATGGAGGACCGGCTGATGGCGGTGCTGGGGCTGGCGATCAGCGTCTTCATGACGAGCGACCCCCGCGAGGCGCGCCGGCTCCTGAACGAGAAGGTCGCGATCCGCGAGCTGGAACAGGCGGCCACGGACAGTCATCTGCAGCGCCTGCGCGCCGGCCGGCCCGAGAGCCTCGAGACCAGCGCGCTCCATCTCGACATCCTGCGCGATCTCAAGCGCCTTGCGGCGCATCTGGCATCGGTCGCCTATCCGATCCTCGATCAGGGCGGCGCTCTGCGGCCGAGCCGCATGAGGGACGAGGGCGAAGCGACGAGGAGCCTGCCGGCGGAACCTCCGCTGCGGGCGCCTCCGGCATCCTCGTCGACCTAGGCCGGTCTCACCGCGATCCAGACAGCGAGTTGGAGGACAACCAGTCCGAACCCTGCTCGAACAGGCGCTCGGCGAAGGCGGGCAGGCTGCGCAGGCCGATATGGATGCCTTGCCGGAAGCCGGCGAGGCGGAAGCCGGCCGAACCGAGCGCCAGAGCGAGGCTGGCGGCATTGAAAATCGAGTACTGCCCGCGGCGCGGCGACACATAGCGCAAGGGCCGGCGCCGGATGCCGACGGCGGCGGGATCGACCCCGTCGCTGAGCGCGGTTGCGACCAGCAGCAACCCGTCCGGCGCGATAACCCGATCGATCCGCTTCATGAAGGCCAGGGGCTCGGTCAATTGCTCGAAGATGTTGAAGGCCAGGACGACGTCATAGGGTCCGGCCGCCATCGACGCTGCCGCCCCGAGGCGGCCGGGGGCCGGCTCCGATGGGTCGGCCGGAATGCCCGCTTGGCGCAGCGAGGCGGCCAGCTTGTCTTTGCCGAGATCGAGCAGGCGCAGGGAGCTCAGCCCTTCGCCGAACCATTCTTTGAGGAGAGGAACGAAATCGCGCCGATGCCGCTCGGCCGGATCGAGAGTGGAGTCGGCTTCGTCGACGGCCGTGGCGGGCCCCGCCATATCGGCCGTGCCCCAATCGTCGAAGGCCCGGGTGAAGAGGAATCCGCAGCCGGGGCAGCGATAGTAATAGATCGGGATGCCGGACAGGGCCATGCGGCGGCCGTCGGGCTCGTAGCAATCCTCGTGATGATCCACCACGTCGAACAACGGACTCTCGGTGCTGCATATCTTGCAGGGCGTCGTGAGGTCCACAATGGGGGTCAGTGGCCGTGCCTGGCCGGTCATAAAAGAATGCATGACGCGTGAACTCCGCAGATCGGAAAATGCAAAAGGACGGGGCATGACGTCCCGCTTGGCCCGGGCCAGAAGCGGCGTCGGTCGCACGTCCTTCTCGACAGCTCACCTATTCAGATCTGGCTGACGCGGACCTGTCGGGAGGGCGCCGCGATCGTCCGCAAAGCCCACCCGCACATGTCTTCTTCTCCATATCGCCTCGATGCTCTTGAGCCCCCGGCACGCGTCTGCCGGGGCCGGAATGAGACCCCTCTCGCGGCCAGGTAAACGGCCGCCCGAGAATTCCCAATATGGAGGATGGTTCTGGAGCCCGTCTTTCGGCCGCTTGATGCTGCCCGCCCGCCGTGGGATCATTTTCGGGTTTTGCCACGCGCCCTCCAACCCGCTGCTTTTGCCCGAGGATTGTCGAACGCCATGGCCTCCATCGCCCCCATTGCCGGTCCCTGCGTATGGCGCGGGACGGAGATCGCCGCCTCGAACCGCTGGATCCGCCCGATGGATCGGGCCGTCAGCCGCGCTCTGATCGCCACCGCCGATCGCGCCCGGGAGGCGGGAATCGAATGGTCGGCGCTCACGCGCGACCAATTCCAGGTGCCGGGGTTGGACGAGCTCTGCGCCGAGGCGCGCGAGGAGCTGGAGAACGGATCCGGCATGGCCAAGCTGACCGGCCTCGATTTCGCCGGCCTCGATCCGCGCTCGCAGCGCCATCTCTGGTTCGGGCTGGGCCATCATCTCGGCACCATCGTCTCGCAGAGCAACAGCGGCCTGCTGATGAAGGCGATCCAGGACGAGGGCTATGACGTGGCGGCCAGCCACGGCGTCACGGTCGACGAGAACGGCAAGCCCTTCCTCTCCTCCTATGCGCGCACGCTCACCAACGGCCCCTTGCGCTTCCATACCGATCGCTGCGACGTGGTCGGCCTGTTCTGCGTCGGCCAGGCCGCCAAGGGCGGCGTCAGCAAGCTCTGCAGCACCGGCGCAGTCCATAACGAGATCCTCAAGCGCCGCCCCGATCTGCTGGAGATTCTCTATCAGCCGGTGCCGCGCACGCGTTTCGGCGAGGAGAAGGGCGGTGAGACCTCGATCTATCTGCTGCCGATCTTCGGCCAGCGCGACGGCAGGCTCACCAGCCATTACTCGCGCACCTATATCGAGAATGCGCAGCAGCTGCCGCAGGCGCCGCGCTTGACGCCGCAACAGGTGGAGGCTCTTGCTTTGCTCGACTCCGTCGCCGCCGAGCTCGCCTTCGAGATGGTGCTGGCGCCGGGCGAGATTCAGCTCCTCAACAATCACGTGATCTATCACGCCCGCACCGCCTTCGAGAACGATCCCGCCAGCGGACGGGTGCGCTCGATGCTACGGCTCTGGCTCGCGATGCCCAACAGCCGCGCGCTGCCCGAGGATCATGCCGTGCTGTGGGGCCGCGTCGATCGCGGCGCCGTCAGGGGCGGGATCGCCGTCGCCGCGTAAACGTTTGCGCCTCCGGCAGCGCGACGCCGGGCGAAGCCGTTCGCCGACTCGCGATGCTCCGGCATCGGCACGGGAACTGAAGACCTCTCTTCATTGATGTTAAGGCTGGGTCAGCATTGCTACCCTTGCGAGTGGAACCGCGCTTGCTGGCGGTTGCAACCTTCTGGATAATGAATTGGGGGTCAGATTCGGGCCGTCTGCCGGCGATGATCCCGAATGGCGTTACCGAGGACTCAGAATGGCACTAGACCGCGAAGAGGCACGCCTCAAAGCCGTCGTGGATACCGCGGTCGACGGGGTCATTCTGATCGATGCCCGCGGCGAGGTGCTGAAGTTCAACCCCGCCTGCGAGAAGCTGTTCGGCTACAGCGCCGCCGAGGTCGTCGGACAGAATGTCAAGATGCTGATGCCGTCGCCTTTCCGCGGCGAGCATGACAGCTATCTCGCCAACTACCATCGGACCCACGTCGCCAAGATCATCGGCATCGGCCGCGAAGTGGTCGGCCAGCGAAAGGACGGCACCACCTTTCCCATGGATCTCTCGGTCGGGGAGGCCAAGGAGGAAGGAGAATCGATCTTCGTCGGCATCATCCATGATCTGACGGAACGCAAACGATCGGAGCAGGCTGTCCGCGAGGCCGTCCAGCGGCTCAAGGTCGTGGTCGACACGGCGGTCGACGGTGTCATCCTGATCGACGTGCAAGGCAAGATCATGATGTTCAACCCGGCCTGCGAGAAGCTGTTCGGCTACGGAACCGCAGAAGTCATCGGTCAGAATGTGAAGATGCTCATGCCGGCGCCCTTCCGCGCGGAGCATGATGGCTACCTCTCGAACTATCACCGCACCCAAGTTGCCAAGATCATCGGAATCGGCCGCGAGGTGGTCGCTCAGCGCAAGGATGGAACGACCTTTCCCATAGATCTGTCGGTCGGGGAGGCGAGGCAGGACGGTGGGTCGGTCTTCGTCGGCATCATTCACGACCTGACAGAGCGCAAGCGCACCAGCGAGCAACTGGTCCAGGCGCAGAAGATGGAGGCGGTCGGGCAGCTTTCGGGCGGCATCGCCCACGACTTCAACAATCTCCTGACCGTCATCATCGGGAACGCGGAATCGCTGAGCGATGTGCTCAAGGCGAGGCCGGATCTGCGCAAGATGGCGGAAGCGGTGATCTCGGCCGGGGAGCGCGGCGCGGAATTGACGCAGCGGCTGCTGGCCTTCAGTCGCCGTCAGACCCTGCAACCTTCCAAGATCGACTGCAATCAGCTCGTCGACAAGATGGCCAGGCTTCTGCGCCGCACCTTGCGCGAGGATATCGAGATTTCGACCGCGCTCGACGGCAACCTGCGGCCGGCCTTCGCCGACCCCGCGCAACTCGAATCCGCCATTCTCAATCTGGCGCTCAATGCGCAGGATGCGATGCCGGCCGGCGGACGCATCACCATCACGTCCGCGCAAGCGATCCTCGACGAGCGCTATCGCGAGACCCATCCCGAAGTCCAGCCGGGAGAGTACATCCTGGTGGCGATCACCGACGACGGACAGGGCATGCCGCCGGAGGTTTTGCAGCGCGCCTTCGAACCGTTCTTCACGACCAAGGAGGTCGGCAAAGGCAGCGGCCTGGGACTGAGCATGGTTTATGGCTTCGTCAAGCAGTCGAACGGTCATGTCGCCATCTACAGCGAGCCGGGATTGGGCACCACGATACGCCTCTATCTGCCGCTTTCGCCGAGCGAGACGGAGCCGGCCGATTCGAATGCCGATGCGCCGGGAGAAGAGGTGCTGCGCGGTCGCGAAGCGGTGATGGTTGCCGAGGACGACGCTTATGTGCGCGACCACGCCGTGGCGACCCTGAGGAGTCTCGGCTATCAGGTCATTGCCTGCGTGGACGGTCACGATGCCATCGCTCACCTGACGAAGGGCGTCGTGGTCGACCTTCTCTTCACCGATATCGTCATGCCAGGGGGCTTGAACGGGTTCGATCTCGCGCAGCACGCCCAGCAGCTTCGGCCTCAGCTGAGGGTGCTGCTGACTTCCGGCTATGCGCTCGACAGCCTGGGCGTCAGCAGGCAATTACCTCCCGGCATCAGCGTGTTGCACAAGCCCTATCGCAAATCCGAGCTCGCCCGGAGAATCCGCGAGGCCATCGACGCGCCGTCTGACGCTTCCAGCTGAGGCCTCAGGCAGCCCAGGGCCTGACGGACGTCGGCCTCGACACGCGCCGTGTCTCTCCAAGAAAGCCGGCGGGCCGCGATGTCGGTTCAACCGGCGCGGATTTTTGGGTTGAGCTTGGCCCTCGCCCCAGCGCAGATTATCGGCAATGACCGGCTCGCCTCCCGGCAAGAGGAGGAAACGGCAGAAGGTGCCCGGCAAGAGGCGCCCTCGACGACAGGGACAGGGGAGACTCCGTGAAGGCATTGCTCGGGCTGAGCCGTGCGATCGACTGGCTTAACGGGCATATCGGCAGGCTGGCCTCTTGGTGCGTGCTGGTCGCGGTCCTGATCAGCGCCGGCAACGCCTTGGTCCGCTATGTCTTCGATACCAGCTCGAACGCCTGGCTCGAGATCCAATGGTATCTGTTCTCCGCCGTCTTCCTGCTCTGCGCCGGCTACACCCTGCTGCGCAACGAGCATGTCCGCATCGATGTGATCGCCGGCCGGCTGTCGAAGCGAACCCAGACCTGGATCGACATCGTCGGCTCGGCGCTGTTTCTGCTGCCGATGGCGGTCATCATCGCCTGGCTCTCCTGGCCGCTGGTGTCCGATTCCTATCTCCGCCACGAGATGTCGGGCGATGCCGGCGGGCTGCTGCGCTGGCCGGTGAAGATTTTGATTCCGATCGGCTTCATCCTGCTGGCGCTGCAGGGCGTCTCCGAGCTGATCAAGCGGATCGCCTTCCTCATGGGGCTCATTCCCGATCCCGCCGAGAAGCGCCCGGCCCATGCCGCCGCCGCCGTCAGCAACCGGCCCGCCGGCGGACCGGCATGATCGAGCTCCTGATCGCCAACCTGGCGCCGCTGATGTTCCTGGCGCTGGTGGTGCTCCTGCTGATGGGCTATCCGGTCGCCTTCGCCTTGGCCGCCAACGGATTGCTGTTCGGCTTCATCGGTATCGAGCTTGGCCTGCTCACGCCTGCGCTGCTGCAGGCCCTGCCGGACCGCATCTTCGGCATCATGCGCAACGACACGCTGCTGGCGATCCCGTTCTTCACCTTCATGGGATTGATCCTCGAACGCAGCGGCATGGCCGAGGATCTGCTGGACACCATCGGCCAGCTGTTCGGCCCCTTGCGCGGCGGCCTCGCCTTCGCCGTCATCTTCGTGGGCGCGCTCCTGGCCGCCACCACCGGCGTGGTCGCGGCCTCGGTCATCTCGATGGGACTGATCTCGCTGCCGATCATGCTGCGCTACGGCTATGACCGGCGGCTCGCCAGCGGCGTGATCGCGGCCTCGGGGACCCTGGCGCAGATCATCCCGCCGAGCCTGGTCCTGATCGTGCTGGCCGACCAGCTCGGCCGCTCGGTCGGCGACATGTATGAGGGCGCCATCGTTCCCGGCCTGGTCCTGACCGCGTTCTATGCGCTCTATGTGCTGGGCGTCGCGCTGTTCCTGCCGAAATGGGTGCCCGCCTTGCCGCGCGAGGCGCGGACGATGCATGGTCTGGCGCTGCTGCGCCGGGTGATCGTCTCGCTGATGCCGCCGCTGATTCTGATCTTCCTGGTGCTGGGCACGATCTTCATCGGCGTCGCCACCCCGACCGAGGGCGGTGCCATGGGCGCGACCGGCGCCCTGATCCTGGCGCTGCTCAATCGGCGGCTGAACTGGTCGCTGCTCAAGCAGGCGATGGATTCGACCGCGAAGCTCTCCTCCTTCGTGATCTTCATCCTGATCGGCTCGACCGTCTTCACGCTGGTGTTCCGCGGCGTCGACGGCGATCTCTGGGTCGATCACCTCTTGACCAGCGTGCCGGGCGGCGAGCTGGGCTTCCTCATCGTCGTGAATATCCTGGTCTTCCTCCTGGCCTTCTTCCTCGATTTCTTCGAGCTGGCCTTCATCGTGGTGCCGCTGCTGGCGCCCGTGGCCGAGAAGCTCGGCATCGACCTGATCTGGTTCGGCGTGCTGCTGGGGGTCAATATGCAGACTTCCTTCATGCACCCGCCCTTCGGCTTCGCGCTGTTCTTCCTGCGCAGCGTGGCACCCTCCTCGGAGTTCATCGACAAGATCACCGGGCGCAAGCTGGCGCCCGTCACCACGGGCCAGATCTACTGGGGTGCGGTGCCCTTCGTCTGCATCCAGATCGTCATGGTGGGGCTGGTCATCGCCTTTCCGAACATGGTGCTGAGCCGCATCCACCATCTGCCGACCAGCGACGAGATGAACATCCAGATCGACGTGCCGGCGCCGGACAGCGAAACGCCGTCGATCGATATTCAATGACGGGCTGGCAATGACCGGCCGGGGGAGTCCTAATTCAACCGGACTCCGGTCTCCGCATCGAAGAGATGGATGCGGTCGGGCTGCGGCACCAGGCCGATCCGATCTCCCGGATGCGGCAGACGACGGTCGCTCAGCACGGCGCAGACGGGCGTGTCGGCGATCTGCGTGAAGACGAACGTGCTGGCGCCTGTGGGCTCCACCACCCCGACCTCGGCGGCGATCCCCTCGCCGGCGCCGGTGACCTCGAGATGCTCGGGGCGGATGCCGAGCAGGACATTCTGGCCCGGCCGGCCCTGGCCGACGGCGGCGACGTCCAGCCGCGCGCCGCGGCATTCGACGATCCAGCGTCCGCCGTTCTGGCGCAGGGTTCCCGGGATGAAATTCATGGCCGGAGAGCCGATGAACCCGGCCACGAACTGGTTCGCCGGCCGGTCATAGAGATCGAGCGGCGGGCCGACCTGCTCGATCCGGCCGTCCTGAAGCACGACGACGCGGTCCGCCATCGTCATGGCTTCGAGCTGATCATGCGTGACATAGATGGAGGTGGTGCCGAGCCGCTGGTGCAGGGCCTTGATCTCGGTCCGCATCAGCACGCGCAGCTTGGCGTCGAGATTGCTGAGCGGCTCGTCGAACAGGAACACCTTGGGCTTGCGCACGATCGCCCGGCCCATGGCGACGCGCTGGCGCTGGCCGCCCGAGAGTTGCCGCGGAAACCGCTCGAGCAGGCTCTCGAGGGCGAGAATGTTCGCCGCCGCCGCGACCTCCTGATCGATCCGCGCCCGGGGCGCATTTCGCATCCGGAGGCTGAACGACATGTTCTCCCGCACCGTCATATGCGGATAGAGCGCGTAGCTCTGGAAGACCATGGCGATGTCCCGGTCCTTCGGGGCAACGTCGTTGACGACCTGCCCGTCGATCAGGATTTCGCCATGGGTGACCTCCTCGAGCCCCGCGATCATGCGCAGAAGGGTCGACTTGCCGCAGCCGGAGGGCCCGACCAGGACGATGAACTCGCCGCTCGCGATATGGACGTCGATTCCGTGGAGCACCTCCAGGGGACCGTAATTCTTCCGGATATCGACGATCTCGACGCTCGCCATGCAGGCTTGACCTTTTCTCTATCTCGTTCCCGCCGATGACTTGAACGGTTCCGGCGACAGGAAGCGCCGCAAGACATTCCCGGTGATCGTGGAGACATTGTTCCGATAACCGTCATGCGCCAGGCTGCCCGCCCAGCCGATGGAGCCGGTCGAGAACACGGCGCCCCCATTCAACGTCTCGAAGAAGACCATATCCGCCCGCACCAGCGGGCTCTCGATGCCGTCCATGCCGGGATGGTTGGCGCCGGTCTCGGCCTGGGCGATCACATAGACGTTGCTGTGCCCCTCGGACGCCGCCAGATGCAGGGCATGGGGCGGCGTGCCGACCCTGGGATCGACGATGTCGAGCTCCAAGGCCGCGGCACCGCCGAACACGCCGAAATCGCCGACGATCTCTTCCTCGACGCCGGCGAAGATGAACCCGGCTCTCGGGTCGCGGCTGTCGGGCAGCCGGCGGTAATAGGAGCCGCTGTCGAAGCCTTCGGAGATGAAGCCCACGCCGACGAGACGCTGGGGCGCGAACCCCGAATGGCGCCACATGCCGCTGGGCTCGCCGGTGGTCGCGAGGCCGGTCTCGCCGGGTGCGGAGGTCCACATCCGGGTGCCGGCCTCGCCGCGGCGCATCTCCATGGCGCCCGGAAGCTCTTCATGCCAGGCGACGCGCCAATAGAAGCCGTTGCCGCCGAGATACATCAGCCGGCCACCCCGTTCGAGATAGGTCGCCATCGCCGTCAGCATCGCCGTCGAATAATACTCCGGATGGGTGCCGGTGATGACGCAGGCATAGCGCTCCAGCAGCGAGAGGCCTTCCTGGTGCAGGGTCTCGTCGTCGATCACGTCGTAATCCTGGCCGATCGCCTCGAGCCAGTCGGTGACATGCAGATCGGCGTTGAGCGACCAGAGCGCCCGCTTCGGGCGAATGTTCAGAATGGGGCGCAAGCGGGAGCTCCAGCAGGAGCCGCTGCCGTCGCGGTGGTGATCGTAGGTGGAGAGGCCGAAATCGCGGCGCTGCATCAGGAACAGATCGGCCGGCGCCAGGACGGTCAGGCCGTGGCAGCGTTCCGCCACGGGATCCTCGTAGTGATCGTGGCTGTTGGCATAGGCGAGATAGGTGGCGGTGGAGGCGAGGAAGGCCACCGGCGCCTGGGGCTGCCCGCGCTCCGGCAGGACGAAGAACGGCACATGGTCCTCGCCCTGGCCGCCGCAGCGCAGACGCGCGGCATAGATGCCGCTCTTCAGGTCCCGGGGAATCGTCCAGCTGAAATCCGTTTCCCAGGCGCAGTCATAGAGATCGTCCTCGTGGAAATGGATCGCCGCATATTCCTGCGGGCGGCTCTTCCAGCTCATGGCTTCCGCCGTCCAGCCATGGCCCGTCATCGCCCGCGTCGGCAGATTGATGCAAGTCCCGTCGAGCCCGCTCGGGCCGATATCGCGGACCTTCGTCCCCGGAATGTCCCGCGAGAAGTCCCAAGCGGCGACCAGGCCCGCGCCCGACGGTGCCGCAAGCGGAGCCGCCAGGACCTGTCGGATATGTTCTGGCGGGACCGCCTGGGCGTGAAGCCGTGGCGCCTCGATCTTGCCGTTGAAATGGCCGGCGCCATGCCACGTTCCGTTCGTGCCGCGAGTCACATGGGCGGCGATGGTGAAGGGAATATCGGCTAACCCTTGGCCGAAGGCGGTCGCCGGCAACGGGGAGCGATCGGAAATCGGACGAAATGCCGAATCGCCCCAGCGCGCTTCGACCGGCTCGCAATGCAAGGTGGCGGTCTGCGTCGCCGCATCGACGCTCGCCAGCAGCCGATACCAGCGCCGCGCCTGAACGGCCACCGGATGGATCAGCCGCCAAACCTTCGTCCCATCGCCAAGCCTGAGGCAGGGACGGGAAGATTCGTCGATCGCCAGCGCATAGCCGGCGCCGGCATCCGCGGAACCCTTCCATCGCGCCAGCACCGTCGCTTCGTCCAGGCCGGGCAGGGTCGGCCAAATCAAGGCCGAGAGTGTGAAGCTCGCGATTGCGTCGAGCGCCGCCACCGGCTCGATCCTCGCATAGGAGCCGCAATCGATGGCCTGCCGCCGCCCGGGATAGTCGCCATTGACCGCCGCATCGGCGACAAGCTGCTCCTGGAACCCCGGACCGTCCGGGCGGTCGTCCCCGCAGCGCAGCCGCACGATATCGGCACGATAGCTTTCGGCGCCGTTCTCGCAGCTCACCTTGAACGCAATCGTCTCCCCGGGCCGGACGGCAAGACGATCGGCATAGCCCAGGATCTCGATCATCTCAGTCGATCTCCAGCGCCTGGCCGGTATGTTTCTGCCAGCGCAGCTTGAACACCGCCCATTCGGCATCCGCCAGCGAACCGAAGGTCGGACCGAGCAGATCGACCGGCTCCCGGCTGGTTTGCCGGAACCGGGCGAGGGCCCACTCCCGATGCGGCCGGGTGCAGACCACGCAGTAATTGCCGGGCAGAGGATCGGAGCGAAACAGGTTCAGGACACGCTGCAGCTCGTCGCTGTGCCGGCCATAGGGATGGCGTTTGAATTCCAGCGCGAGATCGGTCCGGCTCGGATCCATCTTGTAGGCGGGCGGCCTGGTCATGTTCGGCGCTCCCCTGCGGGCCTACCACACCGTATAGCCGCCATCGATCAGATAGACGGCGCCGGTGATGTAGCTCGCCGCGTCCGATGCCAGGAACGCGGCCAGGGGTGCCACCTCCTGCGGTTTGCCGAAGCGGTTCATCGGGGTCATGCTCATCCAGAACTTGATCCACTCCGCCTGGCCCTTGCCGGCATCCGTCAGCGCCGTGTCGATATAGCCGGGGGCGATCGCATTGACCCGGATGTTGTGCGGCGCCCATTCGACGGCCAGCGACTTCGTCAGCTGCGAGACGCCGGCCTTGGAGGCGTTGTAGGCCGGCTGGACCTGCGGCCGGTCGACGATGACCGCGCTGTTCGAGGACATGTTGACGATGACGCCGCGGTTCTGCGCCACCATCGGCCGGCCGAACTCGCGGCAGCAGCGGAACACGCCGTTGAGATTGACCTCGATGACCTCGAGCCAGTCCGCGTCGCTGGTGTCGAGCGTCGCCTCGTTCTTCACGATCCCGGCATTGTTGACGGCGATATCGAGCCGGCCATGGGTCTGCGTCACATACTGCGCCAGGTCCTGCACCGATCGGGTGCTGCGGACATCCATCTGGCGGAACTCCGCCTTGCCGCCCTTGTCGCGGATCTCCTTCGCGGCCTGCTCGCCGGTCTTGGGCGAGAGCTCGGCGATGACCACCGTGGCGCCGAGCTCGGCCAGGGTCCTGGCGATCTCCTTGCCCATCCCCTGGCCGGCCCCGGTCACCACGGCGATGCGTCCATCCATCTTCAGAAGCTCGAGCACTCCATCCTCCGTTGAATTGTCGGCCGCCGATCCCACGAGGGTCGATCAGCCCTTCACTGCGCCGAGGGTCAGTCCCTTGACGATGTATTTCTGGGCGAACAGGAAAAACAGGAACTGCGGCACCAGCGACACGATCGCCGCCGCGGCCATGACCGGCCAGTCGAAGGTCCCGTAGCCCTTGAAGTTCGCGATCGTGGTCGCGACCATCGGCGTCTCGTTGTAGGTGAGCGCGAGGGGCAGCAGCAGGTTGGTCCAGACGCCGATGAAGGAGAGCACGGCCGCCGCGACGATGCCCGGCCGGATCGTCGGCACGATCACGAACCACAGCACCTGCCACTTCGACGCGCCGTCGAGCAGCGCCGCCTCGTCCAGCTCGACCGGAACCTCCGAGACGAACTGCCGGATCAGCCAGGCGCTGTAGGGCATGTTGAAGATCTGGAACGCCAGGATGATGCCGATCTGCGTGTCGAACAGCGCCGTCTTCTGATAGATCGCATAGAGCGGCAGCATGAACAGGATCTCGGGCAGCATCCGGATGATCATGATCCCGATCTCGAACGCCGAGAGCCAGCGGCGGCGGTAGCGGGCGAGCACATAGCCGGCCGGGATCGACAGCGCCAAGGTGAGGGCGACCGAGAAGATCGACACCGACGTCGTCACCAGGAACGACTTGCCGAAATCGTTGGACTGCCAGGCCGTCACGAAATTGTGCCATTGCGGCACGAAGTCCCAGACCGGCGGCAGGGCCATGGCTTCGCGCTGGGTCTTGAGCGCGGTCAGGCCGATCCAGACGACCGGCGCCAGGAAGATCACGGAGATCGCCGCCAGCGCGACGAAGGAAGCGATCTGGCCGAGATTGCGGCGGCTCGCCAGGTTGCGGCGGCGTGCACCGGCCCGTCCTCGCGCCGTTGCCGTCATGGCTCGTTCCTGCGCATGAAGAGCAGATAGATCCCGGAGATCAGGCCGACCATGATCGCGAACAAGGTCGCCGCCGCCGAGGCGTAGCCCATGTTGAAATAGCCGCCGATGCCTTGCTTGAAGATGTAGAGCTGGGCGACGTCGGTGGCGCGCGACGGTCCGCCCTTGGTGATCGCCCAGGCCAGCGCGAAGACGCGCAGCGCGTCGATGGTCCGGAACACCAGCGCCACGAGAATGAAGGGCTTCAAAGCCGGCAGCGTGATGTGAACCAGCATCTTCCAGCCGCCGGCGCCGTCGATCGACGCCATGTCGATGCGATCCTGGGGAATACTGGTCAGCCCGGCGAGCAGGATCAGGATGATGTTCCCGGTCTGCCACCAGGTATCGACCATCACCAGGGTCAGGATCACGAGCTTCGGGTTGCCGACCCAGTTCGGGCCCGGGAGGCCGAACAGGCCGATGAAGTAGTTGAAGCTGCCCAGGGTCGGATCGAGCAGGGTCGAGAAGATCACCGCCGCGACGATGTCGGAGACCATCAGCGGGAAAACCACGGCGGAGCGGAAGAACCAGGATCCCCTGACGTTATGATGCAGGAGCAGCGCGATCCCGAGCCCGACGACCAGCTCGACCGCGACCGAGACGACGGCGAAATAGGCGGTGACCTTGATCGAGTTCCAGAACTCGGGGCTGCCGAGCAGCCGCACATAGTTGTCCAGGCCGATGAAGGTCCAGTTGTCGGCCTGGCCCAGCGACCAGTTCCATTGATGGAAGCCCGCCCAGACACCGTAGCCCACGGGAAAGGCGGCGACAGCGAGCAGGACGACAGCCGAGGGCAATATGAAGGTGACCGGTACGCGACGCTTCATCGGTCGGGCTGCATCCTCTAGGCACCTCGGGAGGCTTTCGGCCGCTCGGACACTCGATGAACGCGGGGGCCGTCGATCCCTTGGCCGGATCGCGCGCTCTCCGGAAAACCGTCCAGCCGGGCTGCGGAAGGAACCCGCAGACCCGGCTGGGATAATCGCAGTCAAGGACCGTCGCTTAGGGCTTATACAGCCCTGCCTGCTTGACGATCTCCGTCGCCTGATCCTGCAGTTTCTGCATCGCCTCGTCCACCGGCGTGCCGCCATAGATCCCCTGCAGGGCATCGAGCATGTTCTGAACGACCTGATCGGCGGAGGTCAGATACATGATCGACGGTTGGGCGATCGCCAGCGATTGCCCCACGGCGTCGCCGAAGCCCGCCGGCAGCTTCGCCTGATAGGCCGGATCTGCCCAAGTGGACTGCCGCGAGGAGGCCAGCGTCTTCAGGCTCACCTGCTCCGTCACCCAGGGGCTCGTCGCCCATTCGAGGAACAGCCAGGCGGCGTCCTTCTTCGCCGACTTCTCGGGAATGCTCAGGCCCCAGGACCACATCGCCGTATGCGCGCCGTCGGCGGATGCCGCCGGCAAGGCCTTGAAGCCGACCTTGTCGGCAACCGTGGACTGGGCGGGATCGAGGAAGATCGAGGCGAACAGGCTGGCGTCGGGCCCGAAGGTCGCCGCCTTGCCCTGGGCGAACTGGGTGGTCGCCTCATACCAGTCGAACGAGGTCACGCCCGGCGCCGAGAGCTTCATCAGGTCGGCCCAGAGCTTGAAGCCATCCTTGACCTTGGGGTCGGTGAAGCGCGGCGCCCATTTCTCGTCGAAATAGACGAAGCGGTCCTTGAGATAGGGCGTGTTGCCCCAGGCATTCGCGACCATGCCGTTGAGCTCGTCGAGGATGCCCAACCCGCCGCCGCGCAGGCTGGCGGGATAGACGCCGTCCGGCAGCTTCAGCTTGTGGAGCGCGTCCATCCATTGCGCCATCGTCGTGATGGAATCCACGTCGATGCCGCTCTCCTTGAAGAGGTCCTTCCGATAGAAGAACATATAGACTTCGGTCGACATCGGGATGCCATAGACCTTCGGGCTGCTCGGATCGGGCAGATGGAAGGCCGCGGCGGCCGCCTTGGAGATGTCGTCATACTTGTACCAGGCGGGATCGGTCAGCTTGGGATTGTCGAGCTGCGCGTTCATCTGCGCCAGCCAGTTGTTGGAATAGGCCGTGTAGCCGTTGATGCCCATCGACAGGAAGAACACGTCGAAGGGCGGCTTGTTGGAGGCGAGGCCGAGCGACGACTTGTTCCAATAGGCGTCTTCCGCCGCGGTCGTCAGATTGAGCTTGATCCCCGTCAGCTTCTCGAATTCGGGCAAGAGCGGCGTGATCGCATCCGTCCAGGGATGCTTCACGAAGAAGAGCTCGAGCGACTGGCCCTTGAATTGCTGCCAATCGATCTTGGCCTTGTCGGGCGCATCGGCCGCCAAGGCCGGGCCCACCATCAATGCCGCAGCCGCAGCCAAGCCCATCAAAAACGTTCGCAGCTTTCCCATGGCTTCAGTCTCCCTGTTGAAGTTCTTCGTGACTTCCACGCCGGCGCCATTCTTCCGATCGGCATGTCCCCCATCCAGTTGGCGCGCGACCAGCCCCGCCGGCCTTAGGGTGAAATCGCAGGCGCGGACAAACGAAGACCCCCGCCTCCGGCCCGAACTCACCGCATTCAATATATGATTATAATGATATGGCGAGTGTCAAGCCGCCGTCGGGCCGCTTATCCCCCGCCAACCGATAATCAAGGCATCGGCATCCGATGGCTTGTCGTGGAACAAGGCAGTGCGTCGGGCCTCACTTTCCGCGCCACGGCCCATAGACGGCTTCGACTCCGGCGCGCAGCTGATCCACGAAATCCTTTTTGATCTCAACGTCGTGCGCGATGGAATGCCAGAGACCGTTGCGGCGGACATAGTCGCGCATGCCGTAGAGAGCCTTCGCGACATCGTCCCAGGTCACGCCCATGGCCTCGGGCCGGATGTCGAGCCCGACCTCGTGGATCGCCTTCAGCATCTCGTCAGCGCGGCTCTTATGCAGCAGGGCGCCGATATAGACGCCGAGACAGACCGGTTGCCCGTGCAGGAACTTCCGGCCGGTCTCGTATTCGAGCGCGTAGAAGAAGAAATGATCGATGCCTTCGATATGCCGGGGATTCCAGCCATTGCCATGGAACGAGGTGCCCCATCGCAGGCCGTCGATCAGGACCTGGATCCCCTTGTCGGTGAGATCGCGGATCTCCTTCGTGTTGCGCAGCACCTGCTCGACATTGGCGAGCGAGCGGTTCGCGACCGCCTCGTCATAAGGCCATTTCGCCTCGCATTTCCCGATCGAGGCGGCATAGCGCCAGTCGAGCACGCCGGTGAAATTGCAGAGAATGTCGCCGATGCCGGAATAGTTCAGCTGGCGCGGCGCGGCCCGGATCACATCATAGTCGATATAGACCGCCTGCGGCACGGACCAGCCGATATAGCGCACGACCCCGTCGATCCGGACGCCGCAGCGCTGGCCCCAGGCGGCGTTCATGCTGAGCGCGGTCTGCACCTGGAAGAGAGGCAGCCGCTTCTTCCAGGAAAAATACTTCGCCGTGTCGATCGCCATGCCGCCGCCCAACCCGACCACGGCTTCGACCGGCGGCAGCTTCGCGAGATCGGCCAACAGCGCCTTCTCGTCGACCGAATGGACGAAATAGCGGTGGTACTCGGCGCCCTCGAGCCGACCCTCGAAGATCGGCCACATATCCTCCATGGTGACCAGCAGGAAGGGGTGATGAACGAAGTTCTTCAGCTCGCCGATGAGATTGCGGCCGAGGATCGTCTGGAAATCATGCGCGAACTGCATCGTCTCTTCCCCACTCTTCTCTGCTCGATTTCATCGTCGCGTCAGGAATCCGCCAGCTCGACGGCTGCCATCGTCGAGGCCGGTACCGTGCTCAGCCTGAAGGCGAAGCCCTTGGCGTCGAACACGATGCGAAAGCTGTCGATCGGCAGGTGACGCGCCGAAAAGCTGATGCCCGAGATCTGGACCACCCAGTCGCTTTTCGGCAGTCCCAGCAGTTTCCTGTCCAGGCTGTTGGAGCGCCGGCAGACGAGCGACTGCTCCTCGCGGACCTCGCGCAGGCCATAGACCGCCTCCAGGGTCGCGTAGAGCGAACGCTGCGGATCGGATTCGAAGCAGCCGCCGAGATCCGGTGCCAGGATCATGGGAATCACCGAGACTTCGTGGATCAGCGGTCGATCGTTGAGCAGGCGGAGCCGGGAAATTTCCCAGACCGACGCGCCCTTGGCGATGGCGAGGCGGCCGGACTCCTCGGCCGACGCCTCGCGCCGCTCCAGGCCCAGCAGCCGCGTCTCCAGGGAAGAATTGGAATCCAGGCCCAGCCCGTTGCGCAATCCGCCGAGGCGCGTCGTTTCCGCGCTGACGCGCGAGCGGTTCAGGAAGGTCCCCCGACCCTGCTCGCGCCGGATCACCCCTTGCGCGGCCAGCTCGGCCAGGGCGCGCCGGACCGTCACCATGCTCACGCCCGCCATGGCGACCAGCTCCGGTTCCGTCGGCAGCTTCGCGCCCTCTTCGAGCTTCTTCTCCTCGATATATTGCAGGACGAACGCGATGGTTCGCTCATAGAGAGACATGATGGACTCCGCCCCGATGGCGATGGGTGCCGAGGGAATTGCTTGCCGGCTTGTGCTTTGACCGGTTTCTCCGCTTCGTCAAGGTCATTCTGCGCCGGGGCCGCCGGGAAGAGGCTGCGGCATGCCGGCCGCGAGTTTTGGATCGAGGGCGCTGTCCGCCAGAATGGTGAGCATCGGATGGTCGAGGATCGCGGTGACGGGCCAGTTCTGGTCGGGCTTGGATCGCAGCATCGCCGCGATCGCTTCGGCCTTGCCCGATCCGGAGATCAACAACAGGATCGCGCGGGCCTCCCGGAGCGTCCGCAACCCCATGGTGAGGGCCCGGCGCGGAACATCCGCCTCGCGGCCGAAGGAGGGGCTCTGCCCACGCCTTGTGGCCTCCGTCAGGACGACCTCCCGCGTCGCGGCGTTCCAGTCGCTGCCCGGCTCGTTGAAGGCGATATGCCCATTGCTCCCGAGCCCGAGAATGGCGAGATCGAGCCCGCCGGCCTGCGCGATGGCCTGATCGAAGCGCCGGCATTCGGCCGCGAGATCGGGGGCGGTGCCGCGGAGCAGCCGCACCTGGCCCGGCGTCACGCTCAAGGGGCGGAATACATGCTGCCAGAGAAAGGCGCCGTAGCTTCGCGGATCCTCGGGCGACAGGCCGACGAACTCGTCCAGATTGAAGAACCGCGCCTGCGGACAGGAGAACTGACCCGCCGCATGTCGCTCGGCCAGCCGCCGATAGAGTCCGACCGGCGTATTCCCCGTCGGCAGGGCAATGGCGGCATCGGGCTTATGCGCGACCAGCTCCCCCACATGGCGCGCGGCCGCCATGGCGATCTCTTCCGGGCCCTTCATCCAGTTCAATGGCACGGGCGTCACCTGCCGTCGGTTCCGGCATCGTCGGGCGCTTCGGCAATCCGCGGAAACAGCCCCAGATAACGCCGATAGAGACGATCATAGGCGGAAGCGGCCGGGCCCGGTTCGGCCTGTGCCGCCATTGGACCTGCGCTTGCGGCAAGCCTGCCGGCATCGTCGCCGGCGCCGAGCAGGGCGGCACCGATCGCGGAGGGCGAGCGATGGGTGAAGGATCGGACGGGGCGATTCAACACATCGGCCAGAATGCCCATGAAGCCCGCGTTCTCTGCCGCGTGTCCGGAGAGGACGACGGTCCGGCTGCGGTCCGATCCCGCTGTTGCCGATTCCGACAAGACGTCGAGGCAGCGGCGGATCTCGAAATAGACGCCCTCGAGAAAGGCGCGGGCGATATCGGCGGGATCATGCTGCAGGGTGAGGCCATGAAGCACGCCGCGCAGCGCCGGATTCCACAAGGCGCCTTGCTCGCCGCCGGCCAGGTATGGCGAAAAGCAGAGGCCGTTGGCACCCGGCGGAGAGCGCTGGGCCCGCACCTCGAACTGCTCGGCGTTCCACCCCAGCACGCCGCACAGCCAGCGGAAGCCGGTGCCGGTGGACAACAGATCCATCTCGCGCCCATACCAGCCGTCGAGCGCATGCGGCGTGAGGAGATAGCGGGCCTCGGGATCGAGCAGGGCCTCGCGGCCGGTGCCGATCACGATGGTGCTGGAGCCCATCACGATGCTGACCGCGCCTTCGGCCATTCCGCTCATCGCAAGCGCACCGGCGACCGAATCCGCCGCGCCCACGAAGACCGGCAACCCTTCTGGCAGTCCGAGCAGCCGGGAACCCGCCGCGTTCAGCGGACCCGCGACCGCGTTGGCGGGGGCGATCTCCGGCAGAAACACCGGGTCGAGTCCCCAGAAGGCGCAGAGGGCCGGATCCCATTGCCCGTCGGCGATCGCATAGACGCCATAGCCTGCGGCCGTCGAGGGGTCCGTCACCGCGCGGCCGGTCAGGGCGAAGCAGAGGAAGTCCTTGGCGGAAAGGATCCGCCGCACCTCCGAGCGCCGCGCCTGCCAATGGAACTGGAGCATGGGCGCCAGATAACGCCCGTCGATCGGCATTCCCGTCGCGCGATAGAAACCTCGGCGCCGATCCCGATCCAGGCGCGCGATCGCCCATTTGTCGGCGCGGCTGTCGGTCCAGGCGATCGCGCGGCCGAGCGCACCGTTCTCGCCGAGGCAGACCAGGGTCGGCAATTGCCCGGTCAGGCCGATCGATGCCAGCTTTGCCGGCCAAGCGGGGCCCAGCTGGCTGCCGATATTGCCGACGGCAATCGCCGCGGCCTGCAGCCAGTGGCTGGGTTCCTGTTCCGCCTGTCCGGGAAGTTCGGAATGAGTGGGGTAGGGGGAATCGCTCGAGGCGACGGCGGTGCCGACGGCGTCGATCGCGACGGCCTTGACCGCGGACGTCCCCAGGTCGATGCCGAGACGGAGGACGGCACCCGTCATGCCGCGGTCCCGACGCCCGCCAGCCGCGCCATGTTATCGGTTCCGGATCGCGCGCGCGGTTTCCCGGGCCGCGACCAAGGTCCGATCGACATCGTCTTCGCTATGCGCAAAGGAAACGAACAGGTTCTCATAGGCGCCCGGATGGAACAGCACGCCCCGATCCAGCATGCCTTCCCACCAGATCCGGAAGAGTTCGTGGCTGGCATGGCGCGCCGCGTCGCGATAGTTGCGAATGTCGTGATCGGAAAACCAGACCTGGAAAACGGGGCCGACACCCACGACGCGGGCGGCGATCTTCGCCTCGGCGAACACCCGTTCCAGCCCCAGCCGCAGCCGGTCGGACACCTGGTAGAGACGCTCGAACATGCCGGGCGCGCTCAGCTCCTGCAACGCCGCGGTCGCGGCCGTGACGGCGATCACATTGGCCGCATAGGTGCCGGCCATCGACACCCTGCCGTCGGCCACGAGCGCCATGATGTCCTTGCGGCCCCCCATCGCGGCGACCGGGAAGCCGCCGCCAAGGCCTTTGGCAAAGGTCGAGAGATCGGGCGTCACGCCGTAATGCGCCTGGGCCCCGCCCAGCGCCAGCCGGAAGCCGGTGATCACCTCGTCGAAGATCAGCACGACGCCGTGCTTGCGGGTGATCTCGCGCATCGCCTCGAGATAGCCGGGCTCGGGCAGGATGCAGCCGGTGTTGCACATCACCGGCTCGGTCAGAACCGCCGCGATCTCGTGGCCCTGGCGCTCGATCACCTCGCGCAGCAGCGCGGCATCGTTCCACGGCAGAATGATCAGCGACCCGTCGATGCCCGAGGGAAGCCCGGGGCCCTGGGGCACGGGCACCGGCGCGCGGTCCGAGCCCGCCGCGTTCAGGCCGGGATGCTTGCTCCAGTAAACGCCGTCCGAGAAGCCATGATACATGCCCTCGAAACGGATGATCTTGTTGCGGCCGGTGAAGGCGCGGGCCAGCCGCACGGCATAGAGCACGGCCTCCGTTCCGGTGTTGCAGAGACGGACCTGCTCCAGGCTCGGCACCGCCGCGATCATGCTCCGGGTGAGGCCGATCTCGGCCGCCGCCGGCAGCGCAAACACGGTGCCCTGTTCGCGGATCGCCTTCACCACCGCTTCCGTGACCTTGGGCGGACGATGACCCAGGATCATCGGCCCGAGTCCCAGCATATAGTCGATATAGTCGTTGCCATCGACGTCGCGCAGATGCGAGCCCGCGCCGCCATCGACGAACAAGGGGTGAGGGTCCCATCCCGACCATGTCGCCCGGGCCGTGCTGTTGACGCCGCTCGGGATGACCTCGCGGGCGGCCGCGAAGAGCGCCCGGCTCTTCGCGTAGCGCGCCGCATTCTGGTAAATCGCGCCCAATTCCTGTCTCTCTCGTTCGTCGCGGGAGGCGATACTCGTTGGATCGCCCGTCACGCTCAGATCATAATATCATTATAATGAATTGGCAAGAATGCACCGGTGCCCAGGAACCTGTGTCCGGGGCCGGGGCGCTGCTGCCCTTCCTGCAAAAACAAACGCGGCCGTCGTCCCTCGTCGGGTCGACGGCCGCGCTCGATCGAGCCTCGGGGCGCGGATCAGGTCTTCTGTGCCGATTTCGTATAGACGAAATTGTCGAAGCTGTTCTCGGCCACGCGGAACCAGAGATACTGCTCCTCGCGGAACGGTTTCCAGGCTTCGTAGATGGCTTTGAATTTCGGATTGGTGGCGGCGGTCTCGTCATAGACCTCGAAGGCGGCCTTGTAGGCGGCTTCCATGATCTCCTTCGAGAAGGGCTTCAGCTTGGTCCCACCCTGAACCAGGCGGCGCAGGGCCGGCATGTTCTGCGCGTCATACTTCGCCAGCATCAGGACATTGGCCTCGGCGCAGGCGGATTCGAGGACCGCCTGGTAGGTCTTGGGCAGGCTGTCCCACTGCGCCTGATTCACATAGACCGAGAGCTGCGGGCCGCCTTCCCACCAGCCGGGGTAGTAGTAGAACTGCGCCACCTTGTTGAAGCCGAGCTTCTCGTCGTCATAGGGCCCGACCCATTCGGCGGCGTCGATGGTGCCCTTCTCCAGCGCCGGATAGATGTCGCCGCCGGGAATCTGCTGCGGCACCACGCCGAGCTTGGTCAGCACCTTGCCGGCGAATCCGCCGACGCGGAATTTGAGGCCCTTCAGATCCTCGACGGTCTTGATCTCCTTGCGGAACCAGCCGCCCATCTGCGCGCCGGTGTTGCCGCAGGGGATCTGATAGATGCTGTAGTCCTTGAAGAAGTCGCGCATCAACTGGAGTCCGCCGCCGAAATACATCCAGGCATTCTGCTGGCGCGCATTGAGGCCGAAGGGGATCGCCGTATCGAAGGCGAAGGTCGGGTCCTTGCCCACATAATAGTAGCTGGCGGAATGTCCGATCTCGACCGTGCCGTTCTGGACCGCGTCGAGCACCTGGAAGCCCGGCACGATCTCGCCCGCGGCGAAGACGCGAATCTGGAACTTGCCGTCGGTGACCGCGGCGACGCGGTTCGCCACCGTCTCGGCCGCGCCATAGATGGTATCGAGGCTCTTGGGGAAGCTGGAGGCCAGACGCCATTTGATCTCGGGCGCCGCCGTGTCGGCAATGGCCGGTGCCGCGATCTGGGTGGCGGCGACGGGGGCCGCGGCGAGGCCCACGGCGGCGGAGGTCAGAAATTTGCGGCGCTTCATATGGTTTCGTCTCCCTGATGGACGGCGGGGTTCGATCGGTGGTGGTTTTCCCGCGTCGAGGCCGGCTTGTTTTTTTCGAGGTCCGGAGCGCGCCCATCGAGCGGGCGGCGGCGCCTCATTTTTGTGCGCCCGAGACTAGCAGCCCGCCCTCCCGAGCGGCAACGCCGGAAGCCGACGCCTATCGATCGAATCGGATCCCGTTCAGTCGGTGTCCTCGATGAACATCGCGACCGACCGGAAGCGCTCCGGCACCGTGACCCGGTAGCGGCGATGCTGGTCGATCTGCTTGAGAATCCCGGCGATGTCGGCGCTGCGGCCATGGAGTATCTTCACCGGCCCGCAAGTCACCTGCGGGAAGGGCAGCCGGTAGTTATATTCGTTGGAGAGCGTCGCCAGCTTGAGGCCGCTCTTATAGATCGTCTCGCGGAAGGAGAGCTGGTCCCAGGTCCAGGGCTTGAGTGGACCCGCAAGCTGCTTCTGATAGAGCTCGACCCAGGCCTTGAGCGCCGTCAGCACGCCCGGATCGGCTCGGTAGGCGACGACGCCGGTGTTGTATTCGGGAAAGCAGGTCGGGACCCCGCCGAGAAAGATCCCTTGTTCCTTGAAGCGGAAGGTCGAGAGGCGCAAGGGGGCGTGGGCCGCGGCGATGTCGAAGGCGTCCAGCAGATCGAACAGCTCCTCGAACGGGCGGGCGACGAAGGTGTCGGAATCCAGGAACACCGTGCGCCGGAAGGGCGTGAGCCCGAGCGACCGGACTTTCGCCAGCAGCGGATACTCGCCGCCCGGAATGGTGACGGTGCGGTCGAAGGGAGCCGGCGCCTCGCCCTCGTCGGTGACGAGCGCGATCGGCACCCCCGGCATCAGCTTCTTGGCGGACTCGGCCGACGCGACGGCCTCCGAGACATATTTCGCGCCGGTCGCGAAATAGAGAATTCCCCGGTCTTCCACCCTGATGCCCCCTGCCGATCCCCGGGGACGCGGCGTGCCGCGGCTGTCGCCGCAGCTCCGACTCGCCCTTCCCCAGCCCCGCTTCAGCGTAGCGGCCGGCGCCCCCGCGCTCAATGCGCCGGTGCATCGCCGCCCGGCCCACGCGAAAAGGGCGCCCCGCGGCGGTTGGCCGGAAGCGCCCTTCTTGATCGTCGTTCTTGTCCGGCCGAGAGCTAGTCGTTGTTGTTGCTGCTGCGGCTTTCATGCTGGTGATCGTTGTTCCCGGGACCGGGCGAGGTGTCGCCGGGGCCGCCGGGTGCCGCCGGCGTATAGGGCCCGAGGGTGGCCTTTTCCGCGCAGTTGACCGGGATCTTGAGCACCTTGCCCGCCGGCACGATCTGTTCCGGACGATCGCAGGCCAGCGCCGCGATCGCACCCCTCAGCACGCTCACCGTGGTGGTGCCGTCATAATCCACCTTGATGAGCAGGTCGGTGCCGCGGATCGAAAGCGTGGCAACCGGCGTCGTCAGGCTGACGCCTTCCTTCCTCGTGTTTTCGCCGGTGATGAAGCGGAACACGCCGCGATTGAACTTGATCGCGGCGGCGGTGAGCGTCTGGTTCGGATCGTAGACGAACTCGTCCAGCGTCACGTCCGAGGCCTGACCGACCTCGAGCTTGGTGCCGTCGAGGAATTGCAGCGACGTGGTTCCCCAGGGTGGCGTCGTCACCTGTTCCTGGGAGTACACCGCGTCCTGATACTTCAGCGGGTTCTCGCTTGCGGCGACCTTGCCCAGCGCGCCCTTGTATTGTTCCTGGGTGACGCCGCCGATCGTCGGCGCCTCGGCCTCGGCGACGCTCGCTCCAGCCGCGATCCCCAGCATCACGGCACCGGACAGCATCAGCGTCCGCCACTGCAAGCTCGCGCCTGCCGACTTATCCTTGAACACTCGCATTTGAGTTGGCTCCCCAATTGACCGCTCGTGTGATCTGTCGGCGGTCCCCCGAAGTTTCAAGTCCTAGCACCGCAGCATCGCTTCACGACAGCGGCATTTCCAAGGCACGGGTGAATAGCGGCGAGCCTTACTTATTTTCCTAAGAGCTTCAAATTACTGCGGTGTAAGGAACAACCCGAACCCATTCCACCGCTGGGCCCGCCGCAAAAATGCCTTAGGTCTTGCTCGCGGTGCGTCTCGTCGACACCGCCCTTCCATGTCGAATGTTTCGCGGCAGAAACACTAGAAACGCCGCTGAAGGCGCGGCAGAGGCGCGCCGACATGGCGCCAGAGGATTCGCTTGGCGATCTCCACCAGCAGGAAATAGCCGGCGGCGAGGCCCGCAATCGCCGCCAGCAAGGGCAGCGGCAGGGGCACCATGCCGATCCACCGCCCCAGTCCTGTGTAAGGCAACAGCACGGCAAGACCGGCGGCGACGAAGACAGTCGCCGCCAGCACCCGGTCGGGGAGATCGGCGAAGGGGTTGCCGCGCGTGCGAATCAGCAGGACGACCATGGTCTGGGTCAACATGCTTTCGACGAACCAGCCGGTCTGGAACTCCGCCTCCCCGGCCTTGAACAGATAGAGCAGGGTGAAGAAGGTGAGAAAATCGAAGACCGATGAAACCGGCCCCAGCGTCCACATGAAGCGCTGCACGAATCCCATATCCCAGCGCTGCGGCCGGGCGAGGGCCGCGCGGTCCACGCGATCGAACGGAAGCCCGAGCTCCGACAAATCGTAGAGCAGATTGTTGACCAGCACCTGGACCGGCAGCATGGGCAGAAAGGGAAGAAACAGCGTCGCGCCGGCCATCGAGAACATGTTGCCGAAGTTCGAGCTGGTGCCCATCAGGATGTATTTCAGGATGTTCTCGAAGCTGCGCCTTCCTTCCTCGACGGCGGCCCGCACCGGCTCCAGATCGTGATCGAGCAGAATCAAATCGGCGGCCTCCTTGGCGACGTCCGCCGCGCTGTCGACCGAGATGCCGATGTCGGCCGCATGCAGCGCCGGCGCATCGTTGATGCCGTCGCCGAGGAATCCCACCACATGGCCGGCACGCCGCAACGCGAGGACGACGCGGGTCTTCTGTTGCGGCGTCAGGCGGCAGAACAGATCGGTGTCGGCGACGCGGGAAAACAAGGCCTCGTCCGTCAACTTCGCCAGCTCGTCGCCCGTCAAGGTTCCCCGAACATCGAGACCCAGCGACCGGCAGAGATGTTGGGTGACATGCTCATTGTCGCCCGTCAGGATCTTGATCCCGACCTGACTGTCCGCCAGCTCGCGGATGACGAGGGCGGCCTCCTGCTTGGGCGGATCGATGAAAGCCACGAAACCGACGAAGATGAGATCGGATTCGTCGGCGATCGCCATGATCCGAGGCCCGGCGGGCATCGGCTTGTAGGCCACCGCCAGCGCGCGCAGACCTTCCTGGCTGAGCTGGTCGAAGGCCTGTGTGAGCCGAGCTCGCATCGCCGCATCGAGCGGTTGCGCCGCACCGTCCTTGCCTTCGACCCGGTTCGAGAGCCGCAGCAGGTTCTCCGGCGCTCCCTTGATCAGAAGCTGGGATTGGCCATCCCGTTCGATCAGGATCGACACGCGCCGCCGCTCGAAATCGAAGGGAACCTCGTCGAGCTTGGTGCAGGTGACGGCCCCAGAGGGATCCGGCGAGGCGAGAATCGCCGAATCGAGCGGACTCCTGACGCCCGTGCAGAAATGGCTGTTGAGCCGGGCGAGTTCCAGGACACGGTCGCTCGGCTGGCCTTCCACGTCGATCGCCCGCTCCACCTTCACCTGGGCTTCGGTCAAGGTGCCGGTCTTGTCGGTGCAGAGCAGATCCATGGCGCCCAGATTGTGAAGAGCGGGAAGATGCTTCACGATCACGCGCCGCTTGGCGAGCCGGAGCGCGCCATGCGCCAGCGTGACGGTCGTCACCATCGGCAGCAGCTCCGGCGTGAGACCGACGGCAAGGGCGATCGCGAACAGGAAGCTCTCCAGGAGCGGTCGGCCCATCAGCCCGTTGACCAGCAGCACGAACAGCACCAGCAGGGCCGTCAAGCGCATGATCAGCAGGCCGAAATGGCGGATGCCGGTCTCGAACGCCGTCACCGGCGCCCGTTCGCCCAGCGCCTTGGCCACGCCGCCGAGAATGGTGGCGTGTCCGGTGCGGCAGATCAGGAGCTGACCGACCCCGCTGACGACGGAGGTGCCGAGAAACCCGGCATTGTTGGCCTCGGCGGGACCCGCGGCCGGGGCCGGGAGCAGCGCCGCGTGCTTCTCCACGGGATAGGGCTCGCCCGTCAGGATCGCTTGCGTGATGAAGAGGTCGCGGGCTTTGACCAGGAGCCCGTCGGCCGGGATCAGATCGCCGGCTTTGAGCTCGACCAGATCGCCGGGCACGAGCTGGTCGGCGGACAATTCGATCCAATTGCCGCCGCGGCAGGTGCGGGCCGTGATGGCAACCGATCGACGCAGGGCCTCGACGGCCTTCTCGGCCCGGACTTCCTGAACGAAGTCGAGGGTGACCGAAAGCAGGATGACGGCGGCGATCACCATGAAGCTGGTGATCTCGCCGGTCGCGGCGGAGGCCGCGCTGGCGGCCAGCAGGATCAGGACCAGGGGGTTCTTGAAGCGGGCGAGAAACTGAACCCAGAGCGGCGTATGGCGGCGCTGCGCGGCATCGTTGGGGCCGTAGCGGGCAAGCCTCGCCGCCGCCTCGCTGACGGAGAGGCCGGTGAGCCTGGCCGACAGCGCTTCGGCCGCCCGATCCGGCGCAAGATTCCAGTAATCCTCGGGTACCGGCGGCTTCTCGAAGGACCGCCTGCCCCAGCCAGACGAGGTCATGTCCCGGCCCCCACGATGCGCCGCATAGTCGGACTCCGATCCCCCTTATGCAATCGCTTCCGTCGCGGTCGCGCGGATCAACCCTTGAACATGAAGAACGCGGCGGCCACCAGGCAGACGAAGCCGGCCGCGTGGTTCCATCGCAGGCTTTCCCCCAGATAGATCACCGAGAATCCGGCGAAGACCACGAGCGTGATGATCTCCTGGATGGTCTTGAGCTGCGCGCCGTTGAACTCGCCGTATCCCAGCCGGTTGGCCGGCACCTGCAGGCAATATTCGAAGAAGGCGATCCCCCAACTGGCGAGGATAGCCATCCATAGCGGCGAGTTCGTGTATTTCAGATGTCCGTACCAGGCGAAGGTCATGAAGATGTTGGAGCCGATCAACAGCAGAATGGTCCACATGACAAGTTCCGTTGCAGGGGAAGTTGAGGCGGGCGCCGCATTGCAGGACCGTCGCGGCGACAAGGCGCCTGCGGCCGGCGTTCAGTGAGAGGCGATCCCCGCCGGTGCCGCGGGGGCCAACATCACAAGGTCGATTGTTGATATTTCCGCATGGCGCGCTCCGCCAGGAGCGCGACCCCCAGGGTCACCACCACCAGAATCAGCACCTCACCCGCGATCGACTGCAGGCCGAACAGCCACCACATCAGTTTGAGGACGATGTACGCCGCGATGGCGCCGATGACGCCCGGCACCTGTCGGATGAGCGCTGCCATATTGGATCTTGCCCTTTTCCCGCTGTCAGAAGGATCGCCGGCAGGACTGCGGTCGCGCTGCCGATCGAGGAGCCAAGGCTATCGTGCACCGCATCCCCTGACCAGGGCCAGGACTGCAGATCCGGCATCGTGACAAGGGTCGGCAAAAGGCTGGAAGCATCGAAATGACCTCCCTAGACTGCCCGCCGCGACAGCGAGGGGGACAGTGCAATGGCGTATGACGCGATCGTGGTGGGAGGCGGGCATAACGGCCTGACCGCGGCGGCCTATCTCGGCAAGGCCGGCTTGAAGACCCTGGTGGTGGAACGCCGTCCCGTGCTCGGTGGGGCCGCGGTGACCGAGGAGTTCCATCCGGGTTACCGCAATTCGGTCGCGTCCTATACGGTCAGCCTGCTGCGGCCCGAGATCGTGGCGGATCTCGACCTGCCGGCCCATGGCTACCAGACCATCCCGCTGAAGGGTCATCTCGATCTCTTCGCCGACGGTCGCCCGCTGCTGTCGACCGGCGACGAGGCCCACGATCGTGCCGCGGTCGGCCGCTTCTCCAATCGCGATTACGAGGCGATCGAACGGTTCGGCGCGGCGGTGCAGCGCGTGGGCGCTGTCATTCGCGAGCAGTGGTTCAAGGAGCCGCCGCATCTGGGCGGCGGTTTCCTGGAGCTGCTCTCGATGGTCGGGGCCGGGCGCCAGATCAAGGCGCTCGATCCGGCCGACCGCCATCTGCTGGCGCAGCTTTTCACCAGCTCGGCCAATGCCATCGTCGAGCGCTGGTTCGAGAGCGAGCGGATCCGCAATCTCTATGCGGCCCATTGCGTCTCGGGCAATTTCACCAGCCTCGATCAGCCGGGTTCGGCCATTCCCTTCTTCCATCACGCGCTGGGCGAGTTCGAAGGCAAGCGCGGCGGCTGGGGCATGGCCAAGGGCGGCATGGGCGCCATCACGCAAGCCATGGCGGGCGCGGGCCGCGCCCATGGCGTCGAGTTCCGGACCGCGGCGCCGGTCGAACGCATCATGGTCGAGAACAAGCGCGCCGTGGGCGTTCGGCTCGAGGGCGGCGAGGAGATCCGCGCCCGCATGGTGCTCTCCAATGCCGATCCGAAGCGCACCTTCCTCAAATTCGTCGGACCCGAGCACCTGCCCGAGGGCTTCGCCCGCGACATCGGCGCGTTGCGCTACGGTCACGCCACCATCCGCATGAACCTGGCCTTGTCGGGTACGCCGCGTTTCGCCGAGCTGCGGGGCGAGGAGGCCGCGATCGCGCTGGGCTCCTCCATCACCATCATTCCCGAGCGGGCGGCGATCGAGACGGCTTATCGCAAGGCCAGCCTCGGCGAGATTCCGGACGAGTTCTATATCGACATCCGGATTCCCTCGGCCTCGGACGACAGCCTGGCGCCGCGCGGCCATCATGTGATGAGCCTGATCGCGAAATATTGTCCCTACAAGCTGGCAAACGGAAAAAGCTGGGACATCATCGGCAAGGATGTGGCCGAGCAGGCCCTTACCCAGATCGAACGTCACATGCCGGGCCTGCGGTCCCTGATCGTCGGGCGGCAATTGCTGACGCCGCTCGATCTCGAGCGCGTCTTCGGCCTGACCGAAGGCGACATCTTCCACGGCCGGCATGATCTCGACCAGATCTTCAGCCTGAGGCCCCATCCCGACGCCGCGCAATACCGCACGCCGGTCGCGGGCCTCTATCTCTGCGGCTCCGGCGCCCACCCCGGCGGCGGCGTCTCCGGCGTGCCCGGCCGCAACGCCGCGCATCGCGTGATCAAGGATTTCAGAAGAAGGAAGTGAGAATGCTTCCTCGCCCCCGCCAGGGGGAGAGATGCTATGGGGCGGGCGGCGAGGTGATGCACCATTGGTGCTGCAAAGCCAACCGATGGAGCGCGTCCCATGCCAAGATTAAATGACCTGAGCCGATCCCTCACCGCCCTGAACCAGGATAGCACGCTGATTGCGGTTATCGAGATGGGGCTGAAGAGCTGGTTGGTGGGGGCGATTCTGCCTGGTGTTGATCGTCAGCCGCTGAAGAAGCTCGATCCGGATGAGGAATTGTTGCTGGAGCTGTTGCATCGTTGGCGCGAAGAGGCTGCCCGGGCCGGGCGTCCTGTCGCTCGCCTGTGCGTGGCTTATGAAGCGGGCCGGGACGGGTTCTGGCTGGCGCGGTGGCTGGGGATGCGCGGCATCGAGGCTTATGTGATCCATCCGACCAGCATCCCGGTGTCGCGCGAGCATCGGCGGGCGAAGACCGACCGTCTGGATGTCGGCCTGCTGCTGCGCGCCTTTCTGGGGTGGCTGCGCGGGGAGGCGAAGCATTGCAGCATGGCGGCGGTTCCGACGCTGGCCGAGGAAGACGCCAAGCGGCCGAGCCGGGAGCATGAGACCCTGGTGGGCGAACGCACGCGCATCGTCAACCGGATGAAGAGCACGCTGATCCGCCTGGGCATCCGGGGCTTCAAGCCGACACTGCGCAAGGCGGCGGCGAAGCTCGAGACGTTACGCACGCCCGAGGGCGCGGCGCTGCCGCCCCACACGCGGACCGAGCTGGGCCACGACATGGCCCGCCTGCAGCTCCTGAAGGAGCAGATCAAGGCGATCGAGGCGGCCCGGCTCGAGCGGCTCGAACGGACCCCCGACGAAGGGCCCCACGCGATGATCCGTCTGCTGGCCCGGGTGATTGGGGTCGGGGTCGAGACGGCGGACATGCTCGTGACCGAGGTGCTTCAGCGCAATTTGCGCGATCGCCGCGCTGTGGCGCGCTATGCCGGCCTCACCGGCTCGCCCGACGAGAGTGGTTCCAAGCGGCGAGAGAAGGGATTGGCCAGGGCCGGGAATGCCCGGGTCCGGCGCGCCATGATCCAGCTGGCCTGGCGCTGGCTGATGTTCCAAAAGGATAGTGGCTTGGCGCAGTGGTATCGGGCCCGAACCGCCGACGCACGCGGCGATACGCGCAAGACCCTGATCGTGGCGCTGGCGCGCAAGCTGCTGATCGAGTTGTGGCGCCTGGCCACGACCGGGCAGTTCCCGGCCGGCCTGGCCCTGCACCCGGCCCCATGATCGCGCACACGCTCACATTCCTTCGGATTGCCGTCGCGGGCAGATCCCTACCCGGACGGGCCTCGCGATCCGAGATGGCGATGACCCGCCGCATCCCATGGCTGTCATGCCGAGGGAGAGAATGGGCTCGCCACCTCGGAGCCTTCCCGCCGATGCGCATGACTGCATCATGGTTCGGGTCTTTCCAGACCCACCGAATACAAGGTTGTGACGCGAAGCCTCGCGTCCGGGCACCGGCTCCCCTCGGATCGCTAACCATGGAGACCCAGATGGCCTTGACAGGAAAAGTCCCATACAAGGGACGCGCAGGCTTAGTCGGAGCGCAGCG
>CAVOLB010000145.1:0-9252 GCA_963696655.1 uncultured Alphaproteobacteria bacterium
GACCATGTAGTCGGCGATGCTGGATTTGCCTTTGAGATCGATGGCGACGATATCTTCGGCCTTATCGTCATCGAGCGACTTCTCGACCAGGCGCAGCAGGTCGCTCGGTTTGGCCGGGCTCTTGCCCTTCCCGGCGCGGGTTGTCTTGACGATGGCGGTCACCGTGGGATGTCGAAGCGGCCGGCACCGATCTCGCTGTGCCGCGTCCGCTCAAATGACAATGGAATTATGTGCTCGCTCCTTTGCCTTCACGCCGTCCCATCCTCCGCGCGGCGCGGATCGCGGTCGCCGATGCCGGATTGAGCGGCCCATGGATCAGAAGCCAGGCGGGCGGCTCAGCCTGCACCAACCTGCGACCCAGCCTTTCCGGCCAGCGGGACCGCAGGAAGCGCTGCGCCGCCGGAGCGGACAGCGCCTTCAAAGAATAGGAAGGTCGGGCCAGGACCGCAACCGGCAGCAAGTGAAATATTCGTTGCCAGTCCCGCCATTTGTGGATCTGCAGCAGATTGTCGGCGCCCATCAGCCAGATAAAGCCGTGACCCGGATAGCGACGGGTCAGTTTCTCTAACGTATCGGCCGTAAACCGGGTTCCGAGTCGGGTCTCGATGTCGGTGACCCTAATCCTAGGATCGCGTGCCACCGCCCGGGCGGTCGCCATCCGCTCGGCCAGGGGGGCCATCCCGGCCTCGGGCTTCAGGGGGTTCTGGGGGCTGACCAGCCACCAGACCTCGTCCAGCCCCAGCCGGTGGAGGGCGGTCAGCGAGATCTGGCGATGGCCCTCATGGGCCGGGTTGAAGGAGCCGCCCAGAAGCCCGACCCGCGGGCGCCGTCGCGCCCGGGCCGGGTCGATCGCGCCGACGGAGGCGCTCAGGGCCGCACCTGGCCGCTGCCCTGCACCAGATATTTGTAGCTGGTGAGCTGCTCCGCGCCGACGGGGCCGCGGGCATGGAGCTTGCCGGTCGAGATGCCGATCTCGGCCCCCATGCCGAACTCGCCGCCATCGGCGAACTGGGTCGAGCTGTTATGGATGACGATGCCGGCATCCACCTCGGCCATGAACTTCTTCGCCGCCGCTTCGTCCCCGGTGACGATCGCCTCGGTATGGTGCGAGCCATGGCGGTTGATATGGGCGATCGCCTCGTCGACGCCGTCCACCAGCTTGATGGCGATGATGGCGTCGAGATATTCGGTGTCCCAGTCGCTGTCGTTGGCGAGCGTGACGCGGCCGTCGAGGGCGCGCGTCTCGGCATCGCCGCGGAGCTCGCAGCCGGCCTTGGCGAGATCGTCCAGGATCGGCGGCAGATGGGTCTTGGCCACGCGGCGATCGACCAGCAGGGTCTCGGTCGCGCCGCAGACACCGGTGCGCCGCATCTTGGCGTTGAGCACGATCTTGCGCGCCATCGCCAGATCGGCCGCGCCGTCGACGTAAGTATGGCAGTTGCCGTCGAGATGCTTCAGCACCGGGATCCGGCTCTCGGCAGCGACCCGCTCGATCAGCGACTTGCCGCCGCGTGGAATCACCACATCGATCAGTTCGTCGAGCTTCAAGAGCTCGCCCACGGCGGCGCGGTCCTGCGTCGGCAGGCGCGCGATCGCGGCATCGGGCAGGCCGGCGCTCTTCAGGCCGCGCTTCAGGCTTTGCAGAATGGTGCTCGAGGAATTCACGCTCTCCGAGCCGCCGCGCAGGATCGCGGCATTGCCGGAGCGCAGGCAGAGTACGGCGGCGTCGGCCGTCACGTTCGGTCGCGATTCATAGATGATCGCGATCACGCCCAAGGGCACGCGCACCCGCGCGATATGAAGGCCGTTGGGCCGGTCCCATTCCGCCAGCACCTGGCCCAGCGGATCGGGCAGGGCGGCGACCTCGTCGATGCCCTTTGCCATCGCTTCGACGCGCTTGGCATCGAGCTTGAGGCGATCTTTGAGGGCCGGCGTCAGGCCGCCGGCCGCCGCCATGTCCTTGTCGTTGGCGGCGAGGATCAGGCTGGCATCCTCGCGGATCGCCGCTGCCATGGCCTTGAGCGCGGCCGTCCGTTGCGCGGCCGTCGTGAGCGAGAGCTGCAGGGCGGCGTCCTTCGCGGCGCGCGCCACGGCGCGGACTTCCGCGGCCAGGGCGGCATTCTCGGGCTTGGTCTGGGGCTGGGCGGCGGCGTTCATGACCGGCTCAACACGAGGTCGTCGCGATGGATCATCTCGTCACGGCCACGATAGCCCAGGAGGGTCTCGATTTCCCGGCTCTTATGGCCCTTGATCCGGCGCGCATCCTCGGCCGAATAGGCCGAGAGTCCGCGCGCGACCTCGCGGCCCTGGGCATCGGCCACGACGACCGCGTCGCCGCGCTCGAAGCGGCCCTCGACCGTGACGACCCCCGCCGGCAGCAGGCTCTTGCCCGAGCCCAGCGCCTTCAAGGCGCCGTCATCCACCACCAGCTTGCCGACCGGCTTGAGCGCGCCCTGGATCCAGGTCTTGCGCGCCGTCAGCGGCGTGGCGGCCGGCAGGAACCAGGTGCAGGTTCCGCCCTCGCGGATGGCACGCAGGGGATTCATCATGCGGCCATTGGCGATCGCCATGCGGCAGCCGGCGCCCAGCGCCACGCGCGCGGCGGTGAGCTTGGTGACCATGCCGCCCGAGCTGTAGCCGGGCAGGGCCTCGCCCGCCATCGCCTCGATCTCGGGCGTGATCTCGGTCACCTCCGGGATGAAGCTCGCCTCGGGATCGCGGCGCGGATCGGCGGTGTAGAGCCCGTCGATATCGGAGAGCAGCACCAGCGCATCGGCGCTGACCATGGCGGCGACGCGCGCGGCCAGCCGGTCATTGTCGCCGAAGCGGATCTCGGCGGTCGCGACCGTGTCGTTCTCGTTGATGACCGGCACGCAGCCGAACTTGAGTAAGGTGCTGAGCGTCGAGCGCGCATTCAGATGGCGCCGCCGTTCCTCGGTATCGCCCAGCGTCAGCAGCACCTGCGCCACGGTGATGTCGTGGCGGGCGAGCGTCTCCTGATAGGCATGGGCGAGGCGGATCTGGCCGGTCGCGGCCGCGGCCTGCTTCTCCTCGAGCTTGAGGCCGCCATCGAGCAGGCCCAGATGGCGCCGCCCCACCGCGATGGCGCCCGACGAAACCAGCAGCACCTCGGTGCCGGCTTTCCGGATCTCGGCCACGTCGTCGGCCAGGGCGTCGAGCCACTGCCGGCGGATGGCGCCGGTCTTGTCGTCGACCAGGAGCGCCGAGCCGATCTTCACGACGAGCCGCTTCGCGTGAGCCAACCCGGCTTTCGCGCGCGCGCCGCTCATTCGTCGATACCCCTGGCCTCGACATCCTCGGCTTCGGCGCCGACGATCTCCACGTTTTCCATCTCGGCGTTCTTCGCCGCCTTGGCTTCGGCTTCGGCCGCGCGGCGGGCCTTCACCTCGGCGAAGGCCGCGCGCATCAGCTCCTTCACGCCCTTGCCGGCGGCGCCCGAGACGCGGAACACCTTCCCGCCCGAGGCGCGCGCGAGCTTGCGCGCCTTGGACTGGATCTCGGCCTCGTCGAGCGCATCGATCTTGTTGAGCGCGACCAGCTCCTTCTTCTCGGCCAGGCCGCCGCCATAGACCGCGAGCTCCTCGCGCACGGTGCGGTAATCGCGCGCGACATCGTCGGAGGTGCCGTCCACCAGATGGATCAGCACGCCGCAGCGCTCGACATGGCCGAGGAAGCGGGTGCCGAGGCCGGCGCCTTCCGAGGCGCCCTCGATCAGGCCGGGGATGTCGGCCAGCACGAACTCCGAGCCGTCGGTCGCCACCACGCCCAGCTGCGGATGCAGGGTGGTGAAGGGATAGTCGGCGATCTTGGGCTTGGCCCGGCTGGTGGCCGCGAGCATGGTCGATTTGCCGGCATTGGGCAGACCGACCAACCCGGCATCGGCGATCAGCTTGAGGCGCAGCCAGACCCAGCGTTCCTCGCCGGGCCAGCCGGGATCGCCGCGGCGCGGCGCCTGGTTGGTCGAGGTCTTGTAATGCTGGTTGCCGAAGCCGCCATCGCCGCCCTTGCAGAGAATGGCGCGCTGGCCGGGCTCGGTCAGATCGACCAGCACCGTCTCCTTGTCCTCGTCGAGGACCTCGGTGCCGACCGGCATCTTGATGACGAGATCGGGCGCGCCGGCGCCGGTGCGGTTCTTGCCCATGCCATGGCCGCCCTTGGGCGCCTTGAAATGCTGGGTGTAGCGGAAATCGATCAGGGTGTTGAGGTTGGGGACGGCCTCGACGATGACATGGCCGCCGCGGCCGCCATCGCCGCCGTCCGGTCCGCCGAACTCGATGAATTTCTCGCGATGGAAGCTGACGGCGCCCGCGCCGCCGTCACCGCTTCGCAGATAGATCTTGCACTGGTCTAGAAATTTCATGGCTCGGACTTGCGGACAAAGGAAAAGGGGGAACGGCGACGCCGTTCCCCCTTCCTATTCCGTTGCTTGGGCCTGGGGCCGGCGTCTTGTTATGACGTCAGCTCTGCGGGTCCACCGAGACGAAGGTCCGCCCGCCGGTCGCGCGCTTGAAGCGCACCCGGCCATTGCTGGTCGCGAAGATCGTGTGATCGCGCCCCATGCCGACATTGTCGCCGGGATGATAGGTGGTGCCGCGCTGGCGCACGATGATGTTGCCCGAGAGCACCATCTCGTCGCCATACTTCTTCACGCCGAGGCGCTTGCCGGCCGAATCGCGGCCGTTGCGGGAGCTGCCGCCTGCTTTCTTGTGAGCCATGGTTGGTTACTCCTCGCTCTTCTTCGAGGCGGCCTTCTTCTTGGCCGCCGGCTTCTTGCCCGCCGACTTCGCGGCGGCCTTGGGCGCTGCCTTCCTGACGGCAGCCTTGCGCTTGGCGCCGGTCGTCGCCGTCAGGGCGGTGTGCGAGGCCTTGCTCTTCTCGGCATTGGCCAGGGCCGCCGACTTGGCGGCATCCTTCGCCGAGGCGTCGAGCGTCTTGCCGTCGGTCAGGATGTCGACCACGCGGAGCAGCGACAGCGGCTGACGGTGGCCGCGCTTGCGCCGGTAGTTATGGCGGCGCTTCTTCTTGAAGATGATGACCTTGTCGGCCTTGACCTGGTCGATCAGGGTGGCGGCGACGCTGGCGCCCGCGACCAGGGGCTTGCCCACGGTCGTCTGGCTGCCGTCGCCGATCATCAGCACTTCGTTGAATTCGACGAAATCCCCGCTGGAGCCCGAAACGGTCTCGACACGGATGATATCGTTCTTGGCGACCTTGTACTGCTTGCCGCCGGTCCTGAACACTGCGAACATGGCTTAAACGCTTGATTTTGTTATGGAAGCGCAGTCGACCGAGAAGCCGCCTGAACGCGAGGGCGGGACTATAGCGGTAACCGTTTTGCTGTCAACTTGATTCAACCCCCGGGCCTCCCGGGAAACCCTGTCCGGCAAGGCCTTTAGCCCCTTTTCGGGCGGCCGAGGCGTTTGGTCGCCGGGTCGGGGTGCCTAGGCCGCGAGCCGCAGTTGCCGGGTGGCGGGGCCCCCCGGCTCGAAGCCCCAGACGAGAAGCTCGCCGGTCGCGGCATTGGCCTCGACCGCCAACCGGGTCTCGGCATTGAGGATGGGTGCCTGGAGCCAGTCGAAGTCGCGCGCACCCCTTGCCAGGGCCTCCAGCATCATGCGCCGCCGCGCGCCGGACTCGCTGCCGCGCGGCATGCCCTTGAGGCGGGCCCCCAGGAAATGGTTGGACACGGCAGCCGGCGCCTCATGGATGAAGGCCCGGTTCTCGAGCCGCTCGATCACCACCAATTCATGCGGCTTGGTGCCCGAGAGGACGAAGAAGGCCGGCAGGCAGAGCGGCGTCTCGGCGATCATGGTCCGGGCCGCCGCGAAATCGGGCGCCTGCTCGAACACCTGGCGCAGGAGATGGGCGGGCGGCAGCGCGCGGCTGCGGCCGACATTGATCCGGTCGACCAGCCAGTCGGCCAGCATCAGGCCGGTGCGGCGGCGCAAGGGGGGCTGGTTGAAGGCCGCGGCAAATCGCCCCGGCGCCATGGCGGTCAGCGTGCCGACGAAACCGGGCCAGGTCACATTGAGCCAGGACCCTGCGGGGGCCTGCTGGCGCGCCACCACGACATGACGGCCGAGGCCCGGCAGCGGCCAATCCAGCACGCGCAAGAGGCGCGGGCCGTCGCGGACATGGTCCCGGTCGGCGCCGGTGGTGCAGGCCCACTCATAGCTGATGTTGAGAAGATGGGCCCCGGGCGCGCCCAGCTCCGCCGCGATCTCGTCGATCTCGCGCAAGTAAGGATTGGCCTGCTTCTCGAGCCAGCGCCGCGAGCGCTTGTCGCCATAGGCCAGCGCCCAGCCCGGATAGCTCGCATGGCCGACGCCGAGAAGCGCCGACGCGCGCTGCCGCTCGCGCCGGGCGAGCTCGGCCATGTCCCCGCGTCCCAGATCGATGATCGGAATCTCGGGCAGCGGGTGGAGCCCCGGCGTCTTGGCGGCGATGTTCATGGCGGCAGAGATAATGCGCCCGCCAGTGTGAAACAACCAATAAGCCCTGGCTTCCCGGCGAAGTGGCACGGATCGAGCAGCCCGAACGGATTGGGCATAAGGATTCGTCAAGGCACGCGATGCTAAAGCAGAGCCGGAAGGAGCCCCACCGCGCGGGGTTCGTCTCCGTTGGCGACCCTTGCCCTGGCCCAGGGGCTTGGTCTAGGTTCCGCGCCGTTCCGATGGCCGCCGGTTCATGGCGGTCCCTCACCGGAACAGCCCATCAGGGCGCCCCGGACGGGTGGCAGAGTGGTTGAATGCACCGCACTCGAAATGCGGCATACTCGCAAGGGTATCGGGAGTTCGAATCTCCCCCCGTCCGCCACCCTACGCCTACGCCTTCGGCTTCGGGTGGCAGGCCACGAAGTGGACTGACGCGCGAAGGCGACCTTAGGCGTAGGCGTGTGTCCCGAAGCTCTTCTTGGAGCGTAGGGAGATTGGTGCGACCACGCGGCATCTTCTATGATTTTCTTCGCCTTTCAGTTGCAATCGAGGAGAAATGTCGTCACCTGCAAATTATCTCCGGCGCAGGAATGCCTCGTGGAGCACGTCCGCTTCATTCAGTCTAGCATTGACGACAACCATGTCCGTTCGATAAGCGACCTCTGGCATCGAATCGGTTCGCACGAGAACGGCGAAGTGTTGTCGACAAGAACCTGCTTACCGGCGACGATGAAATCCTACGTGGCCGTTTCAACTGAGACGAACGCCCGGCAATTCGAACGCTATTTCCAATCCGGCTCAGGCAATGCGTTCGCCACCAAACGCTTCTGGTGATTTCCGCCTCCTCTCCGTGCGCTCGTTCCGGGCGGACGTTCCGAATCTAGGTGCCACGTCGCAATTAATCGGTTGCCGTGCCGGGTCGCCCGGGGCTCAAACGAGCCGTCACCGGTTCGCGCCCTCCGTCACGGGATGATCTTCTCGGCCCGCAGCCGGTCGAACAGGTCCCGCACGGAATGCCAGGTGCGTATGTAGTCGAGGAAGCCGAGCTCGCGGCTCCGGCTCATATCCGTCAGGCATTCCTGTGTCCGGCCGAGATCGGCATCGGCGTGCCACCAGGGCGCAATAGCCTCGAGCTTGTTCGGCCGCAGACCGTGCTTCTTGACGATGCGGCTCCAGTCCGGCCCGGCATCCGCCATCGCCTTGCCGAGCGGCGAGATCTTCTCGGGATAGGGGGCGGGCTCGATCTCGAAATATTCGGCGATCGACGCCCAGAGCCGGCGCCAGCGGAAGACATCGCCATTGACGACATTGAAGGCCTTGTTGGCCGCCTTGCGGCTCGTGGCCTCCCAGGCCAGATGCCGCGCGAGGATGCGGGCGTCGGTCATGTCTACGAGACCGTGATAGGCCTGCGGCGAACCCGGGAAGACGAAGGGCCGGCCGGTCTCGCGGCAGATCGTGGCATAGACCGCGATCGAGGTGCCCAGATTCATGGCATTGCCGGGCGCGAAGCCGACGATCGTGTGCGGCCGCGCCACCGACCAGCTGAAGCCGTTCTTCTTCGCCTGCTCGAACAGGATGTCTTCCTGGGTGTAGTAGAAATTCTCGCCGGGAAGCCGGCCCTGCTCCTCCAGGAAAGGCGTGTCGAGCGCATGCGACGCGTAGCTGTCGAAGGAGCCGAGATAATGCTTCAGCCCGGTCACCAGAACGGCGTGACGAAGCGAGGCAACGGCCGCGGTGCCCTCGAGCGCGTTGCGCAGCATGGCACCGTTCACGCGGCAATTCTCGGTCTCGGTCGGCTGGCGCGCCCAGGTGCAGAAGAAGAGGTGGGTCGCGTCCTTCGCCTTCTTCAGCGCCTTGCGGCTGCCGGCGGCATCCTGAAGTTCGCAGGCGATGAATTTGGCGCCCTTGATCTTCAGATCCTTATGCTCATGCCGCGAGACGCCGATGATCTTCCACCCGCCGGCAGACGCGAGATGCTCGGCCAGGTTCCTGCCGACGATGCCGCTCACGCCGAAGATCAATGCCGTTTTCGTGCTTTTCGTTGCCTTCCGTGCCATTTCCGCCCCCTGGGTTTCGCCATTTTTCATGGCTGATGATTGTCGGTTCCTGGTTCACTTCGCTGAAGACGCGATTATTGCCACGTCATCGGCTCGTCGTCATATCCTCCCGAATCAAATCCGCCGCGCGCTCGGCGATCATGATCGTCGGCGCGTTGGTATTGCCGGAGGTGATGGTCGGCATGACGGAGGCATCGACCACGCGAAGACCGGCGATGCCGCGCACGCGCAGGCGGGCATCGACCACCGCCATGGGGTCGCCTCCCATCTTGCAGCTGCCGACCGGATGGTACATGGCCTGCGCGTTCCGGCGCAGATAATCGAGCATCTCGTCATCCGTGCGGCAGGCCTCGCCCGGCGAGGCTTCGCGAAGGACATGATCGGCGAGGGGGGCCGCCGAGAAGATGCGCCGGATCCAGCCCATGCCCTTCAGCAGGGTCCGGCAATCCTCATCGGCGGTGAGATAATTGAACCGGATGGCGGGTGCCTGGAACGGATCGGATGTTTTCAGTGCGATCTGGCCGCGCGAGAGCGGCCGCAGCACGGCACAGGAAGCGGTTACGGCCGGATCGGGCTCGGCCGTGAAGCGCCCATCCTTGGTGATGATCATGCTGAAGGGCCGGAACTGGATCTGAAGATCCGGTGTGCTCGCCTGGGGTCCGGACCGGACAAAGGCGCCGGCCTGGGCCGCCGCCGATGACAGCAGCCCCTTGCGCTTGAAGATGTATTGCAGCACATGC
>CAVOLB010000146.1:0-59811 GCA_963696655.1 uncultured Alphaproteobacteria bacterium
TTGTATGGGACTTTTCCTGTCAAGGCCATCTGGGTCTCCATGGTTAGCGATCCGAGGGGAGCCGGTGCCCGGACGCGAGGCTTCGCGTCACAACCTTGTATTCGGTGGGTCTGGAAAGACCCGAACCATGATGCAGTCATGCGCATCGGCGGGAAGGCTCCGAGGTGGCGAGCCCATTCTCTCCCTCGGCATGACAGCCATGGGATGCGGCGGGTCATCGCCATCTCGGATCGCGAGGCCCGTCCGGGTAGGGATCTGCCCGCGACGGCAATCCGAAGGAATGTGAGCGTGTGCGCGATCATGGGGCCGGGTGCAGGGCCAGGCCGGCCGGGAACTGCCCGGTCGTGGCCAGGCGCCACAACTCGATCAGCAGCTTGCGCGCCAGCGCCACGATCAGGGTCTTGCGCGTATCGCCGCGTGCGTCGGCGGTTCGGGCCCGATACCACTGCGCCAAGCCACTATCCTTTTGGAACATCAGCCAGCGCCAGGCCAGCTGGATCATGGCGCGCCGGACCCGGGCATTCCCGGCCCTGGCCAATCCCTTCTCTCGCCGCTTGGAACCACTCTCGTCGGGCGAGCCGGTGAGGCCGGCATAGCGCGCCACAGCGCGGCGATCGCGCAAATTGCGCTGAAGCACCTCGGTCACGAGCATGTCCGCCGTCTCGACCCCGACCCCAATCACCCGGGCCAGCAGACGGATCATCGCGTGGGGCCCTTCGTCGGGGGTCCGTTCGAGCCGCTCGAGCCGGGCCGCCTCGATCGCCTTGATCTGCTCCTTCAGGAGCTGCAGGCGGGCCATGTCGTGGCCCAGCTCGGTCCGCGTGTGGGGCGGCAACGCCACGCCTTCAGGCGTGCGCAACGCCTCGAGCTTCGCCGCCGCCTTGCGCAGCGTCGGCTTGAAGTTCCGAACCCCAAAGCGGATCAGCGTGCTCTTCATCCGGTTGACGATGCGCGTGCGCTCGCCCACCAGGGTCTCATGCTCCCGGCTCGGCCGCTTGGCGTCTTCCTCGGCCAGCGTCGGAACCGCCGCCATGCTGCAATGCTTCGCCTCCCCGCGCAGCCACCCCAGAAAGGCGCGCAGCAGCAGGCCGACATCCAGACGGTCGGTCTTCGCCCGCCGATGCTCGCGCGACACCGGGATGCTGGTCGGATGGATCACATAAGCCTCGATGCCGCGCATCCCCAGCCACCGCGCCAGCCAGAACCCGTCCCGGCCCGCTTCATAAGCCACGCACAGGCGAGCGACAGGACGCCCGGCCCGGGCAGCCTCTTCGCGCCAACGATGCAACAGCTCCAGCAACAATTCCTCATCCGGATCGAGCTTCTTCAGCGGCTGACGATCAACACCAGGCAGAATCGCCCCCACCAACCAGCTCTTCAGCCCCATCTCGATAACCGCAATCAGCGTGCTATCCTGGTTCAGGGCGGTGAGGGATCGGCTCAGGTCATTTAATCTTGGCATGGGACGCGCTCCATCGGTTGGCTTTGCAGCACCAATGGTGCATCACCTCGCCGCCCGCCCCATAGCATCTCTCCCCGCTGCCGCGGGGCGAGGATCGATGGGAAGGGCTCGTGCCCTCTACTGCTGTGGCAGTACAATCCACGGTGAATCTCATTCATGGGGAGTTCTCAAGGCATGGCGGGCGAGCGGGAGCAGGGGTTCGGGTTCGCGCCGCCGCAGGACGTGCCGATCCCCTATCTGCAGCGCATCCGCGACTACTACCAGGCGCTGGGCTATGGCGCGCCCTATCGCTGGGCGCACTATGCCGAGGTGCCGTTCCAGCCCTTGGCCAAGCTGCTTTCCCAATGCCGGGTCGCGATCGTCACCACGGCGGCGCCGTTCCAGCCGGGCAAGGGCGATCAACGCGCGGGCGCACCCTATAACGCGGCGGCGAAATTCTACTCGGTCTATTCCGGCGACACGGCGCGCGATCCCGACCTGCGCATTTCCCATGTCGCGATCGATCGACAGCACACGACCGGCGAGGACATGGCGACCTATTTCCCGCTGGCGCAGCTGCGCCGCGCCGTGGCCGCGGGCGATGTCGGCGCGCTGGCGCCGCGATTCCATGGCGTGCCGACCAATCGCAGCCACCGCACCACGCTCGAGGCGGATGGCCCCGAGCTGGTGAGGCGCTGCCAGGCCGACGGCGCCGACGCGGCGATCCTGGTGCCGAACTGCCCGGTCTGCCATCAGAGTCTCGGCCTGGCGGCGCGGGCGCTGGAGCAGAGCGGCATCGCCACCGTCCTGATGGGTTGCGCCAAGGACATCGTCGAGCATATCGGCGTGCCGCGGTTCCTCTTCTCCGACTTTCCGCTCGGCAACGCCGCCGGCCGGCCGAAGGATCCGGACTCGCAAGCCTTCACCCTCGATCTTGCCTTGTCGCTGCTGGAGTCGGCGCCGGCGCCCCGGACCACGGTGCAGTCGCCGCTGCGCTGGCGCGAGGATCCCGACTGGAAGCTCGACTACTGCAACATCGAGCGCCTGTCGCCGGAGGAGATCGAAAAACGCCGCGCCGAGTTCGACCAGGGCAAGGCGCAGGCCAAGTCGCTGCGGGACGAGGCGGGGGTAGGGCCGACTTAGATTTCCTCTCCGCCCACGAAGTGGGGGGAGAGATGCTATGGGGCGGGCGGCGAGGTGATGCACCATTGGTGCTGCAAAGCCAACCGATGGAGCGCGTCCCATGCCAAGATTAAATGACCTGAGCCGATCCCTCACCGCCCTGAACCAGGATAGCACGCTGATTGCGGTTATCGAGATGGGGCTGAAGAGCTGGTTGGTGGGGGCGATTCTGCCTGGTGTTGATCGTCAGCCGCTGAAGAAGCTCGATCCGGATGAGGAATTGTTGCTGGAGCTGTTGCATCGTTGGCGCGAAGAGGCTGCCCGGGCCGGGCGTCCTGTCGCTCGCCTGTGCGTGGCTTATGAAGCGGGCCGGGACGGGTTCTGGCTGGCGCGGTGGCTGGGGATGCGCGGCATCGAGGCTTATGTGATCCATCCGACCAGCATCCCGGTGTCGCGCGAGCATCGGCGGGCGAAGACCGACCGTCTGGATGTCGGCCTGCTGCTGCGCGCCTTTCTGGGGTGGCTGCGCGGGGAGGCGAAGCATTGCAGCATGGCGGCGGTTCCGACGCTGGCCGAGGAAGACGCCAAGCGGCCGAGCCGGGAGCATGAGACCCTGGTGGGCGAGCGCACGCGCATCGTCAACCGGATGAAGAGCACGCTGATCCGCTTTGGGGTTCGGAACTTCAAGCCGACGCTGCGCAAGGCGGCGGCGAAGCTCGAGGCGTTGCGCACGCCTGAAGGCGTGGCGTTGCCGCCCCACACGCGGACCGAGCTGGGCCACGACATGGCCCGCCTGCAGCTCCTGAAGGAGCAGATCAAGGCGATCGAGGCGGCCCGGCTCGAGCGGCTCGAACGGACCCCCGACGAAGGGCCCCACGCGATGATCCGTCTGCTGGCCCGGGTGATTGGGGTCGGGGTCGAGACGGCGGACATGCTCGTGACCGAGGTGCTTCAGCGCAATTTGCGCGATCGCCGCGCTGTGGCGCGCTATGCCGGCCTCACCGGCTCGCCCGACGAGAGTGGTTCCAAGCGGCGAGAGAAGGGATTGGCCAGGGCCGGGAATGCCCGGGTCCGGCGCGCCATGATCCAGCTGGCCTGGCGCTGGCTGATGTTCCAAAAGGATAGTGGCTTGGCGCAGTGGTATCGGGCCCGAACCGCCGACGCACGCGGCGATACGCGCAAGACCCTGATCGTGGCGCTGGCGCGCAAGCTGCTGATCGAGTTGTGGCGCCTGGCCACGACCGGGCAGTTCCCGGCCGGCCTGGCCCTGCACCCGGCCCCATGATCGCGCACACGCTCACATTCCTTCGGATTGCCGTCGCGGGCAGATCCCTACCCGGACGGGCCTCGCGATCCGAGATGGCGATGACCCGCCGCATCCCATGGCTGTCATGCCGAGGGAGAGAATGGGCTCGCCACCTCGGAGCCTTCCCGCCGATGCGCATGACTGCATCATGGTTCGGGTCTTTCCAGACCCACCGAATACAAGGTTGTGACGCGAAGCCTCGCGTCCGGGCACCGGCTCCCCTCGGATCGCTAACCATGGAGACCCAGATGGCCTTGACAGGAAAAGTCCCATACAAGGGTTGCGCAGCCTTAGGTGAGACCGAAGGTCGAACCTTAGCCGAAGCTGGGAGAGGTGGGTCTCTCTTGCGCACACACCCTCTCCCAGCTCAAGCCTAACAACATGGTTGCTCCCTCACTGCGTGAGGGCGAGGATGAGGAAAATGGCTACCTCTTCCCCCGCCTCAAGTCCGCGGTCGCGGCGGCGAAGAGCTTGTCGAGGAGCTTGTCGAGCTGGCGGCGCTCCTCGGCGCCGAGGGCAGCCACCAGGTTGGCCTCGTGCGCGCGGGCGACCGGAACGATCTGGCGATAGATGCGTAGCCCAGCGGCGGAGAGTTTGAGGACGGAGCGGCGGCGGTCGTCGGACGCGGTGGTCCGCGTCAGGCGGCCGGCCTCGAGCATCCGCGCGACGGCGCGGCTGACGGCGACCTTGTCCATCTCGGTGAAGCTCGCGACCTCGGCCGCGGACAATCCCGGATGCTCGCCCAGCGCCGCCATGGTGCGCCATTCGGGGACGGTCATGTCGAACCGGTCGGCGTAATCCTGCGCGATCGCGGCACTGACCCGGTTGGAAAGGACGGAAAGGCGGTAGGGCAGGAAGCTTTCCAGTTTGAGAACCGGGCCTGGGCCGCCCTGGCTATTCTCGTCGGTCATGCGATTCCTCTGGGATTCCACCTGATCCATAAGGGTTGAAATTAGTTTCAACTGAAACTATCATGGATTCAAGCATCCTGACAGACAGCCCCGATTCCCGTCCCAGGTCATGGCGGGGAGGGGACGCCAACCGGGAGATCCGCCTTGGCCGAGCTTCATGACAATCTGATGGGCACCGACGGCTTCGAGTTCGTCGAATATGCGGCGCCGGAGCCGGCGAAGCTCCGCGCGCTGTTTGAGCAGATGGGTTTCAAGCGCGTCGCGCGCCATCGCAGCAAGGACGTCACCCTGCATCGCCAGGGCGACATCAATTTCATCATCAATGCCGAGCCCGACAGCTTCGCCCAGGGCTTCGCGCGCGCCCACGGGCCTTGCGTCTGCGCCATGGCCTTTCGGGTGAAGGATGCAGGGGCGGCGCTGAAGCGCGCGGTCTCGCGGGGCGCCACGCCCGTCGCCTCGAGCGCGGGTCCGATGGAATTGAACATCCCCGGGATCGAGGGGATCGGCGGCAGCCACATCTACCTGGTGGATCGCTACGGCGAGCGCACGATCTATGATGTCGATTTCGTGCCGACGGCGCCCATGCCGCCGGGTCCCGACGCGGGCCTGCTCTATATCGACCATCTGACCCACAATGTGCATCGCGGCCATATGGACAAGTGGGCCGGCTTCTATGAGCGGCTCTTCAATTTCCGCGAGATCCGCTATTTCGATATCGAGGGCAAGCTGACCGGCCTCGTCAGCCGCGCCATGACCAGCCCCTGCGGCAAGATCCGGATCCCGATCAACGAATCGCGCGATGACAAATCCCAGATCGAGGAATATCTCCACGACTATAAGGGCGAGGGCATCCAGCATATCGCGCTCGGCAGCGCCGATATCCAGAAGACGGTCGATCGGCTCGTCGCCAACGGCGTGGCGCTGCAGGATACGCCCGACACCTATTACGAGGCGCTCGACAGCCGCGTTCCCGGCCATGGTGAGGATGTCGAGGCGCTGAAGCGCCGGCGGATTCTCATCGATGGCGCGCCTACGCAAGGGCAGGGCCTGCTGCTGCAGATCTTCACCAAGACGGTGATCGGTCCGATCTTTTTCGAGATCATCCAGCGCAAGGGCAACGAGGGCTTCGGCGAAGGCAATTTCCGCGCTTTGTTCGAATCGATCGAGCTCGACCAGATCCGCCGCGGCGTGCTCAGGGCCTGAGGAGAGCCCGGCCGATGACCCAGGCAGCGATGAAGCTCTATGGCTATTTCCGCTCCTCGGCCGCCTATCGGGTCCGCATCGCGCTGGCGCTGAAGGGTCTGTCCCATGCGGATCGGGCGATCAATCTGCGCCTCGGCGATCAATGGACTCCCGAGTTCCGCGATATCAACCCGCAGGCCCTGGTGCCGACTCTCGTGACCGAGGGACAAACCCTCACCCAGTCGCTCGCCATCATCGAATATCTCGAAGAGGTCTATCCGGAGCCGGCCCTGCTGCCGAAGGCGCCGCTCGAGCGCGCGCGGGTGCGGGCCCTGGCGCTCGCCATCGCCTGCGACATCCATCCGCTCAACAATCTGCGCGTGACGCATTATCTGGCCGATCCGCTGGATCAGGACGACGTCGTAGGCCAGCGCTGGTCGCAGCATTGGACCCGGCTCGGCTTCGCCGCGATCGAGCAGGAGCTGACGTCGAGCCCCTGGACGGGACGCTTCTGTCATGGCGACCGCCCGGGACTTGCCGATCTCTGCCTGGTGCCGCAGGTCTATAATGCGCGCCGCGTGGCGCTGGCGCTCGAGCCCTATCCCACGATCCTGCGCATCGACGCCACGGCCCGCGAGCATCCGGCCTTCCAGGCGGCGCGGCCCGAGGCGCAGCCGGATACGCCGCCCGAATTGAGGAATTGAGGTCCGATCATGCTCGAGGTCCCGCACCGGCCCGACTTCACCATCGACCAGAACTGGAACGCCTACACGGCCGAGGAGCATGGCGTCTGGCGGGCGCTCCATCGCCAGCAGGCGAAGCTGCTGGTCGGCCGCGCCGCGCCGGAATTTCTCGCCGGCATGGCGGCGCTGCCGCTGGGCGAGGCGACGATCCCCGACGTCGACCGGCTCAACGAGAAGCTGATGAAGCTCACCGGCTGGCAGGTGGTCTGCGTGCCGGGCCTCGTGCCCGACGGAATCTTCTTCGAGCATCTCGCCAACCGCCGCTTCCCGGCGGGCCAGTTCATCCGGAAGGCGGACCAGCTCGATTACATCGAGGAGCCCGACATCTTCCACGATGTGTTCGGCCATGTGCCGATGCTGGCCCATCCGGTTTTCGCCGACTATATGCAGGCCTTCGGCGCCGGGGGCCTGCGGGCGATGGGCTTCGGCATGCTGACGCAGCTGGGGCGGCTCTATTGGGCGACGGTCGAGTTCGGCCTGATCCGCGGCGCCGAGGGCCTGCGCATCTATGGCTCGGGGATCGTGTCATCGAAAGGCGAGAGCCTCTATGCGCTCGAATCCGACTCCCCCAACCGGATCCATTTCGATCTCGAGCGCGCCATGCGCACCGATTATCGGATCGACGACTTCCAGCAGACCTACATGGTCATCGACAGCTTCCAGGAGCTGTTCGACGCCACCCAGCAGGATTTCGCGCCGATCTATGCACGCATGAAAGGCGTGCCCGACATCCAGCCCGGCGCCCTGCTGCCCACCGACAGGATCCACCACCGCGGCACGCAGGCTTACGCGCGCGGCAAAGAGGCGAAGGCGGGGTAGCGGAGGACTCCACGGCCCCTCCCCTTGCGGGAGGGGCAGCGGGGCGAAGCCCCGCGGGGAGGGGACGGTGTGAATCTTAGCGCGCGTGATCGCGCGACCCCTCCCCCTACCCCCTCCCGCAGGGGGAGGGGGCGAGAATTTTTCTACAGCCCGATGCGCTTGCTCATATGGGTGGTGAAGCCACCCTTGAACGGCTCCTCGCGCTCGACCGTATAGCTCTGCGCCAGATAGAAGCGGATGTTCTCCGCGAAGAGCTTGTTGGTATAGAGCCGCATCTCGACGATGTTCGAGGATTCCGCCGCTTCCGTCTCGGCATGGGCCAGCATCCGCTTGCCATAGCCGCGCCCCTGGAAATCCGGATGCACGGCGAGATTCTCGATCAGCCAGGCGTCGCCCTGGTCGACCGTCTCGACCAGGGCCGCGAGCCGGTCGCCGGCGAAGAGCAGATCGAACCGATGGTCGCGGACGGCGCGGTCGTAATCGACCGTCATCGGCAGCGGCTCGCGGCCGATCAGGGGAATCCATTTGGCGTAGGCCGCGCGGGTGAGATCGCGAATGGCGACCGCGTCGGCGGGGGTGGCGAGGCGGAGGGTGAGGGGTGGGGTTGGGTTCAAACCGTGCGCGTCCTGATTATTCACAGCCCCTCCCCTTGCGGGAGGGGCTGCGGGGCGAAGCGTCAGCGAAGCCGCGCGGGGAGGGGACGGGGTGATTCTTATTTGCGCGATCGCGCGACCCCTCCCCCTACCCCCTCCCGCAAGGGCAATTGTATACTTGACGGAACACTCTCGAATCCTCATATTGGGTTCAAGGAGATACGTCATGACGAACCTTTCAAACCCGATCTATTCCAATGACGACGCGGCCCGCGCCCATCTGGAGGCCATTCGTTGGCCCGATGGGGCGTTTTGCCCCCATTGCGGCGAGTTGGATAACGTCCATCGGATGGAAGGCAAGAGCCACGCTCCGGGCCTCCACTATTGCCGCTCATGCCGCAAGAAGTTCTCGGTCACGGTTGGGACCGTTTTCGAGCGCTCTCATATCGCGTTGCACAAGTGGGTTCTGGCGTCCCATCTCATGTCGGCCAGCAAGAAGGGCATCAGCGCCCATCAGCTCCACCGCATGCTCGGCATTACCTACAAGTCCGCTTGGTTCATGGCTCACCGCCTGCGCGAAGCCATGAGAGAGGGTGGGCCCTCTGGCCCCCTTGGCGGTGAAGGCAAAACCGTCGAAGCTGATGAAACCTATATTGGCGGCAAGGAGAAGAACAAGCACAAGAGCAAGCGCAAGGCCGGAAACATCGGCGGCAAGGGCAAAGAGGTCGTCTTCTCGCTGGTCGAGCGCGGTGGTGCCGTTCGCTCGCACCATATCCCCGAGGTCAACGCCAAGACCCTGCGCCCGATCCTTGTGGCTCAGATCGACCGCAAATCGTTCCTGATGACCGACGAAGCGGGCCAGTATTACCACCCCGGCAAAGAGTTCGCGAAGCACGAGACGGTCAATCACGGCGCTGGCGAGTATGTCCGCGGCGAAGCGCATTCCAATACGGTCGAGAATTATTTCTCGATCCTAAAGCGCGGGATCACCGGAACCTATCACCATGTCAGCCAGCAGCACTTGAAGCGGTATCTGGCCGAATTCGATTTCCGTTACAACGAGCGTTCCGGCCTGGGCGTTAGCGATGACGAGCGTGCCGTGAAGGCCCTTAAGGGCATCGAAGGCAAGAGGCTGACCTATCGGCGGACTGACAAAGCCGAGAACGCTTAAGCAAAACGTGAGCCGTTTCCTACGCTGGCGCAAAGCCTTAGCTGGCAGGATTTAGGCACGATTCGACCCAAACGTTGGGTTGAGATAACCTCTCCCGGCCGCAACCGGGGAGGGGGATATGGGCAAGAAGCCGGCTAGGGCTAAATCGACGCCGAATCCACTGGCGCATGTTCTTGAGCCGCAATGGCGCCACGAACTCTGTGCGGCGATTAAGGCGCGTACGCTTGTCCATCTTCGATACAAGACCGAATTGGCCTTTCGCACCTTTGCGCCTTTTGCCGTCTTTAAGTCCACGGCCGGGAAAACCCTTGTCTATGGGATTCAGATTTTGAACCCACTCCAGCCGCTCGACCAAAATGAACCGCACAACTTTGAAGTCGGGGAAATTTCAAGTCTTTCGCGTACGCTGGATCACTTCACACCCGATTCCCGCTTTTCCTCTTTTGATAAGAAATACGGGAATGGCGTCATTTGCGCGATCGATCGCGGTTAGATACGCAAGAAGCGACTCCAGGGACGCCACGGCTTCGCTAATAGCCGTTTCCCGGTCAAGGGTCTCAAACCCGTTGATTGCCTGTTTGACATACCAGCGCACTTGGGAGGCGCTCGGCGTTAGCGAGACGATCATGATTTCTTGGGTGGGCGTTCCTTTTTCTTCGCGGCTGGTTTCGTCGGCGCATGCGGCTTGTGCGGCGTTTCGAGCATCCGCTTTAGCAGCGCATCGCGGCGCTGATCCGAGCCTATTTCTTGGGGGTCTTTGGACATGACACCGGAAGATTTAGAGGCTTTACGGCTCAAGGTTTTCTCCGGACCCGATAGGGATCTCTATATCTATATCGGAGTGTTCTTTGTCTGGTTCGCGGCGGTGGAAAGCAGAATAGCCCTACTGCTCGCCAAAGTCCTGGACCACAAAGATGCTCTTGCGTTCGAGTTGCTCGCAGGCGGCATGCAACCGCGCGTTAAATGCGAGCGCTTACGCCTGGCCTGCGCGGAACGCGGCCAGATGGGCGACGCGCTTTCTAAGCGGCTGCAGCATTTCGAGAAGAAAATAATCCCGTTACGCCACAAACTGGCCCACCGGTTATTGGTGATGCCAAAGCCCGGCGGCCCGATCTACCTGTGCACCGACACCAAAATGCCATATGAGGCATTTGGCATGGGGCAGTTGCCTGACGAAAAGCCGCCCGAATCGATAGAGTCCCAGAAGCTGCTTGAAATAACTGTCTGGCTCAGTTGGTTTACAGAGGACTTGTCGTCTATCCACCGGGGCAAAGCTCGCCCCAAAATATTTGAAATAGATCATCCGAAGTCGAGTCTGCCCATACCGCCCCATTCGGATCAGGAGGTATGTCCGAGCGCCAGCGGGCGTAGGCACGCGCAAAAACAGTCTCCAGCTCAGAAGCGGAAAACTGCTTTCGCGAAGAAACGCCGGCCTGTCGCTTCCTAGATACCCCCGAGTCCATGTTCCCTCAAGTATATAATTGCCCCCGCAAGGGGAGGGGGCGTGGGTTATTCTTATTGACCCCGCTCCTGTCTTTCTCTTACCGCGTCTCGACCCTCACCGCATCGTCGGCATGACGAACTCGGCGCCCGAGCGGATGCCGGTGGGCCAGCGCGAGGTCACGGCCTTGAGGCGCGTGTAGAACCGCACGCCCTCGGGTCCGTGCATATGGTGATCGCCGAACAGCGAGCGCTTCCAGCCGCCGAAGCTGTGGAAGGCCATCGGCACCGGGATCGGCACATTGATGCCGACCATGCCGACCTTGATCTTGCTGGCGAACTCGCGCGCGGCATCGCCGTCGCGGGTGAAGATCGCGGTGCCGTTGCCGTATTCGTGCTCGTTCACCAGCTTGACCGCGCTGTCATAGTCGGGCACGCGCACGACCGAGAGCACCGGCCCGAAGATCTCTTCCTTGTAGATCTTCATCTCCGGCTTCACATGATCGAACAGGCAGCCGCCGAGGAAGAAGCCCTTCTCATAGCCCTGGAGCTTCAGGCCGCGGCCATCGACCACGAGCTTGGCGCCTTCGGCCACCCCGGAATCGACATAGCCGCGCACCTTGTCGAGATGCGTCTTGGTGACGAGCGGGCCCATCTCGGCATCCGGGTCGGTGCCGGGCGCCACCTTGAGCGCGCTCACGCGCGGTGCCAGCTTCTGGATCAGCGGGTCGGCGACATTGCCGACGGCGACCGCCACCGACACCGCCATGCAGCGCTCGCCGGCCGAGCCGTAGCCCGCGCCCATCAGCGCGTCGACGGTCTGGCCGAGGTCGGCATCGGGCATGATCACCATGTGGTTCTTGGCGCCGCCCAGCGCCTGCACGCGTTTATTATGCGCGGTGCCGGTGTGATAGATGTACTCCGCGATCGGCGTGGAGCCGACGAAGCTCACCGCCTGGATCTCCGGATGTTCGAGAATGGCGTCGACCGCCTCCTTGTCGCCATTGACGACATTGAGCACGCCGTCGGGCAGGCCCGCTTCCTTGAGCAGCTGGGCCATGAAGATGCTCATCGACGGGTCGCGCTCGGACGGCTTCAGGATGAACGTGTTGCCGCAGGCCAGCGCGATCGGGAACATCCACATCGGCACCATGGCCGGGAAGTTGAACGGCGTGATGCCGGCGACGACCCCGAGGGACTGGCGAATGGTCCAGCCGTCGACATTCGTCCCGACATTCTCGGAGAATTCGCCTTTCAACATCTGCGGAATGCCGCAGGCGAACTCGACCACCTCGAGGCCGCGGATGATCGAGCCCTTGGCGTCGGAGAGGACCTTGCCATGCTCGGAGGTGACGATCTTCGCCGCTTCGTCGATCCGCTCTTCCATGAGCTGCTTGAAGCGGAACATGATGCGCGCGCGCGTCAAGGGCGGCGTCGCTGTCCAGCGCGGGAAGGCCGCGGCCGCCGCCGCGACCGCCTCGTTCAGCTCCGCGCGCGAGGCCAGCGCGACGCGCGCCTGGACCTCCCCGGTCGCCGGGTTGAACACGTCGCTGAAGCGCCCGCTCTTGCCCTCGACGGTCTTGCCGTTGATGAAGTGGGGAATGGTCCTGGTCATGATGGTCTCGACTCCTTCGGCTTTCGCGCCCGCGCCGGCGCCGCCGGGCCTGGATTATGGATCGGATGGCGCGCACTCTAGCGATTGGGCGGGGGCTGACAAGGAGCCAAACGCCACCCATATCAGGGGGCAATCGGGGCGGCGCCACGCGCCCTCCCCATCAGGGGAAGATCCCATGCGGAACTCGATGATCGGTCTGGCCTTTTCGGTCTTGCTGGGCGTTTTGGCACTACCCCTCGCAGGGTATGCGACGCGGGCCCATGCGCAGTCCGACGAGACGCCCCAGCAGAGCCCGGACGACCTCGCGATCGAAGGCGTCAACCGCCTGATGCAGGCGCTCCAGCTCTTCATCCAGCAGCTGCCCCAATACGAGGCGCCGGTGATCGACGAGAATGGCGACATCATCATCCGCCGTCGCCACGACGAGGCACCCATCCCGCCCCAGAAGCCGACGCCGCCGGGGAGCAATTCGACCTCGACGTAGTTTTCTTTCACCCCCTTCCCAGCCGCCGAAGGCGGCGTGCGGGAGGGGGTAGGGGGAGGGCTGTCGATGACGTGCGAGTTGCTTTCGAGAATCCGATCGCGCGCGATGCTCAACGGCCTCGCATGAACCCCTCCCCCTACCCCCTCCCGCAAGGGAAGGGGGTGAGAAGATTCTGAATCGCTGCGCGCCATCGCTGCGCGCCATCGCTGCGCGCCTCCTCACTCGAACGGCGTCGTCGGGCCGTAATCGCCGATGTAGCTCTGATGCGTGACGAGGCCGCTTTCCTCGCTCCAGCGATGGAGATGGCAGGCGGGCGGCTCCATGATCCAGGAGACGGGATCCTTGGGCCCGAGCCGCAACGCGACCTGATGCGCGACCGAAGGCGCCGTCGTCACCACGGTGCCATGCCAGCGCGCCGTGATCGGCCGATGCACATGGCCGCAGAGGATGCGCTCCACCTGCGGATGGCGTTCGACGACGGCGCCGAGCGCGTCGGTGTCGGCGAGATAGATGGCATCCATGTCGACAATGCCGCTGGCGAAGAGCGGGTGATGGACCGCGATTACGGTCGGGCGTTTCCTGGCCTCGCCGAGTTTCGCGTCCAGCCAGGCCAGCTGGGCCTCGCCGATCCGTCCGCCGCCCTCGCCGGGAACGAGGCTGTCGAGCGCGATCAGCCGCAGCGGCAGATCCTCGATCGCGTAATGGAGTCTGCCCGCGCCCGGCTGCCAATAGGGATGGTCGGCGAAGGCCGCTTTCAGCGCCTCGCGCGCATCGTGATTGCCGGGCATCACCGCATAGGGGGCCTCGAGCCGGTCCAGCATCGCGCGCAGATGGGCATATTGCGCGGGTCGGCCGCTATCGACGAGATCGCCGGTGATCCAGATGAAATCGGGGCCGATCCGGTTCAGATGGGCCACGGCCGCGGCGAGATGCGCCGCGGTATCGATCCGGTCGAACAGCCGGCGACCGGGCTCCACCACATGGCAATCGCTGATCTGCGCCAGCATCATCGGGTTCGGCTCCTCCCGGGGCCCTCGCACGCATGGCTTGCGAGGGCCGCCGTCGCTTCGCAATATGGCGCCAGGATAGGACTCCCGTTTCGGCCCTGCCAGGGCCCGCGTTCTCCCGGAAATTCGAGGCCGCTTCGATGTCACCGACCGCCGATTCTTCGCCCCATGGCTGGCAGCGCCCTTTCGTGCCGCATGATTGCGGTGCCATCGCCGGCGCCGGCAACGGGCCGCTCCTGCATCTGAGCTTCGCCGTCAAGGACATCTTCGACATCGCCGGCCATGTCACCGGCTGCGGCAATCCCGATTGGCTGGCGGGCCATGCGCCCGCCGCCGAGACCGCGCCCGCCGTGCTGCAGCTGCTCGAGGCCGGCGCCGACATGATCGGCAAGACCATCACCGAGGAGCTGGCCTACAGCCTCCAGGGCGAGAACTACCACTACGGCACCCCGGTCAATCCGGCCTGTCCCGATCGCATTCCGGGCGGCTCTTCCTCGGGCTCGGCCTCCGCGGTTGCCAGCGGCGATGCCGACATCGCGCTGGGATCGGACACCGGCGGATCGGTACGGTTGCCGGCCGCGCTCTGCGGGATCTTCGGCATCCGGCCCAGCCATGGCCGGGTCTCGCTCGGCGGCGTGATGCCGCTGGCGCCGAGCTTCGACACGGTCGGTTGGTTCACGCGCGAGGCGGACTTGCTGCGCCGCGTGGGCGAGATCCTGCTGGGGCCCGATGCCGCCGAAGTTCAGCCATCGCGGCTCTATCTGATGGCGGACGGTTTCGAGCTCGCCGACGAGGCCCTGCGCGAGGCGCTGGTGCCGTCGCTGGCCGCGCTGTCGGCGCTGCTCGGTGCGCCGGCGCTGGTCCGCATCGGCGACAATGAAGGCGGCCTGACCGAGCTCATGCTCCGGTTCCGGACCCTCCAGGCGCGCGAGATCTGGGCGCAGCACGGGCCCTGGATCGAGACCGCAAGGCCGCGCTTCGGCCCCGAGATCGCGGCGCGCTTCGAATGGGCCAGGCGCATGGCGGGCGAGGCGCCCCGCGACGAAGCGCTGGGGCGGGAGCATTTCTCCTTGCGCATGGCGCGGCTGCTGGCGGGCGGCGGCGTGCTGGTGTTGCCGTCGGCGCCTTCGATCGCGCCGAAGAAGGGCCTCGATTTGACGGCATCGCAGGGTTTCCGCGACCGTACCTTGAGCCTCACCTGCGTCGCGGGCATGGCGCGGCTGCCGCAGGTGAGCCTGCCCGTGGCCGAGGTCGATGGCTGCCCGGCGGGGCTGTCGCTGGTGATGGCGCGCGGGCTCGACATGGCCCTGCTGGGCCTGGCCGAACGGTTGACGGCGGCGCTCGGCTGACGCGAGGCCGGGATTATTCGGCGGCCTGGATCGAGCGCACGCGCGAGGACGGCAGCACCAGCGCCACCGTGGTGCCCTTGCCGAGCTGGCTCTCGATGGCGAGGCGCCCGCCATGCAGCTCCGCCAGCACCTTGCTCAGGGGCAGGCCCAGACCCACGCCTTCGGCGCGGCGCGAGATGACGCTGTCCACCTGGCCGAAAGGCAGCATGACCTTCGGAATATCCTCGAGCGCGATGCCGACGCCGGTATCGATCACCTCGATATGGAAGCCGTGCGAATCCTGCCGGGTGCGCACCGTCACGCTGCCATGGGCCGGCGTGAATTTGACGGCGTTGGCCAGCAGGTTCAGCAGGATCTGCTTCAGGCGGCGCCGGTCGGCATAGATCTTGGGCAGCGGGCTGCCGATCAGATTGTAGATCTGCACATTGTTGCGCCGCGCCCGCGTCTCGACCAGCCGCAGGCAGGACTCGATCAGGCTGCGCGGCTCGATTTCCTCTTCGGCGAGATCGATCTTGCCGGCGCCGGCCTTGCTGAGATCGAGGAGATCGTTGATCAGCGACAGGAGATGGCCGCCGCTCTGGCAGATGTCCTCGGCATAGGTCTTGTATTGCGGCTTGCCGAGCGGTCCCAGCAGCTCGTCGCGCATGATCTCGGAGAAGCCGATGATCGCATTGAGCGGCGTGCGCAGCTCGTGACTCATCGTGGCGAGGAAGGTGGTCTTGGCGCGGCTTGCCTCTTCCGCCGTTTCCTTGGCCTGGATCAGGCGGCGCTCGGCCGACACGCGCTGCATCTCCATCCCGATCCAATGCGCGATCAGATTGAGGAGTGGATGCGGCTCGGGCCCGCGCAGGTCGGGCTCGTCGTCGAAGGCGAAGATATGGCCTACCGTCTCGCCCCGCTCGTCGCAGAAGACGGTGCCCTGATAGGCGACGGCGCCCGACTGGGTCAGCCATTTGTCGTGCGGGAACAGCTCCGGCGCGCGGTCGGGAACGACCAGGGTCTTGCCCTGCGCATAGCATTGGCCGCTGGGCGTGCCCGCCAGCGAGAAGGCGAAGGGCTGAGCCGGGCGGCCGTCGGCCCAGAGCGCCAGCACGCGCGCGTCGCGTCCGTCGCGCCCGAGCTCGGCAATTCCGGCCCAGCGATAGCCGAGCCCGACCGCGAGCGCCTGGGCCGCGGCCTCGAGGAAGGAGCGGCCCTCCGGCCGGTTGCCGACGATCAGAGTCAACGCGTCCTGGCGGCGGCGATATTCGGTGATGTCGCTGTAGGCGACCACGGTGGAGTTATCGTGCGTCTTGCGCTCGACCACCTGGATGATGCGCCCGTCGCTCAGGGGATATTCGAACGGCTCGCGCGGATTGAGATGCGCCTCGAGGCGGCGGCGGGCGAGCGTCTCCATCGCCTGCCGATCGCCGCCATAGCTGCCGCGCTCGACGCCGGCCCGGACCAGGGCCTCGAAGCTGGTGCCGGCGCCGTGCAGATCGCGCGTGCTTGGAAACGTGCGGCTGAAATTCGAGTTCGAATAGATCAGCCGGTCCTGGGCGTCGAACAGGACAACCGCCTGCGGCACGCCCTCCATGACCTCGAGCAGACGCGACCGCTCGTTCTCGACCGCAAGGCGCATCCGCTCCTCGCGCTCATGCAACTGCAGACTGTCGAGCGCCCGCTGCAGCTCCTGCTCGACCGCGGCGGATTGACCGCGCCGCATGACGGCGGCCGTCGCGAGGATGGCAGCGGCGAGACCCGCGAGCTGGCCGATCCACTGCAGCGGCCCGGTGGGCCCGAGCTCGGGCGCCAGCAGAAGCTTCAGCAGCTCGACGATACCCGACGCGATCAGCGGCACGGCAACGACGCCGACGACCGGATCGCGCTGCCGCTGCCAGTCGCGGGCGAACTCCCAAGCGGCAGCAAGGAACAACAGGGCGGTGATCGCCGGGATCAACGGAGCCGACAGGATTCCCGACGCCCACAGAGCGGCGGCAAAGGCCACCAGCCCCAACAACAGGCCGAGGCGCCGCGCCTCCACATAGTTGTGAATGAAGCGGCGGGCGCCGGCATAGATCAGCAAGGCGGAGAGGGCGAGCGCCGACTGGCCGGCGGCGACCGCGGGCCGGGAGGCCGCGTCGGCCCAGAGGCCGGGTATGAGGAGGCCCGCGCCATTCGCCAGAGTCGCCAGAGCCCACCATCCCATCGCCGGCGAGACAGCCGGAAGGAACGCCAGATAGGCCATGGTCGCCGCCATGATGATGGCACCCAGCGCGGCGGCGGTGGCAATGACTTCGATGGAAGGCAACAACTCCATGGGAAGGCGCTTTGAATCCCTTGCTGGAGTGGCGATCGGCTGAGGCTTGGCGACGCCCCGCCCCGACCGGTCGTGGTCGAGGGCCGGAAATCGTATTCGGGCCCCGAACTCCGGGCGGCGGGCCCTAGCCCACCATCTTGAGTAAATCTTGCTGAATGAACGGTTAACGCGAGGGGGCGGCGCGGGCTTCGGCCCGGTTCTGCCGCACTCTAAGAAATCATAATAAAATCAAATACTAATGATCGTAATGGACGATCGAGGAAACCGGCACGTCCAGGCGGTTGCGGCCGCCCAGGAAATCCAGTTCGATCACGAACGCGGCACCGAGCACCTCGGCCCCGACCTTGCGCAGCAATTCGATGGCGGCGCGCATGGTGCCGCCGGTCGCCAGGAGGTCGTCGAGAACGACCACCCGGTCGCGCGGCTTGACCGCGTCGGACTGGATTTCGACCGTGTCGGTCCCGTATTCGAGCTCGTAACTGTGGGGAATGACGCTGCCGGGCAGCTTGCCCTTCTTGCGCACCATCACGAACCCGCATCCCAGCCGATAGGCGACCGGCGCCGTCACCAGGAAGCCGCGCGATTCGATGCCGATCAGCTTGTCCGGCCGCATTTTGCCGACGACGTCGGCCAGCCGGTCCACGGTGGCGCGCCAGGCCGCGCCATGCGCCAGCAGCGTCGAGATGTCGTAGAAGAGGATGCCGGGTTTGGGGAAATCCGGAACCTGGCGGATATGGTCCTTGATGAGAATCGTATCGGTCATTGGGCCTGTGGCGGTGTCGGGTCGTTTCGCGGCGGATCGAACGGCCGGGCATGCTAGCCGGATGACGGGGGAAGGTCACGAGGCATGGCTTTCGAGGCGGCTATGACTATAGTCGGGGCCTCGGCGGGGGCTGAGGCGGGCCGGCGGGTCCGTCCTTGAAGGACGAGGATCGACAGGGGAGCGATTGCCGAGGGGCATGGCGCAACAGGCAAGCCTGAAAAAGACCGGGGAAGGCGACAGCTTGCGGCTCGAACTTTCGGGCCGGTTGGTGACCGCAACGCTGGTGCCGCTGGTGGCGGAGCTGGACGCCCTGCCGGCGCGCGGCCAGGCGACGCTCGACATGTCGCAGCTCGAGGCGCTGGACACCGCCGGCGCCTGGCTGATCGAGAGGACCGAGGCCCGCTTCGCGGCCGCCGGTGCCAAGTTCGAGATCACGGGTGTCAGGCCCGGCCTCGCCAAGCTGATGGCGCGGGTCGGCAAGGCGGGCAAGCCCGCTCCCTTGCCGCGGCCCGAGGCCCACGGGCCGCTCTATTTCATCGAGGGCATCGGGGCCGGCACCATCGCGGCCTTTCAGCAGGCCTGCGACCTGATTGGCTTCTTCGGCGCGATCGTGACGGCGATCGCCCGGGTCCTGGTTCGGCCGAGCCAGATGCGCTTCACCTCGCTCGTCAGCCATATCGAGCAGGTCGGCATGAATGCCATGCCGATCGTCGGCCTGTTGACGGTCCTGATCGGCGTGGTGTTGGCCTATCAGGGCGTCGATCAGTTGCGGGCCTATGGCGGCGAGATCTTCACCGTCAATCTGGTCGGCATCTCCGTCCTGCGCGAGATGGGCATCCTCTTGACCGCGATCATGGTGGCCGGCCGCTCGGGCAGCGCGTTCACCGCCCAGATCGGCACCATGCAGGTGAACGAGGAGATCGATGCCATGCGCACGCTGGCACTCGACCCGATCCAGGCGCTGGTGCTGCCGCGCATCTTCGCGCTCATCATCGCCGTGCCGCTGCTCACCGTGTTCGCGGATTTCATGGGCATCCTGGGCGGCGGGGTCATGACCTGCATCCTGGTCGATCTGTCGCCGGGCCAGTTCCTGCATCAGCTCAACAACGCGGTGACGGTGAAGACGTTCTTCGTCGGCCTGGTCAAAGCGCCGGTCTTCGCCTTCATCATCGGCATGGTCGGATGCTTCGAGGGCCTCCGCGTCAAGGGCAGCGCCGAGAGCGTCGGCCGGCTGACGACACAGTCGGTGGTCGAGTCGATCTTCCTGGTCATCGTGTTCGACGCGATGTTCTCGATCCTGTTCTCCTATCTCGGAATTTGAGCGGGCTCATGAAGCGGGCAAAGACCAAGAACATGACGAACGAGGCCCCGCCCGAGCCGGGGGCGGTCATCTCGATTCGCGGCCTGGTCAACCGCTTCGGCAGCCAGGTCGTCCATGACGGCCTCGATCTCGACGTGCGCGCGGGCGAGGTGCTGGGCGTCGTCGGTGGCTCGGGAACGGGCAAATCGGTCCTCTTGCGCACGGTCGTCGGGCTCAATCCTCCCTACGCCGGCCGGATCGTGGTGCTGGGCGAGGACACGGCGGCGATGAGCGAGCGCGAATGGGAACATCTGCAGCAACGCTGGGGCGTGCTGTTTCAGAGCGGCGCCCTGTTCAGCTCCCTGACCGTCGCCGAGAACATCCAGGTGCCGATGAAGGAGCATACCCGTCTGCCCAAGAAGTTCGCCGACGAGGTGACCGCGCTGAAGATCGCGCTGGTGGGCCTGCCTCCCGAGGCCGCCGGCAAATACCCTTCGGAGTTGTCCGGCGGCATGAAGAAGCGCGCCGGGCTGGCCCGGGCGCTGGCCCTGGACCCGGAGATTCTGTTCCTGGACGAGCCGACCGCCGGCCTCGATCCGATCGGCGCCGCCGCCTTCGACACGTTAATTCGCGATCTTCAGCAAAGCCTTGGATTAACGGTGTTTATGGTCACACACGATCTGGACAGCCTGCATGCGATCTGCGACCGTATCGCCGTCCTTGTGGACAAGAAGATCAAGGTCGGGACGATGGCCGAAATGCTGGCGGACCCCCATCCCTGGATCCGCGAATATTTTCACGGGCCACGAGCCCGCGCCGCCGGAATTGGTTGACGACGACCGGGGCAGACACCGACCGGATCTCTCATGGAAACCCGCGCACATCATCTCGCCGTCGGCATCTTCGTCCTGGTCCTGATCGTAGCCCTTGCGGGCTTCGTGATCTGGATCAGCAAGTTCAGTGGCGAGCAGACCTACGCCTATTACACGATCCGCTTCGGCGAGGACGTGACCGGCCTGTCGATCGACGGACCCGTGCGCTACCGCGGCGTCACGGTGGGGCGCGTCAGCGACATCCGCATCGACCCCGACAATCCGATCTTCGTCCGGGTCACGATCCAGGTCTCGCCCGAGACGCCGGTCGTGACCGACACCGTGGCTTCGCTCGAGGCGCAGGGCATCACCGGCGTGCTCTATGTGCTGCTCAAGGGCGGCACCCAAGGTGCTGCCCGCATGAAGGTCACCGACCTCACGCCCTATCCCGAGATCCCGAGCGCACCCGGCAAGTTCGAGGCGTTGCTCGCCAGCGCTCCGGCGCTGCTGGAGCATGCGACCCAGCTGGTGGACCGCGTAACCCTGATGTTCAGCGACCAGAACCAGAAGGCGATCGCCGACACGCTGAACAATCTCGAGGGCATCAGCGCGACCTTCAACGACCCCAAGAACGGTGTCGGCCCGGCGCTCGACAGCATTTCCGATGCCGCCATCAGCATCGACGCCATGAGCGAGCAGGTGCGCACGCTGGCCGCCAATCTCGACAAGCAGATCGGCGGTCTTGCCGGCGCCTCGCAGAAGACGCTCGACGACCTGCACAAGCTGACCACCTCCTTCGAGGGTGCGGCCGACGAGATCCATGCCCTCGTGGCCGAGAATCGGCGTCCCCTTAACGATTTCACCCAGTCTGGTCTCTATGAGTTGACCCAGATGGCGAGCGAGATGCGGACGCTGATCGCGACCTTGACCCGCATCTCGACGCAGTTCGAGCGCGATCCGGCGCGTTTCCTGTTCGGGGACCGGCAGAAAGGATTCGAGGCGCAATGACGTCGATACCTGCATCGATGGCGGTGGCCCAACCTTCCCGCCGTCTGCTGTTGCGCCTGTTGGGTGGGACGGCACTGCTGCCGCTGGCGGGCTGCGGCGTGCTCTCGTCCTACGCCACCCCGCTCGATCAGTACACGCTGTCGCCCAAGACCACGTTCCAGAATCCGCCGCCGAAGGTGGACTGGCAGCTCGTGGTGGAGAAGCCGATCGCCGCCGCCGGAATCGACACCGCCCGTGTGGCCCTGTCGCGCAACCCCTATCAGGTCGAGTATTTCGCCAAGGCGGCCTGGACCGACAACGCGCCTTCCATGGTGCAGACGCTGTTGATCGATTCCTTTCAGAATACGGGGTCGATCGTGGGCGTGGGGCGCGAAGCGATCGGGCTGCGGCCGGACTTCCTGCTCAAGACCGACTTGCGCGAATTCCAGGCCAATTATCGCGACGCCGATCCGATCCCCGAGATCCATGTGAAGATGATCGCGCGGCTGGTGAAGCTGCCGGAGCGGCGCATCATCGCCTCGATGACGGCCGATCGCAGAGCCAAGGCGGCCGGCACCAAATTCACCGACGTTGTCGATGCCTTCGACGATGCGCTCGGTGGCGTGATCAAGCAGGTTGTCATCTTCACGCTCCGGGCGCCGTCCGGTGATCTGGGTGGCATGACCGGGGTCGAGATGGTTCCACCCGAGGCTCCCGCGACCACCGGCGCCGCACCCTGATCTTCGACCGATTTGCGAAGACCTGACAACCGCAACGGCCTTTCTGAGGATTCCGATATGAGTCCCGACAGCGATTCGACCCGCTCCTCCAGCCGCGTCTTCCCCCGCGAATTCGATCATGAGCTGCCGAAGGCGGTGCGTGGGGAAGGGATCTGGGTCATCGATTCCGAGGGGCGGCGCTATCTCGACGCCTCGGGCGGGGCCGCGGTTTCCTGCCTCGGCCATAGCCATCCCGCCGTGATCCAGGCGATCCAGCGCCAGGCGGCGCTGTTGCCCTTCGCCTATTCGCATTTCTTCACCAGCGAGCCGCTGGAAGAGCTCGCGGCGATCCTGGTCGAGGCGGCGCCCGCCGGCATGGACAAGGTGTTCTTCGTCGCCGGCGGCTCCGAAGCGACCGAGGCCGCGCTGAAGCTGGCGCGGCAATATCACCTCGAGAAGGGCGAGCCGCGGCGGCGGAAATTCATCGCGCGCCGCCAGAGCTATCACGGCAACACGCTGGGCGCGCTCGCCGTCAGCAGCAATCCCGGGCGGCGCGAGCCCTATCTGCCGATGCTGATGGAAGTCCGGCATATCGCCCCCTGCTATGCCTATCGCGAGAAGCGGACCGACGAGAGCGAGGAGGCCTATGGCCTGCGCGTCGCCGACGAGCTCGACCAGGCGATCCGGGAACTGGGGCCCGAGAATGTCGCGGCCTTCATCGCCGAGCCGGTCGTGGGGGCGACGCTGGGCGCCTGTCCCGCCGTGCCGGGATATTTCAAGCGCGTGCGCGAGATCTGCGACCGCCATGGCGTGCTGCTGATCCTGGACGAGGTCATGTGCGGCATGGGCCGCTGCGGCACGCTCTATGCCTGTGAGGCCGAAGGCGTCGTCCCGGACATCCTCACCATGGCCAAGGGCCTCGGCGCCGGCTATCAGCCGATCGGGGCCGTCATGGCGCATCGGCGCGTGGTCGCGGCGATCGAAGAGGGATCGCGGGCGCTGATGCATGGCCATACCTACTTCAACCACACGATCGCGGTGGCGGCGGCGGTGGCGGTGCAACGCGCCTTCAAGGCCGAGAACCTCCTGGAGAATGTCCGCCGCCAGGGCGCCCGGCTGAAGCAGGGGCTCGAAGAGCGGCTGGGCAATCACCGCCATGTCGGCGATGTGCGCGGCCGCGGGCTCTTCCTCGGCATCGAGCTGGTGCAGGACCGCGCCAGCAAGCGACCCTTCGATCCGGCCTTGAAGCTTCACGCGCGGCTGCGCGACGCCGGCATGGACGAAGGCATGATGTGCTATCCGACCGGCGGCTGCGTCGACGGCAAGCGCGGCGATCACGTCATCCTGGCGCCGCCCTACATCGTGACCGACCGCGAAGTCGACGAGATCGTCGAGCGGACCGGACGGACCATCGACCGGGCCCTGCGCGGCCTGCCAACGGACGGCGCCGCCTGAGCCGACTGGGGGCGGCGCTCCCACGGCCACGAATGTCGCAATCCTCCACGGGCCGGTCCGAAGGCGCCGATGCGGGCGGCGTTTGCAGGCTCGCTCCTCAAATATTGTCTTTTAGAATCAATTGACTATGGCGCCTTGCCTAGCCTTTTAGGAGGGGTGGGTCCGAAATCCCGGCTTAACCGGCTGGTAACCACCCGCTTGCGACAATCAGCCGGTAAATCCAGGCGAAGTGTGCCGTCACTCACCGCGGCGCCCGTCGAAGGCAGGGTTCATGACCACGACACTTTCTCAAGCCGACGTCGCAAGGCTGCTGACCGATCCCTCACAGGAGGCTCGTGCCGATACGGCGGCGAAACTGGCGGAGCAGGTCGATGCCGAGGGGTTGACCGATGCCGAGCGCCAGCTGGCGATCGACATCGTCCGCGTCATGGCGCAGGACGCCGCGATCCGCGTGCGCGAGGCCCTGTCGCGAAACCTGAAGCACAGCAAGCATCTGCCGCATGACGTCGCCGAGGCGCTGGCCCGCGACGTCGAGCAGGTGGCGCTGCCGATCCTCGAATTCTCCACGATCCTCTCCGAGGAGGATCTGATCGCCATCGTGCGCAGCTCGAATGGCGCCAAGCAGACCGCGATCGCGCGGCGCGCGGCCGTGTCGGCCAAGCTCGCCGACGCGCTGATCGCCAGCAAGAACCCCGAAGCGGTGGCCACACTGGTGTCGAATCCGGGCGCCGAGCTCGGCGAAAGCCATCTCAACAAGGTCGTCGACCAGTTCGGCGACAACGCCGCGGTGCAGAGCTCGCTGGTCCGCCGCGAGAAGCTGCCCTTGACCGTGGCCGAGCGCCTGGTTGCGGTCGTGTCCGAAAACCTGCGCGACTATCTTGTCTCGCATCACGAGCTGCCGCCCTCCGTCGCGGTCGACCTGGTGCTGGAAAGCCGCGAGCGCGCCACCGTCAGCCTGCTGCCGCACGGGGCGGAATCGGTCGACGTGATCCAGCTCTGCCGCCAGCTCAAGCTCCATGGCCGCCTGACGCCGTCGCTGCTCTTGCGCGCGCTCTGCATGGGCGACGTGGCCTTCTTCGAGTCCGCCATGTCGGTCCTGGCCCGCACGCCCATCGTCAACGCCCGCATGCTGATCCATGACGACGGCACGTTGGGCCTCAAGTCGCTCTACCTGCGTTCCGGCCTGCCGGAACGTCTCTATCCGGCCTTCCGCGTCGCGGTCGACGTGGTGCGCGAGAACGAGTTCGATGCGCGCGACGAGGACCGCCGCCGCTATATCTGTCGCATGATCGAGCGGATCCTCACCCAGTTCGAGGATATCGGGCAGGACAATCTCGATTATCTGCTGACCAAGCTCAATCAGTACGCCGCCTAGATCACACCTGGCATCCGCCTGACGCGAAGACGCCGCCCCGGGGCATCCCCGAGGCGGCGTTTTCCGTTTCGGAAGGGCCCGCCATGTCGCGCGGTCGGGCGCGCCGAGGCCCTCTTACGGAGTCCGGGAGCGGTGGGTGTATCCCATGCAGTATTCGTCGGTGTAGATGCCACCGTTGCCGCTGCAGTTGTTGTCGACCCAGCTTGCCGACTCATATTTGGCGCAAGCAGTGAAGCTCAGGCTGGTCGCCAGCAGGGCGGCGATCAAAAGAATGCGCGTCATCGTTGCTTGTCCTTCTTCGGTTCCCCAAGCCCTGGAACCCGGCGGAAGATGCCAGGTGGGCCATCTCTCAAGATGATGGTCCGGCAATCGTTCCGGGCAAGCGCTACGGAGCTCGATTCCGTGGAATACCCGTGGCAGGCCCGGTTCCGGCAGGCCGGTCCGAGCCCCACCAGCGGCCGACCGCGATGGCGACGGCGAGGATCGCCAGCCAGGCGATACGGCTCTGATAGCGGTCGTTCGGGTTGGAGAGGGCGCCGCAGACGAAGGCATTGCCCAGGAAGGCCAGGGTTATGATCCCCAGCAGCAGAACGGCATCCGGATCGCGCCGGCGCCAGGCCAGCCACAACAGTAAGGGAAGGGTGGCGGTCGCCAGCCACAGCAGCGGCACCTGGACCGCGTTCAGTCCGTCGAAGTTGGCGCCGTGCTGCTGATGGGCGGCAAGGAAGGCGGCCGACTCCTTCGGATAGTGGCGCGCGATCGCGTCGCCGATCAGATAACGCATGGGCGCCAAGCCGTCGGCCGTCCTGAGCATCGCCAGTTGCTGGGCCGTCAATTTGACCGAATCCCAGAGATAGGTCAGCGGATAGGACTTGATCGCGCCGCGCACGATCCGACGCGCCTGCTCGCGCATCCCGCTGCCGGTCCAGCCGCCGAGCCGATTGAAGTCGCTGTCATGCCACAGGAACATGTTGGCGTTGTGCGGCAGGCGATGGCGCGCCATGCACAGATCGAGTTTCGGCCTCGGTTTGGAGCAGGCATGGTCGAGATAGGTTTCGGCCAGCCCATCCTGGACAAGGAGACCGAGTGTCAGCACGGCATTGTCCTGCAGCAGGAAGAAACGTCCGGTCACGACATCGTTGGCACCGGCGGCGAGGGTGATGCCGGCGAGGAAGGCGAGCAGCGGCAGCTTCAGGCGGCTGCGGAGTCCGGGCCAGAGGCCGGGAGCGGCCAGGCTCACCAGCAGCATGGACAGCAGCAGTCCGCCGGCCAGCGCCGCGTGCGAGGTGTGGACCGCGACGGCGAGCGTCAGGATCGCCGTCAGGCCGATCCGGCGCGCCGGGCCCAGCAGGGCGTCATCGCAGACCAGGATCGCGAAGCTCAGGACCAGGATGCCGGTGAAGGCATCGGGCATGATCTCGCCGGTGAACCAAGGCAGCCCGCTGCAGAGCAGAAGCAGGCCCGCCATGGGCACCAGGGCCGCCTCCGGCTGACGCGGCAGGAATCGCCGCAGCGCTTCATAGAGGACGTAAGCGGCAAGGGCCGACTGCAGCAGCGGAATGATCCAAAGGCTGTGCGCCAGCCGGCCGGCGATCGTCACCAGCCCGTAGCCGGCGGTGCGATAGACCGGCATCTGCCAGGTGAAGGGCAGTTGCAGGTAGTCGACGCTGTCGTAATAGACCAGCGGGAAGCCGTTCCAGAGCGCGGGAGCCAGGAACAGCGCGGTGGCGAGCGCCAGGGCGATCGCAAGCCTGAGCGGCGCCGCTTGGGCCGCGCGGCCCGTCAAGAGAAGAGTCCCCGCTGAACTCTGCGTCGAACGGCGCGGCATCTGGCGCTGGCCCCGGTCTGTGATCGTCGTTCCTCGCCGGAGGCGACCCCTTACCCCTCCGGACCGCGGGGACTAAAGCCCGTCTTTGTGGCGGGATTTTGGATTACAAAAAAGAAAGGTCGGCGATATCGAACCGCGGCGCAGAAGGCGGTTCGCCGCCACGCCGCCGGCTTGATCCCACGCTTGCTCGGATTCGTTAACGAAGAAGGCGATGGTGGGAAATTTTTCCTTCGCAGCGAGGATCCATGGCGTTAAGCGGCGGCCGCATCGGCTGTCACGGCGCCTGCGGGGTTCGCGGGCGGCATACCCGCGTCGTCAACGGTCGCCAATTCTGTCTTCAGCGACAGGTTGGAGATGTCGAGTTCATGCACCCAATGACACTCATGAGGGCCATAAACCTTGCCTTAGGAATCCAATCGTAAGGTCGCCTCCAGGCGCCATACCCGGATATTCAAGGTCGCGGATCTCCGCCGTCTTCGGGAATGATCGATGGTGTGCTTGTACCTGTCGCGGCCGGGAGCGGCAGGAAACCATCTGGAAATTGAGGGTACTTGAATGGCATTCCTACGATCTGGCGGCGACGCCGCCGCGAAACTGCGTGCGCTCGACAAGTCGCAAGCCATCATCGAATTCAATCTCGATGGAACCATCATCACCGCCAACGCGAACTTCCTGACCGCGATGGGCTATTCGCTCGACGAGATCAAGGGCAAGCATCACAGCATGTTCGTCGATCCGGCCTACAAGGCGACCCAGGAATATCGGGAGTTCTGGGAGCGCCTCAATCGGGGCGAGTTCCAGGCCGCGCAATACAAGCGCTTCGGCAAAGGCGGCAAGGAAGTCTGGATCGAGGCTTCCTACAACCCGCTGCTCGATCACCGCGGCAAGCCGTTCAAGGTCGTCAAATACGCCACCGACGTTTCCAAACAGAAGGCCGAGTTCGCCGACCTGACCGGCAAGGTCGAGGCGATCAGCCGCTCGCAGGCCGTGATCGAATTCAATCTGGACGGGACGATCATCACCGCCAACGACAACTTCCTGAAGACGCTCGGCTATAGCCTCGACGAGATCAAAGGCAAGCATCACAGCCTCTTCGTGGAGCCGGGTTACAAGGAGACTGCGGAGTATCGCCAATTCTGGGACGCGCTGCGGCGGGGCGAATATCAGGTCGCGCAGTATCTGCGCATCGGCAAGGGCGGGAAGCGGGTGTGGATCGAGGCCTCCTACAACCCGGTGATGGATCTCAACGGGCGGCCCTGGAAGGTGGTGAAGTTCGCAACCGACATCACCAAGCGCAAGGATCAGAACGCGGCGCTCGCCACCGAGTTCGAGACCGGCGTCAAGAGCCTGGTCGAGAAGGTCTCGGCGTCGGCGACCGAGATGCAGGCGACGGCTCAGACCCTGGCCGCCGCGGCCGAACAGACCAACCAGCAGTCTTCGACCGTCGCCGCGGCATCGGAAGAGCTGGCGAGCTCCGTCACCGAGATCTCGCGCCAGATCACCAAATCGACGAGGGTGATCGGCACGGCCGTCAGCGAAGCGAAACGGTCCGAGCAGATGGTGGCGGCGCTGGTGGCGGCCGCACAGAAAATCGGCGACGTCACCCAGATCATCGCGGCGATCGCCAGCCAGACCAATCTGCTGGCCCTCAACGCGACCATCGAGGCGGCGCGCGCCGGCGAGGCCGGCAAGGGCTTCGCGGTGGTCGCCTCGGAAGTGAAGTCGCTCGCCAATCAGACGGCCAAGGCCACCGAGGAGATCGAGCAGCAGATCCGTTCGATCCAGGAATCGAGCCACAATACGGCTTCCGTGATCGGCGAGATCGGCAACATCATCGGCCAGGTCAGCGAGTTCAGCACCTCGATCTCGGGCGCCGTCGAGGAACAGTCGGCGGCCACGCGGGAGGTCTCGCTCAACATCACGGGCGTCACCCAGGCAGCCGAAGAATCCGGGCGCTCCTCGACCAATGTGCTCACCAATGCGCAGTCATTGTCGCAGCTCTCGGCAAACCTCGGGACCCAGGTCGATCGCTTCCTGGCGAACGTCAGGGCCATGTAGCTCCTGAGAAGGGCGGGCAGGCGGGCCGGGGTCGGCCTGCCGGCCTCACGCCTCCAGCAGATGCTCCAGCCGAATGGGGAGACTGCGAAGGCGTTTGCCGGTCGCGTGGTAGATGGCGTTTGCGATCGCGGCGGGAACACCGATATTGCCGAGCTCGCCGAGACCTTTGACGCCGGCCGGGTTGACCTCGGGGTCCGTCTCGGGCACCAGGATCACCTCCAGCTCGCCGACATCGGCGTTTACCGGGACCAGATAATCCTGGAGATCGCGGTTGACGGTGCGAGCCGTGGGCTCGTCGATCTGGATCTCCTCCAGGAGGGCGGCACTAAGGCCCCAGATCATGCCGCCCATCAATTGGCTGCGGGCCGTGCGCGTGTTCATGATGCGCCCGGCGGCGAAGGCGCCCACCATCCGGGGCACGCGAATCTCGCCGGTGCGGGCATTGATGCGCACCTCGACGAATTGTGCGCCGAAGGCGAAAAGGAGCTTCTTGCCTTTGGGTCCGCCCACGAGCGTGCATTGCCCGCCATAGAGCTTCCGCACGGCGTCGGGTGGCGCGCCCTCCGGAATGAATTCGGCATACTCCTCGATCATGCCGGCGCCCATGCTCGCGAACAGATCCTCGAGCTTCGCCGAGCTGCCGTCCCTGAGAACGACCATTCCGTCCCGGAGATCGAGATCGCCGGCATTCTTGCCCGCGAAAGGGCCGCCTTCCGCGACGGCCGCGGCGAAGAGGCGGGTGCGAAGGGCGGTGCAGCTCTTGAGGACCGCCGAGCAGACGCTCGCGGTGCTGTTGGATCCGCCGGACACGGGCGCGGGCGGCAGGGTGCTGTCGCCCATCTCCGTGGTCACGGCCGCGATGTCGATGCCGAGTTGCTCGGCCGCCATCTGCGCCGCCACGGTTCGCACGCCGGTCCCGATTTCGTGCGAGGCGCTCTGGACCAGGGCCTGGCCGGTCGCGGAGAGTTGCACGCGGGCCGTGGCCGCTCCGATATGGGTCGGATAGGTCGCGGTGGCGCAGCCCCATCCGATCTTCCAATCGCCATCGCGCGCAGAACCGGGCTTGGGATCGCGCTTCGACCAGCCGAATTCCTTGGCCGCCTGGTCGAAACAGGCCATCAGCGACCGGCTGCTGTAAGGCTTGCCGGAAACCGGGTCGATCTGGGTGTCATTGAGGCGACGCAGCTCGACCGGATCGATCCCGAGCTGGATCGCCAGCTCGTCCATCGCGCTCTCGAGCGCAAACATGTACGGCGTTTCGGGCGGCGAGCGCATGAAGCCTGGCGTCTGCCGGTCGGCCTTGACCAGCGTCACCTTGCTCGCGACCGCGCCATAGCCATACATCCGCGTGGTCGTGTCGACGCCGCCCACGAGATAATTGTCGACCCGCGAGGTCAGCTCCCAGCCTTCATGGCTGAAGGCCGCGATCTTGCCGTCCGGCCCTGCGCCCATGCGGATATGCTGGCGGGTCTCGGCGCGATAGGTGGCCGTGGTGAAACCCTGCATGCGGCTCACAATGCAGCGGACCGGTCGATTGAGCCGCCGTGCGGCCAGCGCCACGATCGCGCTGCGGGCCGTCATCGACCCTTTCGACCCGAACCCGCCCCCGATATAGGGACTGACGACGCGCACCTTGGCGGGATCGATTTGCAGCTGGCGCGCGAGACCGGCCCTGAGGCCATAGACGTTCTGTGTTGGCTCATAGACGGTGAGCCGATCGTCGGTCCAGGCAGCCGTCGTCGAAAACAGCTCGATTGGATTGTGGATCTCTGACGCGGTGTGATAGTCGGCTTCCAGCTTGACCGGAGCCCCGGCGAACGCGGCGTCGAAGTCGCCGGCCTTGGGGTCTTCCTTGTAGGTCTTGCTGGCGCCGACGGCGGCGATCATCTCCGTGCCGGGCGAGGCGATCGTGCCGCTGGCCTTCTCGGGCGCATAGTCGGCCGTCACCCGGTCGGCCGCTTGCGAGGCCGCCTCGAAGCTGTCGCCAATGACGAGTGCCATGATCTGGCCGTCATTGAAGATCTCTTTCTGGTGCAGGGGCCCCACCGAGCTGGCGCCCCCGTTGCCGAACTCCGGTTGCTTCAGGGAATCGACGTCGCCATAGCTGACGATGTCGAGAACGCCCGGTACGGCGCGCGCCGCCTCTAGATGGATCGCCGTCACCCGGCCGCGGGCTATGTCGCTCGTGACCAGCACGGCATAGGCCAGGTTGCTCAAGGGAAAGTCGGCCGCGTAGCGGGCCTCGCCGGTGACCTTCAGTCGTCCGTCGACGCGCGGCAGCGGCTGGCCTTGATTCTCGCGGGGGGCGGGGGCGGCGATGCTCATCTCAGACCTGCATCATGCTGGTTTCCATCAGGGCGCGGACCAGCGTCGCCTTGCCGGTCTGGAGCTTGAAGGCGTTCTGCGGCCTCGTCTGCGCGCCGGCGAAGGCGGCCTCTGCCGCGGCTTTGGCTGCGTCCTCATCGAACGGCTTGCCCAGCAGCAGGCGCTCCGCTTCATGGGCCCGCCAGGGAACGGAGGCGACGCCACCCAGCGCGATGCGGACATCGCGGACCAGGCCGCTCTCGATATGGAGCGCGACGGCGGCCGAGGTCAGGGCGAACTGGTAAGAGCTGCGATCCCGGATCTTGACGTAGTGCGAACGCGCCGTATGCGGCCCCGCCGGGACGTCGATGAAGGTGATGAGCTCGCCGGGCTCGAGCGCCGTCTCGATATGGGGCGTGCTCGCGGGCAGCCGGTGCAGCTCGGCGAAGCGCAGCGCGCGCTTGCCTTTGGGTCCCAGCGTCCGGACCGTGGCATCGAGCGCGATCAGGGCCTGGGCGAAATCGCCGTGATAGGTGGCGATACAGCTGTCGCTTACGCCGAGGATGGCATGCTCGCGGTTGACGCCGCCGAGCGCCGCGCAGCCCGAGCCGGGACTGCGCTTGTTGCAGGGCCAGGAAGTCTCGCGGAAATATTCGCAGCGTGTCCGCTGCAGGACGTTGCCGCCGAGGCTCGCCATGTTGCGGATCTGCTGGCTCGCGGCCAGCGTCAGGGTTTCGGCGATCAGCGGATAGTCGCGCTTGATCGCCGGATGGTCCTGCGCCTGGGCCATGCGCACCAGCGCGCCCAGCCGCAGGTCCTTGGCGGTCGCCTCGATATTCCCGTATCTGGACTGGGCAAGGGGATTGAGATCGATCAGGGTCTGGGGGCCGATCACGTCGAGCTTCATATAGTCGGCCATGTTGGTGCCGCCGGCGATGAACTGGGCAGGGGCCTGGACCGACGGCGGGTCCGCCGCCGGCTTCGACCGCGCCGCCTCGACCGCCTGGTCAGCGTCGGCAACGCGACGATAGGCAAAGGGCCGCATGTCAGGATTTCTCCATCTCGGTCTTGGCCTGCTGGACGGCCGCGACGATGTTGGGGTAGGCCGCGCAGCGACAGATGTTACCGCTCATGAACTCGCGGATCTGCGCGTCGCTGCCCGCATGGCCCTCCTGCACGCAGGCGACCGCGGACATGATCTGGCCGGGCGTGCAATAGCCGCATTGGAAGGCATCCTGGTCGATGAAGGCCTGCTGCATCGGGTGCGGCGCCCCTCCGGGCCCCGAGAGCCCCTCGATCGTGGTGACCTGGCGGCCGCTGGCGAGGACGGCGAACGTAAGGCAGGAGAGAGCGCGCCGCCCGTCGATATGGACCGTACAGGCGCCGCATTGACCGTGGTCGCAGCCCTTCTTCGTGCCGGTCAGTCCGACATGATCGCGTAGCGCATCGAGGAGGCTGGTCCGTGGATCGAGCTCCAGGCGATGCTTGAAGCCGTTCACCGTCAGATCGACATCGAGAGTCCGGCTGTCCGCGGTCGCAACCTGCGCGTCGGCCACGCCCGTATCGGCGACGTCGAGCAGCGGAGCTGCAGCCACGAGCGCCGTTCCCGTCATGAAGAAACGCCGGGTGACACCCGGCGCGACGACGCCGGTTCGACCGGGAGCAGAATCGTCCATCGACGCCTCCGAACGGATCGCACACTGCGGGAGATATGGGTCTGAGAATCAACCGCGTCGACCCCGGCCGGTTCCCCCGTCGATTACAAATGCTAAAGGAGGAAGGACACCGGCGTCGAAGGCCGGGAGCCTCGAAAAAGCCACGGGCTGCCGCATTGAGGCCGGCGTTCTCGGGGAGTAATGCTGAGGATAGAAACGGCATCGGCACCCCACGCCGATCAAACCTCCGATCCCGGGCTCCCCGTAGCCCGGGGTCTATTTATGTGGAAATGGAAAAGAGCCCCGGATGCTTCGTATCCGGGGCTTTGTTTGGTGCGCCAGGCATGGTGCGTAGGCGCGCGAGCGCTGTTTGGCCGGTGTGGTGCCCGGCCGATGACTCGGAGGTGAAAGTCCTTCACGGGCCCTGGTGATGGGAACCGTTAGCCGAACAGCAAGGGCGTCGCCGCGAGGCGGGGTCTGAAGGAAGCTGTAAGCAAAGTGCCGGCCTGACGAACAGGAAGCGCATAGGAGGCGTCCGCATCTGGGCGAGGGGGCCAAAAGACCCGAAGCCCGATATCACCCGGAGGGTGCGGACGTAGATGCGACAGGTTTATGGCATGAAGGTCACGCGCATTACCCTGGGAGATCTGCCGTCCTGCCCCTGGTCACAGGTGTGCTACCGGCGCTGCGAGGCGCCGGGATGGGGCGGCAGAAGGCAGCAGAGGCCGTAGTAGCCGGACCAATCGGCGAAGGGCCGAACGTCAAGTGCCGGCGGGAGGTCGGTCTTTCGATGGTGACAACAGACGCAGGCGATGAAGCTGAGATGCCTCATGCCCGCCCTCAGGGTAGCGGCCGGAAGCCGCGAGAGCAGGGGCTGGGTGCGTCAAACACCACGGCAAGATCGGGCCCTCTCGATCCGGAGGTGGAGCTGCGGCTGATGGAGGAGATCGTCGGCCGAGAGAACATGATGGCGGCCTACCGTCGGGTGGTGGCGAACAAGGGCGCTGCGGGCATCGATCGGATGACCGTGGAACAATTGCAGCCATACCTGAAGGAGCATTGGCCGCGCATCAGAGAAGAGCTGCTGGAGGGCCGATACACACCGAAGCCGGTGCGCGGGGTGGAAATCCCCAAGCCCGGTGGCGGGATGCGCCAGCTGGGCATCCCGACGGTGACGGACCGGCTGATCCAGCAGGCGATGCATCAGGTGCTGACGCCGCTCTTCGATCCAGGCTTCTCCACCGCCTCGTACGGCTTCCGTCCGGGGCGCAGCGCGCACGATGCGGTGCTGGCCGCCCGGGCGCACATGGCCGGGGGCCGGCGCTTCGTCGTCGACCTCGACCTGGAGAAGTTCTTCGACCGGGTGAACCACGACACGCTGATGGCACGAGTGGCGCGCCGGGTTGAAGACAAGCGGGTATTGCGGCTGATCCGCCGCTACCTACAGGCTGGGTTGATGACGGGTGGGCTGACGGCAGTACGGCGCGAAGGCACGCCCCAGGGCGGACCCTTGTCGCCGTTGCTCTCGAACATCCTGCTCGACGACCTCGACAAGGAGCTCGAACGACGAGGCCATGCCTTCTGCCGCTACGCCGATGACTGCAACATCTATGTGCGGACGCGGCGTGCCGGCGAGCGGGTGATGGCCTCGATCACACGGTTCCTGGCCGAGCGGCTGCGGCTCACGGTCAACGCCGCGAAGAGCGCCGTTGACCGTCCTTGGGTGCGGACCTTCCTGGGCTACACCGTGACGGCCCACAAACGACCGCGCCTTCGGGTCGCGGCCAAGAGCGTGGGCCGGCTGCGGAGCAAGCTCAGGGCGACGCTGCGCCAAGGACGCGGACGGTCCCTGGCCCACACCATCGGGGTCCTTGCCCCTATCCTGCGCGGCTGGCTGCAATACTTCCGGCTGGCGGAGACGAAAGGGATATTCGAGGAGCTCGACGGGTGGATGCGGCGCAAGCTGCGCTGCCTCCTGTGGCGCCAGTGGAAACGCCCGCGCACACGGGCAAAGCGGCTGATGCAACGCGGGCTCGACCAGGTGCGAGCGTGGCAGTCCGCCTACAACGGACACGGCCCATGGTGGAACGCCGGGGCCAGCCATATGAACGACGCCTATCGCGCCGCCTTCTTCGACAGCCTCGGCCTGCCATCCCTCCAACCGAAGCTCCAGGGCCTCACTCGCGCTTGACGAACCGCCGGATACGGAACCGTACGTCCGATGGTGTGGGAGGGGGAAGCCGCGAGGCTACCCCCTACCCGATTGAACCGGTGCCGCCAGACTCGACCGTCCTCATCCTCATCCATTTCGTGCTGCCGCTCTGGTTGCTGGCGGGTGTCGCCGACTGGCTCTGCCATCGCGGCTCGCACATCGAGATCGACCCGGATGCGAAGGAACCGCCGATCCATCTGCTGATGTTCGCGGACGCCGATCCCGCGGCTATTCGCGCCAGAATGATTTGGCGATCTCATTCTCGGCCTGCGTCCGCGAGAGACCCAGATCCTTCAGCAGGTGATCGCTAAGCTCGGAAAGATGCTGTCGACTTTGTGCGCGTTCTCGCCAGCGGCGCAGCAAAGCGATCACGCCTCCGACCCGTCGGCCAAGGGTGCGCAAGGTCGGTCGTGACGGCGATTGCCAGATATCGCGATCGACGGGCGAGGCTGCCGACGCCGGCGTCTCGGCGTCCTCGATCCGCTCGCGCCGCCGGTGCAGCGAGCCCGGAAGGACGCGGCCCCGGAGGGAAGTGAAAACCAGATCCAGGGCTGTCGGGGAGGATCGGGCCCGGCCGCCGGAAGAGGGAAGGGTCGCCCGCCGGCGGAAGGCCCGCAATCTGTCGCTCATGGGGAGGTTCGCCCTGGAGCGCGGACCGAGAGGCCTCGGGCGCACGCTCCTCCTTGCATGGTGCCGGCGAATTGCCGGCGACGGACACGCTAGGGAGTCCGGGGCAGGGAGAAATCGGGAGGCCTCCCCATTTTAGCGCCATCCTTCCCCCAATTTTCGGAGGCGGGCGGGGCCTGCCCCGAAAAGGCCACCCTTCGTCCGATTGCCGAGCTTTGGAGGTGGGAGTAGACCCGGAAAAATCTCATTGGTGCCCCCCCACGCGCCGAACGAACTTAAGACCCCAGTCCTGTGCGGACTGGGGTCTTCTTTGCTCGAAATCGGACTTTCATCTGGGCAGGTCTCGCCGCGGCGGGCCTTCTCATGAGAGGGCGTCGAACGGCTCAGGCGCCGACAGCCGACACGTCGATCGTCTTGGGCGCCGGCGCCGGCAGATCCTCCGGATTGGCCATGAGGCTTTCCTTGCGCTCCTGGAGCTGCGCGCCGATGGCATCCAGATTCAGGCCCTTCGCGCGCGCCTTCGCGAAGATGCCGCTGCGCGGCTTCTCCTCTTCCTGGACATGGTGCTTGATATATTCCGTCAGCACCGTGACCTTGGCGTCATAGCAATCGGAATCCGCCGACTGGTTCAGCAGATCGGCGATCAGGAACTTGGCGCCGTCGTGCTCGACCTGGGCTTCGTCCATGGCGTCTTCTTCGACCCCCTGCTCTCGGCAGGCCGGATAGAAGATGTCCTCCTCGAGGGTCGTGTGGACGATGAGTTCGGCACAAATCTGCTGGACCAAGGCTTCCTTTTCATCGCCCGACGCCTTTTCGGATTTCTTGAACAGCTTCTCGACCTTGCGGTGGTCCGCCATGAGCAGCGACACGGCATCGTCGGGGGCGGCTGTCCGGGCCGGTCGCTTCGCCTGAAGTTTCTTGGCACGCATCGATCATGGCTCCTATGGATGGCGGTTGAGGCGGACTCCATCCGACAACGCGCCAGGTCGCGCCTCGTTCCAGCCCCGGACGCGGGATCGGGAGCCCGCCGCGGAGGGCGACGGAGGGCCTCAAATCTTGAAACTTATCCCTATCCATTTAGAGTCAGACGCTGTCTTGCCCGCAAATGCCCCGGAGAGACAGCCATGGCGACGTTGGAGGAGTTGGAGGAGAGGCTCAGAAGCACCGAAGCCACGCTGCTGGCATTGTTCGGTGCGGTGACCGCAGACCTGATCCTGTTTCAGGCGGCCGTGTCGGCCCTCCGGGACGAGGGCGTTTTGACATTGCAGATCGTGGATCGGATGGCGAACGACGCCCGGGCGCGCCTGAAGGCCTATGACAGCCCGGCCCTGACACCCAACATGGTCACCCATATCGCGAAGCAATTGGACAGCCTGGTGGAGCGGCTTCGCGCGGCCGTGCCTTCCGACCCGTCGGAGCCCCCGCCGAAGAACAAGAAAAGGGGCGACGGCGAGGGCTCGGGCAATGGCCACGGCTAGCGACAGGCTGTTGCCAGGCGCGTCGCCGAAAGCTCGAAACCACATCGCTTCTCTGTAGAAGTCGTTCGGGACAGTTTTCACAGCATGGCGATTTTAAAACTAAGGTCGACTTGACCCTGGCAACGGCGAAAAATTAAATCCCGCAAAGCTGGACGCAGAATCCGGCTAAAGCGACGTGGGACTACACCCCATTTTCTCCGAGGCAGCTATGGCAAGCAGCGAAGAAATTGAAAGGAGACTGGAAGCGACGGAAGCCACCCTGCGAGCGATGTTCTGCACGGTGACGGCGGACTTGATCATGTTTCAAGCGGCTGTCATGGCGCTGCGCGAAGAGGGTGTGCTGACCGAGAAGATGGTCGACCGGATGACGATCGACGCGCAGATCCGACTGCAGCAATACGACAGCGCAGCGCTCAGCGCGCCGATGGTGACCGAGATTGCGGCTCAACTGGATGGATTGGCGGAACGGCTGCGAGGTGCCACGCAATCGGCGCCCTTGGTCAGCCCATCTGGTATCGACAATGGTTATGGGCGAGCGAACGGCGACGCGAGACGCTCCAGTCGCTAGTCCCAAGATTGCCGGTGGCGCCAATCGCGCGCCACCGGCGAGCGACGCGAATTGCACCGGCATCGGCTCCAATGCGGGGGTCGGCTCCAATGCCGGCGTCAGCACGGGCGTGGGCTCGATCGGCAGCAGCGGTCAATTCAACACGATCACGGGGACGGGCGGCGCCAACTCGAGCCTGCCCGACACCAGCACGATGCCGTAGCGGCGTTCCGGAGCGCCGGCTCCAGGCGGGCGCTCCGGACCGAGCTAGCGGATGCCTTCCTCGATGATCGCTTCCTGGGCGACCTTGGTCGTGAGGCGGCTTTCTTCCGTCAGCCTCGTGCTTTTCCAGCTTCCCCGCGCGAACCAGCAGATCGAGACGAGGGCGACAAGGACGTTGGTGATCGGGAACGACCACCACAATCCGTGGGCCAGCAGCACCGTGTGCTTCGACAGGACATAGGCCAGCGGAAACTGGATCATCCATTGGGAAACCAGCGCGATGACCATGGCGATCAGCATGTTGCCCGAAGCCCGGAAGGCCGACACGATGCAGAGCTGAATGCCGATGCAGCCCCAGGCCAGGCTCATGATCCGGATGAATTGCGCGCCCTCGGCGATGACGTCGGCATCGTTCGGGATGAAGACGGAAACGATGGCGGGCGCGAACAGATAGGCCACCGCGCCGGCCAGGCTCAGAACGGCGAACCCGAGCAATGTCCCCAGCCGGGTGATTCGCGCGGCGCGGTCGATGTTGCCGGCGCCGATGTTCTGGCCGACCAGCGTGGACACGGCCATCGACATGCCCATCGCCGGAATGGTCACGACCTGCAGGATCGTCGAGCCGACGCCGTAGGCAGCGATGGTGAGCGTGCCGAAGCTCGCCACCAGGAAGGACATGATCATGAGGCCGAGCCCGCGCGTCGACAGCTCGACCGAGCCCGGAAACCCCAGCAGGAAGGCCCGCTTGATATAGGCGATGTCGGGGGCAAGCGCGCCCCAGAACAGCCGGATTCCGTGCCGGCCCCGCAGGAAGATGATGATGCCCAGGAGCGCCGCCAGGGCCTGGGTCACGAGCGTGGCCAGCGCCGCCCCTACGACGCCCAGGGCTGGCATCGGTCCCCATCCGAAGATGAACAGCGGATCGAGCAGGAAGTTCAGGATGACCGTCCCCAGCACGATATAGAGTGGCATGCGGGTCTGGCCGACGCCGCGCATCAGCGCCTGGAACATGGCGTAGAGGAAGACAAAGATCACGCCGACGAAGGAGACGCGCATGAAGCCGAGCGCGCCGTCATGGACGTCCGGTGCCACGCCCAGCAGCTCGAGAAGATGGGGCGCCAGGACATAGCCCAGCGCGCCGAGGACGACCGAGGTGATCGCCACCATGATCATGGTCTGGGCCGCGACGTGATTGACCATGTCCTGCCGGCCGGCGCCCATATATTGCGAGGTCAGTGTCGCCCCTGCCATGGCGAGCCCCGATCCCAGCGCGATCACCAGGAACGTCACCGGAAAGCTGACCGAGACCGCGGCGACCGCCGCGGCCCCCAGCCGCCCGACCCAGAAGGCATCGGTGAGCTGATAGCCGGTCTGGAGGATGTTGGTCAGGATGATGGGGATGGCCAGCGTCACCAGGGCGCGCGCGATCGGACCTTCCAGAAACAAGGTTCGGCGGTCGTTCATGGGGGAGCCTGCCCGTCTGAGGTTGCGCGCGCCATCGCGCTCGCTGGTCTTCCGACTCTAGCTCCACTGTCGAGGCGCGCCTTGCCTGCCCAGAATGAAGCGACAACAAACGTCGTCGTCACCCCCGCATCGGGCTTCAGGCGACCTCCGCGTCTCCGACCCGGGTCTTCTCCTGTCCGGCGGCTCGATGGCGGTGTCAGCGCGCCGGCGGCTCCCGGTTGCAGGCCGAGTAACCGGCATTGGGATCGGCACCATTGCATTGATAGGTCCGCGCCGTGACCGAGTCGAACCGCGGCGGACCCAGATCGCAGGCGCCGAGGGCCAGCAGACATCCCAGAAGCAGGAAGCGCAGCGATCGTCTTTGCAGGAGAAAGCCCATGACCGTCACTCCGTCACCAGGGAGGTGAGCGTCTCAGGCGCCATTCTGTTCCCGTTTCGGCATTCGCAAGAAATGAATTTGGAATCGGCTGTCCGGGGAACGATGGGGTCGCTCTTCGACAAGCCTCCGGCGGGTATCGCGCCCCTCTCTCAGAGCAGGTTATGACTGCGCCGACAACCTGGGTTAGCTCATCCGCCAGGAACCTCTTGTGATAGTTGCTCCGCCTGTTTTAAGGTTGCGCCCTTCTAACGAGACAGCTCGGGGGCCCAGCCATGAGACCGCTCGTTATGGTCGCAGCATTGTTGACGCTGGCGGGCTGCGGCTTGTCCCAGCCCGCTTTGTGGGGCGCCGTCGAGGGCGGGAAGTTTCTGGTCGGGGCCGTCGGGACGGTCGTCGCCGACAGCATCGAGAGCGAGCCGCCCGCCGCCGAGCGAGGTCCGCTGGTCACCGAGAGCAACGCGGCGGAGACGAAGCCGACCGAGGGTTACGACCCCTTCGATCCCTGATCCGCAGGGTGCGGCGCGATCCGGTCCGCGCCGACGCCAGATCGTCAAAAATCTGCGACATGGGCGCAACCGAATCAGCCGAGACTCCCATGCCATGTTCAGCACCGTGGCGCTCGACGCCGCCGAGATCGATCTCACCTATGCCAGCCGCTGCGACAAGCTGGCCTCGCGGGCCTTCATTCACGCTGTCGAGCTGCTGACCGGCCAGCTCAGGCTCAAGCGCCTCTACGACATCTACCAGTCCGAGCTGCGCGGCAGCGTGGATTTCTGGGAAGCGGCCATGCGGCTGCTCAATCTCTCGATCGCCTATGACACCGCCAAGCTCGAGGCCCTGCCGTCGAGCGGTCCCCTGGTCATCGTCGCCAATCACCCTTTCGGCCTGATCGACGGGCTGCTCATCGGCCATCTCACGAACCGGGTGCGCAGCGACTTCAAGGTGCTGACCAACGCGCGCCTTTACCCGCCCGACGCCGAGGTGCAGCATTTCATCCTGCCGATCGATTTCGACCCGACGGAGACGGCGCGCGCGACCAATCTCGCGACCCGCGCCACGGCGCGCGCCCATATCAGGGACGGCGGCTGCCTGATCGTCTTCCCCGCCGGCGGCGTCGCGACGACACCGACGCCCTTCGCGCGCGCCGCCATCGATCTCGACTGGAAGCCCTTCACCGCCCGTCTGATCCACGAGGGCAGGGCCGCCGTGGTCCCGATCTATTTCCACGGCCAGAACAGCCGCCTCTTTCAGATCGCCAGCCATATCAGCATGACCGCCCGCCTTGCCTTGCTGCTGCACGAGGTCGCCAACAAGATCGGCTGCAGCTTCAGCGCCGAGATCGGCGACGTGATCCCCTACGAGGCGATGCGCGAGATCCGCGAACGGCCGGCCCTGACCCATTTCATCCGCGATCGCACCTATTCGCTGGCAACCGCGCGATAACGGAAGAAGCGCGCTCGACCAAAACGGGACCTTCAGCCGGCCTGGGAGAGAAGTCTTGGCCGCCGCCGGTTGCGGCGGTAGCCTGGCCTATGTCGGTCGAGCGAGAGCGGCACAGGCGGCCCGTCGAGGCCGTTGAACGGGTGCCTTCGTCATGCCGTGGGTCTGACAGGCGGCGCTCAGCCATGGTTCGGGAGATCTCGGATGAACCGCGCTAAAGCCGTCGCCTTCGTCTTCGTTGCCGGGCTGTTGGCTGCGTGCAGCGCTTCCGGCTCGAAGATGGCGCCCGGCAGCTACGCCAACTATCATTCCTATCTTGTCGGCAAGGCCATGAAGTCGATGCAGGGCAAAGGGCCGGCGGACGCGCAGGCGGCTCTCGCCAACTGCTACGCGAACTTCGGGCTTTCGAAAATCAACACCTGGCGCCAGCTCGAGGTGCTCGATGCCGCGGCGAGCAGCGGCGACCCCGAATCCTCATCGGTCGTTCAGTTCATCGATGGGCAGATACAGACGGCCTATGGCAGCACGAACCAGCAGCATCGCGAGGCCCTGCAGCCCTACTGCCCCGATGCCGTCTCGCAATTTGGACAATATTTGCCGGACTGAACGGGTGCGGACGTTCCGCGCCGTGCTCGCCTTGGTATCCCGCTGATGTCTGGAAATGAAACCCGGGAAAATGGTCGGAGTGAGAGGATTCGAACCTCCGGCCCCTGCGTCCCGAACACAGTGCTCTACCAGGCTGAGCTACACTCCGATGGGCGGGGCGGGTTATAGCCGCTGGACGGCCGGGCCGCAAGGGTCGGAAAAGCGATTTTCCTGCTTGGGCTTAGGTCTCGGTTGCCGGCTGGGCAGGGCGGCCTAGTAGGCCCGCTCGATGCAGAAATCCACCACCTCGAGCAGCGCATGCTTCTCCTCGCAATCGGGGAAGATGCCGAGCGCGTCCCGCGCGATGGCGCCGTAATGGGCGGCCCGGGCGACCGTGTCGCGCAGCGCGCCATGGCGCTCCATCAGCTCGATGCCATGGGCCAGATCGCTCTCGTCCTGCTTGAGCTCTTCGAGCGTGCGGCGCCAGAAGGCGCGTTCCTCGGTGCCGCCGCGCCGATAAGCCAGCACCACGGGCAACGTGATCTTGCCCTCGCGGAAATCGTCGCCGACCGTCTTGCCCAGCTCCGACTGGCGCGCCGAGTAATCGAGCATGTCGTCGATCAGCTGGAAGGCGATGCCGAGATTGAGGCCGTAGCTTTCGAGCGCCTCCTCCTCGACCTTAGGTCGCTCCGCGATCACGGCGCCCACGCGGCAGGCGGCGGCGAAGAGGGCGGCCGTCTTGCAGCGGATGACCTCGAGATAGGCCTGCTCGCTGGTCTCGGTGTCGTTGCTGGTGACGAGCTGCAGGACCTCGCCCTCGGCGATCACGGCCGAGGCCGAGGAGAGGATGTCGAGCACCTTGAGCGAGCCGTCCGCCACCATGAGCTGGAAGGCGCGGCTGAAGAGGAAGTCGCCCACCAGCACCGAGGCCTTGTTGCCCCAGACCGCGTTGGCGGTGGCAAGGCCGCGCCGCAGCTCGCTGTCGTCGACCACGTCGTCATGGAGCAGGGTCGCGGTGTGGATGAACTCGACCGTCGCGGCCAGCGCCTTGTGCCGGTCGCCGCGATAATTGCAGAGGCGCGCCGCGGTGAGGGTGAGGAGGGGACGCAGCCGCTTGCCGCCGGCGGCGATGATATGGCCGGCCAGCTGCGGGATCAGCGCCACCGGGCTCTGCATATGGCGCAGGATCAGGGCGTTGACGGCGGTCAGGTCGTCGCCCGTCAGCCGCTGCAGCGCCTCGAGCGAGGGCTTGCGCGACTTGCTGCGCTCCTCATCCAGATTGACGACGATCGCCATGATTGCCTTCCCGTGCGGACCCCGACCGTTTTCGGCCGGACCCCACGCACCCCCGTCTGATGATACAATCGAGGCCCTTGCGGGCCGGCCTTCCGGACCGGTCGCGCTTGACCCTCGAACCCCCGCAGGGCGAGCATAGGGGGGGTATAGCCCGGGTCAAGGCGCGTTGCCAGCGGCCGCGATGACGCAAAGACCCGGCTCTCACTGACAATTCCAGGCGAATCCGGAGGTTTCCGGGCCTCGACAGCGGAGAAGGGGCACCCCTTTTTGCGGGAACTCACGCGCAGCAACGATCCGGTCTGGCTGAGCTGGCTCTCGAGCCTGCTGGCGGATGCCGGCATCCCCTGCCATCTGCTCGATACCCATATGAGCCTCCTCGAGGGCTCGATCGCGGCGATCCCCCGGCGCGTGATGGTGGCGGATGAGGATTTCGACGAAGCCCGGCGGCTGATGGAAGCCGGCAAGGACGCCGTCTCATGACGACGGCGAAGCCCGAGGACGCGGCCGCGCCCAATCCGGAAGGCCTGCGCGAGGACCGGATCCTCGGCGGACGGGTGCGGCTGCTGCAGCCGGTCGAGGGCTATCGTGTCGCGATCGATCCGGTGTTCCTCGCGGCCGCCGTGCCGGCGATGCCGACCGACCTGGTGCTGGAGCTGGGCGCGGGCGTCGGCGCCGCCGCGCTCTGTCTGGCGACGCGAGAGCCCAGCGTCCGCGTGATGGGCATCGAGATCGACCGCGAGGCCGCCCGCATCGCCATGCGCAATGTCGATCTCAACGGCATGAAGGGTCGCGTCGACATCATGGTGGGCGATCTGCTGCGCCTGCCGCCGCGCCTGGCCCCGGCGACCTTCCATCATGTGATGATGAACCCGCCCTTCATGCCGGCGGGGGCGGCGCCCCCCTCGCCCCAGGCCGACAAGGCGCGCTCGAACGTCGAGGGCGAGGCCCAGCTCGCCGACTGGCTGCGCGTCGCCCATACCATGCTGCGGCCCAAAGCCAACCTGGTGCTGATCCACCGCGCCGACCGACTCGAGGAGATCCTGGCGGCGCTGCGGGGCCGCTTCGGCGAGATCGTGCTGTTTCCGCTCTGGCCGGGCGGCAACCGGCCGGCGGCCCGCGTGCTGGTCCGGGCCCGCAAGGGCATCCAGACGCCCACCCGGCTAGCGCCCGGCCTGGTGCTGCATGAGCCCGACGGCCGCTATACCGCGGCGGCCGAGGCGGTGTTGCGCGACGGGGCGGGGCTGATCCTTTAGCTGCTTATCCCCTCCCCCTTGATGGGGGAGGGTCAGGGAGGGGGTGGGGCCGCATCGCGCTCTACGATCACCCCCCTTCCTAACCTTCCCCCACAAGGGGGGAAGGGATGAGAAAGAACGGCAAGGATTCCTCGATCCTGTCTCCTCCCCCGGAACGGGGGAGGATTAAGGAGGGGGCTGCTCGGTCGCTGACAACGCGTCATCCCCCTCCCTGGCCCTCCCCCGTTCCGGGGGAGGGGACAGCGAATTTCGATCCCAACGACCCTTGATACCCCCCGGTCTTGACCCCCGGCCCCCCGGCCTTTAAACCCCGACCATGTTCTCCATGCCGGGCCTGCCCAAGATTCTGGTCCTGGTCATCATCATCGTGGTGATCTGGCAGGCCTTCAAAATCATCGGACGGGTCCAGAAGGCGCGAATCGCGGAGGCCCAGGCGCGGGTGCGCGAGGCCAAGGCCCAGAGCCGCAATCCGCGCCAGACCCGAACCCAGGCCGCCACGACCCGGACCGGTGTCGCGGAGACCCGGGAATGCCCGGTTTGCGGCGCTTATGTCGCACAAGGCAGCGGCGCCTGCGGCAAGCCCCGCTGCCCGTTTGGCTCCTGAAATCAATCTGTTCGACCGCCCTTACGGTTAACCAACCGTAACCGGCCGGCTTGACCCTGCCCGGGGGCACCGGTAGCTTTCGCACCGCACAAAAACGTTTTCCCTCCAAGGATTTGCCCGCCTTGCCTGAGCGGCCACCCGCCAACCCCGAGACCTGTTTCCAGCGGCTCATCTTGAAGCTGCAGGACTATTGGGCACGTCAGGGCTGCCTGATCCTGCAGCCCTATGACATGGAGGTGGGGGCGGGCACCTTTCATTGGGCGACCACCCTGCGCGCGCTCGGGCCCAAGCCCTGGAGCGCCGCCTATGTCCAGCCCTCGCGCCGGCCCAAGGACGGGCGCTATGGCGATAACCCCAACCGGCTGCAGCATTACTATCAGTTCCAGGTGATCCTGAAGCCGTCGCCGCCCGAGAGCCAGGCGCTCTATCTGGGCAGTTTGGCCGCACTTGGCATCGATCCCCTCGCTCACGACATCCGTTTCGTCGAGGACGACTGGGAAAGCCCGACCCTGGGTGCCTGGGGCCTGGGCTGGGAAGTCTGGCTCGACGGGATGGAAGTCAGCCAGTTCACCTACTTCCAGCAGGTCGGCGGGATCGAGTGCGACCCGGTGTCGACCGAGCTCACCTACGGGCTCGAACGCCTCGCCATGTATGTGCAGGGCGTGGAGAGCATCTACGACCTCGACTGGAATGGCGCCGGAGTCCGCTATGCGGACGTCTACCGGCGGGCGGAGCGCGAATTCTCCGCCTTCAATTTCGAGCACGCGACGGTGTCGGCGCTCTTCAGCCATTTCCAGGATGCCGAGAAGGAATGCAACGCGCTGCTGGCGCTCCCCAAGCCGCTCGCGCTGCCCGCCTACGATCAATGCATGAAGGCAAGCCACCTCTTCAATCTGCTCGATGCCCGCGGGGTCATCTCGGTGACCGAGCGGCAGGCCTATATCGCGCGCGTCCGCGCGCTGGCCAAGGGCTGCTGCGAGGCCTGGCTTGCCGGAGAAGAAGGATAGGATTTGATGCGCCGTGTTCCCCGAATTCAAACCGTCACGACGACCGTCGCCGCTGCTGCCGCCAGCGACGCCGAGCCTTCCAAAAGCGAGGGTGCGCGCAAGGAATCGCGCGCGCCCGACGCCAATGCCTGCGCCCAACGCTCGCGCCATGCGCTGCGATGTCTGCTGCGGATCGTGCCCACCGGGCGCCGTTCCGGATCGGGGGAGAGCCTCTGAACCATGGCCGAGCTGCTCCTCGAGCTGTTCTCTGAAGAGATCCCCGCGCGCATGCAGGCGCGCGCGGCCGAGGAGCTGAAGCGGCTCGTCACCGAGAAGCTCAAGGCCGCCGGCCTCGCCTTCGCCAAGGCCGAGAGCTATGTCACGCCGCGCCGACTGGCGCTGGGCGTGCATGACCTGCCGACCCAGCAGCCCGATGTCAGCGAGGAGAAGAAGGGCCCGCGCGTCGGCTCGCCCGACCAGGCGGTCCAGGGATTTCTGAAGTCCGCGGGCCTCGCCAGCCTCGACCAGTGCGAGCAGCGCGACACCGGCAAGGGCATCTTCTGGTTCGCCGTCTCCAAGAAGACCGGCGGGCCCACGGCGGCGATGCTCCCGGCCCTGCTGTCGGAAGCGATCGCGGCCCTCTCCTGGCCCAAATCGATGCGCTTCGCCAGCCAGAGCTTCCGCTGGGTGCGCCCGCTCCATGCCATCACCGCGATGTTCGACGGCAAGCCGCTCAAGGGCAGCTTCGACCTGGGCGGCGCGGTGCTCGCCTTCGGCGACGAGAGCCGCGGCCATCGCTTCCTGTCGCCGGGCGCCTTCCCGGTCGACGCGATGGCGGACTATAAGCACCGCCTCAAGGAGCATTACGTCATCCTCGACCCGGCCGAGCGCCGCGCCGAGATCCTGCGCCAGGCCGAGGCGAAGGCGGGCGAGGCGCAGTTGAAGCTCCGTCATGACGAAGGCCTGCTCGACGAGGTGACGGGGCTGGTCGAATGGCCGGTCGTGCTGATGGGCCGCATCGACGAAGCCTTCATGAGCCTGCCGCCGGAGGTGCTGACCGGCTCGATGCGGGCGCATCAGAAATATTTCGCGGTGACCGAAGGCAGCGGCAAGCTGGCGCCGCACTTCCTCGTCGTCTCCAACATGGAGACGAAGGACAAGGGCGCGGCCATCGTCGCCGGCAACGAGCGCGTGCTGCGCGCGCGGCTCTCCGACGCGCAGTTCTTCTGGGACCAGGACCGGAAGGTCCGGCTCGAGGAGCGGCTGCCCGCGCTCAAGGACATCGTGTTCCACGCCAAGCTCGGGACCGTCGCCGAGAAGATGGCCCGCGTCGAGGCATTGGCTGTCGAGATCGCGCATACCATGAGGAATGTGGACGACGCCCAGGTGCGGCGCGCCGCCAGGCTGGCGAAAGCCGATCTCGTCACTGGCATGGTCGGCGAGTTCCCGGAACTCCAGGGCGTCATGGGTCGTTACTACGCTCTGGCGCAAGGCGAGGCGCCGGAGGTGGCACATGCCATCGCGGAGCACTACTCGCCGCTCGGCCCCAATGATGCCTGCCCGACGGCGCCGGTTTCGGTCGCGGTGGCACTGGCTGACAAGATCGACACCCTCACGGGCTTCTTCGCCATCAACGAGAAGCCGACTGGCTCGAAGGATCCCTATGCGCTGCGCCGCGCGGCCTTGGGTGCAATCCGGTTGATCGTGGAGAACAAGCTCAGACTGCCGTTGCGCGACGTTCTGGACAAAGCCAACTTCCTGCTGGCGACGCAGGAGTCCGGCGTTTCCGCGGACCTCAACATCGACGATCTCCTCGACTTCTTCGCCGACCGGCTCAAAGTCGCGCTGAAAGAAAAGGGTGCCCGCCACGATTTGATTTCGGCCGTGTTTGCGCTCGGCGGCGAGGACGATCTCGTACGTCTGCTGGCGCGGGTCGAGGCCCTGACCGGGTTCCTGGCGACGGAGGACGGCGCCCAGCTCCTGACGGCGCAGAAGCGCGCCGCCAACATCCTGCGCATCGAGGAGAAGAAGGACGGCAAATCCTATGAAGGGGCGGCCGATCCGGCACTCTTCAAGGAAGCGGCCGAGAAGGCGCTGGGACAGGCCCTGGGCGCCGCTTCCGACCGCGCCCAGCAGGCTGTGGCAAAAGAGGATTTCACGGGAGCGATGGCGGCCATGGCTTCGTTACGCAGTCCCGTGGACGCTTTTTTTGACACGGTGACGGTCAATGATGCGAATCCGGATTTGCGGGCGAATCGGCTAAGATTGCTGTCGCGGATCCGGGCGACCCTGGGGCTGGTCGCGGATTTCTCCAAGATCGAAGGCTGAGGACCATGGCGCAGGCGAAAGTGGCGAAGGGCAAGCAACCCCAATCCGAAACCACTAAGCAACCCGAGTCTGGCAAATGGGTCTATCGCTTCGGCGCCGGCGAAGCCGAGGGCCGCGCCGAGATGCGCAACCTCCTGGGCGGCAAGGGCGCCAATCTGGCCGAGATGTCGAGCCTGGGATTGCCGGTCCCGCCGGGCTTCACCATCACCACCGAGGTCTGCACTTATTATTATGCCAACGGCCAGACCTATCCGGCCGGGCTCGAGAAGGATGTCGAGGAGGCGCTCGCCGGTATCGAGGCCACCGTCGGCGCCAGGTTCGGCGACGAGACCAATCCGCTGCTGGTGTCGGTGCGCTCCGGTGCCCGCGTCTCGATGCCGGGCATGATGGACACGGTCCTCAATCTCGGCCTCAACGACACCACCGTCGAAAGCCTCGCGAAGCATGTCGGCGACGCGCGCTTCGCCTATGACAGCTATCGCCGCTTCATCCAGATGTTCGGCAATGTGGTGCTGGGCGTCGAGCATCATCATTTCGAGGAGATCCTCGAGCTCGAGAAGGAGGATCGCGGCCTCTCGCTCGATACCGAGCTGACGCCCGAGGCGCTGCAGAAGATCATCGCGGGCTATAAGGCCAAGGTCCAGGCCGAGACCGGCAAGCCCTTCCCGCAGGATCCCAAGGCCCAGCTCTGGGCCGCGATCGGCGCCGTCTTCGGCAGCTGGCATACGCAGCGCGCCGTCACCTATCGCCGCCTGCATTCGATTCCCGAGGATTGGGGCACGGCCGTCAACATCCAGGCCATGGTGTTCGGCAATATGGGCGAGGACTGCGCCACCGGCGTCGCCTTCACCCGCAATCCGTCCAATGGCGAGAACGCCTTCTATGGCGAGTATCTCGTCAATGCGCAGGGCGAGGACGTCGTGGCCGGCATCCGCACGCCGCAGCATCTGACGATTGCCGGCAAGAAAGCCAACCGCTCGACCCTGCCGGCGATGGAAGAGGTGATGCCGAAGCTCTTCGCGGAGCTCGACCAGGTGCGCCACAAGCTCGAGGCGCATTACCGCGACATGCAGGACATCGAGTTCACGGTCCAGCGCGGCAAGCTCTACATGCTGCAGACCCGCAGCGGCAAGCGCACGGCGGCGGCGGCCCTCAAGGTCGCGGTCGACATGGTCAGGGAAGGGGTCATCGATCAGAACGAGGCGATCCGGCGCATCGATCCGGCCTCGCTCGACCAGCTCCTCCATCCGATGCTCGATCCCAAGGCGCCGCGCAAGGTGATCTCGCGCGGGCTGCCGGCCTCGCCGGGGGCCGCGGGCGGTCATGCGGTCTTCACCGCCGACGAGGCCGAGGACCGCGCCTCCAAGGGCGACAAGGTGATCCTGGTCCGGGCCGAGACCAGCCCCGAGGATATCCATGGCATGCATGCCGCGGTCGGCATCCTGACCACGCGCGGCGGCATGACCAGCCACGCGGCGGTGGTGGCGCGCGGCATGGGCCGGCCCTGCGTTTCCGGTGCCGGCGATCTGCGGATCGACGCCAATGCGCGCACCATGAAGGTGCGCGACGTGGTGGTGCGCGACGGCGACATGATCACCATCGACGGCGGCACCGGCGAGGTGATGCTGGGCGAGGTTCCCACGATCCAGCCCGAGCTTTCCGGCGATTTCGCCACGCTGATGGGCTGGGCGGATTCGATCCGCAAGCTCAAGGTCCGCACCAACGCCGAGACGCCGCTCGACGCGCGCACCGCGCGGCGCTTCGGGGCGGAAGGCATCGGCCTCTGCCGCACCGAGCATATGTTCTTCGACGGCACCCGCATCGTCGCCATGCGCGAGATGATCCTGGCCGACGACGAGGCCGGAAGGCGCAAGGCGCTGGCGCGCATCCTGCCGATGCAGCGGGCCGATTTCGTCGAGCTGTTCCAGATCATGAAGGGCTTGCCGGTGACGATCCGCCTGCTGGATCCGCCGCTGCACGAGTTCCTGCCCCATAGCGATGCCGAGATGGCCGAGGTCGCCGCGGCGGCCGGCATCGAGCTCGAGGGCGTTCGTCACCGCGCGGCGATGCTGCAGGAATCGAACCCGATGCTGGGCCATCGCGGCTGCCGGCTCGGCATCACCTTCCCCGAGATCTACGAGATGCAGGCGCGCGCCATCTTCGAGGCGGCGGCGCAGGTGAAGAAGGAGACCGGCGAGACCGCGGAACCCGAGGTCATGATTCCGCTGGTGGCCATGCCCAAGGAGTTCGAGGTCCTGAAGGAGATGGTCGATCGCGTCGCGGCCGAGGTGGCCAAGGCGAGCGGCGTCACCACCGCCTATTCGGTCGGCACCATGATCGAGCTGCCGCGCGCGGCGCTGCTCGCGGGCGAGATCGCCCAGACGGCGCAGTTCTTCAGCTTCGGCACCAACGACCTGACCCAGACCACCTACGGTCTCTCGCGCGACGACGCCGCGCGCTTCCTGCAGATCTACGAGCGCAAGGGGCTGCTGCCGCAGGACCCCTTCGTCACCATCGATCCGCATGGCGTGGGCGAGCTGGTCCGGATCGCGAGCGAGCGCGGCCGCAAGACCCGGCCCGACCTCAAGCTCGGCATCTGCGGCGAGCATGGCGGCGATCCCGCCTCGATCCGCTTCTGTGCCGAGGTGGGCTTGGACTACGTGTCCTGCTCGCCCTACCGCGTGCCGATCGCCCGCCTCGCGGCGGCGCAGGCGGCGCTCAGCGGCATCACCCGCGACGTCTAGGCCGGGCCTGAACCGGTCTTAGAGACTGACCTACAGCGTCCTGTCCCCGAGGCTGGGACGGGCCACGCGACGCCGCGGGCCGTTCCTGGGCTTCCGGTGCTGCTGCCGACAACTTCGGACGAAGGTGAACGGCGGCCGCCGAAGGCCTGTTCAAGCCGGCGCAAAAGACGATAGGATTTTGCGCTCAGGTCGGATCCGGGCATGGGCGGCGCTCCCGCATCGGACCGGCGAAACAAGAATCAAAAAGCCGTCATAGGGAGGAGTTCGTCATGGAAAAGAACGAATTGCGGGACCGACTGGCTGCGGGCCGTCTGACGCGCCGCCAGTTTGCGCGCGCCGCGGCCGCGGCGGGTGTGGGGCTGATGACGCTGCCGCTGCTGACGCGCCACGGCGCCGCCGAGACCGGGCAGATCGAGTACTATACCTGGGCCACCTACGACGATCCGATGCTGCACAAGGCCTTCACGGCCAAGTATGGGCATGAGCCCAACCATTCCACCTTCGGCGAGGAGGAGGAAGCGCTGCAGAAGATGCGCTCGGGCTATCACCCCGACGTCACCCATCCCTGCAGCTACTCGGTGCCGCGCTGGTACGAGGCCGGCATCATCAAGCCGATCGACACCTCGCGTCTCCAGCATTATGCGGACGTCTTCCCCGAGCTGAAGACGATCAAGGGGACTACCAAGGACGGCAAGGCGCTGTTCGTGCCGTTCGATTGGGGCAACTCCTCGGTGCTTTACCGCACCGACCTCGTCGACAGCAACACCGATTCCTGGATGCTGCTGTTCGACGAAAAGTACAAGGGCCGGCTTGCCACCTACGATTCCGTCGATGGCGCGGTGTCCTCGGCGGCGCTGGTGCTGGGTTTCAAGAACATCGGCACCCTCGACGACGGGCAGCTCGCCAAGGTGCGGGACCTGATGATCAAGCAGAAGCCGCTGCTGCGCTACTACTGGACCGATCAGACCTCGGTCGAGCAGGGCCTGGCCTCGGGCGAGCTGGTCGCGGCCTATGCCTGGAACGCCTCGGTGGTCACGCTCAAGAAGCAGGGTGTGCCGGTGGCCTATATGAACCCCAAGGAAGGCATCCTGACCTGGGTCTGCGGCATGGCTCTGGTGAAAGACGCTCCCGGCGACGAGCAGGCGGCCTACGATTTCATCGACGCCATGATCGATCCGCAGAGCGGCCAATATCTGATCGACAGCTTCGGCTACGGCCACTCGAACCGGAAATCCTTCGATCTCGTCAAGCCCGAGCGGCTTGCCGAGCTCGGCCTCAGGGATCCGGTGGCGCTGTTCAAGCAAGGCGTCTTCTTCGAGGAGACGCCGACCGCCTTCAAGGAGAAATACATCCAGATGTTCGAGGCGGTGAAAGCCGGCCTCTGACGCCGGCGCGCTCGCGGTGGCTCCGGCGGCCTCGAGCGCCTTTCTTTCCTCTCCCCCATCTTGATGGGGGAGAGGGCAGGGTGAAGGGGCGCCTGCCAGAGATCGACTCTCTGGCACCTCGCGCCTCATAGTCCCCCTCACCTTGATCCTCTCCCCCGCTGCGCGGGGGAGAGGAAAGAAGAGTTGCTACTCCGACATTCTCGCCTACGGCTCCGTGTAGGGCGCGCCCTACAGCGCCGCGACGTCGGCGTCGATCTTGCCGCTCTTGATCTGCACAGTCTGGGCGAGGTCGAGGACATAGATCCGCCCGTCGCCGATGCTTCCCGTCGTGGCCGCGTCCCGCAGCGCCTTCACCGCCCGGTCGGCGAGCGCGTCCGAGACCGCGAACTCGATCTTGGTCTTGGGCAGGAAGCCGACATTGAATTCGGCGGCGCGATAGAACTCGGTATGTTCCTCGCTGTCGCCGAACCGGCGCACCTCACTGGCGGTGAAGGCCGCGACGCCGAGTGCCACCAGGGCGTCCCGGATGTCCTCCAGCCGGTGCGGCTGGATGATGGCGATGACATATTTCATGTTCCGCTCCCGCCTCACATTTCGTAGGCGCGTTGGCCGTGCAGCGAAATATCCAGGCGGACCGTCTCGGTCTTCTCGTCGACGCGCAAGCCGATCGTCTTGGCGATCGCGAACAGGATGACCCAGGTGACGACCGCGCAATAGCCGATGGTGGCGGCCGTGCCCCAGAGCTGCTTCAGCACCTGATGGATATTGCCTTCGACCAGGCCCGGCGTCCCGCCGATCGCGGTGGTGGCGAAGACGCCGGTGAGGATGGCGCCGACGATCCCGCCGATGCCGTGAATGCCGAAGGCATCCAGCGAATCGTCATATTTGAGCCGGCGCTTCAGCCCGTTCGCCCCCCAATAGCAGGCCGCCCCGACGATCAGTCCGATCGCGAGGCCACTGGCGGGGCCGACATAGCCGGCTGCGGGCGTGATCGCCACCAGCCCGCCCACGGCGCCCGAGATCAGGCCGAGGCCGCTGGGCTTGCCGCGCAGGATCCACTCGACGACCATCCAGGACAGGGCGGCGCCGGCCGCGGCGATCTGCGTGACCGCCATCGCCATCCCGGCCCGCCCGTCGGCGGCCAACGCCGAGCCCGCATTGAAGCCGAACCAGCCGACCCAGAGCAGGGCGGCGCCGACGACCGACAAGGCCAGGCTGTGCGGCGGGAAATGCTCGCTGCCATAGCGCAGGCGCTTGCCGATGACGATGGCCGCCACGAGGCCCGCGACGCCGGCATTGATGTGGACGACGGTGCCGCCGGCATAGTCGAGTACGCCTTCGGTGCCGAGGAAGCCGCCGCCCCAGACCCAGTGGCAGATCGGGGCATAGACCAGCAGCACCCAGAGCGCGTTGAAGACCAGCATGGCCGAGAACTTCATGCGGTCGGCGTAGGCGCCGGTGATCAGCGCCGGCGCGATCACCGCGAAGGCCATCTGGAAGGTCATGAAGACCGATTCCGGGATCGTGCCCACGGTCGAGCCGACCTCCATGCCGTCGAGGAAAAGCGCGCCGAACCCGCCGATGAAGGCGTTGCCCGGGCTGAAGGCGAGGCTCTAGCCGGCGATCATCCAGACGATGGAGGTGAGGGCGCAGGTCGCGAAGCACTGCACGAAGGTGGCCAGCACGTTCTTCTTGCGCACCATCCCGCCATAGAACAGCACGAGGCCGGGCACCGTCATCAGGATGACCAGCGCGGTCGAGGTCAGCATCCAGGCGGTGTTGCCCGTGTCGATGGCGCCGTCCTGGGCCCAGGCGCGCGGCGCGACCAGCAGAAGGGCCGCAACGGCCAAAACGCCGACCTTGGTGCTCCGCCCGAACGGAGCACGCCCAAAAGCAAGCCACGTCATGACAATCCCCCCGCTTGCGAAGCTCGATCATCCGATCGGACGATTGGCCCGATCATGTCGTCGTGAACCGGTATTGGCAAGTTCAGGCCATGCGTCAGAGCGGTTGCGCATCGAAGGCAAGGGTCGGTCAGACTGACGACGACGAGGCCACCGCGGCCCATTGCACCCGGTGCTGCTGCAGGGTCGGCGCCTAGAGAGAATGAAGGGGAGGAGGATAGGCCGCGAACAGGGGCGGCCATTCTCCCGTCTCGTTTGGCCCGAAACATCGGGGCCAACGATCCGCCTCGCCTTGACGATGCCACAATCATAGGCTGTATAATGAGCAACCTATGGTGGTCTCATGCATGTGGGCGAAAGCGTGATGGATCCTGCTCGCCGTCAATGGCAGTGCCTCGGTGCCGTCGCCATTCTCCTCCTTGTTCTGACGGCCGCCGTCGGCAGGGCCATCGCCCAGGATGCCGGGGCCCCGCATCCGACCCTCGGCACTCTCCCACCCTTCCAGCCACCGGCCTGGGTCGATGAACGCGACGATGTCGTCCGCTTCCGGCAATGGCTGCCGGACGGGCGCTTGGCGATTGCCGGCAACACAGCGCCGAGGGAGAACGGCTATCTCCGGATCATCGACCCGAGGACGATGGCCGAAGAAGATTATTACCTGGTGGGTGGGGATGGTATCGGCCCGATCGACCGATTCACACCGTCCGTGGTCGTGATCGGTGATGCGGTCTTCTTCCTCAACAGCTATGGGAATCTGATGCGCGCCACCAAGCAGCAGAGGTTGATGGCCCATATCGATCTTGGTTTAGGGACCGAGGAATATGCAACCGCAGCGTCAGGTGTGATTCTTGCGGACGGCAATTCCGTGCTCGTTTCCTGGTGGGAGTCCGTTCCCTCGAGGAAGGGATACTGCGGAGACGGCGCGGTAGTTGCGCGTGTGTCGGCGGAGGGCGAGATACTTTGGCGTTGGCGGGACCGGCAGGGAGGGGGCAATTTTCCGAACGATATGGTCACTCTGAAAGATGGCACGATCCTGATTCTGGTCGGAGGTCGCTCTATCGAATATATGGGTAATATGTGGTACGCCGCTTGTGGGCATGACTACGAGTATCTCGTTGCCTTGTCGCCGGACGGTGAGGAGATCGCGCGCCGCAGCGTTCCTCGCAATCTTTGGTTGGGCCCGCTCAGCCTCGGGTGGAACCAGCAGGAAGTCGTGGCGGCGGCAGGCTATCCCTACAGCGTGCCAGATTATGTCGTACGAATTCGCGTTGGCCGGGGGCAATTGGAACTCGATCGAGTGCCCATCCCCAGAAACATAACGTCCCACAGAACTGATGACGCCTTCGCGATCTCGCTAGAGACGGGTGGCTATGAGCTTCGCGTTCCTGGCGTCATTGAGGCTTTCATTGACGAAAGCGGTAACGTAGTCACAACAAGGCAACTTTGGATTCCGCCGGGGGGCTTTTGTGAGCCCGGCGAAGGCAAAGACGAGGCCTGCTCGGACCCCAAGTCAGCTAAACTGCCGCAGTAATGATCAGTACGTTTAGCGCGGCGATCGGATCATTCATACCAGCCTTCGGGTGGATGATTGGGCGGCCGGAACCGCTCGATCCGTGGTAGCAGTCCGCCGAGCTTGTCGTAGTTCTTCTGTTCTTCTGCGTGGGCGCGCCGCCGATCTACCAATGCATCTTGAAACGCGGTCTTGAAACCATGATCGACGAGCCAGTTTATGCGGTCCTTGCCTTGTGGGCCTACACCGCCACTCGGTAAGTCAGTCAGTGGTGCATGATGTTCATCGTAGAGACTTTGTCGACGCATCACGTCATCAATGGCACCGTAAATCATGTCACGGGCGTAATCGGTGCTCGTGTTGATCAGGGTGTCGAAGATGTGATGTGCCACGTCGTAGTCATTGATCCGGCGAAGCTGATAGTGGTCATAGAAGATCTTTCGCATCAGCGCCCTGGCCTGCCCGATCGTGAGATCTCGGACGCTCTCGGGAATTCCGACAAGGCCAGGATTGCCGCTCAGGTTGTGCCAGTCATCGAGCGTCTGTTGCCTGACTCCATAGTTGGTGAGGCCGCCCGGATCGTACTGATTGTTTGAGAGGCCACCTTCGAGGTTCATGATTTCATCCAGCATGGCTTGGACCCGCGGTCGGCCCGGGCGGCCATGAGGCGGCCAACTGTTTGCGGCGGGTGGCGTGTTGTCGGGGGAGGGCGGCGCCACGGCGAGTTGCTGCTGCTTCTCACGGTGAAGCGCGTCGCCGATCTGGTCGGCGAGATGTTTCAGTCCGTCTGCGGCGAATTTCGGGCCTTGGGGCGGATTTGGAAGGGTCACCAAACATCTCCGGCGGTCAGGGGTAAAGACGTAATTTTACGCGAAAAGCGTAAAATAGTCAATCGAAAGCTCGGCCGTCAATGCGGCTCGAGATCTCTGACTCTTTGCAGATTGGAGCTTTTATCAGCGCACGGCCAATCGCCTGCTGCTCACCAAATACCTGCTCACCGCTCCGCCGGCCTGAACAGAGGCTCCGGCAGCCCCGGCGTCGCCACCTCGCGCGCGAAGAGCGCGCCGCCGAGATCCTGGGCGGGCTTGTCCGCGGTATGGCCGGTGGTGACATAGAGCGTCCGCAGATCGCGGCCGCCGAGGCAGCAGCTCGTCACATTGGGCACGGGGAGCGCGAGCTCTTCAAGGAGCTTCCCGTCCGCGCCGAACCGAACCACCTTGCCGCCGCCATAGAGCGCGCACCAGATCTGGCCTTCGCTGTCGACCGTGAGGCCGTCGGGAAACCCGTCCTCGGGCGCGAAGCGATGGAACTCCTCGGCTTCGCCGAGCTTTCCGCTGGCCGGATCCAGCGCATAGGCCAGTATGCGCCCGCCCATGCTGTCGCTGAAATAGAGGCGGTCGCCCTTCGGGCTGAAGGTCGGGCCGTTCGAGACCACGAAGCCACTGTCGCCGATGCGCCAGTCGCCGGCCGAGCGCGCGCAATAGAAGATGCCGCGCGGCAGCTTCTCCTTGGCGTCGAGCGTGCCGACCCAGTAGCGCCCCTGCCGGTCGACCTTGGCGTCGTTGTAGCCGATGGCGGGGCGGCCCTGATTGGGGTCGCCGAAGAGGGCAAGCTCGCCGGTGCGCTGATCGAAACGATAGACGCCGTTCTCCAGCGCCAGCAGGAACAGTCCGTCGGCGCAGAACGCGACCGAGCCGATCGAGTCATGGCCTGCGATGATCCAGTCGCGCTGCTGGCCCGAGGCGGGGTCGCGGCGATGGAGGGTCGGCCCGTAGAAATCGATCCAATAGAGCGCCTGCTCCCCGGGATGCCACAGCGCGCTCTCGCCCAGCTTGTCGCGGGTCTGCGAGACGATCTGCCATTCCGACGCGGGCGCTGTCATCGCGGGCGGTTCCTTTCCTGGCGGCGCTTGAGTTCCCGGCCGCGCAGGGTAGAGTTCTGGCCGAAGGCTCACAAGTGCGGCCGCGGGGTCCGACATTCCGGAAATCGCGCGCGGCGCAGGGATCGGGGAGAAGAACCAGGGTGACCAGCGACGTCGCGGTGCGCCTCAAGGGCGTCGGCAAGAGCTTCGGACCGGTCGCGGCCGTGCATCCGCTCGACCTCGAGATCCGGCGCGGCGACTTCCTCGCCATTCTCGGCCCCTCGGGCTGCGGCAAGACCACGCTCCTGCGCATGATCGGCGGCTTCGTCGAGCCCAGCAGCGGCCGCATCGAGGTCGACGGGCAGGATGTCACCGATCTCGGCCCCGAGCGCCGCCCGACCAACATGGTGTTCCAGGGCTACGGCCTGTTCCCGCATATGAATGTGCGCCAGAACGTCGGCTATGGGCTGAAGCTCAAGAAGCTGCCGGCCGACGATGTCGCGCGGCGCGTGGCCAAGGCGATGGCGCTGGTGCGGCTCGAGGGCTATGGCGAGCGGTCGGCGACCGAGCTGTCCGGCGGGCAGCAGCAGCGCGTGGCGCTGGCCCGCGCCCTCGTCATGGAGCCGCGCGTGCTGCTGCTGGACGAGCCGCTGGCAGCCCTCGATCTCAAGCTGCGCCAGGCGATGCAGGAGGAACTGCGCCGCATTCATCGTGCGATCGGCGGCACCTTCGTGTTCGTGACCCACGACCAGGGCGAGGCCCTGGCGCTCGCCAACCGGATCGCGGTCATGAATGCGGGCCGGATCGAGCAGCTGGGCGCGCCCGAGGAGATCTATTTCGCGCCCGCCAGCCGCTTCGTCGCGGGCTTCATCGGCGAGGCCAACCTGCTAAAGGCCAAACGCAGCGGCGGACGGATCGGGGCCGACTGCGGGGTCGAGTTCGCCTCGCCCGGCACCGACGGCCAGGTCGCGATCGTGATCCGGCCCGAGGCGGTGAAGCCGCTGACAGAGGCCACTGGCGCCGATCTTTCGGTCACGGGCGTCATCGAGGAGGTCGTGTTCCTCGGGACCCACAACAAATATGTGCTCGCACTCCCCGGCGGTGAGAAGCTGACCGCTCAGGACCGGCCGCAGGCGCGGCGCATCGAGGTCGGGCAAAGCTTGCGGGTCGGCTGGGCCCAGGCCGAGCAGCGGGTGCTCGAGGATCGTCCCGGCGCCGCCTGATGGCCGCCGACGCCTGGCACCTGGAGTGGGCGCAGGGCGCGCTGGAGGTCCAGCCGCGGGGCGGCATGATCGGACCGCTGCGCTTCAAGCTCAGGAATGGCCGCGAGCTCTCGATCTTCGCGGTGGCGCCCTGGTCGGATGAGCCCATCCCCGTCGATGCGCCCGCGATCCCAGGTCATCTGACGCGGCTGCGCGGCGCCTTTCCCTGCCTGCCTTTCGGGATGGCGAGCGAGCCGCGTGAGCTCGCGCCGTCCTGGCACGGGCTGCCTTTCGCCGGGCAGACCGACCCGCCGCATGGATTCTGCGCCAACGAGAATTGGCGCGTGGTGGCGACGTCGGACGCGATCCTGTCGCTGCGCTACGATTATCCGGACGGCCACGCGATTGCGTCGATCCGCCAGGAGATCCGTCCCGATCCAGGGGCGCCGGTCGTGGACATCGCCATCGAAGTGACCGCGCGCCGCGCGGTGCACTTGCCGTTCGGCCAGCATTTCATCCTGCGGCTCGACGAGAATATCGAGCTGGAGCCGCCGGATTTCGAGTTCGGCCTGACCTATCCCGCGATCGTCGAACCGGGCTTGATGCTGACGGCGCCGCGACGCGAGTTCGCCGCGCTGACCGCCGTGCCGGCGTCAGGCGGCGGTAAGATCGACCTGACGCGCCTGCGCCTGGAGCGGCCATTCGAGGATGTGGTGCAGCTCTGCGGCATGCGGGGGCCGGTCACCGCCATCGATCGCGCCGCCGGGGCCGGCCTGCGGATCGAGTGGGATCGAACGCTGCTGTCGTCATGCCTGCTCTGGATGAGCCACAAAGGTCTCGCCGATTATCCCTGGCAACGCCAATTCACCGGCCTCGGCATCGAACCTTTGGCCGCCGCGTTCGATTTCTCGACGGAGGTCTCGAACGCCGCCAACCCCATCGCAGCGCGCGGCGTGGCGACGACGATCGCGTTCACGCCGGAGCGGGCGTGGATGACGCGGTTTCGGGTGGAGGGGTACTCACTCTGAGTCATCCCCGCGAAAGTG
>CAVOLB010000147.1:0-10434 GCA_963696655.1 uncultured Alphaproteobacteria bacterium
CCACTTCGTGGGGGAGAGGAAAAAAAGCAGAGCGCCTCATGTCCTGGCAAAAGTTGGGGGAGGGGATAGTTGGTCAATAACGATCTCACTCTGACGTGACGGTGTCGGGCAGGGGCTGCTTGGCCCGGTGCTCGACCGCTTTCCGGCGAAAATCCTCGATCATGCGCTGCAGGGCGGCCTTGCTGCGGAGATGGACGATCTGCTTTTCCGGATGCGCCTCGAGATAGGCGAGGATCCTGGGCCGGGTGCGCTTGTGGGTGATCTCCAGGAGCCGGAACAGGGTCTCGAGATCGAGGACCGCTTCCTTGGGGTCGGGCGCCTCGCCGCGCCGGGCCCGATCGAGCCGCCGCTGGGCCGCCCAGGCGCAATGCTGCAGCAGCGGCAGGTCGACGAAGATGATGCCGTCGGCCCGGCCGAGCCGTCGCTCGATCGCCTCCCAGGCTCCCATCCCATCGATGATCCAGATGTCCTCGGCGAGCCAGGCCTGCTCGCGGGCCATGGCTTCCTTGTCGGAGAGGAGCTCGGCGCCGCGCCAGAGCAGCGTGTCATATTCGCGATGGGGGATGCCGGTCGCCTCGGAGAGGGCGCAAGCCAGGGTGGATTTGCCGCCGGCGACATTGCCGACGATCGCGACCCGGCGGGCGGCGCCCAAGGGCTCAGCCCCCCAGCATCGGGCGCGGCGTCCGGTCGGCAGAATCGCCCATCGCGGCGGCTGGGCTCAGAAGGTTTCGTTGGGGTAGGTGCCCCAGAACCATTCGCGCTTGAGCCAGCCGCGATAGCCCTGAACCTCGGCACGGCACCAGACCGCGTCGCATTCGAAGAGCTGGCCGACCACGCCGGGCTCGAGCCGGGCCGCCGGCCGCGCATCCATCTCCGGCGCCAAGCGCATGGTCCGCCGCTCGCCGGTGATGACGAAGTCGCGCTTGCCGTCGAGCATGCTCTGATGGACCCAGCCCTCGGTCCCCTGCCAGTCCCGGATCTTGCGCCAGGTGTCGAATTCCTCGATCACCTCGACCGGCATGCCGTCGCGCTTGTAGATCCAGTCGATCGGATAGGTCAGGCCCGGCCCGGTGCGGAGATTGACCTCGTTCGACCGGAGCGAGACGAAACGCGGGATCGGCAGGCCCGAGGGGTTGGCATTGGCCGCCATCGCCGGCTTGCCGCCCAGTTGCGGCATTATGCCCGGCCCCGCAAAAGCCAGACCCGCGATCAAGAAGAGCGCCGCCAAACCGCGACCGCAACGGCATCGTCCGCCGGCGGGACGCACCAGGGCCAAATTCATAAGCCGAGTCTCCATCATCGAACGGTAATCGCCTGGGGCGCAGATTCGGCTGCTCCGGCGGCCGGGTCAAGTTGAACCGGCCGGATTGACCCGGCGTAACCCTCCGGACGGCTGGCGCGGCCTCCCCCGGTGGGCGGCGGCGCGGCGCCGAACGCCTCCGGGGCCCTCGGCTGGACAAGGCAGGACGCTCTTGCTATGGCAGACCGCGAGTTTCGCTTGGTAGAGTGGGCTCCGCTGTCGACCGGCTCTTCCCAAAACCAACACGCGTGATCGGGCCCGATGCCTCCCAAACCCATCGTCGTCGTTACCCGCAAGCTGCCCGATCCGATCGAGACGCGCATGATGGAGCTGTTCGACGTCCGCTTGAACGTCGATGACCGCCCCCTGACGCAGGCCGACCTGGTCGAGGCCGCCAAGACCGCCGACGTGCTGGTGCCGACCGTGACCGACCGGATCGATTCGGCGGTGCTGTCGCAGGCCAGCCCCAAATTGCGGCTGATCGCCTCCTTCGGCACCGGCGTCGACCATATCGACCTCGCCTCGGCGCGCCAGCGCGGCATCACCGTCACCAACACCCCCGGAGTCCTGACCGAGGACACCGCGGACATGACCATGACGCTCATCCTCGCCGTGCCGCGGCGCCTGGCCGAGGGCGAGCGTCTCATCCGCTCGGGCCAGTGGAAGGGCTGGGGCCCGACCTCGATGCTGGGCCATCGCATCTGGGGCAAGCGCCTCGGCATCGTTGGCATGGGGCGCATCGGCACCGCCGTGGCGCGCCGCGCGCGGGGATTCGGGCTGGCGGTCCATTACCACAACCGCCGGCGCGTCCATCCCGATCTCGAAGCCGAGCTGGAGGCGACCTATTGGGAAAGCCTCGACCAGATGCTGGCGCGGATGGACATCATCTCCATCAACTGCCCGCATACGCCGGCGACCTATCACCTGCTCTCGGCCCGCCGCCTCAAGCTGCTGCCGCGCCATACCTATATCGTCAACACCTCGCGCGGCGAGGTGATCGACGAGAATGCGCTGGCGCGGATGCTGGTGCAGGGCGAGCTGGGCGGGGCCGGCCTCGACGTGTTCGAGCATGAGCCCGCGGTCAATCCAAAGCTGCTCAAGCTCGACAATGTGGTGCTGCTGCCGCATATGGGGTCGGCCACGGTGGAAGGCCGCATCGATATGGGCGAGAAGGTCATCATCAACATCAAGACCTTCGCCGACGGCCACAAGCCGCCCGACCGCGTGCTCGAAACGATGTTCTGACGGGACGAAAGGGGGCGGGTCGTCCCGCTCCTTCCTGTCGGCGATCCGAACGAGGCCATGGAAAGCCAGGCCGACGCCCGCAAGCGGGATCTGTTCCGCAACGATTTGAACCTGCAGCGCCTGCTGAAGCGCTCGCTGGGTCCGGACTATGCGCGCTGGGAAACGAACCTCGCCGGGTTCGGGGCCTGGGTCGGCGACGCGGTCGATCGTGCCGCCTCCTATACCGATCGCCAGGCGCCGCCCACGCTCGAGACCTATGACGCGCAGGGGCGGATGGTCAATCGCATCGACCGCAATCCGACCTGGGCCGCCACCTCGCGCGAGGCCTATGAGCGCGGCGTGATCGGTCTCAACTACACGGCCGACCCGGCGCCCTTCGAAGTGACCTTCGCCATGGGCTATCTGCTGTCCCAGGCCGATGTGTCGCTGCATTGTCCGGTCACCATGACCGGCGCCGTCGCCTATGTGCTCGATCGCCATGGCCCGCCCGCCATCAAGGCGCGCTATCGCGAGGATCTCACGCGCATGGATGGCGCCGCCCTGACCGGCGGCACCTGGGCGACCGAGCTCCATGGCGGCAGCGATGTCGGCGGCACCACCACGACCGCGCGGCCCGAGCAGGATCACTGGCGGCTCGACGGCCTCAAATGGTTCGTCAGCAATGCCGATGGCGGGCTGTCGCTGGCGACGGCCCGGCCCGAGGGCGCGCCGGCCGGCACCAAGGGCCTGGGGCTCTATCTGGTGCCGATCACGCTCGAAGACGGCACGCTCAACCCGATGCGGTTCCGGCGCCTCAAGGACAAGCTCGGCACCAAGGGCCTGCCCACCGCCGAGGTCGATCTCATCGACAGCTGGGCGCTGGAGGTGGCGCCGCCGCCCGAGGGCTTCACCCTGATGATGGCGGCGCTCGAATTCAGCCGCATCCACAACGCGATGGCCTCGGTCGGGCTGCAGCGCCGCGCCTTCGTCGAAGCGTTCCATTACGCCTCGGAACGCAGGGCCTTCGGCGACGTGATCGTTCATTATCCGATGGTGCAGGACGAGCTGATCGCGATCCTGACGACGCTCGAGGCGGGGGCGGCGCTGGCCTTTGCGGCCGCGCATGGCTTCGACATCGCCGATCGCGCCCATTCGGGCGATGTCGACGAGGCGCGCGTCTGGCTCCGGCTCGTCACGGCGCTCGCCAAATACATGACCGGCGAGGATTCGATCCGCGCCTGCTCGCGCGCGATCGAGATCATCGGCGGCAATGGCTACACCTACGATCATGTGACGCCGCGCCTGCTGCGCGACGCGCAGGTCATGACCGTCTGGGAAGGGCCCGCCAACATCCAGGCGCTGGAGATCCTGCGGCTGGTCGCGGGGCGTCATGGCGGCGACAAGATCTTCGTCGCGCGCATCGAGGCGATGCTGGCGGCGGCATCCTCGCCGCTGGGCGCGTTCGTGACGATCCTGCGCTCGGCGCTGATGGATTGGCAGGCGGCGCTGGGGCTGATCCGCGCCGATCCCGCCGAAGCGCGCCGCCATGCCCGCCGCCTGATGGCGCTGATGGCCGATATCCTCGCCGCGACCCTGCTGCTGACGGAGGCCGAGGAGGGGCTGAAGCAGGGCGATCGTCGCAAGCAGCGGATCGCGCAGCTCTTCATCGAGGCGCGCTTCCGGCCGCCGGCGCGGCGCGGAATCCTGCCGCAGCAGGATTGGGTCTATCGGGAATTCGAGGCGCTAGCGACCGGCCAGCCGATCGCGGCGTCGGATCCATCTCTCTAACCCGCCTGCTCACTCCATGGAGGCGAGCCATAGAGACGAACAATTCGGCATGAACCCACCTAAACGCCTGCTCTCTCTGGCGCCTAACGTGTCGATGATTCTGTTCGCGCTGGGTGTCGACGATGCGGTCGTCGGGCGCACCCGGCACTGTCCCTCGTCTATTCAAAACTATCTCGACGTCTGGGAGATTTCGGGGCCGCAGGTCGGGCCGCGATTGCGCCACTGGGAGGCGTTGCCGGAGATCGGCGCCTGGCCTCAAGTCGATCGTGAGCTGGTGGCGGCGCTCCAACCCGACATGATTCTCGCTTCCGGAACCGGCACGCTCGCTGCCTATGAGGCCGAGACGTTCAATCTCGGTCCCGATGCGTTCATCAACTTCGACACGCGCACCTTGACGGACCTGGACCGGCAGATTGTCACGATGGGGGAAATCGTCGGCAAGCGGGATGCGGCTCAGGCGATCGTGACGCAGTTGGCGGCGCGGCGCGACGCGGTTCTCGGGCGGCGGCCTTCTCCCGCACGACGCCCGACGGTCTTGTTTGAATACTGCGTGTGTATCAAGTACGACCCGGACCCGGCGCGCCGATTTGCCAATCCGGGGCGGTTCGTCATGGCGGGCGGACATCTGGCGCCGGATTTGATACGCCTGAGCGGCGGCGATCCGCTGTTTTCGAGGCCCGGCGATGCGGTCGCCTGGACCGATTTCAAGGTCGTTCGGGAGGCGCAGCCCGACATGGTCCTGGCGTTCGATTGCAATGGTTGCCCGAACGCGATGACTCATCCTATTGCGGCGCGTCCGGGATGGTCGGATCTCAAAGCGGTATCCGATCACGCCGTCTATCGGCCGAGCCGGAACATCGCCAATCCCAATCTCTGTTACCCGGAAGCGCTCGCCGAATTGGTGGAGCTGGTGACGAGGTGGGATCGGGCTCAGCGCGATCGACAGGCCCGCCGAATATAACCCCGCCGGCAGGGGCCGCCTGTCAGCCGACCCGATCTCTTCAACCTGGTCCCCCGCAGCCGGGGCAGCCCTCGCGCCGGCGCAGGCGGATCTTGCGGAACACCGTCGAGAGCGCGTCATAGAGCAGCAGCTGGCCCGACAGGCCATCGCCCAGCCCCAGCAGCTCCTTAATCACTTCCGTCGCCTGCAGCGTGCCCATCGTTCCCGCGGCCGACCCCAGCACGCCCGCCTGCTCGCAGCGCGGCACGGCGTCCTCGTCGGGCATCTCCGGATGAAGGCAGCGCAGGCAGGGATGGGGCGCCCCCAGATAGGGCTTGAAGGTGGTGAGCTGCCCGTCGAAGCGCACCACGGCAGCCGAGACCAGCGTCTTCTTCGCCTTGTGGCAGGCGTCGGCCAGCAGGAAACGCGTCTCGAAATTGTCGCTGCCATCGGCGACGAGGTCATAGCCCCCGATCACGCGCATGACGTTCGAGGCATCGAGATGCAGATGATGGCGCGTCAAGGCGACGTCCGGGTTGATGCGCGCAATGGCGGCGGCCGCGCTGTCGGTCTTGCTCCGGCCGACGTCGACCGTGCCATGCAGCACCTGGCGCTGGAGGTTGGAGAGATCGACCTCGTCATGATCGACGACGCCGAGCCCGCCGATGCCCGCACCCGCGAGATAGAGCAGCAGCGGCGAGCCCAGTCCGCCCGCGCCCAGCACCAGGACCTTGCTGGCCAGGAGCTTCAACTGCCCCTCCTCGCCGATCTCGTCGAGGATCAGGTTGCGGGCATAGCGTTCGATCTGGGTGTCGGTGAGGTCCATACCACTGTCACCTCCGCGAAAGCGGGGGCCCATGTCGATGCCGCGTTCCGACCCTTCCATGGGTCCCCGCTTTCGCGGGGATGACGGTAGAAGGGGCGGCGATGACGAGAGAAGGGGTGGCAAACAGCATTTCGCGTTTGCGTCCCTAATCCAGCCCCTCGAACAGCGCGGTCGAGAGATAGCGTTCGGCGAAGGAGGGCAGGATCACCACGATGCGTTTGCCTTCCATGCCGGGGCGCACGCCGACCTCGAGGGCGGCGGCGAGGGCGGCACCGGAGGAGATGCCGACCGGCACGCCTTCGAGCCTGGCGACGCGGCGCGCGGTGCGGAAGGCGGTCTCGTTGCCGATGCGCACCACCTCGTCGATCATCTCGCGATTGAGGATCGACGGCACGAAGCCGGCGCCGATGCCCTGGATCTTGTGGGGTCCGGGCGTGCCGCCCGACAGCACCGGGCTGTCCTCGGGCTCGACCGCGACCATGCGCAGGCCCGGCCGGCGCGGCTTCAGCACCTCGCCGATGCCGGTCAAGGTGCCGCCGGTGCCCACACCGCTGACGACCACGTCGACCTTGCCGTCGGTGTCGCGCCAGATCTCCTCGGCCGTGGTGCGGCGATGGATGGCGGGGTTGGCCGGATTTCGGAACTGCTGCGGGATCACGGCATTGCCGATCTGCGCCACCAGCTCCTCGGCGCGGCGGATGGCGCCGTTCATGCCCTGGGCCGCCGGCGTCAGTTCCAGTTCGGCGCCCAGGAGCTTCAGCATCTTGCGCCGCTCCACCGACATGCTCTCGGGCATGGTCAGGATCAGGCGATAGCCCTTGGCGGCGGCGACGAAGGCGAGCGCGATGCCGGTGTTGCCGGAGGTGGGTTCCACCAGGACCGTGCCCTGCCGGATCTTGCCCTCGGCCTCGAGCGCCTCGATCATCGCCAGGCCGATGCGGTCCTTGACCGAGGCCAGCGGGTTGAAGAACTCGCATTTGCCGATGATCTCGGCCTTCGAGCCGCCCTCCCGCGCCAGCTTGTCGAGGCGGACCAGCGGCGTCGCGCCGATCGTCTCGAGAATGCTGCCATAGATGCGGCCGCGGAATTCCGGTGCGTGAGCACCCGCCGTAGATTTGGTTGCCGTCATGATTCCTTCGGTCTCCTATGCGGATGCCGGCTTTCAGGGTCGCAGCCGGACGAATCGATCGTCAGATCGTGAAATCGAGCCGCTCGGCGGCGCTGCTGGGCACGCCCGCCACCTGCGCGCGCTGGCAGAGATCCTCGACCGTGATCTTGTCGAGCTCGATCAGCATGGAATCCTGGAGCTCGCGCCAGAGCGGGCGCACCACCTGCATCCCGATCACGGAACCTCCGCCCTCGCTCAAGGGATCGGGCACCATGTCGATCTGCCGCATCACGCGAACCACCTCGCCCAGCGTGATGCGCCGTCGCTCGCGCGCCAGCCGATAGCCGCCGCGAGGGCCCCGCTGGCCGGTCAGGACGCCGCTCTTCACCAGATGCTGCAGCACCTGTTCCAGATAGCGCCGGGGAATTCCCTGGCGCTCGGAGATCTCTCCCGATTGCACCGGGCGATTGCCGCTGTGATAGGCGATATCGACGACGGCCTCGATGGCGAAGAGCAGGCGCTTGGATAGTCGGAGCATGGAAGGCCCTCCGTATTAACGGCGTGCGGCCGCGGCCGGCGCGGACCCGACCCCGGTCGATCCGAAGCCGCCGGCACCCCGCGCGGTTTCGGGCAATGTTGCGGTCTCGGCCCAGCTCACGCGCGTCACCGGCGCCACCACCATCTGCGCGATCCGCGTGCCGCGCTCGACGGTGAAGGGGGCCTGGCCCAGATTGACGAGGATGACGCCGATCTCGCCGCGATAATCGGCGTCGATGGTGCCGGGACTGTTGAGAAGCGTGACGCCATGCTTGAGAGCGAGGCCCGAGCGCGGGCGGATCTGCGCCTCGAATCCGGCCGGCAGGGCGATCGCGAGGCCGGTCGGCACGAGGCCGCGTTCGCCGGGCGCCAGGGTCACGGGCTTCGTCACGGCGGCCACCAGATCCATGCCGGCCGCATCGGCGGTGGCATAGTCGGGCAGCGGCAGGCCCGCGCCATGGGCGAGGCGCTGCAGCGCCACTTTGACCGCCGCCGTCATGAGGCCCTCTTCAGTTCGGCGGCGATCCGGTCGGCGAGCTGCTCGGCCACCTGCTGCTTGGACATGCGCGGCCAATCCTCGACGCCGCTGGCGCTGACCAGATGGACCGTGTTGTCGCTGCCGCCGAAGGTGCCGGTATCGGGCGACACGTCGTTGGCCAGGATCCAGTCGCAGCCCTTGCTGCGGCGCTTGGCGGTCGCGTTCTCGACCAGATTCTCGGTCTCGGCGGCGAAGCCGATCACGAGGCGCGGGCGCTCGTTGCCGGCGGCGGAGAGACCCGCGAGGATGTCGGGATTTTCGGCCAGCGCGATCGACGGCGCTGCCTTGCCCTTGGCCTTCTTGATCTTCTCGCCGGCGGCCGTGGCCGGTCGCCAGTCGGCGACGGCGGCGGCGCAGACGGCGACATCGGCCGGCAGCGCCGCGCGACAGGCGGCCCACATCTCCGCGGCGGTCTCGATATGGCGCACCTCGACGCCGGCGGGATCGGGCTCGGCGGTCGGCCCCGACACCAGCAGCGTCCTGGCGCCGCGCCGCGCCAGCGCCGCCGCGATCGCATGGCCCTGGCGGCCCGAGGAACGGTTCGCGATGTAACGCACCGGGTCGATCGGCTCATGCGTCGGCCCGCTGGTGACGAGGGCCCGCAGACCGGCGAGCGGAGCGGAGACTCCGAAATAGCGCTCGATCGCCTCCAGGATCTCGTGCGGCTCGGCCATGCGTCCCGAGCCGACCTCGCCGCAGGCGAGATCGCCGGCGTTGGGACCGACCTGGCGCACGCCACGCAATTTGAGAGTGGCGATGTTGGCCTGCGTCGCCGCATGGCCCCACATCTCGACATTCATCGCGGGCGCCACCAGCACCGGCTTGTCGGTCGCGAGCAGCGCGGTCGAGGCAAGATCGTCGGCCAGCCCATGCGCCATCTTGGCCAGGAGGTCCGCGGTCGCGGGCGCCACCACCACCAGATCGGCTTCGCGGCTGAGGCGGATATGGCCCATCTCGCTCTCGTCGATCAGCGAGAACAGGTCGCCATAGACCTTCTCGCCGCTGAGCGCCGCGACCGAAAGTGGGGTCACGAACTGCGCGCCGCCCTTGGTGAGAATCACTCGCACCGTAGCGCCCCGATCCTTGAGGCGCCGGATCAGCTCCAGGCTCTTATAGGCGGCGATCCCGCCGGCCATGACGAGAAGGATGCGCTTACCCGCCAGCATTGTCGCAATTCCCAAAAATTTCACGGTTTGTTGCTGCAGTTAACCTAGGCGCGACCCGCCTTCAGCACAAGCCTCGAGCACGCCGAGGGGGCCGGGCGCGGCGCGGGCAAATCGATATATAGGTATTTGAAAATATTATGAAATTAAGGGAGCTGACCCGTTCGCCAGGGACGGCGGGATCAAACCTCGGATTTAACGGAAAAGGGCCACCCCGAGGGCCAGCGCCAGGACCGCCCAGGCCCACCAGGGCGTGCCCAGGGGGGCGGCGAGGGATGAGGGCGGCTTGGGGTCGGCCATTCGATTGGCGGCCTTCTCCAGGGCCGTCAGGAGCCGCGGCAGGCGGCGCATCAGGGCCGCCCCGCCCTCGACGGCTTCGGCGACCCGGGCCTCGGGGCCCCGGTTCTCGCGCATCCATTCCTCGATCAAGGGCTGCGCCAGGGTCCAGATGTTGAGGTCGGGGTTGAGCTGCCGGCTCACCCCCTCGGCCATCACCATGTTCTTCTGCAACAGCAGGAGATGGGGCGGCACCTGCATGTCGAAGGTCTCGGCCAGCTGAAACAGCTGGCCCAGCAGCCGCGCGAACGAGATCTCGTTCAGCGGCCGGCCGAACACCGGCTCGGCGATCGCGCGCAGCGCCTGGGCCAGCATGTCGCGCGATTCCGTCTCGGGCACGATCCCGGCCGCGATATGGATCTCGGCGAGGCGGCGATAGTCGCGCTCGAGCAGGCCCAGCAGCATGTCGGCGAGATAGATGCGGGTCTGCTTGTCGAGCCGGCCCATGATGCCGAAATCGACCGCGCCGATCCGGCCCTCCTCGTCGACCACCATGTTGCCGGGATGCTGGTCGCCATGGAAGAAGCCGTCGCGGAAGGCCTGCTTGAAGAAGATCGCGGCGGCGCGCGTCAGCACCTGGTCGATATCCTGCCCCGCCGCAAGCAGGGCCGCGCGATCGTCCATGCGGATGCCGGTGAGCCGCTCCTGCGTCAGCACGCGGCGCGCGCTGCGCG
>CAVOLB010000148.1:0-24135 GCA_963696655.1 uncultured Alphaproteobacteria bacterium
GGGTGCTCGATGCCATCTATGGCGAGCTGGAAAACGGGGGTGTTCACCGCTTGGCCCAAGCTGAGCTTCAATACGCTGGACAACATTCGTCCCGAGCTGATCTTTGCCAAGGACGGACCCGTGCGGGCCACTGGATTGCTCAAGCTGCGCATTGTGGTGGCAGGCATCCCGGTGTTCAACATCCTGTCCCAGGTGACGCTTTACGACCAGGGCATCGTGCTTCCTGTTTCGATCCAGATTCCAGGCGGCGAGGTGTTGACTCGGGTGCTCAATCACCCGCGCTTTTACCTGGCGTTGGATTTCAACGACATCCAGGGCGGCCATGTGAACGCGGCCGGCAGCCAGGATCCCGATGGCTACGCCGTGGTAGACGGAAAAATGAGTGAACTGGGAGCGCAATGCGGGCGACCATTTCGCACGAGAAGACCGGGCTGGGCGATGACGACATGGCCCAGCACCACGGTCCAGAGGCCCAGCGGCAGGTCGAGGAAGCGCACGAAATAGCTCATCAGCGAGACGCCGATGATGAGGGCCGGCATCATCATCGGAACGCTGAGGATGTTGATGAGCACGCCCGCCTGGCGCGGCTTGTAGCGCGACAAAGCGAGGGCCGCGAGCGTGCCGGTGACGATGGCGAGGAGGGCGGCGGCGAAGCCCACCAGCAGGCTGTTCTCGAGCGCCGGCCAGAAGGCATCCTTGGCGAAGAGCTTGCGGTACCAGTCGAGGGTGAGGCCGGTGAGCGGCAGGCTGGTGAGGGCCGACCGGTTGAAACTGAACAGCACCACCAGCAGCAGCGGTAAGGCCATGAATCCCGAGATCAGGAAGATCAGCCCGCGCCAGGCGAGATCGGAGACCTGCTGCGCCCTGATCATGGCCGCAGGCTCCGCCGGAAGCCAGCACGCAGGACCAGCACGATCGCCAGCGACAGCAGCATGGCCGAGAAGGACATGGCGGACCCCTGCGGCCAGTTGAAGCCGAGCGAGAATTGCAGCTCGATGAAATGGCCCATCATCGCCGCCCCGCCGCCGACGAAGCGCGGCGTCACATAGTCGCCGGCGGAGATCAGGAAGGCGAGGGTGAAGGCGATCACGATCCCCTTCTCGCATTGCGGCAGGATCACGTCGCGCATCACGGCCCAGCGTTTGGCGCCGAGGTCGCGGGCCGCCTCGATGGTGGCGGGGTTGATCGCGCGCAGGTTTCCGTAGATCGGCAGGATGGCGAAGGGCAGCAGGAAATAGGTGAGGGTGATGATGACGGCATTGGTGTTGTAGAGCAGCGCGTCGACCGGTTGATCGACCAGCCCCAGCTCCATCAGGGCCTGGTTGAGGATTCCGTCGCGCCCCAGGATGCTCTTCCAGGCATAGATCTTCACCAGATAGCCGCCGAAGAGCGTGATGAGGGCCAGGAACAGCAGCGGCCCCTCGAGCTTCCCCGCCTTGAAGCGGACCGCATAGGCGAAGCCGAAGGCGAGCACCGTCGTGACCGCGGCGATCATGAGCGCGACCGCCATGGTGTTGGCCATGGAGTCCCAATACTGAACCCAGGTCGCGACATAGTTCTTGACGGTGAAGTCGGGGCGCAGGATGCGCGACTTGACCGACCAGAAGCTGATCACGAAGAAGAACAGCAGCGGGGCGACGAAGACGCCCGCGTAAAGGAGACCGGCCGGCAGCAGGGGCCAATGCTTGCGTCCCATGGCCGGCCGGTCCCTCTTGTCGATCGAGGCGCCCCCGATCAGGCCTTGGAGAGGCGCTGATACTCGTTCAGGAAGTCATCATAGGTGGCGGTGTCGTCCTTCGATTCCGAGGGCGGCACCGGCTGCAACCGCGCCTTCTTCATGAACCCGTCGATGTCGGCGTAGTTGTAGGACTCCGCCAGCTCCTTCGGCAGCAGCTTCACCGTGTCGAGATTGGTGATGCCGGCACTCTGCTCGGTCGCGAAGACGAGCTGGGGCTGCGGCGACAGGATATGGTTGATCATCTTGTAGGTGAGCTCGGGATGCGGCGCGTCCTTCGGGATGCAGAGGCAGTCCATGAACATGCCCGTGCCTTCCTTGGGGATCGTGTATTTGATGGTCTTGCCCTTGGCTTGCGTCCAGACCGCGACCGCTTCCCAGCCGATCGCCGAAACCACGACCTCGTTGCGCGCGAAGGCGTCCGACATGTCGCCATAGGTGGCGAAGAAGGCGCGCGCATGGTTCTTCTTGATGTCGATCAGCTCGTCGATGACCTTGACCATCTCGGGCTTGGTCAGGATCGTGCCCATCGGCTTGCCGGTCACGACAGTGCCCCAGATCAGAAGATTGCCGAGCGGGTCGTCGACCATCGCGACCTTGCCCTTATATTCGGGCTTCTTGATGTCCATCCAGCTGGTCGGCACCGCCGACACGGCCGCCGGGTCATACATCAGCGGCAGCGAGCCCCAGTTCCACGGCACGCCCTGCAGCTTGCCCTGGTAATGGATCGCATCCTGCTTGATGAATTGCGGGATCAGCCGCGGCAGCGGCTCGATCTTGGATTCGTCGATCGGCTCCAGGAGCCCGCCCTCGGCCATGATCGGCAGATAGCCGAAATACATGGTGATGATGTCGGTCTTGCCGATGCCGCCGGCCTGGAGCTTGGTGATGATCTCCTCGTTGGAGGAGATGAAGGTCGGCTGGAAATCGATGTCGTTGTCGGCGAGGAAGGTCCCGCTCTGGATCGGGGTCTCGTAGCCCTGCCAGCCCATCCAGGTCATGGTGGTCTTGGCCCAGGCCTCCTTCGGCGCGAGCGCGACGGCGCCCAGTCCCGCCACGGCGGCGGCACCCACCCCCAGCGCGCGGCGGCGCGAGAGCGAGGAATGCAGCGACAATTCCAGCATGGCCCGTTGCGACGCGGTGAGATCCTTCATGGTGGCGGCCTCCCAGCCTTCCCTGTTGCACCGAGTGTCCGAGCGTCGGGCGGTGGACCGCCCCGTTGGCTTTCGGTTTTCCGTCCCTGGGGCTCCCCTACAAGCCAAGAAACGATTCCGAAATACTGGACATGATTGCAGGTTATTGGAGCATAGCGGGCGCCTCCGAGACAACGGGCTAGATGGTGAGGGTCTCGGAAGTGGAACGGACAATGTCCGGGACCCCATGTCGATATCGCCTTCAATCCGACGCAATCCATGGTAGAATATTATTGTAACCTGAGGTTGTATCTATGCGACACGCCAATTCCCCTGCCCACCGATCCTGGATCCGATCATCCGGGGTGATGCTCGGCCTGGTGCCGGCGATTTTCTGTGCCAGTTTGTTTGCAATTCTGCCCGTCTCTCGCGCCGATGAAGGTGTCGCGGCGCCGCAGCCGGTGACGATCACGCTTCCACCAATCGCTTCGGAAATGATGTGGTCTCGGCTGGGCGCTGAGATTGCCTATGTCGACCTGTTGCCGGATGGCCGGATCGCCGTGCTCGGCGGGAAGCCTCGGGGACCGGACGGGTACCTTCGGCTTATCGACATGAAGACCGGGCAGGAAACCTATTACTACGTGCCGGATAGCGATGGATTCGGGGCGGGCGACAGCGGATGGGCCGAGGTGGCCGTCCTGGAGAATGCTGTTTTCATCTATTCCGACGGCAGTTTGCTGCGACGAGGTACGATTGATCGTCGGTCAGCGACCGGCAGTTCGGTCTTTCCGAGCGGCTATGTCGAGTTGGACCGTGGCGCTGCGGATGCCGCGGCACCCGGCGCGATGGTCGCTGATCGCAACTCCGTGCTGATAGGTTGGGGCGGGCTGAGAGAATTTGACCAAGGCGACGATTGCGGCACCGGGCCCGTGGTCGTTCGCCTGTCGCCCGAGGGCAAAGAGATATGGCGATGGCAGGATGCGACGGAGAAGTTTGCTTTTCCGAACGACATCGCCGTTCTCGCCGACGGCACCATTCTTGTGCTGGTGGAGGGTGACGCCAGAAGACCAATCGGGATGGGTCGGAATAGCTGTCCGACCAAGCGGGAGTATCTTGTCGCGCTGACGCCAGATGGCCATGAGATCGCACGCCTCGACTTGCCGACGGATGTTTTCCCCTTCCCGCTGGTTTTGAATCGAAACGGCACTGAAGTGCTGGCGACCCATAACTCGCCTGATGGCAATCTTTCGGCGATCTTGCGCATTCGTTTGGAGGCCGATCGAATCCTGATCGAACCAGTCGATATTGCAGGCAAGGTTCCTGGCGTTGACGATCACATGGCGTTGGTGACCGGCCTCGATGACGGAGGCTATCGGCTGATCATATTTCCCGGGGACGTCGTGACGTTGGACCGCGACAACAAGGTCGTCGACAGGAATTTTCCGAGCATCGAGCGGTATCATTGCAGTTTAAGAAGCAGCCGGGGCCTCGTCTGCTGGGGCAAGGACAGGGTTTCGGTGATTCCGCTGCGCTAGGTCCGTTTCCAGTCGATGTCGTTTCGCTAACGGTACCAACCCTCCGGCGGCGTACTTCTCGGTCGGAACCATTCGATACGCGGAACCCAACCGCCTCTGAAATCCTTATAGTTTCGAAGTTTCTGGACATAGGCGAGGCGTTGGTTGACGAGTGCTTCCTGCAGGTCGCGGGCATGGCCGATGTCGATCAGCCAATTCATTCGGTCGATGGCATGTTGATCCACGCCGCCATCCTCCGGCATGGAAAGTGGTGTTTCGCCGTGGTCGTAAAGCTCGTCATTCTTCATGACCGCGTCGATAGCTGGATATACGATCTTGCTGACACCGACCGGTCCAGACATCGTCAGCATGTCGAATAGGTGATAGGCAGCATTGTCATCTTTGATCTGGCCGAGCCCGTACTTGTCCCAGACCAGATTCTTATGCAGAGCGCGAGCCTGCTCTTTTGTAAGGTCCTTCACATCCATAGGGATGCTGGGAACACCGGGGAGTCTCGTCGGCTCGAACACTTTCCACGGGGTGTTCTTGCCGACTTGCTCTTCATTGAACTGCCTTACCTGGTCGGAATGCCAGCCATCCAGTGTTCTCTGCGTAACGCCAAAGTTGGTTCTTCCGCCCGGATCTTTCGGGTTGTCGGCATATCCGCCTTCACGGCGCATGATCATGTCGAGAAAATCCTCAACGCGCGGTCGCGAGCGAGGGGTGCCGTCCGGTCCATAAATCACCGGGCGGGACGCCGACGCCGAACGGCCGCTGACGGCGATGCCCTCAGCCTCCGGTGTCTGGGCGACCTGCTCGGCAGTTTCTTTGTGCAGTTGCTCGGCGATCTGATCGGCAAGGTGCCTCGGGCCATCGGCGGAAAAGCGCAGTGACGGCGCGCCGCGAGGGGGCATCGGCAGTCTCCATGACTTGAGGGGATGCCCGATCATACGCTATTTGCGTATTTTCTGTCAAGAACTATGCGTAAATCTACCTCTAGCCTGCTCAGTTCCCCAGCAGCCCCGCCTTCACCAGAAGGTCCGCCGTCGACGGATTGCAGGCGCAGGGGATGTCATAGACCAGCGCCAGCCGCAGCAGCGCCTTCACATCGACGTCATGCGGCATCGGCGTCAGAGGATCGGGGAAGAAGATCAGCGCGTCGATCCGGCCCTCGGCGATCATGGCGCCGATCTGCTGGTCGCCGCCCCAGGGTCCGCTCTTCACCGTCTGGATTTTGATGTCGGTGGCGGCTTCCGCGACGATCCGGCCCGTGGTCGCGGTCGAGATGATGGTGTGGCGCCGCAACACCTGGTGGTTGCGGGTGACCCATTCCGCCATGTCGGCCTTCTTCTGATCATGCGCCACCAGCGCCAGCGTGAGTGCCATGGAACTGCCTTTCGAAAATCTTTCGCCTGCCACAGCCATCTTTACCCGCTTCCGGGCTGTCGTCACGAGCCTGACGTCGAAACGGGACACGAACATGACGATTCCGAGGCCGAGCCACGGCGTTTTGTCATTGCCGGGTTTGACCCGGCAATCCAGCCTCGCCGGCCCCTGGATCGCCGGATCAAGTCCGGCGAAGACAACAAAAGAAGGGCGGCGCAGCAACAAAAGAGCCGGTTTGGGGGGAGGACCGGATTGCGCTACACTTCCGGGCGGCTGGGATGTCGCTACGCTCCCCGGCCACCGGCAACAGACGGAATTCCCACCCTGCCTTCGCTCGACGAACTTCGCGGCTCCAAGGCGGCCCTGGCCCGGGCCTTGGCTTCGCTCGAACATTCGCCGCAGGCGCCCGACAATCTGGCCTTGCTGGATGCGGCGTATGCGGCGCCCACGGCCCAGGTGATCGGCCTGACAGGCCCGCCCGGCGTCGGCAAATCGACGCTCGCCGGCGCGCTCATCCGCGCCTATCGCGGCCAGGGCAAGCGCGTCGGCGTGATCGCGGTCGATCCGTCCTCGCGCCGTTCGGGCGGCGCCCTTCTCGGCGACCGCACGCGATTGCAGACCGATCCCGCGGACGAGAATGTCTTCGTGCGCTCGATGGCGGCGCGCGACCGTCTCGGCGGTCTCGCCGACATGACGCTCTCGGCCATGGTGCTGATGCGCGCCCTCTACGACCGGCTGCTGATCGAGACCGTCGGTGTCGGCCAGTCCGAGACCGACGTCGCCGAGGCCGCCGACAGCGTTCTCTTCTGCGTGCAGCCCGGCTCGGGCGACAGCCTGCAATTCATGAAGGCCGGCATCGTCGAAATCCCCGATCTCGTGGCCGTCACCAAATCCGACATGGGCCCGCCCGCGATTCGCGCGCGCGCCGACGTGAAGGGCGCGCTCGGGCTGGCGGCCGAGGAGCATGAGGGCTGGACGGTGCCGGTGCTGCTGGTCGCCGCGACGACTGGCGACGGGATCGAGACGCTGACGGCCGAGCTCGCGCGTCACTGGCAATGGCTGGGCGAGGCGGGGCGTCTCGCCGCGCGCCGCCACTCCCAGGCGCAGCATTGGCTCGAGGCCGGCTTGCGCGACCGGTTCGGACGAGAGGGACTGGCGCGGGCCGGCCGTCTCGCGCTGTTGGAAGGGCGCTCGCCCTTCCGCGAGGCGGCCGAGATCGCGAAACGGCTGGCCAAGTCCTAGAATTTACGCAAATCACGTCGGGGCGCCGGGTTCGGCGGTGCTCCGCTGTGATGAGAAGTTCGTCGGAAGGGGAGGGGTTGAATTGGCTTTCGTCGAGGTGCTGATCGTCCTGGCCCTCATCGCGCTCAATGGCGTGCTGGCGCTTTCCGAGCTCGCCATCGTCTCGGCCCGCCGGGCGCGGCTCAAGGCCATGGCGGCCAAGGGCAATCGCGGCGCGTCGGCGGCCCTGCTGCTGGCGAAGAACCCCGGCCGCTTCCTCTCCTCGGTGCAGATCGGCATCACGCTGGTCGGCATTCTCGCCGGCGCCTTCAGCGGCGCCACGCTCGCCATGCGCCTCGCCGTCTATCTCACCGGCCTCGGACTCGGCTATGAGCTGGCCGATACCGTCTCCTTCACCCTCGTGGTCGCAGGAACGACCTATCTCTCGCTGATCCTGGGCGAGCTGGTGCCCAAGCAGATCGCGCTGCGCGACGCCGAAGCGGTGGCGGTCCGGGTGGCGCGGCCGATGATGTGGGTGGCGCGCATCGCGAGCCCGCTGGTCTCGCTGCTCGATCTCTCCTCGCAGGCGATGCTGCGGCTGTTCGGCCAGAGCGGGGGGCCCGAGCAGAAGGTGACGGAAGAGGAGATCAACACGCTGGTGGCCGAGGCCGCCTCCACCGGCGTGGTCGAGCCCGCGGAGCATGCCATGATCGCGAGCGTGATGCGGCTGGGCGACCGTCCGGTGCGCGCGGTCATGACCCATCGGCGCGACGTGCATTGGCTCGATCTGGATGCCGACGAGGCGGCCAAGCGCGCCACCCTGCGGCTCGCGCATCATTCGCGCCTGCCGGTCGCCCATGGCAATGTCGACGAGGTGATCGGCGTCATCGATCTCAAGGAAGTGCTCGACGCGCTCCTCAACAACCGGCCGATCGACTGGAACGGCCTCGTCCGCAAGGCGCCGGTCGTGCATGAGAACATCGCGGCCCTCGACGCGATCGAGATCTTCAAGAGCTCCAAGGCGCATCTGGCGCTGGTGGTCGACGAATACGGCACCTTCGAGGGCGTGGTCTCGACAGGCGACATCCTCGCCTCGATCGCCGGCCAGTTCCATGACGGCGGCGGCGACTTGGCGCCGGGCGCCACCCAGCGCGGCGACGGGAGCTGGCTGGTCGATGGCGCCATGCCGGTCGACGAGATGGCGGCGCTCCTGAACCTGGCCCTGCCGGCGAGCCGCGACTACGACACCGCCGCCGGTCTGGTGCTGAACGAGCTGCGCCGTCTGCCCAAGACCGGCGAGAGCTTCACCGCTTGCGGCTGGCGCTTCGAGGTGATGGACCTCGACGGAAGGCGCATCGACAAGATCCTGATGACGAAGCTGCCGTCGGAGGAGTAGCGGGAAGCGGACGCGCTGACGCGCGAATCTTTCGCCAACGAAAGAAGAGGTCGAGCTGCTGCGGTGCCCCTCCTACCGTCATCCCCGCGGAAGCGGACCCAAGCCAATCCAGAGTTCTGACCCATCCATGGGCCCCCACTTTCGCGGGGGTGACAATTTTTTTGTCGCCTATAGAGCGGAAACAGATCCACATAATCCGCCGCCACGTCGCAGGGATTGTCGATCGCCTGCAGGCGCCAGTATTTCTTGCCGGTCTTCATGAGGAAGTCAGCCTTGATCTCGCGGCGGCAGGGGTTGCCATTGTTGATGTAGCTGACGCGGGTCTCGACCCAGCCCTTGAAATGGCAGGTTCTGAGGCCGACCGCGAGGATGTCGCCGTCGACCTCGAGCCAGTCGCCGGCGCTGTCGCCCTTGCCGTCCTGGCGACCGCTCAGATGGAGCGTGCCGTCGCGATCCTCGACCTGGGCCTTGCCCATGGCGTTGAAGCTGCCGTCGCCGATCCATTGCAGCGAGAGCCAGAGCGGCCCCAGCAGTTTCGTCTTGGCGGTCTGGCTGTCGACCTTGGTGGCTGCGGCCGCCGATCCGGCGAGGCCGGCCGCCGCCAGTGCGAAGGCGAACAGCAGGCCCGCGATGGCGCGGCGGCCAAGCCAGCGCCTCATCGTGGCGCCCCGATGGTGCCGGGCGGGCGATAGCGGCGCATCACCTCCAGCAGCTTGTCATGCGGCAGCGCATGAGCGGTGCGGTCCTTGAAGCCGGTCATGGTTTCGGCGGCGATCATCGCGTTCAGGATCGCCTCCTCGGTCGCCTCGGCCGCGGCTTCGAACAGCGGCGTCATCGCATCGGCGAAAATGCTGCGGACCTCGCTCACCTTGTCGCTGGGCCGAACCGTGTTGGCGGTCGAGAAGGCGAGGAAGATGTCGCCCGAGCTGTTTGAGCCCACGCCGCCGACCCAGGCGAGGCCCGTGGTGGCGCGCCGCGCCAGGCGCTGGCACTGGATCGGGATCAGCGGCGCATCGGTCGCCATGATCACGATGATCGAGCTTTTGGATTCCAGCGGATGGCTGCTCGGCACCTTGTCGGTATCGATCTCGAGCCCGACCGGCACGCCGTTAACGCGGAAGAGATGGCGCTTGCCGTAATTGGACTGCACCAGCACGCCCACCGTGTAGCGCTCGCCGGCGGTCTCGGCCTGGCGCGAGGCCGTGCCGATGCCGCCCTTGAAGTCATGCGTGATCATGCCCGTGCCGCCGCCGACGCAGCCTTCGGCGACGGGCCCGCCCTTGGCGGTCTCGAGCGCCTCGAACGCCATGGCCTGCGTCACCGGGAAGCTCTCGGCATCGGAGAGCCAGCCGTCCCAGGTCTCGGCCGTGACCGGCAGGTGGAACGGCATCTCGACCGCCTTCTCGACCGCATAGGCACAGATCGCGTCGCGCACCACGCCGACCGAGAGGGTGCTGGTGATGCAGAGCGGCGCTCCCAGCAATCCCTGCTCGGCGAGCCAGGGCAGGCCCGTCATCTCGCCATTGCCGTTGAAGCTGTGATAGCCGGCATAGCACCAGTCCTGCCAGACCGTGTCGCGCGGCCAGATCGCGGTGACGCCGGTGCGCACCACGCGCGGCGAATCGCTGATCAGGGTCGAATGGCCGACCCTCACGCCCTCGACATCGGTAATGGCATTGAGCGGTCCGGGCGGCAACTGGCCGGTGACGATTCCGAGGTCGCGCAGTCGGGGGCGGGCCATGAGAAGAGCTCCTTGAAGCGATAGGGTCGATCGCCGCAGAAGCTAGCGCAGATTCGCGGGCAGTGCATGCGGGGGAAGATCGATGAAGACGGAGCGGGCTTCGCCCGCATCTCGTTTACTGTTCCCTCCCCCTTCAAGGGGGAGGGCTAGGGAGGGGGCCGCGCGGTATCGACATCGCGTCATCCCCCTTCCTAGCCTTCCCCCGCAAGGGGGGAAGGGACAGATTTTTTAAACCCCCGTCTCCGGCAGCTTCACCCAGTCGGGCTTCTTCGCCGTCAGCGTCGCCTCGCCAGCGCGCAAGACCGGTGCCGGCGCGCCCTCCAGATGCTCGAGCCGCAGCAGCGCCAGGCCGATGCCGTCGACGGCCGAGCGCATCTCGCCCGCTTCCTTGTCGCCGAGCATGACGGGCGTGCCGGGGGCGGGGGTGGGGCCGTCGATCGTCACCGGCAGCAGGCGCTTGCGCACGAGCCCGCGATAGCGCGTGCGCGCGGTCAGCTCCTGGCCCAGATAGCAGCCCTTGTTCCAGTCGATCGCATGCAGTTCGTCGAAGCCGTTCTCGAGCAGGATCGCCTTCTCGACCGGCAGATCGCGGCTGCCGTCGGGCACGCCCTGCGACAGGCGCAGCTTGTCGTAGGCGGTGGCATCGCCGGCCGTGAACCCCGCCGCCGCGAGGGACGCCGCCGCACCCTCGCGCGGCAGCACGGCACGGGCACCGAGCGCCGCGAGGCGCGGATCGACATAGACGACGCCGGCGGCGAAAGCCTTGGCCGAGCCCGGTTCCGGCTTGAGACCGAGACGCGTCAGCGCATCACCGCCGAACAGCAAGGCCACCGTATGGCTCGCGGTCGCGTCGCTGATCGTCACCTTGGAGCGCAGCTTGTAGAGCGAGAGCCGGCGCTTCAGGTCGTCACGCCGCCCGGCCTCGCAGTCGATATAGAAGCTGCCCCCGGCCTCGGCGAGGAAGAAGTCGTGCAGATATTTCCCCTGCGCCGTGAGGAAGGCCGAATAGAGCGCCTGCGTCGGCCCGGCCTTGGCGACATCGTTGGAGACGAGGCCCTGCAGAAACTCGGTCTTGTCGTCGCCCGCGATGGCCAGCACGCCGCGGCTTTCGGGCAGGAGATAGAAGCTCTGGGACATGGTCTTAAGATCGGCGAGCGCTCCCGGCTTGGCAAGGGCGCTACGGCCCCAAAGTCTGTAAGGGAAATGGGTCTTGCCCTGACGGCCGGGAGCGTCTGGAATCCACGTTCGAACCAGGGGGACTCGGGGGCGATGGGCTATTTCGACGGCCTCACCAACGCCAGCTTCCGCAAGGATGCCCAGGGCCGCGACGTCTTCTATCCCTATGGCAGTCGCGGACGCGGCCGGATTATCCCTGATGCCAGGACCGCCGAGCAGCTACGCGCGTCGATCAAGCGGCTTTACGTCCTGCTCCTGGCGCTCATTCCGCTGCTCATTGCCATTGTTAGGCTGGCCCATGACTCCGTGCTTTATCTCCTGCTGCTGGTCCTGGCTGTGACCGCATTGACGGTGGGCTATGTGCGGTATCTGACGCGCGGGTTGCCTTATTCCGAGGAGCGCCTGACTTATCGCGAGAGCCTGCAGAACTCCTTGCGCGGCTATAGCAAGCTCAACCTCATCCTGTTGGCCATCGTGAGCGCGCTGTTCGTGGCGCTGGGGGGATTCATTCTCTCGCTGGCGCCCGCGCAGAATTTCTGGCTGGCTCTCTTCCTGATCGTTTTCTTCGGCCTTTGCCTTCTGGTGTTTCTGGGTGCATTGATTGTGAAATCGCGGCAGGAGCGGACCGGGACATGAATGTGACGTCTTCCAATTCCGTGCTGCTGACCCGCGACGGCGCGGTGGCGACCGTGACGCTCAACCGCCCGGAGCGGCTGAACGCGCTCGATCTCGCCATGTGGCACCGGCTGGGCGAGGTGCTGCGCGAGGTCGAGGCGGATCCGTCCCTGCGCGCCGTGCTGGTGCGCGGCGCGGGCCAGGCCTTTGCCGCAGGCGCCGATCTGGCGGAGTTCGCCGAGGCGCGGGCGACCGCCGCCGATGCCGAGGCCTATGGCCGCGTCATGGTGGCGGCGCTGCATCGCCTGCGCGATCTGCCTTTGCCGACCGTGGCGATGATCCGGGGCGCCTGCGTCGGTGCCGGGCTCGAGATCGCGATCATGTGCGATCTGCGCATCGCGGCCGAAGGCAGCCGCTTCGGCGTGCCGATCCAGAAGGTGGGCGTGGTGATGCCCTGGCCGGAACTCGGCGACCTGATCGAGACCGTCGGACGGGCGACCGCGCTCGAGATCCTGCTCGAGGGAAGGCTGTTCGACGCCGCGGAGGCGGCCGCCAAGGGCCTGGTCACGCGCGTGGTCCCGTCCGACCGGCTGGAGTCCGAGGCGGAGGAGACATTGCGCCGGCTGACCCATGGGGCACCGACGTCGCATCGTCTTCATAAGCGCATGGCGCGCCGGCTGACGGATGCCGCGCCGCTCAGCCCCGAGGAATGGCGCGAGGCCTATGCGGCGGTCGAAAGCGCCGACTATCGCGAAGGGCTCGCGGCCTTTGTCGAGAAGCGCAAGCCGCGCTTCAGCGGCCGCTGAAACTCTGCGCGGGTCGCCGCTAGGGTTTGCCGAACCAGTCGGTGATGTCGAAATAGATCGTCTTGCGGATGCCGTCGGGGCCGACGATCTCGATCCGGTCGAAGATCTTGCTGTCGGTCTGGATCAGCGACTGCTGCCTATGCTGCCAGCCGGGATAGTGATTCTGGATATAGCCGTACTCGGCATCCACGCCTTCGAACTCGTTGGTGGCGGGAACGATGATCGCGGTCTCGGTGGTGGCGCCGTCGGCTGTGTCGGCGCGGGCCGGCAGAGAGTGCCCCATGGCCAAGAGACCGGCCAGGAGGGCCGCGCGCAGGATCGGACTCTGAAATCGCTGCATTTTTCGGCGCCTCGCGGAAGGAGAGGGCGGCGTCAGCATGCCGGCTTCCGAGCCTTGACGTCACGCAGATTGATTGTTAGAACAAAACAGGAACAATGAGCGGAACAGGACGTTTTGCCCCGACAGGGCGGTTTTCGGCCGTCGGTCGGGGCAGCAGGAGAGAGCGATGGCGGATGGAGCGGCAGTGACGAATTCGCCGGTTTCGGCCCGGCTCGAGGCGCTGAAGGCGGCGGTCGGCGGTTTTGGCCCCGGGGCGGCGGCGGCGCGGGTCCGGCTGGGCCTGCCCGAGCTGGACCAGGCGCTGGGCGGCGGCCTGGTGCAGGGCGCGCTCCATGAGATCGCCTCGGTCGACGGCAGCGCCGCCGCCACCGGCTTTGCCGCCTTCCTCCTGGGCCGGCTGGTCAAGGCCTCGCAGCGTCCGGTGCTCTGGACGCCCGGTGCCGACATCTATGCGCCCGGCCTCGCGCGCTATGGCCTCTCGCCCAACCGCATTCTGTTGGCCGACTTCCGCCGTCCGCAGGCGCTGCTGCGTGCGCTCGAGGAGGGCTTGCGCTGCCCCGGTCTCGCCGCGGTGCTGGGCGAGATCGAGGAGATCGACCTGACCGCCAGCCGGCGGCTGCAGCTCGCGGCCGAGACCGGTGGCATCGCCTGCCTGCTGCTGCGCCGCGGGCCCTCGCGCAATCCGACCGCGGCGGTGACGCGCTGGCAGGTCTGGTCGGCGAACGCGCAAGGCGCCAGGCCGCGCTGGCGCGTCTCGCTGCTGCGCTGCCGCGGCGGTCGGACCGGAGATTGGCTGTTGGAGGGATGTCGTGAAACGGGTGGTATCACTGTGGCTGCCGCATTGGGCGACCGACCGGCTCAAGATCGCGTCGCGGCGCGCTGAAGGACTTGCGGTTCATCGCGAGGTTCGGCTGGGCAAGGTCCGGCTGAACGAGCCGCGCCTGGCCTGGGCTTCCGAAGACGCGCGCCCGCTGGTGACGGTCGCGGCCGCGAACGGCCGCGCACTCCTGGCCGCGATCGACGAGAACGCGTCGGCCGCGGGCCTCGTGCCGGGCATGGTGCTGGCCGATGCGCGGGCGCTCGTTCCCGATCTCGCGGTGCGGCCGAGCCATCCCGACAAGGATGCGGCGGCGCTGGCGCAGCTTGCCGACTGGTGCGCGCGCTTCAGCCCCTGGGTCGCGGTCGACGGCGCCGACGGGCTCTTCCTCGACATCACCGGCTGCGCCCATCTCTTCGGCGGCGAAGCGCGGATGATCGAGGATCTGGCGCAGCGCCTGCGCCGCTTCGGCTATCGCGTCCGCCTCGCCATCGCCGATACGCCGGGGGCCGCCTGGGCCGCGGCGCGCTTCGCCACGCCCGCGCGCGGCAGCGACACCGTCATCCTGCCGCCGGGCGGCACGCGCGAGGCGATCGCGGGCCTGCCCGTCGCCGCCTTGCGCCTGTCGCCGGTCCAGAGCGCCGAGCTCGAGCGGCTGGGGCTCAAGACCATTGCCGAGCTCTACCCCTTGCCGCGCGCGGCGCTGCTGCGCCGCTTCGGACTCGAGCCCGCGCGCCGGCTCGACCAGGCGCTAGGCCGCATCGACGAGCCGATCAATCCGCGCACGCCAGCGAGCCCGCATGAGGCGCGGCTCGCCTTCGCCGAGCCGATCGTCGAGGCGCCTTCGATCGCGGCGGCACTCGACCGGATGCTGGCAGGGCTCTGCGGTCATCTGGCGTCGGAGCAGCTGGGGGTCCGCCAATTGCGCCTGGCGCTCTTCCGCGTCGATGGCAGCCTGCAGCATGTCTCGATCGGCACCAGCCGTCCCAACCGCGATCCCCACGCATTGCGCCGTCTCTTCGCCAAGCTGTTCGACCGGCTCGATCCGGGCTTCGGCATCGAGGCGATGAGCCTGACGGCGACGCAGGCCGAGCCACTCGAGGATCTGCAACTGGTGCTGGCCCAGGCGCGGGCGCAAAGCCAGAAACGTGCTCGAGCCGAGAACCGCGCCGCCGTCGAAACGCCGTTGCTGCCGGCCGCGGCCGCGGCCGAATCCGCCGAGCCGCTCGACGAGACGGCGATCGAGCGCGCGGTCGACGAGGCGGCGCTCGCGGCGCTGGCCGATCTCTTCGCCAATGGCCGCTTCGCCAACGAGCCCGCCCCGGTGCGGCTGACCCGTCCGGCGCCGCAGGAGAGCCATCTGCCCGAGCGCGCCGTGGCGCCGATGCCGGCCCTGGCCGGGAAGGCCGGGCGCTGGACCGCGATCGCGCTCGCCACGGTCCGCCCGGTGCGGCTGCTGCCGCGCCCCGAGCCGCTCGAAACCGATGAAACCGAATCCGAGGCGCTGCCGACCTCGTTCCGCTGGCGCGCGCGGCCCCACCGCATCCGCCTCGCCGAGGGCCCCGAGCGCATCGCCCCCGAATGGTGGCGCCCGGCCGCGTCGAATGCCTCGGTCAGCAGCACGCGCGACTATTACCGCGTCGAAGACAGCGAAGGCCGCCGCTTCTGGCTCTACCGCGAGCAGACCGTCTCGCGCTGGTACCTGCACGGCCTGTTCGCGTAACCGCAAACAAAATTCACGCCCCCTCCTGTCCATCGAAGCCTTGGCGAAGGTGGGTGCGAGTGAGGTCGGGGTGAAGCGACCTGCCGCCTCGTTCGGAAGTGACTCAGGAGGAGATCGACTTGCTCGGACATCTTTCGTTTGGCGTCAGCAACCTGGCGAAGACAACCGCGTTTTATGACGCCAGCATGTCGGCCCTTGGATATGCCAGGGTTTTCACGGGACCGGAATATGTCGGCTACGGCCTGTCCGGAACGGAAAGAGACAATCTGCTGCTCATTCTGCAGCCGGAACCGGTGACACCACCCGGTCCAGGGTTCCATCTGGCGTTCATCGCTCCCAGCCGCGAGGCCGTGGATCGATTTCATGCCGCGGCGCTGCAGTTCGGCGGTGTGGATCAGGGCGCTCCCGGTCTCAGGCTGCATTACGGACCCACTTACTATGCCGCCTTCGTCCTCGATCCGGATGGATACAAGCTTGAAGCCACCCATCAAGCGCCGGACGCGATGGGGTAGAACAAAACCACGCCCCCTCCCCTTGCGGGAGGGGGTAGGGGGAGGGGTGAGGAGACCCGCTGTCCCATGACCGATCTTCACGCTTCCTTTCTTCGCAGCAATCAAACAATTGCCGAGCGACGCCTCTGGCAGAAGCTCCAGTCGAAGCGATGCGCGGGCCGCCGGTTTCGCCGGCAGTTTCGATTGGGCGCCTATATTGTCGACTTCATCTGCCTGTCCGATCGATTGATCTTCGAGGTCGACGGCGAATCTCATAATCACACGATCGCTAAGGACGAGGAACGCTCGCGCTGGATCGAAAGCCAAGGGTTCCGCATCGGTCGTTTCACCAATGACGATGTGAGATATCGGCTCGAAGGGGTGGTTCAGATGATCGAAGCCGAGATTCTTGGCGGGACGGTTTTGAAGACAGAACAGAACGGAATTTCTCCAACCTGACGTCCGCTGCACCCCTCCCCCTACCCCCTCCCGCAAGGGGAGGGGGCGTGGTTGGCATAGATCTCGCTTGAAGCTTGAAAGTAGAGCGTAGCGATCACGTCAACACAGGGGTTAGGGGGAGGGGCCTTACTAACTCGAGATCCACCCATGTCCTCACCACCGCCCTACGCCGAGCTTGCCGCCGTCACCAACTTCTCCTTCCTGCGCGGGGCGTCGCGTCCGGCGGAGCTGGTGGCGCGGGCGGCCGAGCTGGGGCTGACCGCGCTCGCGGTCGCCGATCGCAACAGCCTCGCCGGCGTGGTGCGCGCGCATGAGGCGGCGCGCGAGCTGGGCTATCGCCTCATTCCCGGCGCACGGCTGGTCTTGCGCGACGGCGCCGGGATCCTGGCCCTGCCGACCGACCGGATCGCCTATGGGCATCTGTCGCGGCTGCTGACGCTGGGCAAGCGGCGGGCCCCCAAGGGCGAATGCTGGCTCGATCTGGAGGATCTGCTCGAAGCGGGCGACGGCATGATTCTGATCGCGCTGCCGGGCGCCGATCCGGGACCTTTGGCCGGGCTGGAGGCGCTGGCCGATCGCTTGAAGCGATTGGCCGCGGCCTTCCCCGGCGCCGTCTTCCTCGCCGCCCATCATCATCTGGGCGGCCATGACGAGGCCTGGATCGAACGGCTCCACGCGCTCAGCCTCGCCTGCGGCACGCCGCTGGTCGCCAGCAACGACGTGCATTATCACCTCCCCGAACGGCGCATCCTGCAGGACGTGCTGACCTGCATCCGCGAAGGCTGCACCATCGACACCGCCGGCTACCGCCTCTTCGCCAATGCCGAGCGCCATCTGAAATCGCCGGCCGAGATGGCGCGGCTCTTCGCGCGCTGGCCCGAGGCCTTGGCGCGCACGGTCGAGATCGCGGAGCGTTGCCGCTTCAGCCTCGACGAGCTGCGCTACGAATATCCCGACGAGCTCACGAGCGGGGGCCGCACGCCGCAGCAGGAATTGGAGATGCTGGCGGAAGCGGGCGCCAAATGGCGCTATCCCGGCGGGATGCCCGACAAGGTGGCGGCGGGCCTGGCGCATGAACTCGCCCTCATCGCCCAGCTCGATTACGCCTCCTATTTTCTCACCGTCTACGACCTGGTGCGCTTCGCGCGGCAGCGCGGAATCCTCTGCCAGGGCCGCGGCTCCGCCGCCAACTCGACCGTCTGCTATTGCCTGGGCGTGACCTCGGTCGATCCCGCCCAGCATGATCTGCTGTTCGAGCGTTTCATCAGTGCCGAGCGGCGCGAGCCGCCCGATATCGACGTCGATTTCGAGCATGAGCGGCGCGAGGAGGTGATCCAGTATATCTACGAGAAATATGGCCGCGACCGGGCCGGAATCGCCGCGACCGTGATTTCCTATCGCAGCCGCTCGGCCTTGCGCGATGTCGGCAAGGCGATGGGCCTCTCGCTCGATCTGGTGGGCGCCCTGTCGGGACAGATCTGGGCCCCCGATCATAAGAACGGCGTCAAGTTTCTCGACGAGGCGCGGCTGCGCGAGCATGGCCTCGATCCGGCCGAGCCGCGCCTGGCGCAGACCCTGGCGCTGGCGCGCGAGATCAAGGGCTTCCCGCGCCATCTCTCGCAGCATGTCGGCGGCTTCGTCATCAGCCGCGGTCTCCTGAGCGAGCTGGTGCCGATCGAGAACGCCGCGATGGAGGACCGCACCTTCATCGAATGGGACAAGGACGATCTCGCCACGCTGGGGCTGATGAAGGTCGATGTGCTGGCGCTCGGCATGCTGACATGCATCGCCAAGAGCTTCAATCTTCTGCGCCGGCATTACGGGAAGAGCTACGAGCTCGCGACGCTGCCGCAGGAGGATCCCGCGGTCTATGAGATGCTGGGCCGGGCGGATTCCATCGGCGTGTTCCAGGTCGAGAGCCGGGCGCAGATGGCGATGCTGCCGCGCCTCGCTCCGAAGAAATTCTACGATCTGGTGATCGAGGTGGCGATCGTGCGGCCGGGTCCGATCCAGGGCGGCATGGTGCATCCCTATCTGCGCCGCCGGAACGGCGAAGAGCCCGTGACCTATCCCTCGCGCGAGCTGGAGGAGGTGCTGGGCAAGACCTTGGGTGTCCCCTTGTTCCAGGAACAGGCGATGCGCATCGCCATCGTCGCGGCCGGCTTCACGCCCAGCGAGTCCGATCAGCTGCGGCGGGCCATGGCGACCTTCCGGCATGTCGGCACCATCCATACCTTCGAGAAAAAACTGATCGAGGGCATGGTCGCGCGCGGCTATGAGCGCGAGTTCGCCCAGCGCTGCTTCGAGCAGATCAAGGGTTTCGGCGAATATGGCTTCCCCGAGAGTCACGCCTCGAGCTTCGCGCTGCTGGTCTATGTCTCCTCCTGGATCAAATGCCATTACCCCGAGATCTTCGCCTGCGCGATCCTCAACAGCCAGCCCATGGGCTTCTATGCGCCGGCGCAACTGGTGCGCGACGCGATCGAGCATGGCGTCGAGGTGCGGCCCGTCGATGTGAATTTCAGCGAGTGGGATTGTTGTCTCGAGCTGAGTGACGTCACGAGCGACGGCCATTCTTCCTCAGCCAGGAACGACGGGGTTGGCGGGGCGGCCGTCGTTCCTGGCGCCGCGAGTTATGAGATCATCCAGGGCGGCCAGCCGGCGCCGCATATCAAGCGACGGCCCTATGCCTTGCGGCTGGGATTTCGCCAGGTGAAGGGGCTGGGCGAGACCGAGATGCGGGCCCTGGTGGGCGCCCGCGGCAATGGCTACGGCGATCCGATGGCCTTGTGGCGGCGCACCGGATTGCCGGAATCCACCTTGGCGACCCTGGCCCGCACCGATGCCTTCCGGTCGATGACGCTCGACCGGCGCGACGCGCTCTGGGCGGTGAAGGGCCTGCCGGCGGCGCCCCTGCCCTTGTTCGAAGCGAGCCTGGCGGAAGAGCAGGGCGAGGAGGAAGCGGTGACGCTGCCGGCGCTGACCCAGGGCGAGCAGGTCGCCGAGGACTACGCCCACACGCATCTCTCGATCAAACGCCACCCGATGGGCCTGTTGCGGGATATCATGGCGGCGGAAGGCTATCGATCCTGCCGCAGCCTGCTGGCGATGGAGAGCGGCGCCAAGGTCAAGGTGGCCGGCATCGTGCTGGTGCGCCAGCGCCCGGGCACGGCCAGCGGCGTCATCTTCACCACGCTCGAGGACGAGACCGGTATCGCCAATATCATCGTCTGGCCCCGGACCTTCGAGCGCTATCGCCGCGTGCTGCTGGGCGCCAGCCTCCTCGGCGTCGTCGGCAAGCTGCAGCGCGAAGGCATCGTGACCCATCTGATCGCCGACCGGCTGGTCGACCTGACCGGCCATCTCCGGGACCTGGCCAGCCCCGATCTGCCGCCGGCCTCGAGCCTCGCGCGGGCCGACGAGGTCAGGAAGCCCGGCCAGGATGCGCGCAACCGCCAGATCGGCGACCGCGCGCGTTTAAAGCGCGAATCGTCCTATCGGTCACGGGATTTTCACTAGACAGTCCGGGCCAAACGGCCGTTCTTCGGCCTGCGCCCGCGACGGTGATCCGATGAAATCCACGTCACAAAACCATTCACGGCGTCCGCCGGAAGGGCGCCGGAAAGCGCTGCCGGTCGCGGCGCCCGATCGCAACGAGGAACGGCAGCGCCGCCGTCTCCGGCAGGACCGGTTGCTCGACAACGCGCTCGCGGACACGTTTCCCGCCAGCGACCCGGTCTCGTCCATGACCTATACTCGATAGCCACATCGAACCGCGGCTTCCGGATTTCAACGCAAGGAGCATGACGATGAAAGTCAAGAGACAGGGCTCGGCCGCCTGGCAGGGCGGACTCAAGGACGGCAAGGGCAGCATCTCGACCGAGAGCGGCGCCTTGAAGGCCTATCCCTACGGTTTCGCCAGCCGCTTCGAAGGGCAGAAGGGCAGCAATCCCGAGGAGTTGATCGGGGCCGCCCACGCCGCCTGCTTCACCATGGCGCTCTCGCTGATCCTGGGCGAGGCCAAGCTCACGGCGACGCAGATGGACACGAGCGCCGAGGTGACGCTGGAGCAGGTGGCGGGCGGCTATGCCATCACCTCGTCGAAGCTCACGCTCAAGGCGAAGATTCCCGGCGCCACCAACGCGACCTTCCAGGATCTGGCGGCGAAGGCCAAGGCCGGCTGCCCGGTGTCGAAGCTGCTCAAGGCCGAGATCACGCTCGACGCGACGCTGCTCCCCTGAGCCGGAACCGGTGGGTGGCGCAGCGCCCACCGACCCTCGGCTGCCTTGACGAATGAGAATCAAATTTCGCGTCTGGAGATCCGACGATGAAGATCCTGATGGTGCTGACCTCGCACGACCAGCTCGGCAACACCGGCAAGAAGACCGGCTTCTGGCTCGAAGAGTTCGCGGCCCCTTACTATGTGTTCCGCGACGCCGGCGCCGATGTGACGCTGGCCTCGCCCAAGGGCGGCCAGCCGCCGGTCGACCCCAAGAGCGACACGCCCGAGGGCCAGACCGACGCGACCCGGCGCTTCAAGAAGGATGTGGCGGCGCAGGCGCAACTCGCCGACACGATCAAGCTCGGCACGATCAAGGCCCGCGACTATGACGCCATCTTCTATCCGGGCGGCCATGGTCCGCTCTGGGATCTCGCGGAGAATGTCGATTCCATCGCGCTCATCGAAATCTTCGCCAGCCTGGGCAAGCCCGTCGGCGCGGTTTGCCACGCGCCCGGCGTATTGCGTCACACACGCTCGCGCGGCGAGCCGCTGGTCAAGGGCAAGCGCGTCACCGGCTTCGCCAACAGCGAGGAGGAAGCGGTCGGGCTGACCAAGGTCGTGCCCTTCCTGGTCGAGGACGAACTGAAGCGGCGCGGCGGTCTCTATGACAAGGCCGCCGACTGGCAGAGCTTCGTCATCACCGACGGCAAGCTGGTCACGGGCCAGAATCCGGCCTCGTCCGAAGCGGCCGCCAAGGCCGTGCTGAAGCTGCTGGCCTGACGCTTCGTTCGGAGAGGGACGATGAAGACCTGGCCCGATCGACGGATCCTCGATCTCTTCGGCATCGAGCTGCCGATCATCCAGGCGCCGATGGCCGGCGCCACCACGCCCGAGATGGTGATCGCCGTCAGCGAGGCTGGCGGCCTCGGCTCGCTGGCGACGGCGCAATACAATCTCGATCAGGCGCGGGACGCGATCGGTGTCATTCGAAAAGGCACCGTGCGCCCGATCAATCTCAATTTCTTCTGCCACACCATGCCGGCATCCGACCCGGCGCGGGCCGCGGCCTGGCGCGCGCGGCTCAAGCCCTATTATCTCGAGAAAGGGCTCGATCCCGAGGCGCCGGCGCCGGCGGCGGGCCGCACGCCCTTCGACAGCGCTCTCTGCGGCCTGGTGGAGACCACGAAGCCCGAGGTGGTCAGCTTCCATTTCGGCCTGCCTGAATCGGCCTTGCTCGCGCGGGTGAGGACCACAGGCGCCAAAATCATCGCCTCGGCGACGACGGTCGCGGAGGCGCGCTGGCTCGAGGATCGCGGCGTGGACGCGGTCATCGCGATGGGGCTGGAGGCGGGCAGTCATCGCGGCAATTTCCTCTCCGACGATATGGCGCGCCAGGTGGGGATCTTCGCGCTGGTCCCTCAGATCGTCGATGCGGTGAAGATTCCCGTGATCGCGGCCGGCGCCATCGCCGATGCGCGCGGCATCGTCGCCGCCCTGGCGCTCGGCGCCTCGGCCGTGCAGATCGGCACCGCCTATCTCTTCAGCCCCGAGGCGAAGCTCCCCTCCGTCCATCGCGAGGCGCTCGAGACTGCTGCCGACGACAACACCATGGTCACGAACGTCTTCACCGGCCGGCCCGCGCGCGGCATCGTCAACCGGTTGATGCGCGAGGTGGGACCGCTTTCGACGGACGCGCCGGCTTTCCCGCTGGCCGGCGCCGCGCTGGGTCCTCTGCGCGCGAAGGCGGAGCAGGCGGGTTCAGGGGATTTCACCAATCTCTGGTCGGGGCAGGCCGCGCACCTTGCGCGCGCGATGCCGGCGGGCCAGCTGACCCGAACCCTCGCCGAGGAAGCGCTGGCCAGGCTCTGCCCGCGCTGAGCGCAACGGGTGGCGGTCTGCTATGATCGCCTCAATCCCCGACGAACCCGGACGCGCTGCCTTGACCAAGAAGATCTTCTGGACCGATCCCTACCTGACGCAGTTGGCCACGCGGATTGCGACCGTCGCCGGCGCCGAGGTCGCGCTCGAGGCGACGATCTTCTATGCGCTCTCGGGCGGGCAGGAGAGCGACGCCGGCACCATCGGAGGGCGGCCTGTGCTCGAGGCGCGCAAGAGCGGCGCCGAGATCCTCTATCGATTGCCGGACGACCATGGGCTCGCCGTTGGCGACGCCGTCACGGTGGCGATCGACTGGGAGCGCCGCTACCGGCTGATGCGGCTGCATTTCGCGGCCGAGGTCGTGCTCGAGATGGCTTACAAGCATCTCGCCGGCATCCGGAAGATCGGCGCCCATATCGCCGCCGACAAGGCGCGCATCGATTTCGAATGGGCAACGCCGATCACCCCGTCGCTGCCGCTGCTCAGCGAGGGCCTGAAGCGAATCGTCGAAAGCGACCAGCCGATCGTCAGCGCCTTCAGCGACGAGTCGGCGCAGCGCCGCTATTGGGAAGTCCCCGGCTTCGCCCGCGTCCCCTGCGGCGCGTCTACCCTCTGCGCCATCCTGACCGCGCTCACCGCCGAAGGCACCATCCGCAAGACGAACCGGGGCTACGCCGTCACCCGCTGAAGCGCCGTTTCCCGTTTCCGCTTCCGCTCTCCCTAGGCATGACGGGAAACGGAAACGGGAAACGATCCTCCGTCACGCCGTCGTCCCTCGAAAAGCGTGGACGCGTCTCCATCAACAAGCATGGTCACTCTCAAGCGAGCAGGCGCGCCTAAGCACGAGCCTCGTCCCATATCGCAACTTCACCGTCCGTCACCATGGCCTCGACTCGATTGCTCGGCTCATTCTGGAAGCAAAGGAACCGCGGATCGACCGGAAGCTGCAGCTTGTAGACAACCAATACTTCGAACGTGTCGACGGAAATATCAGAGGCCTGATCGCTACTGTGCAGGCACTTGATATCGTTCGCATGATTGCCGATCCCGAAGACGCCTCTCGCCCCCTCCTTGAAATCTTTCAGGAAAACGCAAGGATTTATCTGACTCAGAAGAACAAAATAAACAAACGGATCTTCGATTCCGCCCTTGCAGATTCCAACGCGGAATTTTGGTACTTGAACAATGGCATTACCCTCACCTGCGATCATTTCGAGTATCCGCCGGGCACCCGCGCGCCCATACTGGAGTTTGTCTAACGTCCAGATCGTCAACGGCGGCCAGACATCGAACGCCCTCTTCGAAGCATTCCAACAAGACCCACAGCGGTGCCGGAATGTTCTCGTGCTAATTCGCGCATACGAGACAACGCGAAGGGAGATCAGCTCCAAGATCGCCGAATCCACCAACAGCCAGACACCGATTCGCTCCCGTGACCTTCGATCGAATGACGAGATCCAGAAGAAACTCAAGGAATAACTT
>CAVOLB010000149.1:0-31311 GCA_963696655.1 uncultured Alphaproteobacteria bacterium
TCGATGGAGACTCAGGTTCGGCTCTGCTGTGGTCGATTACGGGCGCCACTCAGGTCAATGAGGGCTCGGATGCGAACTACACAGTGAGCTACACCGGTGGAACCATCGAGAACGGACAGACCGTGAAAATTACGGTCACCGCCGGTGCGGGTGTCAATGGCAGCTTCTCGGATGCCACCTCGGGCAGCGACTACACCGCCCTGACCACGGTCCTGACCTTCACCTCGGGCCAGACGGCCCAGACGGTGGCGGTCCACACGATCGACGACACGATCGTGGAAGGCACCGAGGACTATGCGGTCCGGATCTCGGGCCAGAGCGCCGGCACCATCGTGACCAACCAGGGCACGGCGGGCACGCTGATCATCGACAACGACAAGAACATCCCGGTCGGGGCCAACAACGCGGTCTCGATCCTGGAAGACGGTGTCGAGGCGGTGGGCAGCTTCGCAGCCGGCACGGCGGCGGGCACCAACGACGAGATCGCGACCGGCAACCTGACCTACACCTTCGGTGGCGACGGCAAGGCGGCTTCCAGTCCCTTCGTGTGGAGCACGACGGTCGCGATCGCGGATCCGGAAGGCGGCGATCCGGCGCACCCGAATCTCACCTCGGGCGGGCAGCCGGTGGTCTGGTCGAGCTCGAATGGCGGCCTGACCCTCACGGGCACGGTCAGCGGCGGCGTGCATAACGGCGAGACGGTGGCGAAGCTCGAGATCACCAACGTCACGACCGGTGCCTACAAGTTCGAGCAGCTGGGTGCGATCGATCACCCGGATGCGAACCAGAGCGGTCATACCGACGACCTGCAGCTGACCTTCAACTACACGATCAAGGACAATGTCGGCGGCGACACGGCGAACGGCACCCTCAAGGTGACGATCGGCGACGACGCTCCCGACGCGCATGCCGAGAGCAAGACGGTGGCGGCGGCCGGTTCGGTCGACACCAACCTGATGATCGTGCTCGATATCTCGGGTTCGATGACCGACGACAGCGGTCTGCAGGGCCTCGATCGCCTGGCGGCCTCGAAAGCGGCGATCAACGAGCTGTTCGAGCAATATGGCAGCCTCGGCAATGTGAAGGTGCAGATCGTGCTCTTCTCCGGCAGCGCGACGGACCAGGGCAGCGTCTGGCTGACGCTCGACCAGGCCAAGACCTTCATGGCGACCGTCTCGGCCGGCGGCAGCACGAATTATGACGCCGCGTTGCAGACAGCGATGACGTCCTTTGCCGACAGCGGCAAGCTCGCCACCCCCTCGACCCAGAACGTGGTCTATTTCGTGTCGGACGGCGATCCGACGGCCTCGTCGTCCTGGCCGGTGCTGGGCAACCAGGGCAATGGCATCCAACCGACGGAAGAGAATGTCTGGACGTCGTTCCTGAACACCAACCACATCAATGCCTTCGCCATCGGCATCGGCACCGGCATCAATGTCACCAACCTCAACCCGGTTGCCTGGAACGGTGCCGTGGGCACCAACAGCAACGGCCAGGCCGTGACCGATCTGGGCCAGCTGGCCCAGACGCTGACGAATGCCGCGCAGAACACGGTGACCGGCAACGTCACGACCGACAATGGCAGCGCCACGGGCGCGGACGGCGCCTATGTGAAGGTCTTCACCTATAACGGCTCGATCTACACCTTCAACGGCACCAACGCGGTGGTGAACACCGGGACGGCGCGGGCCTTCACCTTCGCGGGCGGGGTGCTGACCTTCTCGACCAACGAAGGCACGATGGCCATCAACATGCTGACGGGCGCCTATACCTTCGCGATTTCCAGCGTCCTCGCGAACCCCGTGCCGGAGCAGTTCTCCTACACGCTCCATGACGGCGACGGAGACGAGGCCGGAAACACGGTCACGATCAACGTCGCGCCCTCCAACAGCGCGCCGATCGTGCGGGATGACAACCTGATGATTGCTGATGGCAATCCCTCGACCTTCACTGTCGACAGCAAGTGGCTGCTGTGGAACGACAGCGACCGCGACGGCGACGTGATCTCGATCACGGCGGTCGGGGCGGGAGCGTCCCTGGTGGCTGGCGGCGTGGTGATCGACACCGACAACAGCAGCTTCAGCTACACCGGCACGTCGAACGGAGGCACCGACACGGCGACAGTGGCGGTCAGTACGAATAGTGACCACCGGGGTGTTATTACCCTTGCCGGCAACGGCCTCGACAACATCATCGTCGGTGATGGTGCCAACGAAAGAATCATCGGCTACGAGGGCAACGACGTCCTCGTCGGCAACAACGGCAACGACACGCTCGAGGGCGGCGACGGCAACGACTTGCTGATCGGCGGCGATGGCAATGACCGGCTGCTGGGCGGCAATGGCGACGACGTGCTCCAGGGCGGTCTGGGCGCGGACTCGATCAATGGCGGCGACGGAACGGACGTGGTCGATTATTCGGACCAGACCGGAAATCTCAATCTCACGCTCAACTCCGCCAGCGGCAGTTTGACCTTCGTGGGTTCGACCGATACCCTGGGCAGCATCGAAGGCGTCATCGGTGGCACTGGCAACGATACGTTCACCGGTGATACCGCGGCCAACTACCTCGATGGCGGTGCCGGCAATGACAGCCTGAGCGGCGGCGGTGGTGCCGATACGATCTACGGCGGTGATGGCAACGACACGTTGATCGGCGGTGCCGGGGCGGACTATCTGAGCGGCGGCAACGGCAACGACTTCATCCGTGCCGACTCTCTCGACCATGTCGATGGCGGCGCCAATCCGAACAACGTCATCAGCGACACCAATCCCGGTGACGTGCTGGTCTTCGACACCTCGATCGACCTGACCAATGCGGGCCTGGACGGGCATTTCACGAATATCGAGACGGTTTCGATCAAGAATGCCGACTCCGGTGCCGCAGGGAGCCAGACGTTAACACTCAACATCAACGATCTGGTGGATATGGCCACGACCGGCTTCATGGATCCCGCCGGTTCCAGTACGGTGCCGCCAAACCATACGTTCGACTCCGCGAAAGCCATCCGGATCGATGCGGATGCCGGTGACACGGTCAATCTGGCGAACATGGGCGGCGGCGATCACTGGTTCCAAGCGGCGGGTGCGACCGGAATCCCCGCAGGCTACAGCCTCTACGTCCATGTCAGCACCGGAGCCGATCCGGGCCTGAACGAGGATGGCTATGTGCTGGTGAGCTCTGCGGCCACCGTTACGACCTCGTGATTGGCCATCCTGCATTCCGGCTCGCGCTTGCCGGCTGAAATGAAGGGTGGGAAGGCCGACGGGCCCTCCCGCCCTTGACTCTTCGGGAGGTCTGCCGAAGGGATGAGGGTCGAATAGGGCGGCCTGCCTCGATTTCTTGTGGAGGCATTACTTACAGGACGTTAGGAAAGCGCCAATAGGATCGACTGCCCTCAAGCGCCGCGGTAGGTGCCTCGCATGCAGCCTGACGACTGGAGCCACGGCTACATCACCGACCAGCTCTATACCGACGGCTTCTATCGGGAGCTGTCGCCGGCCTGGATGAACTATGTCGCCGCGCTCAATGGCTGCCATCCGCGGCCGATCGACGGCGCCTTCACCTATCTGGAGCTGGGCTGCGGGCTGGGGCAGAGCACCAATGTGCTGGCGGCCTGTTTTCCCAAGGCGCAGTTCTATGGCGTCGATTTCAACCCGTCCCATATCGACCATGCGCGGATCTTTGCCCGCGATGCCGGCATCGCCAACGCGACCTTCCTCGAGAAGGGCTTCGACGAGCTGGTCGAAGGCGACGTCCCACCCTGCGATTTCATCGGCCTGCACGGCATCCTCTCCTGGGTCTCGCCCGAGGTGCAGCGCGCGATCCGCGGGGCGCTGAAGCGTTTCCTGAAGCCGGGCGGGCTCGCCTATCTCAGCTACAACGCCATGCCCGGCTGGGCCTCGTCTGCTCCCAACCAGAAACTGTTCTACGAATTCTCGCAGGAGCTCTCGGGCCCGGTCACGGACCGCATGACGCGGGCCCTGGCCCAGACCAAATCCCTGGTCGAGCTGAAGTCCGCTTATCACCTGCAGAACGACGCGGCCGTGCGGCATCTGGATACGCTGGCCGACAAGGCGCCCGCCTATCTGGTGCATGAATATCTCAACGGCGCCTGGCACTGCTTCTATTCGTCCGACATCGCCGACGCCATGGCGGAGGCCAAGCTCACCTATTGCGGCGCGGCCACGCTGATCGAGAATCACATGGACCTGGTGGTGGGGGACGCCGCGGCCAAGATGCTGCGCGAGCAGCCGACCGACCGGCTGCGCCAGCTGCTGCTCGATTTCCTCATGGCGCAGCGGTTCCGCCGGGACGTGTTCGTGCGCGGCCATGCCCGCCTCAACGGAACGGCAATCCTGCAGACCATGCGGGGGCTGCATCTGGCGCCCGCGCGCGCCCTCACGGACGCCGACGTCACCGCGAAGCTGCCGCGCGGCGAGATCAGCTTCGACAAGGGTACCTATCCGGTCGTGCGCCGCATTCTCATGGAAGGATCGGTGCCGGTCGGGGACCTGGTCGCCCGCATCCGCACGGACGCGAAGCTGGCCGGCGAAATCGACCGCACCCTCCATGTCATGGCGGCTTGCGGCCATCTGATGCCGGCGGCGCAGCCCTTCCTGCCGGCGGCGATGCCGGCCCATCCGTCGCGCTACAACATCCTGTCGCCGGTCAACCGGGCCTTGCTCGCCAAGGCGGTGGAGACCAAGACGCGGCGGCATCTGGCCAGCGAGGTGCTCGGCAATGCGGTCGCGATCGAGCCGGCGGAGGCGATCGCGCTCGACGTCTTCGCCAATGCCGGGCAGGGCAAGGCCTTGCCGCGCGAGAAGCTCGAGGAGGCGATCCGGGAACAGTTTGCCGCGCGCAATCTCCGGCCGAAGGCGGTTGCCGGCGCCACCGAGACGCCGGAAGAGGGGATGAGGCGCATTGCCAAGGAGCATGCGGCCCATCTGATCGACGATATCCTGCCGCAGCTGGTGCGCGCCGGAATCATCACCTGCCATTGACGCCGGCTGCGGTTAAGCCGGCGGCGCGCTCGCCAGCAGGCGCTCGATGCCGAGCCCGGTCAGGGGCGCGCTGGGCGCCGCTCCGGTCGCCAGCTCGGCGATGACCCAGCCGGCTGCGGGCCCGAGCTGGAAGCCATGGCCGCAGAAGCCGAAGGCGTGGAACAGCCCGGCGTGGCGGCTGCTGGGCCCGATCACCGGCGAGCCGTCGCCCAGATAGCCGTCGACGCCGGTCCAGCTGCGGATGATGGCGAGCTGCTTCAGGCCCGGGACGATCGAGAGCGCGATGCGGGCGGCGTCGATGTTGGCGGTCGCCGTCGGGCGGCTGGTCAGGAAGTCGGGGCCGGCGGGCCGGTCGGCCGAGCCGAAGATGACGTTGCCCCGCGGGATCTGGCGCAGATAGAGCGCGCCGCCCACGACGCCCAGCACCGGCAGGATGCCGTAGGGCGCGGGCTCGGTGACCAGCACCTGGGGGATCATCGGCGCCAGCTCGACCGGCTCGCCCAGCTGGGCCGCCAGATGCCCCGCCCAGGCCCCGGCGGCGTTCACCAGGATGCCGGCGCTGGCGGTTCGCCCATCGGCGAGGGCGACCCGGAAGCCGCCGCCCGTGGCCTCGACGGTCCGGATCTCGGCCCGCTCCTCGACCCGGGCGCCGGCCGCGCGGGCCGCCAGCGCGAAGGCGGGGCCGACCAGGCGCGGATTGGCATGGCCGTCGCTGGCGCAGAGCGACCCCCCGACCACCTGCGGACCGACCCAGGGAAAGCGCGCGACCAGGGCATTGCGGCCCATCAGCTCGAGCGGCAGCCCCAGCGCACCCGCATCCGTGCGATAGCGCTCCAGCACCGCCATATCGGCCTCGCTGCGGGCGAGCCGCAGATGGCCGCTGAACATGCGCTCGCCGTCGATCCCGACATGCTCGGGCAGGTCGGCCCAGATGCGCCGCGCGAGGTGCGACAGCGGGATCTCGCGCAGATCGCGGCCTTGCTGGCGCACCCCGCCGAAATTGACCCCGCTGGCCCGCATGCCGACCCGGTCGCGCTCGAACAGGACGACCTGAAGCCCGCGCTTGCGGAGATAGAGCGCGGCCGAGCCGCCGACGATGCCGCCGCCGATGACGATCGCATCGGCCTGGATGGGCGTGCCGGTCACGGCGCCGCCTCCGTTTCCGCCAGCGGCTCGAGCGGGAGCGGCTTCACCGGCGGCTGGGCCCGGAAGCGCCCGACCGCTTCGACCGGCTTGCCCAGCGCCGCCGCCAGGATCTCCGCCGCCGCCGGTCCGCAGACGCGGCCCTGGCAACGGCCCATGCCGACGCGGCAATAGGCCTTGGCGCGATTGAGCTCGGTGGCGTCGATCCGGACTGTGGCGCGCAGCTCGCCGACCGTGACGTTCTCGCAGCGGCAGAGGACGGCGCTGTTGGGCAAGGCGGCGGCGAGCGCATGGGGGTAAGGGAAGGCGGTCTCGAGCGCCGTGCGGGCGGCCCGGAAGCCGGCCAGGCGCCGGCGCAGCAGCGCCTGCCGGTTGCGATCGATCGTGGTGCCGCGGTCGGCCAGCAGCGCCAGCGCCGCCAGCTCGCCCGCGACCTCGGCGGCGTCGGCGCCGGCGATCCCCGCGCCATCGCCGGCGAGATAGACATGCTTCGGACCGACGGCGCGGCCGTCCGCATCGCGCTCCGGGAGCCATTGGCGATTGAGCGCATCGAAGTCGAGGCGGCAACCCGCCAGCTCCGCCAGCTGGATCTCGGAGCGCAGTCCCCAGCCCAGGGCCAGCGCGTCGCAGCCGATGGAATCGCTGCCCGAGGGCGTATCGAAGCCGATGTTGGAGATGCGGTCCTGGCCCATGATCTCGATCGGCCGCACGTCGTGGACGATCCGGATGCGCCGCGCCTTGAGCCAGGCCAGGTACCAGAGGCCCTTGGCGAAGAGACCGGGCGCGCACGCCAGGCCGGGTGCGGCGTGGCGCTTGGCGGCCCAGGGGGCGGTGTCGAGCACCGCGGCGACCTCGCCCCCGGCCTTGGCATATTGATAGGCCACCAGATAGAGCAGCGGCCCGCTGCCGAGGAAGACGACACGCCGCCCGATCGCGCAGCCCTGATATTTGAGCGCGACCTGGGCGCCGCCGAGGCTGTAGACGCCGGGCTTGGTCCAGCCGGGAACAGGGATGATGCGATCGGTGGCGCCGGTCGCCAGAATCAGCGATTCCCATTCCAGGCTGAAGCGGTGCCGATCGGCATAGCGATAGCCCTGGAGACGGCCCGGCTCGATCTCCCAGACCAGCGTCTCGGGCCGGTGGTCGAAGGCGGCGGGGTTTCGGTCGAAATCGCGATGGAGGCGTTGGGCTTTCGCCGCCTCGAAGCCGTAGAGGGTCCGGGCGCTGCGGCGAAACTCGCCTTCCGGCGGCGGGCGGCGGTAGATCTGGCCGCCGTTGCGCGGCGCTTCATCCAGGATCGTCGGCTTGAGTCCATAGCGCGCCAATGTCAGGGCGGCCCGCGTCCCGGCGGGGCCGGTGCCGACGATGATGATGCGCGAAGGGTTCATGTGAGCTTGGCGGGCGCGGTCCGGACCACCAGGCCCGCGCTGATCAGGGTCGAGCAGGCGCGGGCGCGCTGGCCGTCGCCCAGGGTGACCCAGCAATCCTGGCAGGCGCCCATCAGGCAAAAGCCGGCCCGCGGGCCGTCGCCGAACTCCGACTGCCGGAGATGGCCGCGTCGGGTCAGGATCGCCGTCATCACGGTGTCGCCGGCAAGCGCCGTCGCCGGCTCGCCATCGAGTTCATAGACCAGTTGCGCCCGGCCGGTCTCGGCGAGGCGGAGGAACTGGCTTCCGCTCATGGCAAGCGCGGCACCAGGTGAGAGGGCACATGGCCGCTCAGGCGCGGGTCGTCGATGAACTCGGTCCGCTGCCCGATCGGATGGAAGCCCGCCTTCTGATAGAGCGGCAGGGCGCTCGGATGATCGAGCGTGCAGGTCTCGATCAGTACGCGGGTCGGATCGCTCTGCCAGGCCGTGTCGATGGCGAAGATCAGCAGATAGGGACCCAGCCCCTTGCCGATATGCTCCGCCATCAGCCCCAGATGATTGATGGTGACCTCGCCCTCATGCCGGCGGTCGATCTCGACATAGCCGGCGGGACTGCCGTCGATATAGAGCACATAGATCTCGATGCGCGGATCATGGATGATTCCCGCGATCTCCGCGTCGCTGAGATAACGGCGGTAATACCAGAACCAGGGATCGCCGACGCCGGCATAGAGATAGCGGAAGAAGCGGACCGGCATCTTCTCGGCGCGGAGGATCGCGATCTTGCCCTCGGGCGTCGGCATCGGCTGGCGGGCCGGGCGCTGGGTCATCTCGAGGAGGTTGACGACGACCTCGATCTTCTCGGCCTTCTCGCGATCCTCGGGACCCAGCCAGCGGGCCATCACCGTGCGCGGGCTCACCTCATAGCCGAGCTTCTCGTAGAAGGTCTGAACGTCGGGGTTGGTCTCGCGGATCATCAATTGGATCTTGCGCAATCCCCGCATCGCGGCCCAGCCCTCGGCATGATGCACCAGCGCGCGGCCGATCCTCTGATGGCGCCGGTCCGGGCGCACCGCCAGGCGATAGATCCAGGCGCGATGCCCGTCATGGCCGATCATGATCGAGCCCAGCAGCAGCTCGCCCTCGAAGGCGAGGAACAGCTCGCCATGCTTGCTGGCGCGCAGGATCGGGATGTCGAGGGCCGGATCGTTGGGCGCATGGTCGAGCCCGCAATCCGTCCAGAGGGCGACGACGGCGCCGAAATCCTCGTCGCGATAGACGCGGATATTCATGGTATTGACGCGCCCCTCCTTGTTTTGTCATCGCCGGACTTGATCCGGCGATCCAGTCTTTGCCTCGAGCGAGGCGTTGGTGTTCAGCGCGTCCCTGGTCCCCTGGATCGCCGGATCAAGTCCGGCGATGACAGAAGGAAAGCGGGAGAGGGAATGATGGTTTCTAAGGCTCGACCGGCGTATCGCCCGGCAGGCCCCACTCGCTCCAGGAGCCGTCATAGACCGCGACATTCTCGTCGCCGACCAGATGCAGCGCGAAGGCCAGCACGCAGGCCGTGATGCCGGAGCCGCAACTGCAGATGACCGGCTTGCCGAGATCGACGCCCGCCTGCTGGAACCGCGCGCGGATGCGATCGGCCGGCAGGAACGTCTTGTTCGCGGGATCGAGCAGGTCGGTGAAGGGAACATTGAAGCTGCCGGGGATGTGCCCTGAGCGCCGGCCGGGCCAGGGCTCGGGCTCCGTGCCCTGGAAGCGCGCAGCGCTGCGCGCATCGACCAGCTGCTCGCGCCTGCTGGCGATGTTGGCGCGGACCTGCTCCTTGTCGCGAACCAGGAAATTGTTGAAGCGCGCGGTCAGATGCCGCTCGCGCGGGTGGGGCAGGGCGTCGTCGACGGGCCGGCCCTCGGCGATCCATTTCGGCAGGCCGCCGTCCAGGATCGCGACATCGCGATGACCGAAAGCGCGGAAGGTCCACCAGACGCGCGCGGCGCTCATCATGCCATGGGCGTCATAGATCACGATCTTGTTGCCGTCGCCCAGTCCCAGCTTGCGCATGCGCGAGGAGAATTTCTCGGGCGAGGGCAGCATATGGGGCAGCGGGACCGAGGTATCGGCGATCTCGTCGATATCGAAGAACACGGCGCCGGGGATGTGGCGCGCCTCATACTCGGCGCGCGCGTTCTTGCCCTGCACCGGCAGGTAGTAGGTCGCATCGACCACGCGGATGTCGGGCGAGGCGAGACGCTCCGCGAGCCAGGCGGTGCTGACGAGACTCTCGGGGTTGGCGTAGGCGGTGTTGGCGGCGGCGCTCATGATTGTGAATCCCCTCCCCCCTTGAGGGGGAGGCTAGGGTGGGGGGTGATCGAAGAGCGAGATGGTGAAAGAGCTTTACGCCGCGTGCACATGGTCCGCTTTGAGCTTGTGTCTACCCCCCACCCCAGCCTCCCCCTCAAGGGGGGAGGGGAAGAAAGTGGGCGGGGGAGGGGATGGAACAAGGAGCGGCGCTCATACGGCGCCGTCCGCGAAGGCGAGGTTGATGCGGCGGTTCTGCTTGCCCTTGTTCTCGATCTTGCCGACCACGATCGGGCCGATCTCGCCGGTGCGCGCGATATGCGTCCCGCCGCAGGGCTGGAGGTCCACGCCTTCGATCTCGAGCAGACGCACCTTGCCATGGCCGCTGGGCGGCTTGACCGACATGGTGCGGACGAGCTCCGGCTTGGCGGCAAGCTCCTCGTCGGTGATCCAGCGCGGCCGGACCGGATGGTCCTCGGCGATCAGCTTGTTGAGCGCGGTCTCGATCGCGGCGCGGTCCGGCGCTTCGGGCAGATTGAAATCGAGCCGTCCCTTGCCGTCGCCGACCGAGCCGCCGGTCACGTCGCCGATCACGACGGCGCAGAGCAGATGCAGGCAGCTATGCATGCGCATGAGGCGGTGGCGTCGCTCCCAATCGATGACGGCCTCGACCTCGCTGCCCACCTCGGGCAGCGCGCTGCCCGGCGCCAGCTTGTGCAGCACCTCGTCGGGCGCGGCGCCCTTCACGGCATCGACGACCGCGATCTCGCGGCCGTCGGCAAGCCGCAGACGGCCGGTGTCGCCCGGCTGGCCCCCGCCCATCGGGTAGAACACGGTGCGGTCCAGCAGCACGCCATTGGCGTCGGCGGCGAGGACTTTCGCCTTGCAGCTCCGGATATAGGCATCGTCGCGGAAGACGAGTTGGGTCATCGCTGCAGACTATCCGGTTGACGTTGTTCCCTGTCATGCCCGGGCTTGACCCGGGCATCCAGTCTTGGCGGCCCTGGATCGCCGGATCAAGTCCGGCGATGACAGGAAGAGAGGCGTTCTGCTCCTCGATTTCGTCGAGAGCCGCTCGTTCCCTTTATGTCATGCCCGGGCTTGACCCGGGCATCCAGTCTTGCCGCCCCTGCACGCTGGATCAAGTCCGGCGATGACAGGGAGAGAGGCGTTTCGTCCCGCGATCGCGTCAGATGAGCCACTCGGGGGTCGGCAGGTTCTTGGAGCGCAGGAAATCGGGGTTGAACAGCTTGCTCAGATAGCGTGTGCCGGAATCGCACAACACTGTCACGATAGTGTGCCCCGGTCCCATCTCCCGGGCGAGGCGGATGGCGCCGGCGACATTGATGCCGCTGGATCCGCCGAGGCAGAGGCCTTCCTCCTTCAGCAGCGCGAATACGATCGGCAGCGCCTCGCTGTCCGGAATCTGATATGGCGCATCGATCTTGATGTCCTTCAGATTTTCGGTGATGCGGCCCTGGCCGATGCCTTCGGTGATCGAGCTGCCTTCGGCCTTGAGCTCGCCATGCTTGTAGTAGTGATAGAGGGCTGCGCCCTGCGGGTCGGCGAGGCCGATCTTGATCTTCGGATTGCGCTCCTTGAGGGCCATGGCGACGCCCGCGAGCGTGCCGCCGGTCCCGACCGCGCAGATGAAGCCATCCACCTTGCCGTCGGTCTGGCGCCAGATCTCCGGGCCCGTGGTGCGGTAATGGCCCAGGCGGTTGGCGGTGTTGTCGAACTGGTTGGCCCAGATGGCGCCGTTCGGCTCGCTCGCCGCCATCTCCTTCGCCAGCCGGCCCGAGACATGGACATAGTTCTCTGGGTTCTTGTAGGGCACGGCGGGGACCTCGCGCAGGTCGGCGCCCGCAAGCCGCAGCATGTCCTTCTTTTCCTGCGACTGCGTGTCGGGGATCACGATCACGGTGCGATAGCCCAGCGCATTGCCGACCAATGCCAGACCGATCCCGGTATTGCCGGCCGTGCCCTCGACGATGACGCCGCCCGGGCGCAGCTGGCCGCGTCCGACCGCATCCTGCACGATCGCCAGGGCCGCGCGATCCTTCACCGATCCGCCCGGATTGAGGAACTCGGCCTTGCCCAGGATTTCGCAGCCGGTGAGCGCGGAGGCCTTGCGCAGGCGGATCAGCGGCGTATTCCCGACCGCATCGATGAAATCGCGTCGAATATCCATGAAATTCAAAGGGTTGTTTGAGGATTCGCACCGGTCCGCCAGCGCGCTCCGGCGAGACTAGCGAACCCCATGGGGCGGGATCAAGCCGCGTGGGGGCATAGGAAGATTGAGGGCGGGAGTTCCAAGGAAGGATCTCACCCCCTTCCCCTGCGGGAGGGGGGTAGGGGGAGGGGTGCCGTTGCGGGATACAGGGAGTCTTTGGCACCCCCCTTCCTGACCTTCCCCCACAAGGGGGGAAGGGATGGTGATTAAGCTCGTGACGCCGTCGTCCTCACCCGCCCGCCTTCACCTGCTCGAACATGGCGATGTATTTCTGGCGGACGTCGTTGTTCATCTCGGCGAAGAAGATGCCGGTCTTGAACAGATCCTCGGGCTGGCGGATGCCGAGGCCTTCGAGCGTCGCCTCGTCGACCAGCTCGAAGCTCTTCTTGTTCGAGTGGCCATAGCCGAAATTCTCGATCAGATATTTGCCGACGCGCGGCTCCAGCATCGCGTTGACGAGATCGTAGGCCGCGTTCACGTCGCCCGGGCCGTTCTTACATTTCACCAGGCCGCAGAACCAGGTGAAGATGCCTTCCTTCGGCTTCATATACTCGACCGGGACACCGGCCTTCTTGAGCCGCACCACCGCGTCGTTCCAGCAATAGGCGGCGACCAGCTCGCCCGAGGTGATGCCCTGCTCGACGGTGGTCTGGTCGGTCCACCAGAAGCGCAGCAGGTCGCGCTGCTTCTCGAGCAGCGCCTTCGACTGCTTGAACTCGTCGTCGGTCATGTTGAACGGGTCCTTGGCATGGGCGACCAGGCCCGCCACCAGCACCGCGCCGTCGACCGAGTCATACTGGGCCAGGCGGCCCTTGTACTTCTCGTCGAACAGGATTTCCCAGCTGTGGTTGTTGTTGTACTCGGTGGCGACGTCCGTCCGGTAGACGACCGAGGCGTTGCCCCATTCCCAGGGGATGTACCAGGTGCCGGTCCCGTATTTGCTTGCGGCATCCGTGGTGACGCCGTCGGCATTCTTGAGTTCGTCCCAGATATCGGCCCAGGCTGGAATGCGCGACATGTCGAAGGGCTCGATCAGGCCGGCATCGCGCCAGCGGCCGAGCGTGACCTTGCAAGGGTGCGCGAGATCGGCGCGGAAGCCGGCACGCGCCTTGGTCAGCGCCTCCTCGTCTTCGCCGAACACGACCATGTTGGGCGAGCTGCCATGCTTCTCGATATAGCCCGGATGGAATTCCGGAATGTTGTAGCCGTTCCAGGTGAAATAGGTGAGCTCGTCGCCGGCGCGCGCAGGACGCGGCAACAGGGGCGAGGTGACCGCCGCCAGGCCGGCGAGCCCCAGGGCCTTGGCGATGTCGCGCCGCGATGCCTTGCCCTGGGCGATCCGGTCGAAAAGCTTGACGCGTTCCATGATGCAGTCTCCCTTGCCAGGATTATTTTCCGGGAACGATCGAGGTCCCGGGCGCGCGATGCGGCGATGGCCGGCCTGAGTTCCGGCATGTCGAGTTCGCGATTATTGGCGCAAGGGTGGGGACCGGCAACTACCCCGCGGGGGTATGATCCGCCGCCCGGGAAGGCGAGCGCGGTGACCACTGTCGATCGCCGGAATGACGTCAGGCCGAGGCCTTCCAGCTTGCGCGCAGTTTGTCGCGGTACAAGAGCAGCCACTGCACGGCGATGATGGTAAGGGAGTTGCCGATCCGCCCGTCGTCGATCATGCCGGCGAGCTCGGACACCGGAACCACCAGAACCCTGATGTCCTCGCCTTCCTCGGGGAGGCCATGGACACCGCCCGCATGGCTGCTGTCGACCCGACCGGCGTAGAGCGCCACCAACTCCGTGATGGCGCCCGGGCTGACCACGTAGCGGCACATGGGCACGAGGTCATGGATCTCGAGATCGGCCTCCTCCCGGGCCTCGCGGCGGGCGACCTGCTCGGGCGTTTCCCCGTCGTCGATGATCCCGGCGACGGCTTCGATCTGCCAGGAGCGCATGCCGGCGAGACAGGCGCCGACACGGAACTGCTCGATCATGACCACGCAATCCCGGACCGGATCGTAGGGCAGCACACCGGTCACATGGCCGCGATCATAGACCTCGCGGTCGATCGGGCCGCTCATGCCGCCGTTGTGAAGGCGGTGGCGCAGGCGATAGCGGTCGATCCGGCCATAGCCGCGATAAGCGGGCTGGCGCTCGAGGATCTCGACGTCGTCTTGGTTCATGGAAAGCGGCCGATCATGAAGGTCGATTGAGAGCTGGAGAGGGCCGACGCTAGCAAAGCCGGATCGCGGCGGCCAGGAATGGCATTTTTCTCATAGCGGGGTGCCGCCAGGACAGGTGGGTTTGCGGCGGAGAAGGGTGCGGAACCGGTCAGGATCTCTGAATGGTTGTTTAACCTGGACTTATGCGTGAATTCCTTTGGACATGACCGGGGAAGGGTGGTTTGCTTGCCGGCAAATAATGAGTTCCGGCGCGTCCTTGCGGAGCGGGGATTGAACGTCGGCGTTATGGTGGTACACGCCATTCTCGGGGAGGGAGACGACCATGTCCGACGAGCTCAAGAAGATTCATCCCTATCTGCCGACCTTGCTGACGCAACTCCGCAAGGGCAAGGTCGACCGGCGCGAGTTCCTGCGCACCTCGACCCTGCTGGGCCTGTCGGCGACGGCGGCCTATGGGCTCGCCGGCTGCGACGAGAAGAAGGAAGAGCAGGCCTCGAGCGAAAGCACGACGGCGGCGACCACCACCACCACCCAGACCGCGGCGGCTCCCGCCGAGAACGTCGTCCGGGTGGGCATGCGCGTTCCGGCCCTCGACAACCCGGCCACCTTCTCCTGGGTCTATGACTCGAACGTCGTGCGCCAGAGCAACGACTATCTGACCCGCACCGGATACGACAACGTCACCCGGCCCTGGCTCCTGGAGAAGTGGGAAGCCTCGGCCGATCTCAAGACCTGGACCCTGATCCTGAAGAAGGGGATCAAGTGGTCGAACGGCGACGAGCTCAAGGCCGACGATGTCATCTGGAATATGAAACGCTGGCTCGATGAAAGCGTGGGCTCCTCGGTCGTCGGCCTGATGAAGGGCTATATGCTGGTCGAGTACGACACCGGCCAGAAGGACGATGCCGGCAATGCCAAGATGGGCACCAAGCTCTGGGAAGACAACGCCATCGAGAAGGTCGACGACTACACCATCCGCCTGAACTGCAAGGAAGCGCAGCTCGCCGTTCCGGAACATCTGTTCCACTACCCGGCGCTGATCCTGCATCCGAGCGAGAACGGCAAGTGGGGCGTGAATTCGATCGGCACCGGCGCCTATAACTGCACCGAGCTCGAGGTCGGCAAGAAGGCGGTGATGAAGCGCCGCGACGGCTATTGGGGCAACAAGGCCGCCGTCGAGACCATCGAGTTCATCGACCTGGGCGACGATCCGGCGGCCTCGGTGAGCGCGCTCGCCTCGAAGCAGATCCATGGCCTCTATGAAGCGTCGACCTCGCAATATGCGGCGCTGCAGAAGATGGACCATATCAATCTCTACACGGTCTCGACCGGCCAGACCGCCGTGGCGCGCATGCAGCCGATCCACGACACCTGGAAGGATGCGAAGGTCCGCAAGGCGATGCGGCTCGCCATCGACACCGAGAAGGTGCTGCAGGTGGCCCATCTCGGCCTGGGCTCCGCCGGCGAGCATCACCATGTCTGCCCGATCCATCCCGAATACGCCAAGCTCGACTTCATGAAGCAGGACATCGACGGGGCGAAGAAGCTGCTGGCCGATGCCGGCATGCCGAACGGCTTCGAGACCGAGATCTTCTGCAAGAAGGACCCGGACTGGGAGCCTCAGGCGGTTCAGGCGATGGCCGAGATGTGGAAGCAGATCGGCGTCAATGTGAAGATCAACGTGCTGCCGTCGTCGCAATATTGGGAGATCTGGAACAAGGAGACGGCGCCCTTCGCCTTCACCACCTGGACCCATCGTCCCCTGGGCGTGATGGTGCTGGGCCTGGCCTACCGCACGAACGTTCCCTGGAACGAATCCTTCTATTCCAACCCGGACTTCGACGCGACCCTGACCAAGGCCGAAGGCATCCTGGATGTCGAGGAGCGCCGCAAGGTGATGGCCGATCTGGAAAAGATCATGCAGGAGGACGGCCCGATCGTTCAGCCGCTCTGGCGCGCGGTCTTCACCGGCTTCGACAAGCGGGTGCAGGGCTTCCAGATCCATCCGACCTACTATCTCTTCGCCGAAGAGTGGTCGTTGACGGCTTGAGGCGGCCGACAGGGCGCGGGGTGGTGGTCATGCCACCCCGCGATCTTCCCAATCTTCCAGCGTGACGCTTCGGCAACGGGAGAGGTACGCCGAGGGTGGTCGCCTTTTTTGCAAAACGGCTGGGCTATCTGGTCCTGACCATGCTGGTGGTGTCCTTCGCCATCTACATGATCAGCGAGTTCACCCCCGGCGATGTGGCGCGCAAGGTGCTCGGGCCGTTCGCGACCCAGCATCAGGTCGAGCTGCTGACCGAGCAGATGGGCCTGAACCGCCCGGTCTTCATCCGTTATTTCGAGTGGGTCGGAAAGATCCTCACCGGCGATCTCGGCTATTCGACGGTCTACAAGACCGAGGTCAACAACATCATCTGGAAACGGCTGGGCCATACGCTGATCCTTGCCGGCATCGCCTTCGCCGTGATCGTGCCGGCCTCGATCCTGCTGGGCGTCGCGGCGGGCATGCGCGAAAGCTCGCGCCTCGACCGCTCGATCTCGCTCTTCAGCATCGTCACCACCTCGGTGCCGGAATTCGCCTCGGGCGTGTTTCTGACCTCGATCTTCGCGATCTGGATCGGAATCCTTCCCGGCACCTCGACGCTCGACAAGGGCGGCGGCTGGTCGATCGCCTCGCAACTGGTGCTGCCGGTGGCGGTGATGGTGTTCTACGATCTGGGCTATGTCGTGCGCATGGTGCGCGCCTCGATGATCGAGGTGATGACCCGGCCCTATATCCGCACCGCCGTGCTCAAGGGCATGAAGTTCCGCGACGTGATCGTGAAGCATGCCCTGCGCAACGCCATGATCGCGCCCTTCACGGTCATTCTTCTCCAGATCAACTACCTCGTGACCGGCGTGGTCGTGGTCGAGGCGGTCTTCGCCTATCCCGGCTTCGGCCGGATGATGCTCGAAGCGGCCCTGTCGCAGGACATCGCCGTGATCGAGGCGGGGGCCCTGTTCTCCGTGCTGGTCGCGGTCGTGACCCAGATCGTCGGCGATTTCGGCTATATGCTCCTCAACCCGCGCATCCGGTTCAGCTGACCATGGTCGCACGGATCAACGAGACGCGAACGCGAAAGGCCGGCTCCGGACTTCCGGTCTGGGTGCGGCGCATCGCGCTGCTCCGGGAATCGCCGGTCGGCATGATCGGTGCCGGCCTGGTGGGCTTCTGGGTCCTCATGGCGCTGTTCGCGCCCTGGCTGGCGCCCTATCCGCCCAACGCCAACGACTTCGCCGCACAGGGCAAATGGCTGCCCTCGGCGGCCCACTGGCTCGGCACCGACAATCAGGCGCGCGACATCCTCTCGCGCGTGATCTGGGGCTCCCGCACGGTCCTGACCGTGGCGCCGATCGCCGTCGCCAGCGCCTATCTCGTCGGTTGCGCGATGGGGCTGCTCGCCGGCTATTACCGCGGCTGGGTCGACGGGCTGGTCAGCCGCTTCTCCGACATCATCCTCTCCTTTCCGGTGATCATCCTCTACATGATCATCATCGCGAATTTCGGCCCCTCGGCCCTCAACATCATCATCGCGGTCACCTTCACCGCTGCACCCCAGATCACCCGCATCGTTCGCGGCCTGACGCTGGAGCTGCGCGAGCGCGATTACGTGGCGGCCGCCAAGATGCGCGGGGAGGGCGCCTGGTACATCATGCTGGTCGAGATCCTGCCCAATGCGCGCGGCCCCCTGATCGTCGATGCCTGTCTGCGCATGGGCTACACCACCATTGCCATCGGCGTGCTGGGCTTCCTCGGTCTCGGCCTGCCGCCGCCCGATCCGGACTGGGGCGGCATGGTTCGCGAGACCTATGTCTGGATGTCGACCTATCCGCATATGGCGATCATCCCTTGCCTGGCGATCTCCTCGCTGGTGGTGGGGTTCAACATGCTCTCCGACGGCATCCGCGAAATCGGCTTGCGGGATTAGGGGAGGGCGATGAACGTGAGGACGTCCGAACTCGATCACCGTTATCCCCTCTCCCGCTTGCGGGAGAGGGCCAGGGAGAGGGCTGATGGACCGAGCAGCCCCCTCCCCAACCCTCCCCCGCAAGCGGGGGAGGGGAAGAAAGTGGCGCGATGACGGAACCCCGCCCGCCGGTCCTGGAGCTGCAGAACGCGTCGATCTCCTATTTCACGCGCGCGGGCGAGATCAACGTCGTGCCGGACATCAGCTTCCGCCTCGCCCAGGGCGAGGCGCTGGGGCTGGTCGGCGAATCCGGCTGCGGCAAATCCACCGTCGCCTTCGCGATCATGCGCTATCTGGGCGGTGCCGGCCGGCTCACGCGGGGTAAAATTCTCTTCGAAGGCCGCGATATGGGCCGCATGAGCGACGCAGAGCTGCGCTCGATCCGCGGCAGCAAGATGGCGATGGTCTATCAGGACCCGATGAGCAGCCTCAATCCGGTCATGCCGGTCGGGCGCCAGCTGATGGAGGTCCCGATGATCCATCAGGACGCCGGCGAAGCCGAGGCCAAGGCGCGGGCGCTGGCGATGCTGGGCGAGGTCAATCTTCCCGATCCACAGTCGGTGTTCGAGCGCTATCCGCACCAGCTGTCTGGCGGCCAGCAGCAGCGCGTGGTCATCGCCATGGCGCTGATGTCGGAGCCCTCGCTGCTGGTCATGGACGAGCCGACCACGGGTTTGGACGTGACGGTCGAGGCGGCGGTGCTCGATCTCGTCGCTCGCCTGCGGGCCAAGCACAACTCGGCCATTGTCTTCATCAGCCACAATCTTGGCACGGTGGTGCGGATCTGCGACCGGATCGGCGTCATGTATGCGGGCGAACTCGCCGAGGAGGGGGCCATCGGCGCGGTCTTCCGCAACCCGCGTCACCCCTATACGCGGGGACTGCTGGATTGCATCCCGGTGCTGGGATCGGACAAGCGCTCGGCTCCCCTGCTGCCGATCCCCGGTCAGGTGCCGCCGGCGCTGAATCGGCCCAAGGGTTGCGTTTTCGCGCCCCGCTGCTCCTATGCCGATCCCGGCCGCTGCACCACGTCGCGCATTCCGACCCTGGAGGTGAGCGGCGAGCCCGGCCATCGCGTGCAATGCGTGCGCGAGGCGGAATTGCCGCCTTATGCGCGGCCCGTGGCCCAGGCGCACACCGTGGCGGCCGCCAAGGCACCGACCGCGATGCTCGAGATCTCGGGACTGAAGAAGACCTACCGGCAGTCGGGAGGATTGTTCGACAGGAGCGGCGGTTACGACGTCAAGGCCCTCAACGACGTGTCGATGTCCGCCCCCAAGGGCACGACCTTGGCGATCGTCGGCGAATCCGGCTGTGGCAAGTCCACCCTGGCGAAGGTCCTGACCGGGCTGGAGCAGGCGACCGGCGGCCGGGTTCGCGTGGCCGGCGTGGAGCTGGCCGACAAGGCAGTCGAAGCGCGGTCCATCGACGTCAAGCGCTCGCTGCAGATGGTGTTCCAGAATCCCGACAGCACGCTCAACCCCAGCCATTCGATCGGCTATGCGATCGAGCGCTCCCTGCGGCGGCTGAAGCGCCTGGCCGGCGGCCAGATGCGCGGCGAGGCGCGGCGGCTGATGGAGGTCGTCAAGCTGCCGGCCGACTTCGTTCAGCGCAAGCCCAGGCAGCTTTCGGGCGGTCAGAAGCAGCGTGTCGCCATCGCCCGGGCCCTCGCCGGCGACCCGGACCTGATGGTGGCCGACGAGCCCGTGTCGGCGCTCGACGTCTCGGTCCAGGCCGCCATCATCAACCTCCTGATCGAGATCCAGAAAACGCGCGACGCGACCCTGGTCTTCATCTCGCACGACCTGTCGGTGGTGCGTTACCTGGCCGATCAGGTCGCGGTCATGTATCTCGGCAAGATCGTCGAGTTCGGGAGCGTCGAGGACGTGTTCTCGCCGCCCTACCATCCCTATACCGAGGCGCTGCTCTCGGCGGTGCCGGTGCCCGACCCGGATATCAAGCAGACCCGCGTGATCCTCGAAGGCAGCATTCCCTCGGCGACCGATCTGCCGGCCGGCTGCCCCTTCGCCACGCGCTGCCCGCGCAAGGTCGGCGCCATCTGCGACGACACGCCGCCGCCCGAGCAGACGACCGCCTCGGGACACCGGATCGCCTGCCATATTCCCATGGCCGAGCTGATGAAGGTCGGTCCTGTCGTTCGCCGCGTGGCGGAGTAGGGGCGGGATTCGCTCTCTCTGTCTTTCCTCTCCCCACCTTGTGGGGAGAGGGAGGGACCCATTGCGAAGCAATGGGGGGTGAGGGGTGCGGTGCGTGCCAAGGAAGGTCACCCTCACCCAGCTTCGGCTAAGGCTCGACTTCGTCTCGCCTAAGCCTTCGCAACCCTCCCCTCACTGCGTGAGGGAGAGGAAAGAAAGGAGAGAAGAAAAAGGGCGGGGCTGACGGCGGGGCGGCGGCCGGGTATATGTCCTCTGGAAAAAGGGGAGAGCTCCATGGCGCGCGATCCGCGTTACGACATTCTGTTCGAGCCGATCAAGATCGGCCCGGTCACCGCCAAGAACCGATTTATCAGGTGCCCCATTGCAATGGCATGGGCCATCCGAACCCGCGCGCGGTCGCCGGGATGCGCGGCATGAAAGCCGAGGGAGGCTGGGCCGTCATCTGCACCGAGGAATGCGAGATCCATCCGACCACCGACATATCGCCCTATAAGGAAGCGCGGCTCTGGGACGATCACGACATTCCAGCCCTCGCCATGATGTGCGAGGCGGTCCATGAACATGGCGCGCTCGCGGGCTGCGAGCTGACCCACCACGGCCCCTCATGCGCCAATCACTACAGCCGTGAGATGCCGATCGGGCCCTCGCATCAGCCGGTCAACAGTTACGACCCCATGCAGGCCCGCGCCATGGACCGCGAGGACATCCGCAATTACCGGCGCTGGCATCGCGAGGCGGCGATCCGCGCCCAGCGCGCCGGCTTCGACGTGATCTATGTCTATGCCGGCCACGATATTGCGCTGCCGATGCATTTCCTGCAGCGCCGGCGCAACAACCGGACCGACGAGTATGGTGGCAGCCTGGAGAACCGCGTGCGGCTGTTCCGCGAGCTGATCGAGGAGACCAAGGACGCCGTCGGGCATCGTTGTGCCGTGGTCGTGCGCTATGCGACCGATGAGCTGATCGGGCCGGAAGGACTGACGCTCGAGGAGTCTCAGGACATCGTCGGCATGCTGGCCGAGTTGCCGGACCTCTGGGATGTCAATGTCAGTGCCTGGTACAACGATTCCACCACCTCGCGCTTCAAGCCCGAGGGCAACCAGGAGCCCTTCATCGCTTTCGTCAAGAAGATGACGAGCAAGCCGGTGGTGGGCGTCGGACGCTTTACCTCGCCCGACACGATGGTCTCTCAGATCCGCCGGGGTGTGCTCGACATGATCGGCGCGGCACGTCCCTCGATCGCCGACCCCTTCCTGCCGAAGAAGATCGAGGAGGGACGGCCCGACGATATCCGGGAATGCATCGGCTGCAATATCTGCGTGTCGGGCGACTTCACCATGAGCCATTTCCGCTGCACCCAGAATCCGACCATGGGCGAGGAGTGGCGCAAGGGCTGGCATCCGGAGATCGTGCCGGCGCGCAAATCCGAGGACGAGGTGCTGGTGGTCGGAGCGGGCCCCGCGGGCCTCGAATGCGCCCGCACGCTGGGCCAGCGCGGCTATCGCGTGCATCTGGCCGAGGCCGCCGACGAGCTCGGGGGACGCGTCGCGCGCGAAGCGAAGCTGCCGAGCCTCTCGGAATGGGGACGGGTGCGTGACTACCGCAGCTATCAGCTGGGCAAGCTCGCCAATGTCGAGATCTATCGCGGGAGCCGCCTCGATCCGGCGCATATCCTCGAGATGGGGGCGGGGCGGGTCGTTCTCGCCACGGGTGCCGAGTGGCGGCGCGATGGCGTCGGCCGCATGCACGGCTTTGCCGTTCCGGGTTTCGAATCCGCGAATGTCTTCACGCCAGACGACATCATGGCCGGGAAGGCGGTCAAGGGGCCGGTCATCGTCTATGACGACGATCACTACTATATGGGCGGCGTCATCGCGGAGAAGCTGCGGCGTCAGGGGCATGACGTCGCCATCGTGACGCCGGCCGACCTGGTCTCGAGCTGGACCCAGAAGACGCTCGAGTCCTCGCATATCCAGCGCCGGCTCCTGGAGCTCGGGATCGAGCTGCTGGTAAAGCAGGATGTTGTCGCCTTCAAGGGCGATCATGTGGATCTCGCCTGCGTCTTCACCGGCCGCGTGACGCAGCGCGCCTGTGCCAGCCTCGTGACCGTGACCGCGCGGCTGCCGAACGATGCGCTGCGGCAGAAACTGATGGCGAACCCCGGCGCGCTGCTCGAGGCGGGCGTCAAATCGGTGACGGTGATCGGGGATGCGCTGGCGCCGGGCACGATCGCGGCCGCGGTCTATCAAGGACATCGTTATGGACGCGAGCTGGACGAGCCTGCTGCGGGCGAGGTGGCCTTCAAGCGCGAGATCCCGAATCTGGCCGTTTGACCGGGTTGAAACGGAACTGACTCAAGGGAAAGCGCTTATTCCTATTTGAACAGGGGGATCCGTCGGGGCCGGCGCTTGCCAAGGGCGGGGGGCAGGGGCAATCTCGGTTCGACACACCCGTCCTTCGCCCATTTCCGGCAGAGGGCGCGGCATCAGGGAGCGATGGCCATGCGGTGGCGGGACGGTCGGCGCAGCGACAACATCGAGGATCGGCGCGGCCAAGGCATGCCCGGCGGCGGCAGTGGCGGCTTCGGTTTTCCGGGTGGCGGCGGTGGCGGCGGCATGCGGCGCGCCGGCATCGGGGGTTTCGGCCTTGTGGTCGTGGTCGTCGTGGCCTTGTTCCTCGGCGTCGATCCCTCGCAGATCCTGCAGCAGATCACCGAACCCGGCGGCTACACGCAGGACGCCTCCTCGACCTCTTCGACCGGCACCCCCAGCGCCGAGGATGCGGACCTGCGCGATTTCGTCTCGGTCGTGCTCGCCGATACCGAGGACACCTGGACCGGGCAGTTCAAGCAGATGAACCTGACCTATCGCGATCCGAAGCTCGTCTTGTTCAATGGGGGCGTGCAGTCGGCCTGCGGCTTCGCCGCGACCGCGACCGGACCGTTCTACTGCCCCGGCGACCAGAAGGTTTATCTCGACCTCGACTTCTTCCAGGAACTCAGCGACCGCTTCAAGGCCCCCGGCGATTTCGCCGAGGCTTATGTCATCGCCCATGAGGTCGGTCATCACGTCCAGACCCTGCTGGGGATCATGGACAAGGTCGATACCCTCCGCAGCAAGCTCAACGAGGCCGACGCCAATCGTCTCTCGGTCATGGTCGAGCTGCAGGCCGATTGCTTCGCCGGTGTCTGGGCCAATCACGCGAACCAGGAGCGCCAGATCCTGGAAGCCGGCGATGTCGATGAAGGGCTGGCCGCCGCCGCTGCCGTGGGCGACGATCGCCTGCAGCGGGAAGGGCAGGGCTATGTCGTGCCCGAGACCTTCACTCATGGGACCTCGGCGCAGCGCACGCGCTGGTTCCGCCAGGGCCTCCAGTCAGGCCTGATCAAGGACTGCGACACCTTCAGCGCCAAGCAGCTCTAACCCAGCGCCTTCGGCGCCGGCGTGCCGGCCCCAGCGGCCGGCGCCCCGGTGCGTCCTTGCTACGGTTGGAGCGTTCCCCGCACATCGCTCGCGGGAGCGCTTGTCTTCGCCTGTCCTCATCTTAATTTGCTCGTTTGCTGCAACGCACCATCTGGTGACTTGCGGGCGGCGGAGGCTCATCGCGCCTCCACCAAGGCTACCGGTGCCGTGATGCGGGATCCGCGTCGCGGCGCTGTCTGGGGGGTCGCTTACTTCGTTGGTGAAGGCGTGGTCATCGATTTCGCCACCGGACCGTTTTGGGAACCCCGCCGATGGGAATCGTCCGCTTTGCGCTGAAATTTCCTCACACGTTTTATGTGTTGGCGGGGCTGATGTTGTTCCTCGGCATCAGCGCGATCCTGGTCACGCCGAAAGATATCTTCCCCGCGATCAATATCCCCGTGGTCACCGTGATCTGGCAATTCACCGGCTTGACCCCGGAGGAGATGGAACAGCGCGTCACCACCTATAGCGAGTACTCGATCAGCGCGAATGTCAGTGACATCCGTAACATAGAGAGCCAGACGCTGTCGGGCATCTCGGTCGAAAAGCTCTACTTCCAGCCCAACGTCAATATCGACCTGGCGATCAGCCAGATCGTGTCGGCCACCAACGCCATTCGCTCGCTGATGCCCCCGGGTATCCAGCCGCCCATCATCGTTCAATACAATGCCTCGTCCGTGCCGGTGCTGCAGCTCAGCCTCAGCTCCGACACCCTGAACGAACAGCAGCTCTACGACTACGGCATCTACCAGATCCGCCAGGCCCTGGCCCCCATCCCCGGCATCACGCTGCCCACCCCCTATGGCGGGAAATACAGGCAGATCATGGTGGATCTCGATCCGGACGCGCTGCGCGCGCGCGGCCTCACGCCTAACGACGTGTTGAACGCGGTCAACGCCCAGAGCCTGACGCTTCCCTCGGGCGACGCCAAGCTGGGCGACAAGCAGATGATCGTGCGGATCAACGCCATGCCTCAGACCGTCGAGGCGCTCAACCACATCCCGATCAAGCAGGTCGGCCCCACGACGGTCTATCTCTCGGACGTGGCGCATGTCCGCGACGGCTGGGCGGTGCAACAGAACATCGTCCATTCCGACGGCAAGCGGTCGGTGCTGCTCACCATCATCAAGAACGGGGACGCCTCGACACTGGATGTGGTCAATCGGGTGAAGGCCGCCCTTCCGGGCATTCAGAAGGCGGCGCCCCCCGGCATGCATATCGCCCTGCTGTTCGACCAGTCGAAGTTCGTCACGCAATCCATCACCAGCGTTCTGCGTGAGGGAGCAATCGCGGCTGGCCTGACGGCGCTGATGATCCTGTTGTTCCTTGGCTCATGGCGATCGACCCTGGTGGTGATGGTCTCGATCCCGCTCTCGATCCTGACCTCCCTGGCGGTGCTGTCGGCGCTCGGGGAGACCATCAACATCATGACCCTGGGCGGTCTGGCGCTGGCCATCGGCATCCTGGTCGATGACTCGACCGTCACCATCGAGAATACCCATCGACTATTGGAGAAGGGCGAGCCTTTCGACAAGGCCGTGCTGGAAGGTGCCGCCGGCATCGCAGTGCCGACGCTGATATCGACCCTCGCCATCTGCTGCGTGTTCGTCTCGGTTTTCTTCCTGCAGGGTGCCGCCCGCTACCTGTTCACGCCGATGGCAATGGCCGTGGTGTTCGCGATGCTGGCCTCCTATGGCATCTCGCGCACACTCACCCCCATTGTCATCCGCCTCCTGATCCGCAAGGAGCATGAGAACCACGGCGCGGCGCAGGGCTGGCTTGGGCGTTTCCACACCCGCTTCAACACCGGTTTCGACCGGTTTCGCGACTACTATGAATGGGCGCTTGCCGGCATCCTGCGCCGGCGCGTGCTGACGCCGCTCGTCGCCTGTGTGATCGTTGGCGCCGCCGCGTTCCTGTCGCTGGATGTCGGCCAGGACTTCTTTCCCTCGGTCGATGCCGGGCTGATCCAACTGCATGCGCGCGCCCCGGCGCGCACGCGCATCGAGCGCACCGAGCAGATATTCCAGGAGATCGAGGACAATATCCGCCAGCAGATTCCGGAAAGGGATCTGGCGCTGGTGCTGGACAATATCGGCCTGCCGCAGCGCGTCTATAACCTGGCCTTTACCGACGGCACCACGATCGGCGTCAATGACGGCCAGATCCTGCTGCAATTGAAGGACGGCCACGCGCCGACCGCGGACTATGTCAAGAAGCTGCGGCGCGAATTGCCGATCGCTTTCCCCGACGTGCAGTTCTACTTCCAGCCGGCCGATCTGGCGACCCAGGTTCTCAATTTCGGCGTCCCCTCGCAGATCGACGTGCAGGTCCAGGGTCGAGACCGCGCCGCCAACGAGGAAATTGCAAAGACGCTGCAGCAGCGCCTGGCCGCCATTCCGGGCGTCGTGGACGCGCATCTGCAGCAGGAGCTGGACGCGCCGGAACTGTACTACACGATCGACCGCACGCGTGCGCAGGAGCTGGGGCTGAACGTCAACCAGATCGCCAGCAACCTGAACATCACCCTCAGCTCGTCCGAGCAGGTCTCGCCGAATTTCTGGACGGACCCGGCCACCGGCATTCCCTATTTCTTCGCGGTGCAAACGCCGGAATACAAGGTCGCCAGCAAGAACGATCTCGACAACACGCCGATTGCCGGCAACCTGACCGGCAGCGCGGTGGTACCGGATGTGTTCGGCAATGTGGCCAGCGCCAAACGGGAGTCGGTGGAGTCCGTTTACAACCAGTCGAACATCCAGCCGGTTTATGACGTCTATGCCAGCCTGCAGGACCGGGACCTCGGCAGCGCCTCCAGCGCGATCGAGAAGGTCGTTCAGGATATGCGGGGGAAGCTCGGCCCGGCCGACAGCATCGTGATCCGCGGTCAGATCGACAGCATGAAGGGCGCCTTTGGCGATCTGACCATCGGCCTGCTCATCGCCGCCGTATTCGTCTATGCGCTGATGGTGGTGAACTACCAGAGCTTCATCGATCCGCTCGCGGTGATCCTGGCGTTGCCGGGCGCCGGCAGCGGAATCGTGCTCATGCTGTTCGTGACCGGCACCACATTCAGCGTGCCGTCGCTGATGGGCGCCATCATGTCGGTCGGCGTCGCCTCGGCCAATTCGATCCTGCTCGTCACCTTCGCACGCGAACAGCGCGAGGCCGGCATGACCGCGATGCAGGCCGCGCTGGCGGCCGGCACCACCCGGTTGCGGCCGGTGCTGATGACGGCGGCGGCCATGATCGTCGGCATGGTGCCGATGGCGATCGGCGGGCCCGGGGAGGAGCAGAACGCCGTTCTCGCCCGTGCGGTGATCGGTGGCGTGCTGGTTGGCACGATGACCACGCTGCTTTTCGTCCCGTATCTCTATTCGGTCTTCGGACGATTCGAACGCCGGCGGGCGGATGTGCCCCAGGCGCTGGCGCAAGCACATTGAGGAGTGCCGCATGAACCACATTCCTTCTCCCCAGCAGGAGGCTGGACCGCGCGAGCAGGAGACGCCGCTCGACCCTGGACGCGAACGCCGCCGCCGGCGCATCGCCCTGCTGCTCGGGGTGGGCGCTTTGGCGGTCGTGGGGGCCCTGGTCGCCATCGGCGCCTCGGGACAGGCGGCGCGGCGCGCCGCGACCACCGCCACGCTCGATGCCATGCGGACAGCGGTGCCGATCGTGCGCGTCGCGACGGTCAAGCCCGTGGACTCGCCGCAGGAGATCGACCTGCCCGGCACTCTCCAGGCGTTCGACACCGCGACGCTGTTTGCCCGCGCCACCGGCTATATCGGCCAGCGCAACGTGGATATCGGCAGCGAGGTGCATGCCGGCGACGTGCTCGCCGTCATCTCGGCTCCCGATCTGGATCAGCAGCTCGCCCAGGCCCGCGGCCAGTTGGCGCAGATGCAGGCGGCACTGGCGCAGGCGCAGGCCAACCAGGACCTGGCTCACGTCACCAACAATCGCACCTCGCAACTGGTGAAGGACGGGTGGGACACCCTCCAGCAAGGCGACAACGATCGGTTGACCCTCGTCTCCAGCACGGCCGCCGTCGGTGTGGCGCGTGCCAACATCGAGGCGCAGCAGGCCGAGGTGAGCCGGCTGGAGCAGCTCGTCGGTTTCGAGAATGTGGTCGCGCCGTTCAGCGGCGTCATTACCAGCCGACTGGTGGATACCGGTAGTCTGGTGACGGCTGACGGCGCCAACAACGCGACCGCGCTCTTCTCGATCGCCCGAAGCGATGTGCTCCGGGTGCAGATCTATGTCCCGCAGGAAGTGCTCTTCGGCCTGAAGGTCGGCGACCCGGCCGAGGTCACGGTGCCCGAGCTGCCCGGCCAGGTCTTCCATGGCGCGGTGGCCCGCGATGCCAGCCAACTCGATCAGCAGACCAGAACCGTGCTGACCGAGGTGGATGTGGAGAATCCGGATGGCAGGCTGACCGCCGGCCTGTACGGCATCGTGCATCTGAAGGAGCCGCGCGCCCAGCCGGTCGTGCTGGTGCCGTCCCAGGCGGTGATCTTCGACAAGAACGGGCTCAGCGCGGCGGTCTACGAGAACGGTGCGGCGCATCTGCGCCATCTCGATCTCGAGGCCGACGACGGCGCCCAGGTCGTGGTTCGCGGCGGGCTCGCGGCGGGCGATCAGCTCATCCTGAACCCGCCGGTCGGCCTGGTCGACGGCATGAAGGTGGCGGTCAAGGCCGAAACCACCGCGGACGCGGCGAAGCCGTGAGGGAGTGGAGGATACTTATCATCTCCTCCCCCGCGCTGCGGGGGAGGACTAAGGAGGGGGCTGCTCGGTCGTTGCAGTAGGAGCTGTAGCTCTCGAGCGATGTTTCCTATCGAGACTTCCCCCTCCCTAACCCTCCCCCAAAAGTTGGGGGAGGGGATAGGAAGTGTTTCACCCTCTGATCCAGTCCTTGAACTGCGCCTGCCAATAGACGAGCTGGCCATAGATCGTGCCAGGGAAGCCGCCGGTCCATTGCAGGCCGTAGGGCCGCAAGAGCTCCCAGCGCCTGTCGCCCTCGACGATGGCGCTCGCCACCAGTTCGCCGGTCATGGTGGTGGTGCCCATGCCATGGCCGCCATAGCCCATACAGTACCAGACATTGGTCTCGATCTCGCCGAGCTGGGGCATCTTGTGGGCCGGATAGCCCATGAGGCCGCCCCAGGCGAGCTCGACCTTGACGTCGGCCAGCTGCGGATAGACCGCGAGCATGCGTTTGCGCAGCCAGCGCGCTAGGCGCGGCGGATCCTCGCCGAACATGGTGACGCCGCCGCCCCAGAGGATGCGGGTGTCGGGCAGGGGCCGGTAATAGTCGAAATCGAACCGTGAGTCGTAGATCGCGTAACTGCAATTGATGGCGGTCTTGAGCCGCTCGCCCAGCGGCTCCGTCACCATTACATAGGTCGCGACCGGCTTGAGCGCGCGCGCCAGGCGCGGTTCGAGATCGCGAATATAGCCGCCGCAGCAGATCAGTACCGTCTTGGCGACAACCTCGCCGCCCTCGGTCCTGACGCGTTTGGCGGCGCCCTTGAGCTCGAGGCTCGTGACGCGCGACTGCTCGAACAGCTTGCCGCCCATCCCGGCGAGCGTCTTGGCGACGCCGCGCGCATAGTTCAGCGGATGGAAATGGAAGCCCTCGTTGCGGTAGAGACCGCCGTGATAGCGGTCCGTGATCAGGAATTGGCGGAGCTTCTCCTTCGGCCACCATTCCAGCTCGACGCCGAAATTCTCGGCCATGAATTTCATCTCGACCTCGGCCTCGGCCCGATCGTCGCGCCACCAGCCGCCGACCATGCCGGAATCGACCGGCTGGGCCGGAATGGCGTAGCGATCGATGCGGGCACGCACCAGCTTCACGGCGTCGCGGGTCAGGTCCCACAGGGCCCGGGCATCCTTCAATCCGCTGGTCTTGAGAACGCGCTCGGCGCCCCCGGAGAAGCCTGGGCTGACGAAGCCGCCATTGCGGCCCGACGCGCCCCAGCCGACCTTGTTCGCCTCGACGACGACGACCGAGCGGCCGCGCTCGGCGAGACTGAGGCCCGCCGAGAGACCCGCCAGGCCGCCGCCGACGATGCAGATATCGGTCTCGATCTTGCCGGCGAGAGCAGGGTAGTCGACGCCGGGTGTCGCGGTGCGGGCGTAATAGCTGTTGATATGTTGGGCCATGTCACAGGTCTGGGATTTTTTGCGGATGATGGTGGGGCTCGGCGCGCGGATCGAGTTCCGGGGCACCATAGGTGCCGGCGGTCATCGGGACGGCCACGTAATTGCTCTGTTCGCGGGCAGAAAGCGCACGCCGCACCAAGATACGCAATGTGACGAAAGTGGCAATCAGAGAAAGTCCGCCGACCATGAACCAGAACAGTCCGAACGGCCCGAGCCAACCCATGACGAAACCGGCGACCGTAGGGCCGATCGCCGAGCCGAGCCCCCAGGCGAAGAGCAGCCCTGCGCTGGCGGCGACGAAATCCTGCTTGGCGGTGTAGTCGTTGGTCTGGCCCACGCCCAGCGCATAAAGCGGCGCGATGGCGCCATCCAGCAGGAACAGCACGACCAGGAGCGTGAGAAAGGCCGGCGTGTCGAGCGAGGCGACCAGCGCCGCCAAGGCCGCGGCCGAGATCAGCGAGATCAGCATCAGCGGCCGTCGGCCGAAATGGTCCCACGACAGATACGTCCGATTCGAGAGATCAAGGCGCCCTGAGGCCGCTAGGTTCACTCCCCCGAGCGCGAGGGCACCCTCGCCCTCGTCGACCAGATCGTCGGTTGTATATCCCCGAAATCCAATGCGACCAGATACAGTCACGATGCGCTTCAAGTGAGTGTGCGCCCACCCCGTAGGTACGTCGCCGAGCCAGTCGATGCCGGAGGGTTTGAGCTTGGGGTGCGGGTCGAGGCCGGCGGCGCGGGCGGCGTCGGGCGGGAGGCCGCGGGTGACCGTGCGCGAGATGAGTGCGGAGCGCTTCTCCTTCAGCCGCTCGATCAGCGTCCGTTTCTTCGCCACCAGCGTGTCGAGCTTCGCCGTCTCGCGGTCGAGGAAGTCGGCAATGGCGCATTGCTCGGCGAGCGGCGGCAACGGCAGCGAAGCCGATCTCTGACGCATTGACCGCAGGATAGCTTACGCCGACCGAGCGCGCCACAATGGCTTCGACGAAGCCTGGCTCGCGCAGGGCATACGACATGAAGGCCGGAGTCACGCGCCTCGGTCTCAAGACCGCGAATCCCGTCGAGACCACTGTGTTTGCCGGGACATCTCGCACAGGCGCGATTGCTCGCAAGTAGGTGCGAACGGTCGACACGATCGTGTCGCCATCACGGACGATTCGACGGGCTCTGCTAGGAGCGTCCTCGAAAACGAGGTCTTCCGAGGAGACGATGCCCCGAACCGCGTCCACGCTACTGATGTCGACGTAGGACATCTCGAAGCCC
>CAVOLB010000150.1:0-3940 GCA_963696655.1 uncultured Alphaproteobacteria bacterium
CTTCACCGGGGGCTGGGCCCGGAAGCGCCCGACCGCCTCGACCGGCTTGCCGAGCGCCGCCGCGAGGATCTCCGCCGCCGCCGGTCCGCAGACGCGGCCTTGGCAACGGCCCATGCCGACGCGGCAATAGGCCTTGGCGCGATTGAGCTCGGTGGCGTCGATCCGGGTCGTGGCGCGCAGCTCGCCGACCGTGACGTTCTCGCAGCGGCAGAGGACGGCGCTGTTCGGCAAGGCGGCGGCGAGGGCATGGGGGTAAGGGAAGGCGGTCTCGAGCGCCGCGCGGGCGGCTCGGAAACCCGCCAGGCGCCGGCGCAGGAGCGTCTGCCGGTTGCGATCGATCGCGGTGCCGCGGTCGGCCAGCAGCGCCAGCGCCGCCAGCTCGCCCGCGACCTCGGCGGCGTCGGCGCCGGCGATCCCCGCGCCATCGCCGGCGAGATACACATGTTTCGGACCGACGGCGCGGCCGTCCGCATCGCGCTCCGGGAGCCATTGGCGATTGAGCGGATCGAATCCGAGGCGGCAGCCCGCCAGCTCCGCCAGCTGGATTTCGGAACGCAGCCCCCAGCCCAGCGCCAGCGCGTCGCAGCCGATGGAATCGCTGCCCGAGGGCGTATCGAAGCCGATATTGGAAATGCGGTCCTGGCCCATGATCTCGATCGGCCGCACGTCATGGACGATCCGGATGCGCCGGGCCTTGAGCCAGGCCAGATACCAGAGGCCCTTGGCGAAGAGCCCGGGCGCGCGAAGGAGGGCGGGCGCGGCGTGGCGCTTGGCGGCCCAGGGGGCGGTGTCGAGCACCGCGGCCACCTCGCCGCCGGCCTTGGCATATTGATAGGCCACCAGATAGAGCAGGGGCCCGCTGCCGAGAAAGACGACGCGCCGGCCGATGGCGCAGCCCTGATATTTGAGCGCGACCTGGGCGCCGCCGAGGCTGTAGACGCCGGGCTTGGTCCAGCCGGGAACGGGGATGATGCGATCGGTAGCGCCGGTCGCCAGGATCAGCGATTCCCAATCGAGGCTGAAGCGATGCCGATCGGCATAGCGATAGCCCTGAAGAACGCCCGGCTCGATCTCCCAGACCAGCGTCTCGGGCCGGTGGTCGAAGGCGGTCGGGTTGCGATCGAAATCGCGATGCAGGCGTCCGGCCTTCGCCGCCTCGAAGCCGTAGAGCGCTCGGGCGCTGCGGCGGAACCCGCCTTCCGGCGGCGGGCGGCGATAGATCTGGCCGCCATTGCGCGGCGCTTCGTCGAGGATCGTCGGCTTGAGCCCATAGCGCGCCAATGTCAGGGCCGCGCGCGTACCGGCGGGGCCGGCGCCGACAATAACGATGCGTCCCGCGGTCATGTGATCGCTATCCACCCGCGAGGGGTGCCGCAAGCGCGCGTTCGGGAGCAGCACTGAGCGGCGTTGCGAATTCCCCTCCCCCTACACCCTCCCCCTACCCCCTCCCGCAAGGGGAGGGCGCGCGATCTACAAATATCAATCTCGCTGGTTTCTCGAGTGAAGCGAACGAGAGGGCGAAAAAAAATTCCACGCCCCCTCCCTCTGCGGGAGGGGGTAGGGGGAGGGGTGCCGATGCGAGCTTGCTGCAAGGGAATCATTTGCTGGCTGTGGGGGCGGGCACCAGCGGCGCAGGCGTGGTGCGGACCACCAGCCCGGCGCTCACCAGGGTCGAGCAGGCGCGGGCGCGTCGGCCGTCGCCCAGGGTGACCCAGCAATCCTGGCAGGCGCCCATCAGGCAGAAGCCCGCCCGCGGGCCGTCGCCGAACTCCGACTGCCGGAGATGGCCGCGTCGGGTCAGGATCGCCGTCATCACCGTGTCGCCGGCAAGCGCCGTCGCCGGCTCGCCATCGAGCTCATAGACCAGTTGCGCCCGGCCGGTCTCGGCGAGGCGGAGGAACTGGCTTCCGCTCATGGCAAGCGCGGCTCCAGGTGAGAGGGCACATGGCCGCTCAGGCGCGGGTCGTCGATGAACTCGGTGCGCTGCCCGATCGGATGGAAGCCGGCCTTCTGATAGAGCGGCAGGGCGCTCGGATGATCGAGCGTGCAGGTCTCGATCAAAACGCGGGTCGGGTCGCTCTGCCAAGCCGTATCGATGGCGAAGATCAGCAGATAGGGACCCAGCCCCTTGCCGATATGCTCCGCCATCAACCCCAGATGATTGATGGTGACCTCGCCCTCATGCCGGCGGTCGATTTCGACATAGCCGGCGGGACTGCCGTCGACATAGAGCACATAGATCTCGATGCGCGGGTCATGAATGATGCCGGCGATCTCCGCATCGCTGAGATAGCGGCGGTAGTACCAGAACCAGGGATCGCCGACGCCGGCATAGAGATAGCGGAAGAAGCGCACCGGCATGTTCTCGGCGCGCAGGATCGCGAGCTTGCCTTCGGGCGTCGGCATCGGCTGGCGTGCCGGGCGCTGGGTCATCTCGAGCAGGTTGACGACGACCTCGATCTTTTCGGCCTTTTCGCGATCCTCGGGGCCCGAGCCAGCGTGCCATCACCGTGCGCGGGCTCACCTCGTAGCCGAGCTTCTCGTAGAAGGTCTGAACGTCGGGGTTGGTGTCGCGGATCATCAGCTGGATCTTGCGCAAGCCCCGCATCGCGGCCCAGCCCTCGGCATGATGGACCAGGGCGCGTCCGATCTTCTGGTGGCGCCGGTCCGGCCGCACCGCCAGGCGATAGATCCAGGCGCGATGCCCGTCATGCCCGATCATGATCGAGCCCAGCAGGAGCTCGCCCTCGAAGGCGAGGAACAGCTCGCCATGCTTGCTGGCGCGCAGGATCGGGATGTCGAGGGCCGGATCGTTGGGCGCGTGGTCGAGCCCGCAATCCGTCCAGAGCGCGACGACGGCGCCGAAATCCTCGTCGCGATAGACGCGGATATTCATGGTATTGACGCGCCCCTCCTTGTTTTGTCATCGCCGGACTTGATCCGGCGATCCAGTCTTTGCCTCGAGCGAGGCGTTGGTGTTCAGCGCGTCCCTGGTCCCCTGGATCGCCGGATCAAGTCCGGCGATGACAGAAGGAAAGCGGGAGAGGGAATGATGTTTTCTAAGGCTCGATGGGCGTATCGCCCGGCAGGCCCCACTCGCTCCAGGAGCCGTCATAGACCGCGACATTCTCGTCGCCAACCAGATGCAGCGCGAAGGCCAGCACGCAGGCCGTGATGCCGGAGCCGCAGCTGCAGATGACCGGCTTGCCGAGATCGACGCCCGCCTGCTGGAACCGCGCGCGGATGCGATCGGCCGGCAGGAACGTCTTGTTCGCGGGATCGAGCAGGTCGGTGAAGGGAACATTAAAGCTGCCGGGGATGTGCCCTGAGCGCCGGCCGGGCCAGGGCTCGGGCTCCGTGCCCTGGAAGCGCGCGGCGCTGCGCGCATCGACCAGCTGCTCGCGCTTGCTGGCGATGTTGGCGCGGACCTGCTCCTTGTCGCGAACCAGGAAATTGTTGAAGCGCGCGGTCAGGTGCCGCTCGCGCGGATGGGGCAGGGCGTCGTCGACGGGCCGGCCCTCGGCGATCCATTTCGGCAGGCCGCCGTCCAGGATCGCGACATCGCGATGACCGAAGGCGCGGAAGGTCCACCAGACGCGCGCGGCGCTCATCATGCCATGGGCGTCATAGATCACGATCTTGTTGCCGTCGCCCAGTCCCAGCTTGCGCATGCGCGAGGAGAATTTCTCGGGCGAGGGCAGCATATGGGGCAGCGGGACAGAGGTATCGGCGATCTCGTCGATATCGAAGAACACGGCGCCGGGGATGTGGCGCGCCTCATACTCGGCTCGCGCGTTCTTGCCCTGCACCGGCAGGTAGTAGGTCGCATCGACCACGCGGATGTCGGGCGAAGCGAGACGCTCGGCGAGCCAGGCGGTGCTGACGAGAATTCTCGGGGTTGGCGTAGGCGGTGTTGGCGGCGGCGCTCATCGTTGTGAAT
>CAVOLB010000151.1:0-18567 GCA_963696655.1 uncultured Alphaproteobacteria bacterium
TCATCGATCAGATCGCGGTCGCGATGGAGCGCGTCAGGCTTGCCGAGAGCGCCGACGAGGCCCGCGTTTTCTCGGAGACCGAGCGGCTGCGGGCGGCCCTCCTGACCTCGATCTCGCATGACCTGCGCACGCCGCTCGCGACCATCATGGGCACGATCTCCAGCCTGCGCACCTATGGCGCGCTCTATGACGACGCCACGCGCGAGGAGATGCTCGCCGCGGCCCAGGAAGAGGGCGAGCGCCTCAACCGCTTCGTCGCCAATCTGCTCGACATGACCCGGCTCGACACCGGGGCGCTCGAGCTCAAGCGGGAGCCGATCGATCTCGGCGACCTGGTCGGAACCGCACTGCGCCGTGCCGCTCCGATGATCGGCAATCGCAAGGTCGACGTCGCGATCGACCCCGACCTGCCCCTCCTTCGGCTCGATTTCGTGCTGATGGAGCAGGTGCTCGTCAACCTGCTCGACAATGCGGCAAAATACGGCCCGCCGCAGTCCCGGATCGGCATTCGCGCCCGCAAAGACAACAACCAGGTGACGATCGAGATCATGGATGAAGGCTCGGGGATTCCCGAGGACGCGCTGGAACGCATCTTCGACAAGTTCTTCCGGGTCAAGGCCGCCGACCGGCAGCGCGCCGGTACGGGGCTCGGGCTCGCCATCTGCCGCGGCTTCGTCGAGGCGATGGGCGGGACCATCCTCGCCGAGAATCGCACCGACCGCTCGGGCGCCATCTTCCGCATCGCCTTCCCCCTGTCGACCGCCGCCGAGGTCGCGGGCGCGGTGGCTCTGCCATGACCAGCGACCGCGCCACCGTGCTGGTGATCGACGACGAGCCGCCGATCCGCCGGCTGCTGCGCACGACCCTGGCGGCGCAGGATTATCGCGTGATCGAGGCGGCGGACGGCCAGGAGGGCCTGAGCCTGCTCCGCCACGAGAAGCCGGACGTGCTGCTCGTGGATCTGGGATTGCCGGACATCGACGGGCTGGAACTCATCCGCATGATCCGTGCGGAATCGCCGGTGCCGATCGTCGTGCTCTCCAGCCGCGACGACGAGAAGGGCAAGGTCGAAGCGCTCGATCTTGGCGCCGACGATTACGTGACCAAGCCTTTCGGCATGGAGGAGCTGGTGGCGCGGCTGCGCACGGCGCTGCGCCACCGGCTGCAGCAGCAGGGCGGCCGGCCGACCTTCCGCAGCGGCGACCTCACCGTCGATCTGGTGCGCCGGATCGTGACCGTGCGCGGCGAGGAGGTGAAGCTCTCGCCCAAGGAATACGACCTGCTGCAGCAATTCGTGGTCCATGCCGGCAAGGTGCTGACCCATCGCCATCTGCTGCGCGAGGTCTGGAAGGACGAGAACGGCGGGGACGTGCAGTATCTGCGCGTCTATGTGCGCCAGCTCCGCCAGAAGATCGAGACCGACCCCGAGCGCCCGGCCCTGATCCTGACGGAGCCCGGCGTCGGCTATCGGCTGCAGGTCTAGCCGGCGGATCATCCTGCTCCCCTCGAGAGCTGCGCCAGGGCTCATTGTCATTGTCCTGTGCCGGCGCTAACCTCCCGGTCGGGTTGGAAATCCTGCTCGCCATCGACCGTCAGGGGGATGCTTCGATGCGCCTGGGCCTACCCTGCGCAGTCCTCTGCCGCACGAGATTTCTTGAAGCCCAGAACGACCCGTCGAATTTGTTGGGGCGCATGCGTCGGAACGACCCCGCTGCCATCAGCTTCCGAAACAGGAGAACAGATAATGCAGGCCCGCAATATCTTGACCGCGTTGGCGCTCACCGCCTCCTTGACCGGCTGGGGTTGCGCCCAGACCGGTGACAATGGCGAGAGGCTTCCCTCGATCGAAAGTTCCAGCCGCATGGAGGAGTCCGGCGATTGGAGCGCGCATCTGCCGTCGGTCTATCCGGGGCTGGTGGCCTGCATGGCGGCCCATCCCTCCCAGCCCGCCTATGTCGGCGACGTGGCCCTCCAGGATGGCGGCACGATCGAGGTCCATACCGTGGGCTCCGACGGCACCGTCTATAAATGCACCGTGGCGGAAACCGGCGGCGCGCCCAGCGCCAACGAGCCCGACGAGGGAGCGCTGATGAAGGGGCCTTATTTCTACCCCGCTTCGCATGTCGGCCCGGTCAGCGCCTGCACCGCCAACGATTCCGAGACCGTCTTCTCCACCCACAAGGATCTCATCGGGTGGCTGGCCTGGCCCAGCTGCTGAGGCGCCCGAGGAACGAACCGGCGGCGCGTCTCCAGGTTCAAGCGGCCAGCGGGAGATAGCAGGTCACTGTGGTGCCGATGCCGGGGCTGCTCTCGATCGCGATCCGGCCGCCATTGATCTCGACCAGGCGCTTGACATAGGCAAGCCCGAGGCCGAGCCCGGCGGTGCTTCGCGTCAGCGCCGCCTCGGCCTGCCAGAAGGGGTCGAACACGCGATCGAGATGCTCGGGCGCGATGCCGATCCCGTTGTCCTCGATCTGGATGGCCAACTCACGGTCCTGCGGCGGTGGCACGCGCAGTTCGATGGTTCCGCCCGCGTCCGTGAAATTGATCGCATTCGACAGCAACTGCACGAGGACCCGCCGGATCGCGGACCCGTCCACGATGACCGGCGGCAGTGGCTCGGCGATCACGGTCTGGATCCGCAGGCCCTTGCTCGCGGCCCGCTGCTCGACCATCTGGACCGCCCCCCGGACGATATCGCCGATGAGGGTCGACTTCACCTCGGGCGTATAGCCGCGCGCATCCAGCTGCGCGTAGGCGAGAATCGCGTCGATATGGGCCAGCAACATGCGGCCGGCGCGGTGAATCTCGCCGGCATAGCTGGCGACCGTTTCGCGCGATGCCGAGCCCGGCATCGCCGAGAGAAGCTCCGAGAATCCCAGCACGGCATTGAGTGGCGTGCGCAACTCATGACTCATGTTGGAAAGAAACTCCGACTTGGAGCGGTTGGCGGCCAGCGCCGCTTCGCGCTCTTCGGCATATTGCACATTGGCGATCTCGAGGCCGCGAGCCTGCTTCTCGAGCAGCGCCGCCTGCTCCCTCAGCTCGCGCTCATGCTCGGCGAGGTTCGCCGCCATGTCGTTGAAGGCCTTGCCGATCTGGGCGATATCGTCGTCGCCCGTGACCGGTGCGCGCGCAGCGCGATCGCCAAGGCTGAACGAGCCCATGCTCTCGGCCACCTTCTGGAGCGGCGCCAGGACTCGTCGCGTCGACCACAGCGAGATGCCGGCCGCCAGGCCGATCAGCACGACCGAGATCAACAGGCCGTAGAGAGCGTTGCTCCGGGCGCCCTTCTCGATCGCATCGATCGACCATAGCTGTCCGAGACGCCAGTCGAGCTGGGGCAGCTCTCCCACCGCCATCAGATAGCGCGTGTCCCGTCCGCCGCTCGGGATCGAAACCTCGACAGGCGCGGAGAGGGCCGGGGCCGATCCCGAGATGGCCGCGACGATGGCCGTCTGCTCGGCCGCATCGAGGCCGGAACCGGAGAGCAAGGTCCCGGCCCGATCCAGCAGGACCGCATGCGCCTCCGGCCGTTCGGCGCTGGTCATCTCGGTCAGCAGATTGGCGACCGGGATGGCCCCGCCCAAGGCGCCCACGACACTGCCGGACGAATCGCGGATGGGCACCAGGGCGACGACAATGCGCACGCCCGTGGCCCGGCTGATGACGATGTCGCTGAAGGCATTGTCGCCGCGCTGGACCGCCCCGAAGAAGGGCCGATCCCTGATACTGAAGCGTTCGCCATGCGTGCCGACGACGTTGCCGTCGAGGTCGTTGAGATAGAGCCCGTCGAAGAATCCGAGGAGCTGGCCTTCGCTCTCGGTCAGCTCGCGCATATTGCCGAGGAGATCTCCCTGGCTCACGCTCATCGAGCGGGCAATGCCGCTGAGAATCGATTGCCGCTCGGCGAAGAATCGTTCCAGGCGCCGCTGGTCGAAAACGATCTCGCGCTGGACATTGGCGCGATAGAGGCTCTTCACCGTTGCCAACGAGTAGGCGTAGTGGAAGGCCAGGATGGCCAGGGCCGCGATCGTCAGCGGCAGCACCGCCGCCGTGACATTGCGGAGATAGAGACCCGCGGCCGCGCCGCGATTCCGTCCCCACCAGCCCAGGAGCCGGCGCCACGCGCTCGCAGGCGCCGCCTCGCCCCGGCGGTCCGTCTCAAGGTCTCCCGATTCCGCTATGGCGTCCGATCTCTTCGATCGGTGGCGTTCCCGCATCTTCCAACTTGCCCCGGCGCCACCCCGGCGCCGGGCCAACCCCTATGCTCAGGTTTAGAAATGGGACCCTCGACCGCACGCGGCAAGCCCGCCGGCCGGCGACCCGTCGCGATCGGTGACGATGCCCGAAAGAACAGCTATTTCGACCGCAAAACGTTAACGTGGGATTTTCGGCCGTCTGCTTCCGGGACGGAGAAGGACCTGCCGACGCCTTCCGGCGCCCGGCCTGCGACAGCCCCGCACCCCTATCAGGGAGCCATTTCGCTATACTCCGCCACGCTTTGAACCTTGCGATCTGCCGCTCGCTCGGTAATGGCTTACGAGCCATGAATTGCGGCATCCCCTGAATCGCGCGGCGGTTTCGATGAAGCGCCTGGTTGTAGTCGCCATCTTGATAGGACTGACGGCGTTGGCCGGGGCCGGCGCCTGGCATTGGTGGCAGCTGCAACAGGCGCGGTTGCCCGACTATATCGCCAGCGGTAACGGCCGCATCGAGGCCCAGGAAGTCCAGGTCGCAACGAAGTATAGCGGGCGCATTGCGCAGGTCCTTGTGCAGGAGGGCGATCTCGTTGCCGCCAACCAGATGCTGGCGTTGATGGACACCAGCGAGCTGCAAGCGAGCTCCGACAAGGCCGGCGCCGATGCCGCCCAGGCCGAAAAGTCCGTGGTCTCGGCCAAGGCGGTAATAACCCAGCGTCAGGCGGAGCTGGCCTTCGCCCAGCGGCAGTATGACCGGGCGGTCGCCCTGGCCAAGACGGGCGATATCTCGCGCGAGATCGTCGATCAGCGGCGCAGCGCGCTCGATGCGGCGCGAGCGGCGCTCGACGGCGCCAAGGCGCAAGGCGACACCAGCGAGCGGGCCGTCGATTCGGCGAAGGCGGAAATGCGGCGTATCCAGGCGCAGCTCGACGATTCGGTCCTGCGCGCGCCCATCAATGGCCGGATCCAGCATCGCCTCGCGGAACCGGGCGAGGTCCTCGCCGCCGGCGGCCGCGTCCTGACGCTGCTCGACCTGACCGATGTCTATATGACGATCTTTCTGCCGACCGAGGAGGTCGGCCGGGTGCGGATCGGTTCGTCGGCGCGGATCATTCTCGATGCCGTCCCCCAATATGTGATCCCGGCCAGTATTTCCTTCATTGCCGCGGAAGCCCAGTTCACGCCGAAGCAGGTCGAAACCAAGGATGAGCGGGAGAAGCTGATGTTTCGCGTCAAAGTCCAGATCGATCCCGCGCTGCTGAAGCTCAATGAAGAGAAGGTCAAGACGGGGCTCCCGGGAGAGGCGTTCGTCCTGCTCGAAGCGGATCGCCCCTGGCCGCCCAGCCTCGAGGTCAAGCTGCCGGATTGACCCCCGCCATGACCGCCGCCCCGTCCGACGCTGTCCGGCTGGACAAGGTTTCGCACCGGTACGGCCGGGTGTGGGCGCTCCATGACCTGTCGTTCGCGCTGCCCGCGGGACGGATGACCGCCGTGATCGGCCCCGACGGTGTCGGTAAATCCACCTTTCTCGGTCTCATCGCCGGCGCGAGGCGGCGCCAGGAGGGCCGCATCGAGGTGCTGGGCGCCGATATGGCCGATCGCCGACACCGGATGCGCGTCTGCCCGCGAATCGCCTATATGCCGCAGGGCCTCGGCCGCAATCTCAACATGGATCTGAGCGTCCGCGAGAACCTCGAGTTCTTCGGTCGCTTGTTCGATCAGGCCCGCGACGAGCGCGACGCCCGCATCGGGCAGCTTCTGGAAGCAACCGGGCTGACGCCGTTCGCGGACCGGCCGGCCGGCAAGCTCTCGGGCGGCATGAAGCAGAAGCTCGGGCTCTGCTGCGCGCTGATCCACGACCCCGATCTCCTGATCCTGGACGAGCCGACAACCGGCGTCGACCCCCTGTCGCGGCGCCAGTTCTGGGAACTGATCGCCTCCATCCGGCAATCCAGGCCCGGCATCACGGTGCTGATCGCCACGGCCTACATGGACGAAGCGGAGCGCTTCGACCATCTGCTCGCGATGAATGAAGGCCGGTTGCTGGCCGAGGGAACGCCGGCGGAGATCAAGCAGCGGACGGGCACGGCCTCGCTCGAGGCGGCTTTCGTCGCGCTGCTGCCGGAAGCGGCCCGGCATGGTCATCATGCGATCGTGCTTCGGCCACGGGAGCGGCAGGACGGCGAGCCGGCGATTGTCGCCGAGAACCTGACCCGGCGCTTCGGCGATTTCACCGCGGTCGACAATGTCAGCTTCCGCATCGAGCGCGGCGAGATCTTCGGCTTCCTCGGTTCGAACGGCTGCGGCAAGACCACGACGATGAAAATGCTGACCGGCCTGCTGCCGCCCAGCTCGGGAACCGCCCGCCTGTTCGGCGAGGTGCCGCGGCCGAACGATCTCGCCACCCGCAGGCGCGTCGGCTACATGTCGCAGTCCTTCTCGCTCTATGCGGAGCTGACGGTCCGGCAGAATCTGGAACTGCATGCCCGGCTGTTCCAGGTCCCGCGGGAGAAGATGGCGCAGTCGATCAGCCGCCTGTTCGACGAGTTCGGCCTGAAGGACTATGCGGACGAGCTGGCCGAGCAGTTGCCGTTGGGCGTCCGGCAGCGCCTCTCCCTGGCCGTGGCGGTGATCCACGAGCCCGAGCTGCTGATCCTCGACGAGCCCACCTCCGGCGTCGATCCCATCGCTCGCGACAAGTTCTGGGAGCTCCTGATCGGCCTCGCGCGCGACCGCGGCGTCACGATCTTCATATCGACCCATTTCATGAACGAGGCGGCGCGCTGCGACCGGATCTCGCTGATGCATGCGGGCCGGGTGCTCGTGACCGACACCCCCGCCGCCCTTACCGCATCGGCCGGCGCCGGCGATCTGGAAGGGGCCTTCATCCGCTATCTCGAACTGGCCACGAAAGCGGAGCCGACCGCCGCGAGACCTGCCGCGGGGTCCGCGCCGGAGCCGCCGCCGGCCCCGGGGGCGATCGCCCCCGCGCGGGGGCGCCTTTCGATCTTCAAGCCCCGCCGGCTGTTCGCCTATGCGCTGCGCGAGACGCTGGAGATCCTGCGCGATCCGGTCCGGCTCGCCGTGGCGCTCTTCGGCACGGCGCTGCTGATGCTGGTGTTCAGCTACGGAATCACCTTCGACGTCGAGAATCTGGCCTATGCGACGCTCGACCGGGACCGGACGCCGGAAAGCCGGACCTACCTCGAGAGCTATGCCGGCTCGCGCTACTTCTCGCAGCGGCCACCGCTCCAGGATGACGCCGATCTGAACCGCCGGCTGAAGGACGGGGAGATCGCGCTCGCGGTCGAGATCGCGCCGAACTTCGGCAGGGACATCCTGCGGGACGGAGGCGCCAATGTCGCCGTCTGGATCGACGGCGCGATGCCGTTCCGCGCCGAGACGATCCGCGGCTATATCGAGGGTCTGCATCTCGGCTATCTGCAGGACCTGATCCGCGAGAAGACCGGCGAGACGCCCTCGGTCACCCCCTACGACTTCGAGCCCCGCTACCGGTATAACCAGGACTTCCGCAGCGTCTACGCGATGGTGCCCGGCATCATCGCCCTGATGCTCCTCTTCATCCCGGCGATCCTCATGGCGCTGGGGATCGTGCGGGAGAAGGAGCTGGGCTCGATCACGAACCTCTATGTCACCCCGGTGACGCGGCTGGAGTTCCTGGTCGGCAAGCAGATCCCCTATGTGATCCTGGGCATGACGAACTTCGCGCTCATGACGGTCATGGCCGTCGTCGTGTTCGGGGTGCCGATCAAGGGCAGCTTCGCGACGCTGGCACTCGGCGCCCTGCTCTATCTCCTGGCATCGACCGCGCTGGGCCTCCTGATATCGGCGTTCACGCGCAGCCAGATCGCCGCGCTGTTCGCGACGGCGATCGCGACCCTCCTGCCCGCCGTCCAGTTCTCGGGGCTGATGCAGCCGGTTTCCTCGCTGGAAGGCAGCGCCGCCATCATCGGCCGGATCTTTCCCACGACCTATTTCCTCCAGATCAGCGTCGGCGTCTTCACCAAAGCCCTGACCTTCCGCGACCTGACGAGCCAGATCGGGACGCTGGCGCTCTTCTTCCCGATCCTGCTCGCCCTGAGCGCCATCCTGTTGCCCAAGCAGGAGCGGTGATGCTGGCCTCGCTCCTCGACATCTACCGGCTCGGCATCAAGGAGCTGTACAGCCTGCGCCATGACCGGGTCATGGTCATCCTCATCGTCTGGGCCTTCTCATTTTCGGTTTATACGGCGGCGAACGGCATCTCGCACGAGCTCCGCAACGCGTCCGTCGCGATCGTGGATCAGGACCGCTCGCAGCTTTCCATGCGTTTCCGCGACGCGATGCTGCCGCCGCAATTCAAGCCGCCGGTCATGATCAGATTCGACGAGATCGATGCGGGGATGGGCAGTGACCGCTACACTTTCGTCCTGGTGATTCCCGCCGATTTCGAATCCGATCTCTTGGCCGGGCGTCATCCGGCGCTCCAACTCGACATCGACGCCACCGCCATGATGCAGGCCGGCATCGGCGCGACCTACTTCGCCAATATCGTCGCCCAGGAAACCGACAATTTTCTGAACCAGGACGGCGTCGCCCGATCGAATCCGGTCGAGATCCACACCCGCATCGCCTTCAATCCGAACCTCGAAAGCGCCTGGTTCACCAGCGTCATGCAGCTCATCAACAGCATCACCATGCTGTCCGTCGTGTTGACGGGAGCGGCCCTGATCCGGGAGCGGGAGCATGGCACGATCGAGCATCTCCTGGTCATGCCGCTGACCTCGTTCGAGATCATGATGGCCAAGATCTGGGCCAACGGGCTGGTGATCGTGGTGGCGACGGCGGCGTCCCTGTGGCTGGTGGTGGAACGTCTGCTGGCAGTCCCCATCGAGGGCTCGATCCCGCTCTATCTGGCGGGCGTGGCCCTCTATCTCTTCTCCTCGACCTCGATCGGCATCTTCCTCGCGACCCTGGCGCGGTCCATGCCGCAGTTCGGGCTGCTGTTCATCCTGGTGATCCTGCCGATGAACCTGCTCTCGGGCGGACAGACGCCGATCGAGAGCCAGCCGGAGGCGCTGCAACAGATCATGCAGCTCGTCCCCTCGACGCATTTCGTCCGTTTCTCGCAGGCGATCCTCTATCGCGGCGCCGGGATCGAGGCGGTCTGGCGCGATTTTGCCGCCACCGCCGCCTCAGGCATCGTTCTGCTGACCCTGGCCGGCCTCAGATTCCGGCGCAGCATCTCCACCCTCCAGGGCTGAAGACGGGGCCGGCGTTCCAGGGATGGCGACCGTTCAGGTACCGCCCGCTGGCAGGGACTTGCCCGGCCGCAGACGGCGCCAGAGATCCTCGAACGCCCCGGTCAGGCCGCGCCGGAACAGCACGACGAAGAGAATGAGGATCAGGCCGAGCCCGATGTCGCGCCAGTCGCCCAGCTCCCGCACGCCCTCATCGGCCAGCATCAGCAGGAGGGCGCCGAGGACCGGGCCCCAGATCCGGCCGAGCCCGCCCACCACCATCATCGACAGCAGCAGGAGGAGTTGGGAGAGCGAGAAGACGGTGGGGCCGACCACGGCGAACTGCGCGGCATAGAAGCCGCCGGCGAGCCCGGTGAAGAAGGCCGACACCGCGAACACCCAGAGCTGATATTTGAACCGGCTGATGCCGCGCGACATCGCATAGCCCGGATTGTCGCGCAGCGCCTGGAAGGCGAGGCCGAGCGGCCCGCGGATGATGACGATCGAGACGATGATCGCCAGCGCCAGCAGGACGAGCCCGAGATAGTAATGGGCCACATACCACTTGGAGCCGAACAGCGCGCGGAATCCGAGATCGCCGAAGCGGGAGATGCCGCGCACGCCGCCGAACAGCGGCATGCAGCCCGAGGGCGGGTTGGTGAAGCAATCGGTGTCGTTGACGATCAAGAGATAGAGCATCTGGGCGATGGCGAGCGTCAGCAGCGCGACATAGGGGCCGCGCAGCCTCAGGCAGGCGAGGCCGATGATCACGCTGAGGATGACGACGACCACGGCGGCAGCCAGCATCGCCAGCGCGATCGGCACCCCCCAGTAATAGCCCAGCATGGCCGTGGTATAGGCTCCGGCCGCGAACAGCGCCATCTGCGCCAGCGAGAAGATGCCGGCCACGCCCAGCACCAGATTCCATTGCGTGACCACGATCGCCCAGATGAAGAACAGCGTCGTCTGGGTGACGATGTAGCGCGTCGAGGTCAGGTAGGGGACGGTCGCGGCCAGGACGACCAGGACGAGGGTCACAAGGAGATCGCGGCGCAGCGGAGTCATAGACGCACCACCTGCTTGCGGCCGAACAGGCCGTAGGGCCGCCAGATCAGCACGATGATGACGAGGAACAGCAGCAGGGCGAAGCTGTACTGGACGCCGAGATTATATTGCAGCGTCGCTTCCAGCAGGCCGAGCGCGATCGCGGCGATGACGGCGCCGGTCACGTTGCCGAGCCCGGCCACGATGCAGATGATGAAGGCCTTGAGCATGGGGTCGCCGCCCATGTTCGGGAGGAGCGAATAGAGCGAGCTCACCATGATGCCGGAGACGGCGGCGAGGCCGCCCGAGAGCGCCAGCACCGCCGCATAGATCCAGCCGACCCGCACGCCCATGAGCTGCGCCGCCTCGCGGTTCTGGGCCGTGGCGCGGATGGCGCGGCCGAGGCGCGAACGCTTGAGCAGCAGCGCCATGGCGACCATCAGGACCAGCGCGACCGTCAGGATCATGAGGTTCTGATTGGGGATGTGGACGTGGCCGATGACGATGTCGCCCGGGATCTGGAGCGATTGCGGCTGCGGCTGCGGCCCGAACATCCGCAGGATGACGTTCTCGACGATGGCACCGAAACCGATGGTGGCGATGAAGACGCCGGTCTCGAACTGGGCCGAGCCCAGCATGGGGGCGGCGGTGCAGATATAGATGAGCAGCCCCACCAGCCCGCAGACGACGACCGCCGCCAGCACGCCGACGATGGCCGGCAGGCCCAGCGCGGTCATGGTGTAGAAGCAGATATAGCCGCCCAGCGCCAGCAGCGCGCCATGCGCCATGTTCAGCATGTTGAGCGAGCCATAGACCAGCGACAGCCCGACGGTGGAAACCGCGTACATGGCGCCGAGCGTGAGGCCCGAGGCGATGATCTGGATGACGACGTCCATGCGCTGGCTCAGCCCCCCAGATAAGTCGCGAGGATTTCGGGCCGGGCCATCAGCTCCGGCCCCGCCCCCGACCAGACGAACTCGCCATGATCGAGAAGATGGATGCGATCGGCCTTGTCGGCGACGCGAGCGGCACTCTCCTCGACCAGGAGGATGGTGCGGCCCGACGCGCGCAAGGCCGAGATCACTTCGTAGATCTGGTCGATGATGATCGGCGCCAGTCCCAGCGACGGCTCGTCCAACAACAGCAGCCGCGCATCCGCCATGAGGCCGCGGCCGATGCCGACCATGCGCCGCTCGCCGCCCGAGAGCGTGCTCGCCACCTGGTGATGGCGCTCCTTCAGCTTGGGCAGGAGCGCGTAGACCTCCTCCAGCCGCTGTGCCATGCCGGCGGACGCCGAGGGCGGATAGGCGCCCATCTGCAGATTCTCGAGCACCGTCATCTCGGGGAAGAGCATGTCGCCCTGCGGCACATGGACGACGCCCGCGGCCACGATCTGGTCCGGGCGCAGACGGTCGATCCGGCGCTCGCCCAGCTGGATGCTGCCGCCGGTGAGCCGCAGCAGGCCCGAGATCGCGCGCAGCAGCGTCGTCTTGCCGTGGCCGTTGGGGCCGACGATCGCGACCAGATTGCCCTCCTCGACGTCGAGCGAAAGGCCGCGCAGCACATCCTGGCCGTGATAGCCCGCCGAGACATTGTCGATCCTGAGGAGCGCGCCGGCCATGGCTCAGGCCCCCGCCGGCGTTGCGAGCAGGGAGCCCAGCCGCTTGGAGGCGCCCTCGCCGAGATAGACGTCGATGACGGTGCGGTCGCGCACCAGGCCCTGAGGCGAGCCCTCATAGATGCGCTCGCCGTGATGCAGGATCATCACGCGGGTCGAGAGCTGCACCAGGAAGCGCATGACATGCTCGATCAGAATGATGGTGATGCCGCTCGCGCGCAGGCTGCGGACCAGCGCCATCATCTGGTCGATCTCCTTGGGATTGAGCCCGCCCACCGGCTCGTCCATCAGGAGCAGCTTGGGCGAGGTCGCGATCGCGCCCGCCAGCATCAGGAGCTTGCGGTCCAGGACCGGCAGCTGCCCGGTGATCAGATGCTCGCGGCCCTTGAGCCCGACCGCGGCGATCGCCGCATCGACCTTGGCCTCGACCTCCTTGCCGATGGCGAGGCCGGGGACGCGCCGGTTGTCCTGGCCGAAATAGGCCGCGACGCGGACATTGTCGCGCACGCTCAAGGAATCGAAGCCGGCATTCAGCTGGAAGGTGCGGGCGACGCCCACATGGCAAATCGCTTCCGGCGGCGAATGGGTGATGTCCCGGCCCCGGAACAGGATGGTGCCGCGGGTCGCCGGATTGAGGCCCGAGATCACCTCGAACAAGGTGGTCTTGCCGGCGCCGTTGGGCCCGCCGATGCCCAGCACCTCGCCTTCGTTGACCTCGAAGGAGAGATCCTTCACGGCGGTCAGCGCGCCGAATTGCTTGCTGACATTGCGAACCGACAGGAGGGGAGTCTGTTCAGAGGCTGCCATGGGGTGACGCTGCCGACGCTCCTGCAACAGGTCCGGGGGTTCGTCCAACCGCAGAACGCAGCCGGTTCCCTCCCCGGGCGGGAAGGGAACCGTACCGCGCTTGAACGATCGGTCGTTAGGATTTGATCCAGGGCGGCGTCATGAACTTGCCGGTTCCGTAGGGCTCTGGCGCGATCAGCACCGGTCCCTTGGTGAAGTCCTGAATCTGCAGGAACTGGTGCGGCATGCCGAGCGACGGATCCTTGGTCTGGGTCGGGTAGGTATAGGCCGACTGCCCGTCGGGATCGAAACGGGTCACGCCGGTCACGCCGCGCCAGATGAGCGCCCGCATCCGGTCCGCGACCTTGCGATTCTGCGCGTCGTTGCCCGGTTCGCCCGAGCCGCCGGCGAGTGCTGCGGCCGTTGCCCAGACCATGGCGCCGTCATAAGACTGGGCCCCCGAGTTATGGCCGGCATTGGGCCCGAACTTCGCCTTGTAACGCGTCTCGAAGGCGGTGCCGATCTCGTCCTGGAGACAGCCGATGACGGTGGCAAAGAGGACGCCGTTGGTCGCTTCCTTGCCGATCTCGCGGAAGGCCGGCACCGACGGGCCATACTGCATATAGACCAACGAGGGCGTCGGATTTGGCGCGAACTGCACCGCGAACTGGGCCAGGTCGGCCGGCAGGAAGTGGGTGATGCAGATGACCGAGGGCGGGTCCTGGCGGATCTTGGCGAGCACCGGGCCCCATTCCGAGATCGGCACGTTCACGGTCTCGAACAGGCTGATCTCCCAGCCATAGTCCTTCGCCGTTTCCTTGACGGCGTTGGCGATGTTGGCCGCATAGACGCCGGCCGACAGGATCACCGCCATCTTGTTGTTGGTGCGCTTGTACTGCTTGGTCTCTTCGAGTCCTTGCACGAATTTGAGGAAGCCCGGCCCGTACCAATATTCGGCCGGATCGCCTTCGAACGAGCCGAAATAGCGCTTGGGATCGGATTTCACCAGATTGGCGTGGCCGATGGTGGTGTCGTAATGGATATAGATGATGCCGGCATCGGCGACCGGATCCTGGATCGCGGCGCCCGAACCGATGTTATAGCCGTTGAGAATGGCGTGGACCGAATGCCGGTCGATCAGGCGCTGCACCGCCTGGACGTTGGTCGCGTCGCCCATCTGCTTGGTGTCTTCGAAATAGGGCTTGAGCGGCCGGCCGAGGATGCCGCCGGCGGCATTGATCTCCTCGCAGGCGAGCGTCAGCCCGTTCTTGAACTCGACGCCGTCGGCGGCGGCGAAATCCGTCAGGGGTGCCGCCTGGCCGACGGGGATCGGATCGCCCGCGGCCTTGGCGCCGTTGTTGATCGACGCCAGAAGGGCGGTCGAGCCCGCAGCGATCGCCGCGGTCCTGCCGAAGAAATTGCGGCGTGACGGGATGGCCGGGCCGGAGTCGGTGGCTTGTTCGGTCTCGGTCTTCTTGGTCATGGTTTCAGTCCCTCCCTATCGGTGCCGGTTGTCCCCGGCGGTTTCTGCGACGTGATGCGATCCGGTGGTCGAGGCGAGATTTGCTACTTGATTCGCGACAGCGCCAGCGCGGCCTTGTCGATGGCGCCCTCCTGATGCGGCTGCAGATCCTGCCACCCCCAGCGTTCCATGATCTTGAGCCAGGGATCCTCGACCGCTGTGCGCGAGCCGGCGAGCTGTTCCATGACCGCGAGCCCGCAATAGGGCACGTTGGTCGCCGAATAGCCGCCTTCATGCGACAGCACCAGACGGCCGCCGCAGACCTCGTCCGCGACCTCCATCAGCATGCGCGTCAGTTCGCGATAGCCGCCGCTGTGGATCATCATGCGGCCCAGAGGATCGGTGCCGCCGGCATCGAAGCCGGAGGGGACGACGATGAGCTCGGGCTTGAAGCGCCTGAGCGCCGGCACCACGACCCGCTCGAAGGCCGCGACATAGGCGCCCACCCCCGAGCCCGGCGGCATCGGGATGTTGAGATTGTAGCCTTCGCCCGCCCCCTCGCCATTCTCCTCGACGAGGCCGCTATCGACCGGGAAGAGACGATCCTGGTGGATCGAGATGGTGAGCGTCGTCGGGTCCGCGTAGAAGGCCTGCTGGGTGCCGTTGCCGTGATGCACGTCCCAGTCGACGGTGGCGACGCGGCCGAGCTTATGGGTCTTGCGCGCCTTCATGATGGCGACCGCGACATTGCCGAAGATGCAGAAGCCGCGGCCCTTGTCGCGCTCGGCATGGTGGCCCGGCGGGCGCACCAGCGCATAGGCGTTGCGCACCCTGCCCTTCAGCACCGCGTCGATCGCGGCATAGGTGCCGCCGGCGGCCAGGAGCGCGATCTCGAAGCTGCCCTGGCCGAAGGGCGTGAGCTCGCCGGCATCGCCGCCGCGCTCGGCGCTCAGGGCCTTGATGCGCTCGATATGCTCCGGCGTATGGAAGAGCGCGATGTCGGCTTCGCTCAAGGGCTCGGGCTTGATCGCCGTCAATTCGCCCAGCAGGCCCGAAACCTCGAGCAGATTGCGAAATCGGCGCTTGGTCGCCGGATTCTCGGCATGCTCGCCGGGCTCGATGGTCAATCCCGCCTGGAACACGCCGGCATAGGTGCCGGTGTCATGCCAGAGATAAAGCTCGTGAAAGACCCATCCGGTGGTCATGGTCTGCCCAGCCTCCTTGTTCGGCCGTCGATCGTCGCGGGGGCGCGCGCGGATCTCGACTGTGCGGCGCGCAGGCGCGCGCGGCAACGCCCCGGACAGGTGGGGGCGGTCGATATTTCGACCCACCCGAAAGGGTGGGCGCGATGCTGGTTTAAGATGGCAAAGGGGCGGCCCGCATAAATTGTCCCCTCCCCCGCGAAGCGGGGGAGGGGATTCCTGTTTCCAGTTCCCTCTACTGCTCGCGGATCGAGATCAGCCCGAGCCGCTCGGCGGCCACAATGGCCTGCGACCGGTTGTCGACGCCGAGCTTCCCGAAAATATTCTTGAGGTGCCATTTCACCGTGTCGGGCGAGATCGCGAGTTGGCGCGAAAGCTGATGGTTGCTGAAGCCGTTGCAGAGCAGCTTCACCACCTCGAGCTCGCGCTGGCTGAGATGGAGGGCGGGATGATCGGGCCGGGCCCGGGCCGGGCCCAGCCGCTGCGAGCCGAAGGCGGACGCCAACCGGTCGAGATAGCGCCGCACCGGTTCAAGCTCGCTGCCGATCAGATCGGCCGCCGCCCGGCCGGCGCAGCGTCGCCGCAACCGCTCGACCAGCTCGGCCACGGGCGCGCCTTCGTCGAGAAGGCTGCGCAGCAGATTCTGCCGGCGGGCTTCGACGATGGAGGCCAGCAGCGCGCGCTCGGCGGCGTCGTTGCTGCCGGCCTTGAGGCCCGCGATCGCCGACAGCAGCCGGACCTGCAGCAGCCGCCGGCCCCGGCCCTGCTGCGCCAAGCGTGCCGCGAGCGAGTCCAGCGTGGCGACAGCGGCGGCCGACCGGCCTTCGGCGATCCAGAGCCGCGCCAAGGCGAGCCGCTCCAGATCCGAGGAGGGCACGGGGGCCACCGGTCGGGAAAACTGGCCCGTATCGGCATCGATACCGAAATTCTGGATCGCGAGCCTCGCCCCCATGCGGTCGTCGCGGCTCAGCAGCAGCCGCACCCGCTCATGGAGCAGACCGGCGCCCAGCCGCGTGTGGTGCACCCGCGTGCCGTGACGGCGCTCGCCGCGATCGAGACTGGCCAGCGCGGCATCGATGCGGCCTTGCGCCGCCTCGAGCCGGGCGCCCAGCACGGCCGCCACGGTCTCATGCGCCATGAGCGCGCTTTCCTCGACGATGTCGCGATACTCGTCGAGCGAGCGCGCGGCGACCTCGAGATTGTTCCATTCGTAATGCAGCTCGCCCTGGAACACGCCCACCAGGGCCGCGGCATAGGAGCCGGCCCCGAGCGATTCGTCGGCGATGCTTCGGGCGCGGGTGAAGAGGCCGCCCGCTTCCTTGAGGTCGCCCGCCGCCTTCTCGGTCAATCCCAGGATGAGGTCGGCATAAACCAGACCCAGGAGCGATTGCGAGCGGACATGGCTGCGTCGTGCCGCATGACAGGCCTCGCGCGCGGCGGCGAGATTGCCGAGCGAATATTCGCAATAGGCCAGGATGTTCTTGAGCGCACCGCTCAGGAAGGGCTGGTCCTCCGGCAGATCCGGAATCCAGCGCCGGGCCAGGGCGCGGGCGCGGGCGGAACGATCGCTGGCGCTGACCACGCCGCACATCAGCACCCGCAACTCGCTCTGCCACTGCAGTCGCTGCGCTTCGTCGGGCGCGGAATGAGCGATGGCTTGGCGCGCCAGGCGCAGGGCCCGCGCCGCCTCGATCGGCCGGTTGAACTGGAATTGCAGCCAGACAAGGCTCAGCAACAGGCGCGGGCGGCGCTGCACCAGAGCTTCGGGCAGGCGCCGCAGCCAGTCATTGAGGCGCAGCATATGGCTCTGACGGATCAGATCCATGGCGCAGGCCTCGACCTTGTCGGCCGCCGCCTCGCCCGCATCCGCGGCCAGCAGGTGATGGATAGCGTCGGCGGTTTCGCCGGCGGCCTCGAGCCAGGCGGCGGCCCTGAGATGCAGTTCCGGAATCGCCTCGGGCTGCCGGCGCATCATCTGATGGCGCAGGAAATCGCTGAAGAGATGATGATAACGGAACCAGCGCTCCTCGCTGTCGAGCGGCACCAGGAAGAGCCCGGCGCGCTCGATGCGCTTGAGCATGTCGGCCGCCTCGGACGGCGTCAGGTCGGCGAGCGCGCCCGCCAGGTCCGCATTCATGCGTTTGAGGAACGCCGTGCGCAGCATGAAATCCTGCAGCGCCCGGGGTTGGCGGGTGAAAACGTCGCTCGCCAGAAAGTCCGCGATGTCGCGGTCGGTGCCGGAGAAGCTGTCGATGAAGGCGCTGCGCTCGACCCGGCGTTCCAGCGACAGCGAGGCCAGTTGCAGGCCCGCGGCCCAGCCTTCGGTACGGTGCTGCAGCACCACGAGATCGGCCGAGGAGAGGGCGAGCGCGCGCTGCGTGTTGAGGAACTCCTGCGTCTCGTCGAGATCGAAGCGCAGATCGGCTTCATCCAGCTCGGTCACCTGTCCGCGGACCTTGAGCCGCGCCGCCGCCAGCGGCAGGGCGCCGCGGCCGGCCAGGACGAAATGCACCGAGGCCGGGGCATAGGTGAGGAGGCTCTCGAGGGCCTGCAGCAGGGCCGGCTGGGTCAGCCAGTGGACATCGTCGAGCATGACGGTGAACCGGCCCTCGATACGCGACAGGTCGTTGACCAGGCTCGCGAGCGCCGGCGCCACCGGCAGGTTCGGGCTCGAACGCAGCAGCGACACCGCCCCCTTGCCGAGGCGCGGCTGGGCCGCCTGGATCGCGGCGATCAGGTAGCAGAGAAAGCGGCCGACCTCGTCGTCATCTTCGTCAAGCGAGAGCCAGGCGACCGGAACCGCCTCGGTCTCCAGGCGCCGGGCCCATTGCAGCAGAAGCGTGGTCTTGCCGAAGCCCGCCGGTGCCGCAATGGTCGTGAGCCGGCTGCCCTCGGCGCGCGCCAGCAATGCATGCAGCCGTCGCCGATCGACGGCCGCGGCGTTCAAGGGCGGCAGGCGGTATTTGGTGCCGATCAGGCTGAGATCGGATTGCCACATGGCTTGCGGCCTTGG